>JAJAPZ010000100.1 GCA_020523905.1 Candidatus Obscuribacterium magneticum
GACGATCATGGGGATATTTTTTGATCAGAACAGGCGCTGCCATCAGCTGGGCGCGCGGCGTATTCCCGGACAAATATGCTTCTCGCGCTTCAGTCCCGCCGAAACAGCGCAATAATCTTCTCCGCTATTTCTTCCGGTGTATTGTTATCAGTTTCGATTTCATGGCGGGCAGCTTCGCGATAGTGAGGGAGGCGTAGGCGGCAAACAACGTGCTGGGAAGCGATCGTGTGGTATCCGCCAGTTCGGAATTTACCGGTTTGCGGGAAAAACAATATGATGTGGTCATCCTATTGGACTGCATTCAGAGAAAGTCTGAACCGTTTTCTTTTCTGAATCATATACACTCGCTCCTCAAATCCGATGGCGTGCTATTGATAACGACCCCCTCCCTCGACAGTCTCTCTGCGAGAATTATGAAGCAAAAATGGATTAAATTTCGGCGAGAAAACAGGTATTATTATGATACGCAGACGATACAAACCTTATTGTTTAAGACCGGGTTTTGCAGTATTGATGTATCTCCGGAGCATAAATATGTCACACCGGCTTATATAAAAGCGCAAATTCAAACATCTGATATTCCGGTTTATCTTAAATTTATTGCGAGGAGCAGCGTCGGACTTGCCAAATGGTTTGGAAAGAAAAGCATGGAGCATTCGCTCAGCGGAATGAGCATTTTATGCAGGGCAAAACACATGAGAGAGAAGCCACTGCTCTCAATCGTTTTGCCGGTGTTCAATGAGCGGAAGACATTTCCCATCCTGATGAAAGAACTCCTCCCCAAAAAAATCCCAGGGATTGATAAGGAAATTATTATCGTTGAGAGTAATTCCACGGATGGAACGAGGGAGGAAGTAATGCAGTATGATGGCAAGCCGGAGGTGCGCATTGTCTGGCAAGCTCAGCCTCGGGGAAAAGGGTATGCAGTTCGAACGGGCTTTGAACATGCCAGTGGAGATTTTATTTTAATTCAGGATGGGGACCTGGAATATGACCTTAATGATTACGAGAGTTTGCTCCAACCTTTATTAAAGGGAAGAGCCGCTTTTGTATTGGGCACCAGACATGCAAAAGGTTGGAAGATACGCCAATTCCAGGAATTTTTCCTGGCGGATCTGCTGAATATAGGTCATTGGGTACTGGTCTGGCTCATGAATTTTCTGTATCGTCAATCCATGACGGACCCATTTACCATGTATAAGGTATTCAGGAAAGATTGTCTCTTCGGTTTGAACTTTGAATGCGATCGCTTCAATTTCGATATTGAATTGGTCTGCAAGTTATTGAGAAAAGGATATATCCCTCTCGAAGTGCCCATCAATTACACTTCGCGGCCATTTTCACAGGGGAAAAAGGTAAAACTGTTCAGGGATCCTCCAACCTGGATAAAAGCCATCTTCAAATATAAATGGATACGTGTATATTCGCCTTATCCACAGAGGGGCAAAATATTCATATCGGAGTATGAAAAGGCGTGTTAATCCTGATTACGGGCGGATCCAAGGGCATTGGCAAAAGCCTTGCACGTGAATATCTTGAAATGGGTGAATCGGTTATAATCATCGCAGATGGAGCGCAGCCATTGGAGAGCGCCCATGCGGAGCTCAAGACTATTTCTCCCAGCGTGTGGTCATACAAATGCGATGTGGGTGATTCACAGGCAGTCCGCAAGATGGCGGAAAAAGTTCTTACCGAACATGGATGCCCTGACATTCTTGTCAACAATGCGGGATTTGCAACCTACAGGACTTTTGATGGGACTCCTTATGAAGAAATGGAACGCTTGATAGAAGTCAACCTCCTGGGGGCATTGCGGTGTACGCATCTGTTTCTGCCCCATATGATCAAGCGCAATTCGGGGCATATAGTGTTTGTTGCATCAATCGGCGGCTTAATTCCCATTACGCCGTGCGCGGGATACGGTTCCGCAAAATATGGCATGGCGGGCATTTCCAAAATGCTTCAATATGAATTACTCGACTATGATATTCACGTCCACCTTTTTTGCCCGGGGAGAGTGAATACATCTTTTTTTGATGGAGAGACGTTCAGGAGACGCACGGTTCGACCCGAAATGGAAAAAGCGATGCCCGTCGAAAGGGCTTCAAGAGCTATTATAGCTATGATTCGAAAAAACCGGTTTTTTACCATAATCCCGGCTTCCCTCCGCTGGGCATACAGGTTGTATAGGGTTTTTCCTCTCCTTCTCGATCCATTTATGAAAAAGGTTATGTCGGAAAGAGTGCGACAGTTGAGGAAAGATGAAGAGAAGCATCAAGCGAAAGGCGACGGATAAAAGGCGGCAAATGCCGTTCGTGCGAAAAGCCATAGAAATTTTTTAGCCGTGAATGGCACACTGATAAATCAGAAATAATAATTATGCGATATTTTATTACCGGCGGCGCTGGATTTATTGGCAGCACAGTCGTGGACCGTCTGATTCAGGACGGTCATGAGGTGATTGCGTACGATAATTTTTCGACGGGCCTCGAAGAGTTTCTCGAACGTGCCAGGGGATCATCCCGGTTTACCTTAATACGCGGAGACGTGCTCGATGCTGAAAGTCTGTCCTCCGCGATGAAGGGATGTGAATTTGTGTTTCATCTCGCCGCGAATGCGGACGTCCGGCATGGTTTGGAACACCCGGAGAAAGACCTCGAACAAAATACGATTGCAGCATTCAATGTCCTGGAGGCGATGCGGCGCAATAGGATTGGACAAATTGCTTTTTCATCAACCGGATCGATATATGGTGAGCCGGAAGTCTTCCCCACGCCGGAAGATGCTCCTTTTCCGGTACAGACTTCTATGTACGGCGCTTCTAAATTGGCGGGGGAGGGCTTAATCCAGGCATACGCCGAAGGTTTTAATTTTCGTGGATATATTTTCAGATTTGTTTCTATTCTGGGGGAACGGTATACTCACGGTCATGTTTTTGATTTCTATCGCAAGCTGATGAATAATCCGAATGAATTGGAGGTTCTGGGCGATGGCAAGCAGAAAAAATCATATCTGTATGTTCAGGATTGCATAGATGCAATGTTCTGCGCCTTTGAAAAGAGCCGGAAAAAAGTCAATGTTTTCAATCTGGGGACCGATGAATATTGCGCGGTTGATGATTCCATAAGCTGGATCTGTGATCATCTTGGGCTTTCGCCGAGAAGAGTCTATGGCGGTGGTGAGAGGGGGTGGGTCGGTGACAGTCCTTTTATATTTCTTGATTGCGCCAGAATACGCTCATTGGGATGGAAGCCAAAATTGACCATCAGGCAGGGAATTATTCATACACTTGAGTATCTGCGGCAAAATCCATGGCTGTTGGAGAAACGATGAAGATTTGTGTATTTGGATTGTGGCATCTTGGCACGGTTACCGCTGCGTGTCTGGCTTCGAAGGGATTCAGCGTCGTGGGACTGGACAGTGATAATCAGGTTGTTGAAGGACTGCAACGCGGCAAACCTCCGCTGCTTGAGCCGAGACTTGAGGAATTAGTGAAGCGCGGGATGAAGGAAGGCAGGCTTGTATTTACCGCCGACGCCGGCACAGCGGTGAAGGAAAGCGATGTGCTATGGGTAACGTTTGATACCCCTGTGGATGAGGATGATAAGGCAGACGTCGAATTTGTTGAAAATGAGATAAGGTCAATCTTTCCTTTCCTGGCAAATGGCGCGGATGTAATAATTTCCTCCCAGATGCCCGTCGGATCAACGTCGAGATTGGAGCAGCTATATAGAGAAATAATTCGGTAGATTCATTAAAAACTTAAACATAAATGATAATAAATGACACCTTAAAAATCAAGTGTTTTCTCAACTCATGCCCATAATTCGCTTAAAACAGAATAATTTATCGGCATTCCCCGCCACGGGCAACTTGGCATGAAAAGTATTTGGTATTTTTTAAAATTTACATTAACTTTATGCATGTGGAAATGGTTTCTTGTTTCCCTGCTCCATTATGATGCAAATTCATATATCCGCAGCTTTTCATCTCCGGAATCCTATTGACGAGGTAACGCACTATGAATATTATGTGGCTCTCTTCAATTATTTTCTTTTTGGTTTTTGCTTCTCCTCCCAATGTCATGAGTCAGGAAAAATCCGTGGATATGTACCTCAACTCATGG
>JAJAPZ010000101.1 GCA_020523905.1 Candidatus Obscuribacterium magneticum
GCAGGCCTTAAGCATCTTGGTGCCGGCCTCCTTCACCTTCCGGACGATGCTCGTGAGTTTTTCCTCCATGGAGGAGGCCATTCAGTCGGTGACGGATATCATTGCCGCCGGAATTCTGCCGGCGACCCTGGAAGCGATGGACAAAACCATCGTGACGGCCGTGGAGGCCTTCCTTCACGCAGGCTACCCCCTGGATGCGGAGGCGGTCCTTTTGATCGAGGTCGACGGCGAAAAGCCGGAGGAGCTCGATGCCCAGGCGGACCGGATCAAATTGATCTGCGAAAAAAACAAGAGTTTTCAATTCCGCTTCGCCAAGGATGAGGCGGAACGGCTTAAACTGTGGGAGGGCCGGCGCGGCTCTTACGCGGCCATGGCGCGGCTGGGGCCGAACGTGCTGGTGGAAGACGGCGCCGTGCCGCGGACAAAACTCCCGGAGGCGTTGACCAAAATCAAGGAGATAGCCGGGGATTATGAGCTTCAGGTGGCCCTTCTTTTTCATGCCGGCGACGGGAACCTTCATCCGCAAATTATTTTCGACGAACGGGACAAGGAGCTCACCCGGAAGGTGAAGGAGGCCGGCACCAAGATGCTTAAGGCCTGCGTCGATTTGGGGGGGACCATCTCCGGCGAGCACGGCATCGGCTCCGACAAGCGGGAAGCGATGAAGTGGCTCTTCAACCGGGAAACGCTGTCTCTTTTCCGGCGGATCAAAAATGTCTTCGATCCGGAGAATCTCTGCAATCCCGACAAGTTGATTCCCTTGGTAAGCGCGGCGCCCCTGACGGGCGCCGCTTCGAACGCGAAGGCGGATCCGAACGCGAGCATGGGAGCCGTCACACCACCGGACGAGGCCGCCCTCATTGCCCTTGTCAAGGAATTTTCGGGGAGAAAGGAGCCGAGCGCAGTGGCGATGTTCTCCAGCACATTCGAGGACCCCACCGCCGACCCCGGCCCCCAGGTGAACTCGGCCAGGGTCCCCGCGAGGGTGCGGCGGTCGCGGACGTAGGCGCTGCCTTGAAAGGACTTGGCGTATTTTTTGAGCTGGGTCAGGGCATGATTGATCTGGCCGAGATTGGAAAATTTCGCCCCTTCGTCCGACACCATGCCGATGGCCATGGAAAGAATCGGGAACTGGGAAATGACGCCCCGGCGGTCCTCGACGATGATGAAGCCTTTGTCGCGGTCTTCTTTTGAGTAAAAGCGGGGCGCCTCCTTGTCGAAGGTTTCGGTGATGAGTTGGCAGATCTCATTGGCCTTCTCGTAGGCCACCACAAAAATAAAGTCATCCCCCCCCACATGGCCGACGAAACTCTCTTTGGGAGAGAGCTTCTCAACGGCGTCCACGATCACCTTCGCCGTGAAGGAGATCACTTCATCGCCCTTGCTGAAACCGTACTTGTCGTTGTAGGCCTTGAAATTGTTGAGGTCGGCGTAGCCGACGGCGTAGGGGACGCCGCCCCCGATCCGGGCTTTGATGGCGTTCACGATGGCGATGTTGCCGGGAAGCCGGGTCAACGGGTTGGCGTCCAGATTGGCCTGCGCCCGCTGCATGACCATCTTCGTCCGCAGAAGCATGTCCTGGGTGTCAAAGGGCTTGATGAGATATTCATCGACAACGACGTCAAAACTCTTCAGCTTCTCCAGAAAATCGGGGCGGCCGGACAAAAGAATGATGGGGATGTAGCGGAGCATGACGTTTCGCTTGAGCTCCTTCGCCACATGGAAACCGTCCAGGTCCGGAAGGTTGATGTCGAGGATGATGAGGTCGGGGGGCGTGCGGAAGATGGTCGCAAAGGCCTCCCGCGCCGTCTTGGCCACCAATACCTTGTAGTGCGCTTCGGTAAAAAGCTGCTTGATGACGTCGATCACATCCTCATGGTCCTCAATGAGGAGGATCAAGCCGCTATGTTCCGCCTTATCTTTATCCTTTTCCATATACGAATGTAAAGATTCTCAGTCCAGTGTAGGGTTTAAACGGAGCGCCTGCAAGGGTTCTGCCGTTAAAGTCGAACTCCCTCTCCCGTTGGGAGAGGAATCCCCTCTCTGAAATTATATAACGCGGGCCAGGAATTCCGAGAGGTGCAGAACCTCCATGGGGCTCCATTTTGCTGGAGGCCGAAGGCCAACTGGATGAGGCAGGAAGCGCTGGAGGTGACGACGGTCTGGCAGCCGGTCGACCGAATGGAGGCGGCCTTCTTCGCCAAGACCTCGCGGGACATCTCCGGATGGACAAAGCTGTAGGTGCCGCCCCCGCCGCAGCACTGATCCGCGTCGGGAACCGGCACGAGCTTTAATCCCGGGATGGCCGAAAGCAAATCCCGCGGGGGTTGGGTGATCTTCTGGGCGTATTGAGCCTTGCACGGGTCGTGGTAAGCCACCGGCCCCCCTGTCCAAGGCACCTTTTTTAAATGATCGATCAATCCCCATTGAATGAGATATCCCGACAGCTCCCGCACGCTCTGTGAAAGTGCGATGGCCCGCCGGAGCCACGCGGGGTCCTCCTGAAAAAACTTGTAGTAATCCTTGACGTGGGCGGTGCAGGATGAATCGTCGCAAACGATGGCGTCGTAGCGCCCCCGCTCCAGCCGCTTGATGTTTTCCTTGGCCATTTCCTGGACCCGCTCCAAAATTCCATAGCTGGCCGCGGGCAATCCACAACACATGAGATCCGGAATGATGAAGTCGAGTTTGAGACGCTCAAAAAGCTTCATCGTGGCCAGGCCGATGGAAGGCCGGAGATACTGACTGCCGCAGGCCGTGAAAAAAGCGACCTTGGGACGCGTGGGACGCGGCGGAAGCGGGGTGGGAGGAAGGGCGGCCTTCCCGGGGCCCGCTTTTTTCTCCGCCTCCACTTTCTGCACCGCCAGGAAGTAATTATGCTCGGCCGACAAGAACGTTTTCTCCTGATGGGGGAGGGTCGCCTTATGATCCAGAAGAAATTGCATCGGCGCTTCCTGCAACAACTCATCGGCCGCCGCCAAGGTGGGAGCGAACTTCTGCAAAAGGCCCGTCTTCCTCAATATCGCTGATAGTCCGATCATTTTGCAAAAGAATGCGGCCTTTATCACCCAATACAAAAACGGCGGCCGCGGCAGGACTCGGGTGATGATGAACTTCAGAACCCAATGAACGCCCAAGGCCTTGTTTAAATAATCGCGCGCCGTCATCATGAGCGGGCCGTCGGCACTTCCGAAAAGCAGATGGTCGTGCACTCGCCGCACAGGAGACAACTCGATGATCCCCGCCGTCTGCGCGGCTCCGTCAAATTCCTTCGATCAGGGCCGGAACGCCTGATTGCGCCCGCGCGGCGACTGGGACTCGAGCCGCTCGAATTGTAGGTCGGGCAAAACGACGCAGAAACCGCAGCGGTTGCACGTCACCACGATTTCAGGTGTTTCTTCAGACTACCGGGTATTTGTTCGTCTAATGTCGTCTTTGACATAAAATTGATTCACATCCCGCTTTCGCGGGGATGACATTTTGTTCTAAGGCTCACAGCCAAAATTTCTCCTGAGATCCTTCATGGCGTTGTCGATGGTCGCGGTGTCGATCTGATGAAACGGCGACTCGATTTCCGAGGCCGTCAGGTGGGACATGCGGGGCGCCAAATCCCGTGGATCAAAGGCGGATTTGATTTTCCGCTGATGTCCGTCATGACAAAGGGCTTTGTCTTCTGGGCCGCCAACTCTTTGGCGGGGTAAGGGAACAACCGGAAGGTGACGTCCAATATCAGGCCCAGCAATCCCCAGGAGCCGATTAATAGCTTCGGCACCTCGTAGCCGGCCACGTTTTTCATCGTCTTGGCCCCCAGCTTGACCACCTCGCCCGTCGGAAGAAGGATCCGCATCCCCAAAATGAGGTCCCGAAGCATCGGTTGGACGCTGGCTTTGGTGGCAATCACCCCGCCGATGGTGCCTAAGCCCGCCACCCAGAGAAACTGGTTGGCGCTTTCCACCTCTTCGCGCACCGACTCTAGGAGCGCCCCCGCCTGGACGGTGAGGGTGAGATTTCCCTTGTCGAAATCCAGGATTTGATCGAGCTTGATGTCATTCAATATCGTGTTTTCGCT
>JAJAPZ010000102.1 GCA_020523905.1 Candidatus Obscuribacterium magneticum
TCGACACCTTGATAACGCCGTTGGTTGAGCCCATTATTTTCCGCCGGACCACCTTAAAAGTGGCCGTTTCGAGCATGGCCTCCGTTTTGGGGGTGGACACGGTCGAGAAATTCCCGGCGGCTCCCGGTCGCCTCGTGTTTGAGGACAACACCGCCAACCGCGAGGTTGTGACCTACACGGGGGTTGACCCTGTGACACAGGAATTTACGGGCGTCATCCGCGGCGTGGAAGGGACGACCGCCAAGGCCCACAGCACAGGGGCCAAGGTCGACGGTCAGGCCTACCTTCAAATTTTAGGTCCTTATAATGGGCAGGAAATCACCAAATATCTTCAATTCAAGCCGCAGACGGTGCTCATGACGGACATGAACACGAGCACGGGACCATTAACCGTCACCGTGTTGAATACAATAGAGTTTCCGCCCACAGGAACCCTCCAGATCGGGGCGGAATTGGGGGCCACCTACACGGGGAAAACCGCCACAACCTTCACCGGGGTGAGGCGGCCCACTCCAATCGCTCATGTGGCCAGTGAAGCGGTCCTGGGTCCGGGTCGCAATAAATCTTATTTCATCTCGTATGATATTGATCCCTTGGCTATCCCGGGACGATTGGCGAAACAGCAGACCGTTCTCGGGTTAAATATTCCGGCTACTTCTTACGTCACGGTTCTTGCGCCTGACGTTGTGGATACCGTCCCCAGCTTCAACGCGGAAATCGGGGATGTTTTGGAGTTTGGAGATACGGTCACCGTAGTGGCAACCGAGACCGTCACGGGGCTGACTCTCCAGCAAGGTGCCGTCAATCAGCCGGTCTTGATGCTCACTTTGAAAACTAGTCAGTCTGAGGCATTTTGGACCGGCTTGACGGTGACCTCATCAGGAACAGCCACACCGGCCGACGTGAAGTTGGTGAAATTGTGGCGGGACGCCGACAATAACGGAATCTTCACCACCACGTTTGATGTTTTGTTGGCCTCCGGAACCTTCGGGAATGCCGGGGATCCGCGCAAGGCCCAGTTGAGCTTTGCGGCCGATGAACAGCTTTTGGTGACGGCGGTGAGGAGCCTGACGCAAAATATTAGCCAACGCTTCTTCTTGACCTACGATATTGAGCCCCTCGCAACACCGGAGACGACCTTGTCGGCCCACATTGCCGCAACGGCGGACTTTTCGTTGACCGCGACGCCTCCCAATATGGATCAAATAAGTCCGACGGGGATTCCGTATTCATCGCAAGCAAGAACCCTCATCCCCTCGCCGCGGGTGGTCACCGTGCTTCCCACTCCCTTAATTAGCAATCAGCAAGGGGTTTCGGAGGCGCCGACACTGGATGTCAATGTCGGCACGACCGATACCGTCATTCCTTTGCGGCCCAACACCTTGAGCCTGCCCACCTCCGGCTATATCGTCCTTGATTCCGAGGTCATCTATTACCCGAGTAAAACCAACGGCGCCCTCCACAACGTGCAACGGGGTCATTTCGGAACGGTGGCGCAAGGCCACTTAAGCGGGGTGCGGGTCGGGTCCTACTACACGCAGGGAGATTTAAATACGGGTTTCATGAAATTGATCGTCTCGTGCAACGGATTTAACGTGCGATGGTTTTACTTAAAGCTGAACCGGTTCCTGCCGCCGGGTTCCGTTCGGGGGAGTGATCAGGACGTCAAGCGCATTCGAATATGGCGCGATAATGGGAATGGCCTCCTGGACCGCGACCCGGCGACCGGGCAGATTCCCCCTGGCACCGAGATCCAAATCGGAGAGAAGGCGCTCGGAACCGGGACGGATGCCGGCGGCAGTGCCCTCATCGCCTTGAACGATCCAACTGTCGGGAACCCCGGATTTGCTTTGATCACGGCGGTCCCCACCACCTACTGGATCACGGTCGACGTGGATCCGACGGCCCTTTACGATGACCTTTTGGGTTTGCGAATTCAGTCCAAGAGTAGCGTCATCATCGGGGCTCTCACACCCAACGATGGGATTCACAGTGTGGCCGACGGCGGCATGCCCATCGATTCGGCCGTCTTCCTCATCCGCCCCACCATTGACATTTTAAAGATCTTCGTTGAAGACATGGCGCCCCCGCAAATCGCCCAGGCTGCTCTCAATGTGCCGATGGCCCGCATCAATTTGAAGACGAACACCAACACGGCCGTGTGGAGCAAATTGCGTGTGGACCTCACCAGTGACAATGGCGCCGTGAGCGGCGACATTTCGCTTTTGAGGATCATACGTGATGTCAACAACGATGGGCTCTTTACCACGGCGGAAACATCGAAAACGGCCGACGGGGTCTATGTCAATCTCCTGTCTCAGGGCACGGAAGTCTTCAATGACAAGGTCGCCGAGTTGATCCTGACGCCGCAGGTTATTTCGGCGGAATCGATCAATAATGCCGGACAGAATTATTTCCTGACCTACGACATCAATCCGTTCGCTCAGGTTGGGGTCAATGTCGGAGCACGCGTCGGGGCGACAAGTTATTTCACAATCGGCTATCCGGACCTGGTCACCTTCTTAAGCCAGACGCCTCCTATTGATACATCCCGGACAAACATTTTGGAAGCCGTTGACAAAGTGACGCTGTCGGTTGACGACATCGCCCGTACGCTGGCCAATTTGGGAGGCACCTACCAGGCGGCCCGGAATGTACCGGTTTTAAGGTTCACTCTGACGACGGATGTCTCACAAGCGCAGTGGACGTCGATCCGCGTGGAAAGGCTCGGCGCCTCGGCCGATCCGGCGTATCCTTACGGGCACAACGCCGACGTGAAGCTCGTCAAAGTCTGGCGCGATGCGAACTTTAACGATCAGTTGGATTCGAGTGATGAATTGCTTTCGGGCGGAACCGAACAGTTCAGTTTAACGGATGAAAACGACCGGGTTGAGCGGGTGAATCTCGTGTCGCCGGTGCTTCTGTCGCCGACGCCGCGCAGCTTCTTTATCTCGTACGACATCGGCGACGGCGCTGAGGCCGGCGCTTCGGTGGGCTTAAAGATCGGCGATCTCTCGTGGGTGTCGGTGTCGCCGCCAAACGAGGTCAATCCGTATGTGAAGAAATTGACGTTTGGAGCCACCCAGCAATCGTATCCGTATGTATCGTCGTTGGTTTCCATTAATGCGATCCGGGTGACCGTTGCCGGGCAGTCCCTCTCCCCCGCGCAGATTCCACAGTTATCGACGGGTGTTCCCGTCATGATGTTTACCATGCGCACAGACCGGAATTTCGTGACCTTGAGAAACGTCACCCTCCGTCAGACCGGAACGATCTCGAGCACCATTGATGGGCAAGGCGATGTGAGCTGTGTTTCCATCTGGCGGGACAACGGCAATACCATTTTTGAACCGGCCAGTGACACACTCTTGGGGAGCATCTTGCACGCGGCCACAACCGACTTCGTCAACGGGAAAGCCATCGTGACCTTGAATGGGTCATCGGGGACCGTGATCAATATGTCGGACACTAACTTTTATGTGACCGTTGATGTTGGGGCGACCTCTCTGACAGGAAAATCCACGCGGGGACACACCTTCTCGCTGAATATCAATGGATTTGGCGGATTCGGCTTTGTTCCGGCCACCGCCGGATCGGATCCTTCCAATGACTTTGACTCTTTGGTCTCCAATTTGACGCTTATATTAGATGAGGGCGCTGCCATTGTGTCGCCGGTGTCTCTCCTGCCTGTCC
This sequence comes from Candidatus Obscuribacterium magneticum, assembly GCA_020523905.1. GTDB lineage: Bacteria > Elusimicrobiota > Elusimicrobia > F11 > F11 > Obscuribacterium > Obscuribacterium magneticum. The sequence goes on from JAJAPZ010000102.1 coordinate 3,694, forward strand.
TTTGGGCGGACCCCTATGGCGACGGTTATCCGGCGCTGGATGTCAACGGTGAGCCGGCGCCGCGGACCTTCGATGAAAAAGGCGTCCCCT
>JAJAPZ010000103.1 GCA_020523905.1 Candidatus Obscuribacterium magneticum
AGCGGAAGAATAATCTCGTATTCGTTATTGCTGTTTTTGGGTTAACCGGTTGTTGCGCGCCGTGCAGTGGATCAAAAATCTCCTCATCTTTTTCCCTTTAATTTGTGGACGCCCTGACCGTGAGGGAATTTGGAAGTAAAAACCTGATCTTCAGCATTCCCTCTTTCCTGTTCATATTATTTCTGTCGGGAAACAGTTTACCCTTGAGATACCTGAAATTATTAAGCTTTTACACCCTGGCGCTAAAGGCGCAGATCGATATATTCTGGTGGATAATTTTTACCTTCTCCGGGTACTATTTTATTTTTAAAAAAAACCCCGGTACTAAATACGCCCTGCTCGCGTACTGGCTCATTGTCCCCTATTTCCTATTTTCTTTTTTAATACACGACATCCGGCACACCCTGCCTTATTTACCGGCGATAGCCGTGCTTTCCGCTTCCTGGATCATTAAAAATTGGCGCGCGCTATGGATAAAAATCCTCTCCTGCTCGCTTATCGGCCCGGCCATCGCGCATTTCTTCCTTTTGACTTTCGGCCCCATCAACTATGTCGGCTTCCCGCAGGAAAAAAACGCCCTGCGCAGGATCTTTTTGCCTTCCTGCCCGCTCCTATGGATCTGCCATCCTATCGATAAAACCGATTGGAAAATACGCGAGATATTGGGATGCATCGCCGACAACGCCGTATATGTTTACAAGCGGCGGCGATGAGTTTTAAAATCTGAAGTTCTTTGAGATGAAAAAAGACGATATTTTATCCTGCGCCTGGATTTCCAAAGGACCCAAACCCCCGCTAATATAACCACGGATACGGCGATAGCAATATATTTTTTTGTCCCGAAATGTAACTCTATCAGCTCCGTGCCATCAACGTATTTATCAAAAAACGCGGTAAAATCAGACCCGGTAAACTCCTCTAATTCCGCTTTTGGCCTCACCGCGCTTTTTTTCATGCCGTGTTTGAAATAGATATATTTCATAAATTTATCCAGATCTTTTGTCCCATTCGTATCCTTTTTTATTTTTTCATCGATCAAATAACCGACAAGGGGCGCTTTCAGATAGTGCAGATATTCCAAAGTTTCAAAAAGTTTTTTATAGTCCTGGGAAAGCGGTATATCATATGCCGGCCTTTTTTCCTCATAAGCACTCAGCATCCTGGACAACCTGTCCTCTTGTTTATAATAACCCATCGAGGCGAGCGATTTTATTTCATAATACGACGCGGTAGCCTCAATAAACCATCCGCTTGATTTTTTATCCATATACATACCGAATGGAGAATACTTATTAAACGCATGGTGCACGCGATGCGAAAAAAGTTCCCATCTTCTCGGAGTAAGGACCCCCATCTCAAATCCCTGCCCCAAAGCCCAGCACCCTCCGAACACGCGCTCTTTATCGGCCGCGCTCGGGACAAAAATCACCGTATAATCCCATTTCTCATTAACATCGAATAGATCCATCTGGTATTTAGCCAGTTTAAAAGCCTGCTCACAAATAGAGCCGGCCTGTTTATCCGTCCATCCGGCATAGGTATATACGCTTATATTAAAACCGTTAACCTCTCTTTGACAAACCTTGAAGCTTCCGAAACCTATCACCGCTTCACCTAATAACTCCGACATATTAAGCCTAAACCGGTAATTACCGCGCTTAATAACAAAAATATCGCCGTCTTTTTTCCAGGGACAAACCGCTTCCCAGCCCTGCGGTAATTTGAATTCCACGGCTATTTTATTAATGCCGGATTCTTTTGGAGGGAATAAAAACACGCTTTTCCCCGCGACTAAACCAAATCTTTCATCAAGATACCCGGTGTGTCCATGCCTGCCGATGGCGCCCGGCCTGACGCTATAGCCGACCGTAACAACCTTAGCATTGGCGGATTCTATAGTATAAACTTTTTTCTCAGAGAAACGACCAAACCCCAGTCCCTTCTTTACGGTATAAGATATCGGAAGGAAAAGTCCCTGTTCATCTTTCGCATTTAGGCCGGACAAGTGGAGATTTTCAAATACTTCCTGTTCCGCTATAACCAGATTTGAACCGGGAAGTTTGTTAAAGACCGCCTCTACATTAATCCTGCCGTCCGCCGGGTTATTGATTGTAACCATGTAAATAATATCCGCATCCTTATTCCCCGGGGCGTCAGCCCTTAACGCCGGACAAAGCAACAATATAAAAACCGGCACACCGAAAACAATGCGTCTAAACATATTTTGTTTTCCTTTCGATTGGTTCATAACATCCGTTTAGTTACCACAAAGTAACGGCTTACCATGATTATATTTCGTTATATCAAAAAAAAGCCCAAAAGGCAACTGAATTGTCGCTTTTGGGCATGCAGGGAGCGCGTCCCTCTTTTTCCTACATATTGAAACCGTTGATCCTGCTTATCTTTTATTCTACCAGTCTGATGACACCTTAATGGCTTTAGCCGTTTTGCTCCCGTCCGTATTCGCAATGTATCCTATTTTAACTTTATCACCCTTGCTTATCCAATTCAAAGAAGACGAATTACCATCTTTCCCAATGACAACAGCGTCACTTGCTACCGTAAATGCCGCCTGCTGTCCCTTATCATCCGTGCTGAAAATCTGCCCATTCATTACAGAATCGACTCTACCGGTAAAACTATCAGTTTTATCCGAAACCGAAGGAGTAGTTCTGTCGGCCGATTGGGTTGAATCAACAGTAACTCTGGGAACTCGCGATAGGATATCAGACTTACTAGAAGCCTGAATCGGATTAGCGCTTTTATCCGTGTCGGATTGAGCTGATGCCGAAACGGCAAAACACATAAAAGTGACGAACGCAACAACAAATAATGCCAAAGTTGCCTTCTTCATATCTTTTCTCCTCTTTTACTCTTTCCTTTATCTTCCATTTTGGCTCTTCTTCAGCGCCGCTTTATCAGCTTTCAATCTAAGAATATCCTTCCGCAGCTTTTGCTTAGCGAATTTTATTTTTGAAGACGATTTTGATTCTTTTGCAAGTTCCACAAGCCGGCGATCTACTTTGATGGTTTTTTTATCCATAATAATTACCGGGTTATTATTTATATCATTGGGCTGCTGCGCATATATTTTTTGCGGCGAAATTGCCATAAAAAACCCAACGGCAATAACCACAATAGACATCAAACGTCTAAAAACCATCTTTAGCACCTCCTATTAGTAAATAACTTTCGCAATATAGTTTATCACCGTAAGTCAGAAAGTCAATCTCATGGAAGACGTGTGAGGAAATAGGGACAGCGACTATTTTTCTGCAGTTCTTTGACAGTAGCTAAAATATTTTAAAAGGATAAAAAATAGTCCCTATTTACCGAAGGTCGGCCGAAAAACCGTCCGAAACGCACGCCAATTACGCAATAAAAGAATTACCGCAGGCCCAATTTATTAAAAGGCGCACGAACTTCTCTCTTTGCAAAATTTATGTCCAGACCGTAACGCCGGAACAATATATTACTGACATCTCTAACGCCATCGGATGTTTCGTCTCCAAATAATGCGGGTATCACCTTAAAAGCTTCTTTTACGTCGGGATTATCTTTATATTTGCTGAACTTGCTTTTTTCTTTGACGG
>JAJAPZ010000104.1 GCA_020523905.1 Candidatus Obscuribacterium magneticum
CCATGATAATTTTTCCCTCAAAACCTCAAAAAATGACACCTCGGGATCGCGCACGAGTTTCAATTTGTGCGGCGACCGGCGCACGTAAATCCGGTCATCCGACTTTAAAGGAAACACACGCTGCCCATCCAGGCAGAGCTGAACATCGTGCCGGTGACTCGCATCGTGAACCCGCAGTTCCAACGTGTGGCGGCCGGGGAAAACCACCGGCCGTTGGGTAAAGCTGTGCGCACAGATGGGGGTCAACACCAACGCTTCCACCTCCGGATGAACTACCGGCCCCTGTGCGGACAAAGAATACGCTGTGGATCCCGTCGGCGTGGCGACGATCACGCCATCGCCGACAAAGCAGCCCAGATTCTCCCGCTCAATCGAGGCATAAATCGTCGTGACCCGCGCGGTCGAGCCGATCCGAATGACGGCATCATTCAAGGCCAAAAGTTGGTGTTTGACGCGCGGCGCGCTGACGTCGAGCATCATCCGCTCGCTGAGGCGCAGCTGCCCCCCCAGCCACCGCTCCAGAAAAGGGTACATCTGGCTCAACTCAACGGCCGTTAAAAAGCCCATCCGGCCGATATTGACTCCTAGGACCGGCACCCCCGCCAAGGCGGCCCGGGGCGCAATCGCAAGAATGGTCCCATCACCGCCCAAGGTCACGACCGCATCCGCCTTTTCAATCTGATTCCGGGACAAAGCGGTGAGACGCCGTTCTTTCAGCCATGATTTAAGCCGCGGCTCTTCCTCCCGGGCTTTGATCTTGTCGGGATTGGCCACGACGGCGACCGAACGTACACGCATTGATGGTTTTTTGCGACTTATCTTCGAGGTTTTCACCAGAACGCCGGAAGTATAGCACCTCTGGAGGGAGAGTGGGAATGGCTTATTTAGTGCCCAAGACCCATCCGCTGGCGGATTTCCTGCATCTTGGGGCGGGCCCGGTCGCGGGCGCGCTGGGCGCCTTCTTCGAGCAGTCGTTGAACCTTCTCCAGATCGGCCTGTAAATCGGTGAATTTCTTTTGAACCGGGGCGAGTTTCTCGATCAGGACCTCCGCCAATTCCTTCTTAAAATCGCTGTAGCCCTTCCCGTGAAAGCGTTCGACAATCTTGTCCACCGGTTCGTCAGACACCACGCTGTAAATGTTCAGCAAATTAGCCAGCGCCGGCTTTTGGGCGGGCTCATATTGGATCTCCGTCCCTGAATCGGTCACGGCTTTCATGATCTTTTTCCGGATCTTATCCGGCGGATCCATGAGAGAGACGTAGTTGTACTCGCTTTTGGCGCTCTTGCTCATCTTCACGGCCGGGTCATCCAGGCCCATGATGCGGGCGCCCGCTTTCCCAATAAAGGGGTCGGGAACGACAAAGAGGTTGGGGTAATCGTTGTTCAGGCGCCGCGCCAGCATCCGCGTCAACTCCAGGTGCTGCTTCTGATCGTCGCCCACCGGCACGGCATTGGTATCATAGAGGAGGATGTCCGCCGCCATCAAAGCCGGATAATTGAAGAGGCCGGCCGATGCGCCCTGGCCGCGCACCGCGGATTTGTCCTTAAACTGCGTCATGCGGTTCAATTCGCCGAAATAAACAAAGCAGTTGAGGATCCAGCAAAGCTCCGAATGCTCAGGGACATCGGACTGAACAAAGAGGATGCTCCGCTTTGGATCGATGCCGGAGGCGATGGTGGCCGCCGCGGTCAGAAGAATATTCTGACGGAATTCCTCCGGATTTTGGGGGATGGTCAACGCATGGAGATCCACGATGCAGTAAACGCAATCGTACTCGTCCTGCATCGCCGCCCAGTTCTTAAGGGCGCCCAAGTAATTTCCGATATGGACGAGTCCCGTCGGCTGAATCCCCGAAAACACGCGCTTTCTCATGATCTTCCTTCTTTGACAACTCACGCTGAAGATGTGATGATTAATACATTACAAAATCTTTGAAAGGGCAAAACAGGAGGTTTTCATGTTCGTCCACATCAAGGGCCATCAGACGGACGTTCTTTCCCGCTGGAGAGAACACATCTACGAACGCCTGACCAAACTCGACCGATTTGAAGACCGCATTATCAAACTCGAAATCACCCTGACCGCCAGCCATCACCATTTAAAAGGAAATGAATCCTGCCACATCACCGCCAAAGTCCCCCGGAAAACAATCGCCATCAAAAGAAACGGGGAGACCATGTTTGAGGCCATTGACGCCGCCTCCCGCATCCTCGAAAAGCAAATCCACGATCTCTGGAAAGACGTCCGCGACCGCCGCCGGAGAGTTAAGGGGAAAGAGGAGGGGAAGGGGTCAAGTCGCGACATGCGACATTTTTCATAAATGTCGCATGTCGCGACTTGACCCCTTCCCCTTCAATCTCCCAATGAATCTGTTTCGAAAATAAGAGTTCTCGAAAAGTCCCCCCGTCAGTTTGAGCTTGACCGGCGCCTTCAATCCAAGCCGCAGGTGCAAAATCTCCAATAAATTCAGGAGGTGGTGGTGAGCGCCGTCCACAATCTTTTGACATTCGCGATTCTTCCGCTTCGCCCTTCTTAACACCTCCGTCGAAAGGCGGGCTACCCGGGCCACGGCGCCGGGTTCAAGCCCGTAGGACCGGATCCCTTCGAGTTTCCCCCCTTGCGCCGTCCGCATTTTGAGATACTCCCGACCCATCCAGAAGGCCGATCCCTCATCCCCGAGAAGAGGCCCGAGGCCCCCCGCGCGTGCCGACCGGCCGGTAGAGGAGCGGCCAAACGCGATGGAGCCGGTCCCCGCGTTGAGGACAACGCCGGGCCCCCTCCCAAAAGCCAACCGATGAGCCAATTCAACATCCGACATGACCAAAACCTTTTTGGCCAATCCCTTTAAGGCCGATTGCCAACAGCTTCTTTCCGGGGGTGTCCACACCCCTCTCATCCCCACGATCAAAAACCGTGGCTTAATAGGGAGGTGCAATTTTTGAATCCCCTTTTCGATGAGATGTCTCATGTCGTCATTCCGGCGAAAGCCGGAATCCAGAATAATGTTAAAGGCCCGGATCCGCTGCGGCGGATGACGAACTGGATTCCCGCTTTCGCGGGAATGACGGCTTGCGCCGGTATGACGGTTTAAAATAAACCGTATCTTCGTGCCGCCGACGTCAATGAAAAGCTCAGCCTTCGCCATAGATCCGTTTGATGACCGCCTCGATCTGGCATTTGCGGAATCCAAAAGCCGTGATGCCGATATCTTTGGGCCGTAAGAAGGCCTTGTCATAGGGATCGCGCATCAAAACAACGACCAACTTCCGGGCCGATTTCTGCAGCGCCGCAAAAAGTTTCTGCTGCGCCGTATAGAGGTGGGCATCGAAGCAGAAAAAGAGGGTGACCTGAGAGCGCCGGGCCAGATTGGAGGCGTTCTCGATGTCCTCATCGCTGGGCTCGATGGCATACACCTCCGTCACGTGATTCCCCGGATAATTCCCCAGATGATGAAGGAAATAAGAAATCTCATCTTCAAACTCCTTTTCGATCATGATCTTGGGCGCAAAACTGGACAACAGCGGGAAGATGACCCCGACATCTTTGGTCAAAGCTTCCGACAAAGGGA
>JAJAPZ010000105.1 GCA_020523905.1 Candidatus Obscuribacterium magneticum
GGTACGCTTGAGCATGCACTTGCCGGGTTTCGACCGCTTTAACCTGGAAGGCCGCGTCATCTGGAAGCGGCCCAAGGAAAACACCTCCATCGTCGGCATCCAATTCACCAAGATCGATCCGGACCACGGCCGTGGAGAATATTTAAAGCAATACGCGGCATCAAACGCCGCTTCTTTGATGAGGCCGATCGTTTCCTGAAAATCCGCTTCCGTCTCGCCGGGAAAACCCACGATAAAATCGGTGGTGATGACGATTTCGGGCATGGCGTCCCGAAGCCAACGGACCCCCTTTAAAAACGACTCCCGCGTGTAATTGCGCTTCATGCGGGAAAGGATTTTATTGGAGCCGGACTGCACCGGCAGGTGAACCTGCTCGCAAACCGTATCGCACTCTGCCATGGCCTGAACCAGCCTCTTGTCCATATAATAAGGATGAGGGCTCATGAAGCGCAGACGTTTAAGACGGGAAACCTGACCGAGCTCCCGTAAAAGATCCGAAAAGTCGTACCGTTTTCGTGGAATTTCCGGCGGATGGTAAGAATTAACGGTTTGCCCCAAAAGACAAATCTCCCGGGCCCCGGCCTTGACCCGCGTCTCGACCTCCCTGCGGATGTCCTCCACCGGCCGGTAGTTCTCCTCTCCCCGAACCGAGGGAACAATGCAGTAACTGCAACGGTAATTGCATCCCCGCATGATGGTCACATACTGGGCGACATCATGGTTGTGGCTCCCTTTCTTCGCGGGCACAAGCTCATCAAAAGGTTCGACCCTTTTGGCCAGATATCGGTCGAGCTCTTGGGGAAACTGCTTAATCTTTTTTGCACCCACGATCAAATCCACATAAGGGAATCGCTTGGCCCACGCCGCCTTCGACCGCTCCGCCGCGCATCCCACGGCGAAAATCAGGCGTTGCGGCCGACGTTCTTTCCATGCTTTGAGGAACCCCAAATACGAAGCGGCTTTGTGCTCGGCCAAATCCCGCACGGTGCAGGTGTTCACCAGAACCGCCTCCGCCGTTTCCAAGTCCGCCGTTTCACGGAATCCACGCGCTCGCAGATGCCGGCCCAATTCTTCCGAATCGGCCACATTCATCTGGCAGCCAAAAGTCTTTAAGAAGTATTTCATTTCGTTGATTCCCTTCGGACATCAGGACTAAAAATGGTGTTTCGTGGCGCTTGAGTCGCGATGGTATTGGCCGAATTCCTTGATCTGGAGGACTTCTTCCCCGGGGAAAATAGTGCCTTCAACACAAACCCTCTTCCCTGAGTCATCAAGACTGCAGGCTCCGCAAACGCCGAAGCCACACTTCATCTGGCGTTCCAAACTAATAAAAGAGCGGACTCCTGAATCACGGCAAAGCTCCGCCACCTTTTTCTCCATGAGCTCCGGACCGCAGACATAGACGGAATCAACTTTTTGTGTCTTTAGGATAGGGGCCAGCGCATCGGTGGTCGTGCCGCGTTGGCCGAAGGAGCCGTCATCTGTTGTAAAAATGGTGTTCAAGCTCAGCGAGGCCACCCGCTGACGGTAGAGGAGTTGAGCCTCCGTTTTAGCGCCGATAATCATTGTGGTGGTCAATTTCTGGGAACGGGCTTCTTCCGCCAGAAGCATGAGCGAGGCCGCCCCGTAACCGCCTCCCACCAGGACGATAGATTTCCCTTCAAGTTGAAAAGCATTTCCGTAAGGACCCAACACACCGAGAAGGTCACCTTCTTTAAGCTGACACACTTTCTTGGACCAAGGGCCGACGGCGCAAACGGTCACACCGATATGTTCTTTGGTTTGATAGGAAATCCCAATGGGTTTGGCATCAATGCCGGGAAGCCAGATCATGCAAAACTGTCCGGGTTTGGCCGCAAGGCGACAGGGAAGTAAAAAACTTTTAATTCCCCGTGCTTCCTCAATCACCCGTTTAATACGAACCGTGACGGGCAATTCATACTTCATGGGCTGCTCCTCGAATCTCTTTTAAGGATTTGATGTTTTCCTTGTCCATGAAGATCTGCATCTCCTGGCAGACTTGTCGAAAGACAGTGATGCCCCGTTCGTAGACGCTGGAGCCGATGCCGACCGCGGTGGCACCGGCCATGATCATTTCAATGGCATCTTGACCTGTGTAAACGCCGCCGGTCCCAATAATCGGAATACGAACGGCTTCCGCAATTTCATAGACGCATCGGACGGCGATGGGCCGAAGGGCATGTCCACTTATGCCCCCGATCTTACCGCCCAGAACCGGTTTTCGACTGACGATATCAATAATCATTCCGGGGCCAGCGGTGTTCACCGCGGTAATGGCGTCAGCCCCGGCCGCTTCGGCGGCTTTGGCCAGCTCCACAAGCCCCATGACGTTCGGCGACAATTTGACAAACACGGGGACTTTGGACCTGTCTTTGACAAGGCGAGTGACCGCCTCCGTCTTTTCAGGGGTGCTTAAGCCCGCCATTGTTCCGTAGCCCGGTGTATGCGGGCACGAGAGAACCACTTCGATAGCAGAAAAGTCCAACCCGGCCGCTTTCTCCGCCAAAATCCTGTACTCATCTTCATCTCGGCCGGTAATACTGCCAATCACAGGAACCCCGACCGACGTGAGATCAGAAAATTCGTCCCCCACATTGTCGATCCCGGGATTGGAGTAGCCCACCGAATTAATCATGCCCCCTGGATAGGTCAAAATAATGGGGGCGGGATGTCCTTTTCTCACCTCCATTGATAATGATTTGGTCGTCACAGCAGCGGCGCCGCCCTTCGCCGCAAGGCTTATAGAAGCGCGACTGATACCGAGAATGCCGGAGGCGAGAATGGTCGGATTGGGAAGCTTCAGCCCGCACAGTGTGATATTGAGTTCAGACATTATGTCTCTTTGTTTACCTTTTTTTGGCTCACTGACCAGCACGGTGCATTAAAATTAAAAGCGATAGGTTTTTGTAAAGTAATTCATTGACGGAGAATCTTAGCACAACTGAAATCAATGCATCAGGTTATTATCGAGTGGGAACCCAATTTGTCGAAATGAGTTCTTTTCAACGGCGGTAAGGCTGGATGAAATCGATCATCAACCTTCTTGGATTCTTTCCGATATGAAGCGGCCGATGGCGAGGGAGGCGGTGGCGGCGGGAGAAGGGGCGTTTAACACGTGCAGGGAGCGGGGGCCTTCCAGGAGAAAGAAATCATCCACTAGGCGGCCGTCGGAGGCCACGCACTGGGCGCGGACGCCGCTTTCGGAGGGCACAAGA
>JAJAPZ010000106.1 GCA_020523905.1 Candidatus Obscuribacterium magneticum
GTGCTTGCCGCCGGTAACGCGACGCTGGATCGCACCTGGGCCGGCCGGCACAACTTGCGATCCTACTCCAACGGTCCCACGGAGCCAAGGGCGCCCGACAATCTTCGGCGGCTGGCACGGAAATTAAAAAACGGAATTAAGGGAAAAACTTGCCCGCTTCTTGCCGTCCTCAATTTTCCATACAGTTTTGGAAAGGAAAGTACCGGGTCTTGTCTTGTTTCGGAACGCCTCACGACCCACCTGGTGCGGGAGGGAGCGCCCCTTATTGAGAGGCGCCTCATTCAGAGCCTCCTCGAAGAAAAAAGAATATGGGAGACCGGAATCACGGATCCGGGATCCTTCAACTCCATGGGCCACATCATGGGCGTAGAGGCCATTGTCGTCGGCTCGTTGGCGGATTCTCCCGACCAAGTTTCGACGGAAGTTCGCGCCCGGGTTGTGCGCGTCGACACGGGGGAAGTTCTGTCTGCGGGAACGGAGCTGACCGAGCGCTTGTGGTGGGATCGGCCGAAGCTGCCGAGAGTCGCTCAGGGAAGAGCTCCCGTCCCCGTTTCCATTCTGGAGGGTCTAAGCGCGACCGTGACAAGCCCGGAAGAGTCGCCCCGCCAAGATTTCACCGCCATCGAACATTCTCCGCCTATCTTCGCCGACTTTCCTCGAAATAAATCCTTTCCGGTTCCGGGCCCCAAAACGATGTCCAAGACGGAGATGGCCATCGACGGCCGCAAAAAACAGTTGTCCCGGTCCTCGCTGGTCAGGCGCCTCCCTTACCACCCGGTGGCTGTTCCCGTGCTGGCCCCTATAAATTTAATGAAAGATCAAGGAGGTGCGCCAAACCAATGAAAGATTTCATGAATAAAATAAAAACAGCCCGGCCCCCGTGGCTGGCCCATGGAGACGTGGACGGTTTCTTCGGCCTTTTTATAGACAATCTCATGCAACTCATGTTGATCACGGTTCTTTGCCGGTACGCGTGCGGTTTTCCCGCCGCTTTTATTACGCGGCGAATTCTTCCCGGCGCCGCCTTCTCAATTCTGGCGGGTAATCTTTTTTATTCGTGGCAGGCCCGGCGGCTCGCTCAAAGAACCTCGCGTTCGGACGTGACCGCCCTCCCCTTCGGCATAAACACGGTCAGCCTGTTGGCATTCATTTATCTGGTCATGGGACCCGTCTATTATGAAACCGGAGATTCTTCCCTCGCCTGGAAAGCGGGCTTATCCGCTTGCTTTGTGAGCGGGTTGATCGAGACCTTGGGTGCTTTTGTGGGGCCGTGGCTAAAAAAGCACACGCCCCGAGCGGCGCTCCTTTCCGCCCTCGCGGGAGTGGCTCTTGCCTTCATGGTGCTGGGATTTTCCTTTCGGATATTTGCCTCCCCGGCCGTCGCTTTTATTCCCATGATGCTCGTCCTGACCGTTTACGGAGCCCGTTTGAAACTCCCTCACGGCATTCCCGTCGGCCTGGCGGCACTTCTCATCGGCGTCCTGGCCGCGTGGGGCCTTAAATGGGCCGGCCTCACATCTATCAACGTTTCGGGCGATCCGGTAATCTTGAGCTGGAATTGGCCCGTCCCCGCCATGAAAGATCTTTTCTCCATTTTATTTCTTCCCCACGGATGGGCTTATGTCGCCGTCGTGATTCCCATCGGCTTGTTCAACGTGATCGGTTCCATTCAAAATTTAGAAAGCGCCGAAGCCGCCGGAGATTCTTTCGAAACGAAGCCTTCCCTTCTCGCCAACGGCGTCACCTCGCTTCTCGCGGCCTGCTTGGGCAGCCCTTTTCCCACCTCGATTTATATCGGTCATCCCGGATGGAAAGCCATGGGAGCAAGAACCGGCTATTCGGCCTTGAACGGCGTGGTCATCATGATTCTTTGCTTTTTGGGAGGAATCACGTTCGTCTTAAAGTACATCCCGCTCGAAGTCACGCTGGGTCTTCTCATCTGGATCGGATTGGTTATTGTGGGCCAGGCGTTCCGCGAGACGGAGCGCCGATATTCCATTGCGGTGGCCATCGGGCTCATTCCCGCTCTCGCAGCCTGGGCTCTCCACATTATCGAGACGGTTCTGCGATCGGTGGGTTCCAATCTTTACGAAGCCTATGCCCAATTTGGGGGAGAGCTTTATATTCACGGAATCATCAGTCTTTATCAAGGATTCCTCCTCATCGGCATTATTCTCTCCGCCATCTTAGCCCATGTCATCGATCGAAAATTTTTAAAGGCCGCCTGGTGGAGCTTCGTCGGAGCGCTGTTGTCCTCGATCGGTCTCATTCACGCGTATCGATTGACGCCTTCGGGCATCCAAAACTTTTTTGGCTGGCATGCGGCGTCCACCTACACCGTCGTCTATGCCGTTCTGGGCGTCATTCTCCTTTGCTTTCATCTCACCAAGATGGCGGATCGACCGGTCGAGCCTCCCTATTAAGGAAGCGTAACGAAATTACTGATCAATTTGGAGGCCCAGGTTTGCGGCCAATTCGAGGCGTGGGAGTCCGCCTGAGGCGGATGACCGACGAACAACGAAGAAGTGGCCCAAACATGGGCCTCCCCTTCGGGGCCGGGCGATTTCGGGCTGCGCCATCGTCGTTCGTCGCTTACATACCATTTGGTATGCGCGCTCCTCACTCCTTGTCTCGCTCCGAACTCGCCCGGCCAAATTGGTCGGTAATTTCGTTACGCTTCCTTACCTCGCTTCTTTTAAGAACCACATCCGAAGCCCGGGTCGCGGTTTGGGCCATCGGTCATCTTTTGTATGATGCGAAAAATTATGGATGGCCATCGTCGACTCACGTACATATTATTATCGATCACGATCACGGTCATTGGTCTCGAGGTTTTGGCCCGGCTGTTCTTCGCGTTTGATTCCCGAGGGTTCGAAAAAACCAGGAAAGTCATGGTCGGTGAAATCCTCGCCGACCAGCCGCTTCAACGAGTGATCGATCAGGCGTATCTCCTTTATATTCCCACGCCAAATTACCGGCCCGCCGGTCACAACGCACACGGCTATCGAGGTAAAATTGTTCCATTGGAACGCGCCCCGAGGGTTAAAAGGGTTTTGTGTTTGGGAGGATCCACAACTTACGGCTGGGGCGTCGATGATGCGAACAAGACGTATCCCGCTCTCCTTGAGGAGTTAATCAACGCCGAAGGAGACAAAAGAAGAAAAGTCGAAGTGATTAATGCCGGCGTCCCCA
>JAJAPZ010000107.1 GCA_020523905.1 Candidatus Obscuribacterium magneticum
TATTCACGCGTTAGATACTGGTAACTTTTTTTGAATTTGGCGTAGGCCTCTTTCAATATCCGCGCCTGGTTCAGGGAGGCTTGGAGTTGGTCGAAAGCCTGCTGGATCTCCTTTTTGATGCTGCGGTTAAGTTGCGAAAGCGTCAGCCTCGCCTGTTCGTAGCGGGAGCGGGCAGCCTCGACATCGGCTCGAACCGTTCCCCCCTGGAAAAGAGGGACGTCCAGATTGAAAAGAAGATCCCAGTCCACGGGGCTGTAGAGCCCCTCCCGGTGGAGGTAGTAATTTCCCGTCAGATCCAAAACGGGGGAATAGCCGGCGCGGGCCACCCGGACCCCGTATTTTTGGGCGAGCGCCTCCTCCTCGGCGGCACGCCGATCCGATCGGTTTATGGATTTTCCGAGGGCCTCCTCTTGTGTCAAAACGGGAATTTCCTTTTCGGTTTCGGATTGCAGCGGCGTGGAGCGGATGTCCTGACCGACAAGGAAGGACAATAAATCGCGGGCCGCCGAAATGTTGCCGGCCGTGTTGGCGTCCGCCGCTTCATAGGCCAGGAGTTGGGATTCGGCTTGGAGAACCTCGCTTTCGCGCGATTTCCCAAGTTGCATCCGCGCCCTCAACTCCTTGACGCGGTCCTCCGTCAATCGAATGAGGTCGCGGGTGTTTTGGCGCCGCGTTTCGAAATCGACCACCGTATAGAAGGCCTGGGCCGCATCCTGGTAAATTTGCGTCCGTAGTCGTTGATTCAAGGACCTTTTTCCTGCCAATTGGTGTTTCGCTCCGGACATGGCCGACAGTTCTTTAAGCCCTTTGAAAAGAGGCTGGGTCAGCACAAACTTCGACGTTGTGGAATCATTCGGCAAGGCGGTCCCCCCGGAGATAACGCCCCTTTCTTCGTAAAACTTTTGTGCGTTGAAGGTCACATCGGGAAGGATGGACCCGAGCGCCTGCCGGTAAAGGGCTTCGGCCTGCCGGATGTCTTCCATGCTTATTTTCAGCGTTTCACTTTGCTGAAGGGCCAGGTCGTAACATTGCTTTAGTGTCAGGGACCCACGGGGGGTGGACACGGGGGGTTCTATCCCCCCCTTTTTTGCACCGGCGTGCAAAGAAGGAGAAATATGGGTTATCAGGAAAACCGTCAAGCCCGTAATAATAAGGAGGTTCGCCGGAAATCTCATTTTTTCCGCCCTGATTTCCCAAGGCCGTGCAGAAACAGACGTAGAAGCTGCTCTGATGTTTTTCGGATGCCGACGGGCCCTTCAATCATTCGTTTCATCATGAACGTTCGGATCAGGGCGGTGAGAAAAAGGGCGCCGGTGAGCGCGCCATGGGGTTTTAAAAGCCCCGCTTTGATCCCTTTTTTAAGAAAGCCCGACACGAACGTAACATGTTTAACAAGTCGCTCCCGCAATAAATTCCCGCTGTGACGGCCGATGAGGTGGCTGCGGATATGGGCCGTTTGCATAAGAAAGTCTTTGTTTTTTTCAAAGAAGGCCAATTCTTCATGGATGATAGTTTTAAGACATTTTAAAGGATCGGCGGCGTGGGCTTTGGTTTGGGCGCTGACGCTTTTTTCGAGTGAATCAAATAAGTTGGCCATGACCTCCAGGACCAGGTTTTCCTTGTCCTTGAAGTACAGGTAAAGCGTTCCTTTGGCGACGTTCGCCTCGTGGGCCACGTCGTCGAGACGAAGGTCGTGGTAGCCCTGCCGGGCGAGGAGCTTTTTGGCCGCCTTAAGAATTTGATGGCGGCGGATGACGGGGATTTCGGACCGCTTCAATTTGGTCATGGCGGTACGTTATAAATTGACTGACCAGTCAGTCAATATTTTTCTTGTCCTCATGGTCTTATTCGTAGCTTCAATAAAACAAAGGATCTCGATATTTGTTGGATATAACAGGTTAAAAACGTTACACTTGCGCCCCCTTTTAAGGGTAACTGTGGACAATGACAGGAGGTTGTATGAGAAAAGTATTGGCAGTAATGTTTGCCGCGTTGATGGCGGTTCCGGCCGTTTACGCGAAAGGGAACCATACGATGGGCGGTTGCGGACTCGGTTACATTCTGTTGGGCAGCAAGGACAACTCGAAGGTGATGCAGGTCCTGGCGGCCACAACGAATGGGACCTCCGCGAACCAAACGTTCGGTATCACGAGCGGAACCTCGGGATGCACGGAAGATGGGGCCGTTAAGTTCGCCAAGGAAGCCGAAGTGTATGCGGATGTCAACCTGGATACGCTTCGACGGGAAATGGCCGTCGGCGACGGCGAGTTCGTTCGGACATTTGCCGCGCTCCTGGGAGCACGCTCCGTGGATCAGATGGTGACGTTTTTCCATGGCGAGTATGCTTCCCTCTTCCCGTCCGCGCAGACGACGTCGGGCGAGCTTCTGGAAAGCCTGAAGGTGAAGTTGGCGGAGAACCCCGAACTTCTCAGCTAATACAAACGCAGTAAGTTAAGCGACATTCGGAGGACGTCATCCCCGCGAAAGCGGGGATCTAGGCTTTAAGCCTTTCTTCGAAGAAAGTTTTGAAAACTGGATTCCCGCTTTCGCGGGAATGACGATCGGGTGTCACTTTTCTTATTATGTTTGTATTGAAAAGCGCCCGCCACGGCGGGCGCTTTTTATTTACAGGCGGTAAAATCCTATAGTTGGCTCCTCATGAAAAAACCGGCGTTGGTTCCTTTCATTGGTATGATCTTTCTGGCGTTATTCCTTGCGGGACGTATGGGCGAGGGAGCTGAAACCTCTTCTTCCCCCCCTGACGCCGTCCTTTTGAAAGAGAAAGCCCGTCAAAAGAATTTGGCGAATCATCCGACCTGGCGGCGGCTCTTGCACTACCGCCCCTCTCTTTTGGGATTTCCACGCAGCGATATCGACGGCCCCAACTTTTTCCTTTCAAAAAGAGGACGGCGAGATCCCCAGGCCGAATTGGACGCCACCTTGGACGCCTTCTTTTCCCCCCCACCCCCGG
>JAJAPZ010000108.1 GCA_020523905.1 Candidatus Obscuribacterium magneticum
TCACTTTTTCTTTGATGATGCTGTCCAAGCTCTGCCCCATAAATTTAAACGACTGCCGGGATTTTTTCTAATTTCGCGACTAGATTTTTAAACAAATCAATTGACTCCATCTCCTCTGCACCCAATTCGTAAGTGAAGCTTTTGAGGTACTCAATTAAATAGACGTCTGGGACCCCTAAAAGTGTCGCATTCTTTTCGGCAATTTCGGGGTAGGACCTCATTCCCAACCGTAAAGAACGTTTAATTTGGCTGAAGATTTTGGCGATGGATAAAACGCTTAAGTCTTTTTGCACGACCCACCTGGCAAAAACAAAGGGAAGTCCTTTCCACTCCCACCATTCCTGCGCCAAATCCGTCAGGAACGGCCACATCTTTAAATCTCTTTTGTACCCCAGTTGGAGGGCCTCATCCCCGATGACCAACCTCGCCTCATCCTCATCTCTAAACCCTCTTCGAAGGTGAACCGAATGGCGGTATTTTGTTCGGATCAGGACCTCACACAGACGGACCGAGGTCGACGAGTCTTCCGTGACGGCCAACTCCATCCCGTCCAATTCCGGAAATGGCCGTTTGGAAAGGACCAAAACGCTTTTGCATTCTTTCCGGACCGCGATCCCCCAATTGCCGAGGGGAACAAATTTATCTTCTAAAGCCCAGCACTCAACAACCGGTAGTGCAGCGGCGACAATCGATCCGGCTCTCGCTCGTCCGGCCAACTCCCGGGGAACTCCCTCTTCGAAAGGAATGTCCCGGTTCTCCCAACGGTAAAAAAATGGGGCGGTGTTCAAATAGGAAATTTTTCCGACCTTCAAACCAGCACCTCTCTCAGTTCTTGCCTAAAGAGGCCGTCGCGTTCCACCGGTTCCAAACCAGCCTCACGAATGAGCTGGACCAAACGGTCCCTCGCCATTTGAACGGGAGAGGTTGCAGAGGCGGCATGCATGATTTTTTCTTCGCCCACCGTCCCGTCCAAATCATCCGCTCCGAAATGAAGGGCCACCGACGCCGTCTCCTCTCCCAAGGTCACCCAATAGGCTTTTATATGTTCAAAATTATCCAACAATAGCCTCCCGATCGCGATGGTCTTCAAATCCTCAAAAACTGAGGCTCTCCTCGTGACATCCGATAAGGTCCCGGGTTGGTAAGCTAGTGGGACAAATGACAGGAACCCTCCCGTTTCATCCTGCAACCCCCGAAGTTTCAACATATGATCGACCTTCTCTTCATCTGTTTCGATGTGACCGTAAAGGAGGGTGGCGTTTGACCGAAGACCCAACTGGTGAGCCTTCCGGTGAATCTCAAGCCATCTGTCCGCCCCAATTTTTAATGGAAAAAGGGCGTGCCGGATTCTATCCGAAAAAACTTCCGCTCCGCCTCCCGGAAGGGATTCTACGCCCGCCTCCATCAATTTCTCCAAAACATAGTCCACCGGTTTCCCCGCCAGTTTCGAGAAATAATCAATTTCAACTGCGGTAAAAGCTTTGATTTGTATCGTTGGGAAATTGTTTTTTATCTCCCGGACAATCCGCAAGTAAACATCAAAGGTCCACTCGGGATGAAGGGACCCGGTGATATGGACTTCCTTCAATTCAGGAGAGATTTTGGAGAGAATTTCTCCGAAGGAATAAGCATAAGCTTTGAGGGTCCCGGGTTTGGCGGAAAAATGGCAGAACCGGCAAGACAGAACACAGATATTAGTGGGATTGATTTGTCGATTGAGAACGAAGGTCGCGATTTTTCCGTTCTTTTTCTCTTTAACAAAATTGGCCATCCCGCCCATTCCGTGGAGGTCGCGGGACCTAAACAGGCTCAACCCGTCATTCCGGTCCAACCGAATATTTTTTTGAATCTTGTTCCATACGGGGAGGAGATCCCTGTCTTTAACGAAATCCATACTCCCTCCACCTTTCGTCCACCCGTTTCACCACCGCTTCCGTCATCTTGAGGGGTTCTGGATAACCCGGTTTCATGGTGGCATCGATCAATAGAGGCCCATCATAAACCGGATGACCGCCCTCCAATTTCACGGAAGGGAAAAAGGTGTCTCTTTCACAATCAAACCGCGTGAAAATCCCCCATATCAATAAGGTGAGGTTATCTAGAGGGACATCCGGACTCACCGCGGCGATCATTTTCAAACCTTTCAATTTGGGGGCGGTTCCGACCTTCTCCAAAACTTTTCGCCCTTCGGATTTCACCTTTAAAACGAGAAATGTATTTTCAAGAAGAGATCCCTCCAGAATTCGTCCATCCAATTTTTGAAGGTCATGGAGATCGATGGACAGGCTGGAATTTCGGTTTGAACCTCCGCCGGTGGCATCAAGGATCATTTTGCTCCCCAAATTTATTTTGGGGCCGGTAAAATCGAGGGTGTCTTGGGATGTTCCGGGCACCAAAATAAAATCTTTTGAGGGTTCAAAATTGGATCCCAACGACCGAAGAACGGATTTGAAATCACGGGGATTGACGTCGGGGCCGACCAAGATCACGCATTTGGTTAAAGACAATTGGCCTTCTCCCAGGATCCACAACGCCGTTTTGATGGCTTCCTTTTCATACCGCTCCTTGACGCTGGCCACGACAAGGTTATGAAACCCCGCTTCAAAATAAGCCCAAAGATCCACAATTTC
>JAJAPZ010000109.1 GCA_020523905.1 Candidatus Obscuribacterium magneticum
GTCATTTTTATATCTAACCCATGTTCCTTTGGTTTTTGGAACGTAAGACTTCGGCCCTTGTTTTCTTGTATATGGACACTCAAATTCGAATTATGGCCGTCGAAACCGCCCTTCCTCCCTTGACCATGACACAAGACGAGGCTTTCGACTTTATCGACGAAAATTTCCAGGTGAGGAAAGGGACGAAGGAATTGTACCGGCGGATTTTGAAAAATCCTTCCGTTCAAACCCGGTCTTTCGCCATGACTCACCCGGACGAAGTTCTGGAGACGGACCTGGACAAGATTCACTTAAGGTTTAAAAAATGGGCCGTCCGATTGTCGAAGGAGGCCCTCTTAAAATCTCTGGAGGCGGCCGGCCTCTCTCCGAAAGACTTGGATTACATCGTGGTCACGACTTGCACCGGGTACTTATGTCCGGGGATCGCGTCCTACTTGGTTGAAGAATGCGGCTTAAACAAAAATATCCATTTCGCCGATTTGGTCGGGATGGGATGCGCCGCGGGAATCCCCGGGTTGGAGCACGCCTATAACCACCTCACCGCTCATCCCGGTTCCGTCGCCGCCGTGGTTTCGACGGAGATCTGCTCCGCGGCTTTTTATTC
The DNA here is from genome assembly GCA_020523905.1 of Candidatus Obscuribacterium magneticum. GTDB lineage: Bacteria > Elusimicrobiota > Elusimicrobia > F11 > F11 > Obscuribacterium > Obscuribacterium magneticum. The sequence goes on from JAJAPZ010000109.1 coordinate 605, forward strand.
GGACGACTCCCCCGATTTGGTGGTCTCGAACTCCATTTTTGCGGACGGATCGGCGGCGGTCATTCTCAAAAGTTTTACTGAAGGCGAACATTTGAACGGGTCCGCTCCGCTCCATCCGGCCCTCAGCGGGTTCGCTTCTCTCGTCGAACCGGATTGGCGGGATTTCATCCGGTTCCGGTATGAGAACGGTCGCTTGAGGAATATGTTGTCAAAGGACCTCCCTCAAACGGCAGCCGGCGGCTTGAAAATTCTTGTCGATGATTTCTTGGCCAAAAACAAATTGTCCCGGAGCGATATCCACCATTGGATCATCCACGCCGGAGGAGAAAAGGTGATCGATGCCGTCGGCGAATCTCTCTTCCTCCTCAACGGTGAACTAAAATCAGCGCGAACGACCCTGAAAAACCACGGGAACCTCTCCTCCCCGACGGTCTTTTTCGTTCTTAAGGAAGAACTGGCGTCCCATGAACCTCAAAAAGGAGAGGTCGGGCTGATGGTCTCTTTCGGAGCCGGATTTTCGGCACACCTCGCCCTCCTGGATTTCTCATGATAGACCTCATTAAAAAAATAGACCAGCCGGAGTTGATGGACTCAACGGATCTTCCGGAACAGGTCATGGAATCGACCTTAAAATCCCTGGAAGTCGCCAACAAATATTTCGGCGGGACCGAGGTCATATTGAAATTTTTGGACTTGTGGTCCAGACATTGGAAAGCGGGGGAAACCATCACCATCCTCGACGTTGGAACGGGAGGAGGAGATATCCCGATTCAACTGGCCCGTTGGGGAAGTGCGCGAAATATCCATTTAAAGTTGGACGCCATAGATTTAATTCCGGGGATCGTAAAAATCGCCAAACATAAAACGGCGGAGTGGGATAATATTCAAATCAACGAGAGCGACTTTTTCGAGGTCAAAGAAAATGGCCGGCGGTTCGATTACGTCATCGCCTCTTTATTTTTGCACCACATCCCGTCCAAAAAAATCGTCCCGCTCCTTAAAAAGATGGATCGGCTGGCCAAACGGGGGCTGATCATCAGCGACCTCAACCGATCGATATCCGGATATTTGGCCGTGACGCTTCTTTGCACCCTTATCGGTAATTCCGTCGTTCGCCATGACGGCCCTTTGTCCGTCCGGAGAGCCTTCCACATGGAAGAATTGGCCGGGTACGCAAAGGAGGCCGGGCTCCCGTATTTAAAAGTCAACCGGGAACCCTGGTTTCGAATCAGTCTCTCCGGAGAGAAGGGCCATGCCGCCTGAAGCGGTCGTCATTGGAGGGGGGCCGGCCGGTTTAAGCGCCGCACTCGGGCTTTTGCGGAGCGGCCTCCCCGTCAAAGTTTTGGAAAAACAAATCGAGTGGTCCGGACGCGTCTGCGGGTCTTTTTTAAGTCCTGAAGCCGTTCAACATCTCCGGTGGCTCGACGTTTTTGACGATCTCGTGGAAAACGGCGGCGCCGCGGTCCACAAGGTGGTCATAGAAACTCCGTTCGGGGACCTTATCAACGTCCCCATCAAAGCCAACGGGGAATCCGGGCTCGCCGTTCCAAGACAGATTTTGGAAAACACTTTGGAGAAGAAGGTCAAACTGGAGGGAGGGGACGTCCTGAGGGGTGAGATGGCCCTTGATTATCATGAAGAGGGGGA
>JAJAPZ010000010.1 GCA_020523905.1 Candidatus Obscuribacterium magneticum
CCGAAGGAGCCCCGCGGGGGCGTCGGTGATTTTTTGATTGATGAAAAGATGGTCGACCGGCAGTTCCGTCTTGGCTTGCCGGATATGGCTGGGGTGGCGGGAATACACCCCTCCCACCGGCGTGGGGCCGACGCCCTTGGCCAGAGAGAGGGCGTTGTCGAAATCCTCGACTCTAAAGACGGTGAGAAGGGGCCCCAGGATTTCCTCTTTCGTGAAGACGCTGTCCCGTGGAGCCAGGGTGAATATCAGGGGCGGGATCAAGTAGGCTTTTGACTTGTCCGGCGGGAGTTTTCCATGAAAAAGAAGCCGGGCTTCCCGTTTCCCGTAATCGATCAGGGATTTCATGCGGTTATACGCGTGCATGTCGATGAGAGGGCCCACATCCGTTTCGGGGTCCATCGGAGTTCCCGTCTTTAATTTCTTGACGGTCTCAAGGAAACGGCTCACGAATTTTTCGTAAATCGATTTGTGCAGGATCACACGGGAGCAGGAGGAATATTTTTGTCCCTGAAATTCGTAGGCGGATGAGAGAACGCCGGGAATCGCTTCCTCCAGATCGGCGTCCTCGTCCACAATGATGGCGCAGCTTCCACCCATAAAGGCGAGGACCTTCTTGAGGGACATCTGCGGGGTCGAGCGGGCCTGCTGGAGGAGGGCGAGGCCGTTTTCCCGCGTGCCGGTGAAAGCGATGAGGTCGATCTGGTTGTGGTTGATCAAAGCCTTTCCTGTTTCGGGACCGCTGCCGGGAAGGAAGGCCACAAGGCCCGGCGGAATCCCGGCTTCCAGGAGAATTTCCGTCAATTGATAGGCGGTGGCAATCGCTCTCGAAGAGGGTTTCATCAGCACCGCGTTGCCGGTGATGAGGGCGGCCGACGTCAACTCGGTGAGGGCGGCCAGGGGTGACGTCCACGTGCCCAGGAGGGCGACGACACCGCGCCCTTGAGCGAGGGTTTGGGTGACTCCGTAAGGCGCCCGTTGGTTTTCTTTCACGGCGTGTTCGGTGATGATCCGGATGTGGTCCTTGAGAAGGCCGATGGCCAGAACGACGTCTTTGTCCGCCTCCCGCCAGGGTTTTCCCGTTTCGACGATTTGCCAGGCGGCCAGCTCCATCCGCTTTTTTTGAAGGAGGTCGCCCGCCTTGGATAACAACTGGGCTCTTTTTTCGGCCGGCGTGTCGTTCCAGGAACGCTGCGCCTTGACCGCCGTTTGGACGGCGTCGTCGATGTTTTTCCAAGGGGTTTTGTACGTTTCGGCCACCACCTCGTCCGGGGAACTGGGGTTCAGGGTCCGGAACAGGTTGGGGGTTGAGACTTTTTTCCCGTTGATGAGAAGCGGATAGCGTCTCCCCAGTTTTTGGGAAACGGTCTGGATGTGTCGTTGGAATTCCTGTTGGACGTCGGGTCGGCAAAAATTAAGGAGGGGTTCCTTTTTTTGGGGCGGGAGGTGGACCCTGTGTTGGGTAGAGAGGTTCGACGGGTTTTCAAGAAGCTGTTTCGCGATGCGGCTTAAAGCGTCTCTGGGATTACCCATGAAGACGTGGGTGCACACGCCCTCGCCCCGGGCCACGAGCACACTTTTAAGGGAATCCATCATCCCGTAATAAAGTTCGTGGTCCACGTCTTTATCTTTAAACGCTTCTTTAAGGGCCAACGTGAAGGAGAGGCTCTGAACGCTGTGGGTGGCAAAAGAAAGATGGTTGATTTCTTCCCGGCCAATGAGAAGAGTGGCCAGTTTTTCAAAGTGGGTGTTTGTCTCCTGGGGAGACGTCCAGACGGGGGGATCCCAATTCCTCTGGTGGGCGGCGGCGACGTCGGAATCGAGGTATGCTCCTTTCACCAGCCGCAGGCGCACCGGTTGCTTTTTCCCATGGGCCCAGTGGAAGAAGTCGGTCATCGATTTTTCGGAATTGACCAAGGCGGCCTGAAAGGTCATCCCGAAGTGGGGTTGACCTTTCAGGCGCTGGTGAGAGAGCAGCTGGCGGAAGGTTTCGCGGGTCAATTCTTCATGATCGGCCCTTTCTGCGGCGAAATAGAGGAAGACGTTCTTTTCCATGGCGAGGTGCGCGATGGAGGTGAGCCGCTTAAGGATGTCGTCGATGACGTGTTTTGATTTTAAGCCATCGAGACGCGGGGTGAGAGTGGAGAGACGGATCGTCAGCCGTTTTTGAGGAGGCATTTGGCCGATGACATCCAGAAGGGCCTTTTCATGAAGGTCCACTTCAGAGCGTCATCATTTTTTTGTGGAGTGGTTCCAGGCCGTAGGTCATCCCTTTTGTTTCGATGGCGTCGAGAACGGGTTTGATTTCAGGAAGGGTTGAGCCGGGGATGTATTTTTCCGCGAGATCCACCATCCACCGGCGCAGGAAGGCCGCCACCTTCTTCCGGGCCAGCGGGGTGCGGGCGAGGAAAGCACCGGTGCGGATGAGAAAGGGGAGTTGGGGGTCGACGGGATAAAAGAGGTGACGTATGTGGTCCAGGACGCTTGCGTCTGTGACAAGAGAAGGGAATACATACGTCAGTTTGAGAGCCCGCGTTCTAAACTCGTCATTGTGGAGAAGCTCCTCGATCAATTTCTGAGTCTGGCGGGAAACGGGGGACATCTTGGCAGGGCGGGCCGCAAGAGCGTCCTCAAGCTCTTGGCTGATGTCGTTGGCCCGGTTGAAAAGGGGAGCGAAATCGATGGCCATGGGCTTAAGTATATTTATTTACCAGGAATCGGTCCGTGGAAAAAGGTTGAAGGTTGAGGCGGGGGGTTTTGTTCGAAATCAGGTCAGCGATGATTTGAGCCGTTATCGGCGAGAGGAGGATGCCGTTTCGGTAATGGCCGGTGGCGACAATGAGTTGGGGGTGATCGGGAAGGGCTCCTATAATCGGCAGCATGTCGGGAGAGCCCGGCCTAAGACCTGAGGTCATCCCGCGTTGGGTGAGCCGGGAGAATTTGGGGATAAGGGCCACGGCTTTTTGCCGCAGTTCCTCTTTCGCTTCCGGGGTGGTGGTATTCACAAATCCAACATGCTCCACCGTGGTGCCGACGAAGGTATAGCCTTCTTTGGGCGTGATGTAGCCATTCGAGCGGGTGTAAAGCGGGCGCGGGAAGGGGCGGACGGGCGTGTCGTAAACCAGGAGCTGACCGCGGATGGGTTCAATTCCCAAGCGGAACCCAAGGGGTTGAAGGAGAACGTCGGTCCAGGCACCGGCGGCCAAAACGAACCGTTCGGCGAAATAATCCCCGCGAAGGGTCCGAATCCCATTTATTCGGCCGCCTTCTTTTATGAATTCAAGGTCCCCCATATTTTCAGCGATTTCGACTCCGTTTTTGCGGGCGGCGGCGGCCATCGCGGCCAAATATTTCTCGCCGTTAAGATTGCCGTCTTCCTGGAAAAGAGCGCCGCCATAATGTTCGGGGTTAATTTGGGGATATTCGTTTCTCAGGTCGTCCGGCTCAACCCAAACGGCCGCCAGTTTTAAACGGTTCTGGCGTTGGACTTCCGATTTGAGAAATTCCGCGTCGTCTTCCGTGATGGCGACCTGGAGGATCCCGCTTTTCTCGTATTGAAAATCAATGCCCGTCAATCGAAGGATGTCTTTATGGAGGGCGGGAAAAAGGTCGTTACTGGCGCGAGCCAAGGTGAAGAAGGGCTCGCCCCGATGGGCGTCCACCTGGCATTCGAGCATGGCCGCCGAACTCCCCGAAGCGCCAAATCCGAGGTGATTTCGTTCGATGAGAAGGACCCTCGTCCCTCGCTTCGAAAGCTCATAGGCGGTTGAGAGCCCGATGATGCCGCCGCCGATGATTATGTCGTCATATGTTTTCATTGAAAATTGGTGCTTGATCATTGAGCATTTGGGCATTGGAAATTTTCCCACCACCGAGGACTTCTCGAGCCTTCATTGACTCATCCCACCGGTAAATGACAGCCGCTTGGCCCGGAGTGACCGCCCGCTGGGGCGTTGCGAAACGAACGAAGATTTTATTGTTTTCGACGCGGATGTGGGCGGGCGCCGGTTCATGCTTGTAGCGAATTTTAACCAGGGCCTCGAACTCGCGAGCGGGAGGAGCGCCGGCAACCCAATGGATGTCCTCCGCTTCGAGACCGGAGGAGGTGTCCTCTCCCGCAGGGCCGACGACCAGGGTGTTTGTGGCCGCATCCAGGCGCGTGATGTAATAGCGTTCCTTTAGGCTCATCCCCAGACCTTTCCTCTGTCCGACGGTATAGTAGGCGATTCCCTTGTGGTTGCCGAGAACCCTGCCGCCTGTATCTTTGATCGGGCCCGGCCGCATCGTGGGGGGGGGATCGTTTGATTGATTTTTGATCCGGTTGAGCACGTAGGCGCCAAAATCATCATCGGGAACAAAACAGATTTCCTGACTGTCCTTTTTGTCCGCGTTCGGGAGTCCGAGATGTTTGGCCAGGTTTCGTATGTCTTTTTTCGGCGTGGGGCCCAACGGGAAGAGCGTCGAGGATAGATTGTTTTGGTCGAGATTGAAGAGGACGTAGGATTGATCTTTTTTCAAGTCCGCGGCTTCAAACAATCGGTAGGTGGCGGTGCCTTTTTCCAAGTCCTTGATGATGCGGGCGTAGTGCCCGGTGGCGAGGTGGGTGGCTCCGAGCGTTCTGGCAAAGGTTTTCAGCCGGTCGAACTTGATGGCGCGGTTGCAGGCAAGACAGGGATTTGGTGTTTCTCCTTTTAGATAGGAATCAACGAAATACTGGATGACGTCCCTCTCAAATTCAGCTGAGTAGTCCAGCACGTAATGAGGAATGCCGATTTTTTCGGCACACCGCTTGGCGATGCCCATGTCATCGGGCGAGCCGCAACACCCAAAGCCTTCCTCTTTGCGGGGGAGAAGTTTCATCGTGACGCCGATGACATCATAACCTTCTTCCTTAAGAAGGGCGGCCGTCACCGACGAATCCACACCCCCCGACATGGCAACCACGACGGTACTAGTGTTTAATCGAGAGCTGTCATTGCGAGCGAAGCGAAGCAATCTGTTTTTCAGAAAGAAGCCACCGAGTAACCCTTTTTGGAACGACAGACCATGTAACGGAATGGTCCCGTCGATAATTTTAATTATAGAAACGGGATTGCTTCGCTTCGCTCGCAATGACAAATTCAAAGGGGCACCTTTATTTCTCTCAACTTGGCGACAACGCGGGGGAGGATTCGAAGGGTTTCATCCATGTCTTTTTCGGTTGTTGTTGAACCCAGGGAAAAACGGATGCACGCGTGGGCCTGGTGTTGGGGAAGCCCGAGAGCCAGAAGGACGTGGGACGGTTCGGGACTCCCGGAGGCGCAGGCGCTGCCATTTGAAACGGAAATGCCGGCCAGATCGAGGGCCATGACCATGGCGGTGTTGTCGGTGTCATCAAAGCGGATGTTGCTGGTATTCGGCAAACGCTTTACCGTATCACCGTTGATGTGTGTGTCGGGGATACGGGCCAGGATCTCATGCTCGAATTTATCCCGAAGATTTTTTAACCGGATGATTTCCCGGCCCAGGTTTTTCCGGGTGATGTCGGCGGCCTTGGCCATGCCGACGATGCCGGCCACGTTTTCCGTCCCGCCACGCCAGTTTTTTTCCTGGCGGCCGCCGTGGATCATTCCCATGAGGCGTGTGCCCCGGCGGACATAAAGAATTCCCACGCCTTTGGGGCCCCCGAATTTGTGACCGGAAAGGGACAGGAGGTCACCCCCCATTTCGTTGACACGGATCCGCATTTTTCCGGCCGCCTGAACGGCATCCGTATGAAAGGGGATATTTTTCCGGCGGCAGAGCTCGGCAATTTCAGGGATGGGCTGAAGGGTGCCGATTTCGTTGTTGGCGGTCATGATGGAGATAAGGATTGTGTCCGGCGTGATGGATTTTTCCACGTCCTCGCCTCGAACGATTCCGTCCGGTTCAACGGGGACCAGGGTCAGGTCGATCTGATGGCTGGCGGCCATTTGACGGAGAACTTGACGCACGGCTGCGTGTTCGATGTTGGAGGAAACGACCCGTTTCCCCTTTTGTTGCGAAACGGCCCACATGCCCTGGATGGCCAGGTTGTCGGATTCGGTGCCGCCGGAGGTGAAAACGATTTCGCTGGGGTCGTCGGCGCCGATAAAGGCGGCCATTTGGGCCCGGGCCTCTTCCACGGCTTTCCGGGCCCGTTGTCCCAATTGATGGAGACTGGACGGGTTCCCGAACTCGTTGGAGAGGTACGGGCGCATGGCCTCCAGCACCTCCGGATAGAGGGGGGCCGTGGCGTTATGGTCGAGATATATTGTGGTCATTTAAGTAACTCCGCGTCGTCCCCGCGAAAGCGGGGAGCCAGGCCGTGAACACCGGACTGGGTCCCCGCTTTCGCGGGGATGACGCGGGACTGGATCCCGACTTTCGTCGGGATGACGTCTTAAATCAGCCCCAGCATCATTTTGACGTCGTCCGAGGCGTGCACGCGCGGATCCCAGGGGGGATTGAAAACCGGATTGATTTTCACCTCCCTGACCTGGGGGAGCCGGCTTAAAACCGCACGGGCCTGCGAAAAAAGTTGGGGGCCATAGGGACAAGCGGGGGTCGTGAGAGTCATGTCCACTGTGATTTTCCCGTTTTCTGCGTCCCGCTCGACTTTGTAGATCAGCCCCAATTCGATCATGTTCAAATGGAGTTCCGGATCTTCGACGGCTCGAAGGGCGTCAATGATCTCACTTTCCGTCGGGAATCCCGTGGAGGTTTGAGCATAGGGATTGATGTTGACGGGCTGATCGCTCATGTTTTTTTGAATTCCTCAAGACATTGCAAAAGCGTGTTCCAGGACAACAGCGCGCATTTGATGCGGACCGGATATTTTTTGACGCCTTCCAACGCTTGAAAGTCGCCGATCGTATCCATCGTCAGGGCCGGTTTGGCCCCGTTCGAAGTAAGGGAGGCGTTCTCCACGCCGAAGATTTTCTTGATGAAAGAGGTGAGGGCTGTCGCTTCCTTCAAGGTCTTCCCTTTCACCATAGACGTCATCATGGAAGCGGAGGCTTGGGAGATGGCGCAGCCATGTCCTTCGAACGTGACGTCTTTAAGCACGTCTTTTTGAATGAGGGCCGTGATGGTGATCCGATCGCCGCAAAAGGGGTTGGTTCCCTCCGCCTTCGCGTTGGCGCCGGTCAGAGATCCCCGGTTGCGGGGGGATTTGAAATGGTCCAGGATGACTTCCCGGTAGAGTTCATCCGCCCCACCGAAAAGGCCGCCTTCCGTCGCGGCCTTCGGATTGTCCGCTGGAAGAGGGATCATACGCGGCTCCTCGTCAGCCCGAACACTTGGTTGACTTTCTTCAGGGCGGTGATCAAAGCGTCCACGTCTTCTTTCGTGTTATAAATGTAAAAGCTGGCGCGGGCCGTGGCCGGAACACCCAATGTAACCATGAGGGGTTGGGCGCAATGGTGGCCGACGCGGATGGCCACTCCATCCAGACCAAGGATGGTCCCCACATCGTGCGCATGGATGGTCTTGTGGTTGAAGGAAATCGCCCCGCTTTGCTTTTCCGGATCTTTGGGGCCGTAGATGACATAGTCGTGGAGTTCCGAGAGCCGGCTTAGGGCGTAGTGGAGGATTTCTTTTTCATGATCGCGCACGGCGTCCATCCCCAATTTTTCCAGATAATCGACGGCGACGGCAAAGACCGCCACGTCCGCGTAATTGGGGGTCCCCGCTTCGAATTTAAACGGCGGATCAGCCCAGGTTATTTTTTCCAGGCTCACCGTGCTGATCATTTCGCCGCCGCCCAGAAAGGGGTCCATGGTGTCGAGGATCTCGGGTTTGACCCACAGGACGCCCACCCCGGTGGGCCCCAACATTTTATGCGCGGAAAACGCGAGGAAATCGACATCCAGCTGCGTGACATCCGTCGGCAGATGCGGCACGGATTGAGCGCCGTCCACAAGGACCAGAGACCGGTTTTGATGCGCCGTCCGGATGATGTCCTCGAGGGGCGTCAGGGTTCCCAACACATTGGACATTCCCGTGACCGCCACCAGTTTGACCCGGGGCGTGAGGAAACGTTTGAAGGCCTCCATATCCAGAGTTGAGTCGTCTTTGACCGGCACGGATTTTAATTTGATCCCCTTTTCTTTTGACAGCAAGTACCACGGAACGATGTTGGCATGGTGTTCGAGGGCGGTCAGAAGGATCTCATCGCCCTCTTTAAGGAATTTCCGGGCCCAGGAATGGGCGACCAGATTGATCGATTCCGTCGTGTTCCGGGTGAAAATGAGGCTTTCCGGAGAAGCGGCATTGATGAACCGTCCCACTTTGCTTCGGGTTTCCTCGTAAAGGGTCGTGGCCTCTTCCGCCAAGGGATAGGCGCCGCGGTGGATGTTGGCGTTCGTCTCGCGGTAAAAGTCGGCGAGGGCTTTGATGACGGCGTTTGGTTTCTGGGTGGTGGCCGCGTTGTCGAGATAAACCAGCGGCTTCCCATTCATGGTGCGGGAGAGAATGGGGAAGTCCTTTCTTATTTTGTGGGGATCAAGTTGATTCATTTTTTTATTTCATCCTAGTATTTGTTTATTTTGTTGTCGGTGAACCGACGCAGCCGCTCCTGAACGCTTTCCGAGGGGACCCTGGCGATGACCGGCTCCAGAAATCCTTCGATGATGATTTTTTCGGCGTCTTCCGGCGGGAGGCCGCGGCTTTGCAGATAGAAGCGCTGGTCGTCGTCGATCGTCCCGACCGCCGCTCCGTGCGAGCATTGTACATCATCCGCGAGAATTTCCAGGTTGGGAATGGCGTCCGCCCGGGCCTCCTTCGAAAGAAGGAGATGCTTGGCCCCCTGGTACGCATCGGATTGCTGGGCCTGCTTCGTGATCGTAATGAGACCCGAAAAAAAGGACCGGGCCGATCCCTTTAGCGCCCCGCGGTATTGAATGTCGCTTTTGGTCTGGATGGCGTCATGGTGCTGGAGGATCCGGTTTTCAAAGTGCTGGGATTCATCGCCGAAAAGAACGCCCAGGACCTTGTTTTCAGCGCCGCGGCCCTTAAGATCGATTCTCGTTTCGTTGCGGAACAGGCGTCCTCCGACCTCCACCGCGACGGCGTTAAAACGGCTGTCCGGGCCTTGAATGACATCTTGGAACTGGAAGTGAATCGTGTCCGAGCCCCAATATTGAATGTAATAGCCGTTCAGTTGGGCTCCCGCGTTAAGAGTAATCGAAGTGTGGCTTGAAATAAAGGTGGTTGAGGCGGAACTCAACGTCCCGTTCGCGGGGCCGACCAGCTCTTCCCAGATGTTGGCTTCCGCTTCTTCCTCCAAAAGGATGAAGTGAAGCGGGAAGTGGGCGCCGGAGTCCGGGCCGGCGGAAAGATAAGAAGAAAGGGGGAAACTGGATTTCGTCCCTTTTTGGAGGTGAATGAAAGAACCGCTGCTTCCCACCGCCAAAGCCAGGAGTTCCAGTTTGTTGTCCTTGGCGCGTTCCACCGCCGTTTCCCAGGCGGCCTGTAATTCCAGGCGGTTGTTTTTGATGGCCACCTCCAACGGCAACCAAACCACGCCCTTGTCCTTGACCGTCGGCGAAACATTAGCCAGAACGCCGTGGCCGAGATTCCAAAACATCTGAGCAGGCTCCTCATCCTGCCCCCGATCGGTGTCCGCGAGAGCTTGTAGCTCCGGAGCGAGTTGTTCACGGCGGTCGAACGTCGAGGGGAGGGAACAGTCGAATCGGATATCCGCCCAGTTCAAAAGTTCGAGGTTCGTCCGTTTCCAGGCCTCCTCCCGCTTCGTCGGCCAGGGAAGGGCGGCAAATCGAGCGAACGCCTGAAGGCGGAGCGCCTGAAGCCACGGCGGTTCCTGCCGGCTGCTTGAGAAGTCTTTCAGCCACTCGGAACTGATGTTTTTTAAGTAAATAGTATCCATGTTCTTTGCATTTCAATCCCTGTCGTCATCACCAACGTCGTCATGCCTGCGAAAGCAGGCATCCAGGTTTTAAACATGCATTTAAGGTCAGTGTTACGACCTGGACCGTGTCACGGAACGGTCCCGTCGATTATTACAATTATCGAAACGGGATTCCCGCTTTCGCGGGAATGACGGCCTAATCCCTCACCCGATCGCTCCTTCCATTTCCAGTTGGATCAGACGGTTGAGTTCCACCGCGTACTCCATCGGCAATTCCTTGACGAAGGGTTCGATGAAGCCGTTGACGATCATCGACTGCGCGTCGTTTTCCTTGAGGCCGCGGCTCATGAGATAGTAAAGCTGCTCTTCGCCGACTTTAGAGACGGTGGCCTCGTGCCCCACGGAGACGTCCTTTTCGTCGATTTCCATCGTGGGGTAGGTGTCCGAGCGGGAATCCTTGTCGAGGAGAAGCGCATCGCAGCGGACATTGGACCGGCAGTGTTCGGCGCCTTTGATCACTTTGAGCAAACCCCGGTAGGATGTCCGGCCGCCGTCGCGGGAAATGGATTTCGAGAGGATGGTCGAGGTCGTGTGGGGGGCCACGTGGACCATCTTGGCTCCGGCGTCCTGGTGCTGGCCCTTGCCGGCGTAGGCGATGGAGAGAACCTCGCCGCGGGCCCTTTTTCCCACCAGATAGACCGCCGGATACTTCATCGTCAGTTTGGATCCGATGTTGCCGTCCACCCATTCCACGGCGGCCTCCTCGTGGGCGACGGCCCGTTTGGTCACCAGGTTGTAGACGTTGTGGGACCAGTTTTGGATCGTCGTGTAGCGGATCCGGGACCCGCGAAGTGCGATGAGCTCCACCACCGCGGAATGAAGGGAATTCGACGAGTAGGTGGGGGCGGTGCAGCCTTCGATGTAATGAACGTCCGCGCCCTCATCCGTGATGATGAGCGTCCGTTCAAACTGCCCCATGTTTTCGGAGTTGATGCGAAAGTACGCCTGGAGAGGGATGGGGACGTGGGTGTTCTTGGGAACATAGATGAAGCTCCCGCCGGACCAGACCGCCGAGTTGAGCGAGGCAAATTTATTGTCCGTCGGCGGAATAATGGTGCCGAAATATTTCTTGACCAGATCAGGGATCTGCTGCACCGCCTGGTCCATCCCGAGGAAGATAACGCCCTGCTTTTCTAAGTCCTGGCGGATCGAGTGATACACCACCTCCGATTCATATTGGGCGGTGACCCCGGCGAGGAAGCGCCGTTCCGCTTCCGGAATGCCCAGCTTCTCGAACGTTTTTTTGACGGTCTCGGGAACGTCGTCCCAGTTTTTTTCCGTTTTTTCAGAAGGGCGGACGTAATAATGGATGTTGTCAAAATCAAGCTGGCCCAGGAGCTCGGTATCGCCCCAGTCCGGCAGGGGCTTTTTCTCAAAAATGTCGAGGGCCTTGAGGCGGAACGCCGTCATCCAGGCCGGTTCCTTTTTCATGGCGGAGATGTCCTCGACGAGCCGGCGCGTCAGGCCCTTTTCGGCCGTGAAGACGCTTTTATAGTCGTCGTGGAATCCGTATTGATAGTCTTTCGGTGTCAGTTCCGGTTTATTCGTCATATATCTTAACTTTCGTCATTCCGGCGAAGCGCGTCATCCCGACGAAAGTCGGGAGCCAGTCCGGTGTTCACGGCCTGGCTCCCGACTTTCGTCGGGAGGACACGCTTACGCCTTCTGTAAAATCCAGTCATAACCTTTCTTTTCCAATTCCAGCGCCAGCTCTTTTCCGCCGGATTTGATGATCCGGCCGTCGGCCAGCACATGGATGACGTCCGGCTGGACGTAATTTAATATTCGCTGGTAGTGGGTGATGATGAGGAACCCGCGCTCCGGGCTTCTCATTCTTTCCACGCCGCCGGCGACGACTTTCAGAGCGTCGATGTCGAGGCCGGAGTCGGTCTCATCCAGGATGGCGAGGGTTGGTTCCAGGACCATCAGTTGGAGTATTTCGTGCCGCTTTTTTTCACCGCCGGAAAAGCCATCGTTCATATAGCGGCCGAGGAAACCGTCATCGATGCCCAGTTGCGCCATTTTGTCCTTCAAGGATTTTCGGAATTCCAAAATCGGCACCTCTTTGGCCTTGGCCGCCTGGAGACTCATCCATAAGAACTTGGAAACTGGCACGCCCGGAATGGCGAGGGGATATTGAAAAGCCAGAAAAAGGCCCCGGCGCGCCCGCTCATCAACGGACAAACCGGTCAGATCTTCCCCGCGGTAATGAATCGTTCCTTCCGTAACGACATATTTCGGATGGCCCATGAGGACATTGGAGAGAGTCGATTTCCCTGAGCCGTTCGGGCCCATAATGGCGTGGACTTCGCCGCGTTTAATCGTGAGATCAATCCCTTTGAGAATGGTTTTCCCTTCAATGGCGGCGAAGAGGTTGTCTATCTTTAATAAGACTTCATTGTCAGCCACTTTTATCTCCTTTGCTCCTATATCTATGGGTGGAAAATATTCAGCTTTTCAGCCTCTTTGGACATCGTTTCCAATGTATTTCGCGAGAGGACTTTGTTGAGCTCATTGTCCAATTCATAACAGACAGCCCGGCTGAGGCACCCTTTCACATCATGGCAGTCGGGGGATTTATTTTCCGGTTGACTACATAAAACCGGCTCCAGGGGGCCCTCCAAAACGGTCACGATATCAACCAGGGAAACCTCTTTCGGATTTTTGGCAAGCTGGTACCCTCCTTTCGGCCCTCTAACACTTATAACAATCCCCGCCCGGGTCAGTTTCGAGAAAATTTGTTCAAGGTAGGGGAGGGGAATATTCTTTCTTTGGGCAATATCCGGCAGCCTCACAGGGCCCTCATGGGCGTCGTGGATCAAATCAATCAACGCTTTTATCGCGTACGTTGACTTCGTCGAAACTTTCATCATGGGTGCCGTCAAGGTACCATAGTTGACCTATTTTGTCAACAATCAGGCTCGTCACACAAACAGTTGATTATCAGCTATTATTTACTTTTTCAGGTTATTTCTTGGCGAGGCGGCTGTGGGTGGCCCAGAGGGAACGCATGTCAACGGATTGATCGATGATGTTTTTAACGGCATAGTAGCGGGCGGCTTCGGGGCGCCCGCAGCCGTAAACTTTAAAGGTGTTTTTATAGTCGCCGGCGCGGGCTTCGAATTTTACTGTGAACTCGTCCAAGATGTCCATCTTCGGGTTGGGTGCGTCTTTTATGTTGAGTACAGCAAGGTTATTGAGTGATTTCCAGAGGTTCAGGTAGGAGACCTTGTCCATGCGGCCAGCCCGCCGGAGGTGGGAATTTCCATTCCTGATCCGGGGGTCGTGAATGCTTTGCAAGGTCGAGATTTTTCCTCTGACGCAGGTGACAATCACGCTGTAGGAATGGATCCCCGTGAATCCTCCTTCCGCCCGGTAGGAGATTTGGGAATTCTTTAATATGTCGTTTCTCGACGCATTAATGAGGGGGGTCGGGGCAGGAGCGTGTTTTTTATGTTGAGCCTGAGAGGCGGGGACGACCAACAGTTGCAACCAAAAGAAGAAGAATCCCTGTTTAAACAGAAAGGGGAAAATCGGGAAATTGTTTCTTCCCATCGATGTGAATGGCCGATTTAAGCTCGTTTTTTCCATGGCTCCCACCGGGAAATGAGTTAAATTCGCTCCCACCTATTTTGGTGCAACGGAGAGGCCGGGGGCGAAATACATGCTTTATTTACGTTTTTTAACATGGACGATCAAGGGTTTCTTTTTATAGTGTTTTTGTATGTTCAAAAAGATTAGGCACGTCCATTTCGTCGGAATCGGCGGGGCGGGCATGAGCGGGATCGCCGAGGTTCTTTTAAAGCTGGGCTATCAGGTGTCGGGAAGCGATTTGACGAGAAACGCCGAAGTCATCCGGCTGGGAGATTTGGGGGCCCAGGTGGCCGTCGGACACGACGGGAAAAATGTGGAGGGAGCCGATGTCGTGGTGACCTCGACCGCCGTCTCCAAAAATAATCCCGAAGTCAAAGAGGCCTTGAAAAAAGGGGTTCCCGTCATCCCCCGGATCGAAATGCTCGCCGAAATCGCCCGCCTTAAATACACCATTGCCATCGCCGGCACCCATGGGAAAACGACCACCTCCTCCCTCGTCGGGCACCTCCTTCAGTCATGCGGATTGGACCCCACGGTCGTCGTGGGCGGGCGTTTGAGGGCCGTGGGGACCGGGGGCGTTTTGGGGCGGGGGGATTTCCTTGTGGCCGAGGCCGATGAGTCGGACGGCTCCTTCTTAAAGCTTTCCCCGACGATCACGGTGATCACCAATATCGACAACGACCATCTCGATTACTACAAAACCGAAGAGCGCCTCCGGGAGGCGTTTGTCGAATTTGCCAACCACATCCCCTTTTACGGCATGACGCTTGTTTGTTGGGAGGATCCCGGTTGCCGGAAGATTTTATCCCGCATTCAACGGCGCAACGTCACCTACGGATTTGATGAACGGTGCGATATCCGGGCCGTTGATATGGTCACGGACGAACAGGGCTCGCGCTTCGGCGTCCGACAAAACGGCCGCGAGCTGGGGACGGTGACCCTCCCCCTTTACGGCCGGCACAACATCTTGAATGCTCTGGCGGTGGTGGCCGTCGGTCTCACGCTGGATCTGCCGATGGAAAAGATCATTGAGGGTCTGGCCTCCTTCTCCGGCGTGGGCCGGCGTATCGAGGTGCGGGGCGAGGTCAACGGGATCACGGTGGTGGACGATTACGGCCATCATCCGACGGAGATGAAGGCCACCCTCGCCGCCCTACGCCAGCGCTGGCCCCAGAGGCGCTTGGTCGTTATTTTTCAACCCCATCGCTTTACCCGCACCAAGAGTCTCTATAAAGAATTCGCCTCGGTTCTTGGCACCGTCGACCGGCTTTATCTGATGCCCGTCTACCCTGCGGGCGAGAAACCCTTGAAGGGCGTCTCCAGCGACTTGATCGCCAAAAACATCCGGAAAAAGAACTGGTCGTGGTGGAAAGAAGAATCGTCCCTGGATGAACTTCTTGCGGAGTTGAAGGCGGGGGATGTATTGGTCACCCTGGGAGCGGGCAGCGTCTATAAAATCGGGGAGGAATTCCTGAAAGCCGCCGTGTCCCTCGCCCAGAAAATGAGGGCCGCCCTTCCCGCCTTCGCCTGGCGCATTCAGAAGGACGAGCCGCTCGCGCGGCATTGCACCTGGGGTCTGGGCGGGTTGGCGGAAGTTTATATCGAAGTCGAAACCGTGGAGGAGCTCAAGGCCGTGCAGCAATATTGCCGGCAGGAGAAAATTCCCGTTCTTCTTTTGGGATGGGGGTCGAATATTTTATTTCCCGACGAGGGTGTCAAAGGATGCATTCTGCGGTTGTGCGGGGATTTTGAGGCCATTGAATTTCGCGGGACGGAGGTTCGGGCGGGGGCGGGGGTCCATTTGCCGCGGCTGGCCATCAAATGTGCCGAGAAAGGGCTGGCCGGCGTGGAAAGTTTGGCCGGTGTACCGGGGACCGTCGGAGGGGCGTTGGTCATGAATGCGGGGACGCCGCGAGGGGCCATTGGGGATGTCGTCAAATCCGTGGATGTTCTTTACCGGGACGGTTCTTTGATCACTCTCACCCGCGACAAAGTTCAATTCGGTTACCGTCACAGTAGCCTCGCCGGTCAGGTGATTGTGTCGGCGGTTCTTTCGCTGAAACCCGCTGACGAGAAAGAGATAAAGAAACGGATCAAAGAGGAGCTCGACCACCGGCAGAAGACGCAGCCCTTGGGGACGAAAAACGCCGGCTCCGTTTTCCAGAATCCCCCCAACGACCACGCGGGGCGGATGATCGAAGCCGCCGGCCTTAAAGGGTTCGCCCTCGGCCGGGTGCGGGTGTCGCCCAAGCATGCCAATTTCATTGAGAACACCGGCGGCGCCACCGCCAAAGAAATGTTGTCTCTCATTCATCACATTCAGGAAGCGGTGAAGGAAAAGTTTGGCGTCGAGCTTGAACTGGAAGTTAAATTGGTCAAACAAGCGGAGGTTTTGCCGTGACGGACAAACGGCTGATCCGCTGGCTTAAAAGAAGGCGCGTGGCGGTTCTTAAAGGCGGGTGGTCGACCGAACGTTCCATTTCGTTAAAGACGGGCGCTGCCGTCGAAGAGGCGTTTAAACGGATGGGCGTCCCGGCGGCGGGCATCGATGTTCGACGGGACATCGCCCAGGTCTTGAACAAGAAAAAGGTCGGTTTTTGCTTCATCGGACTTCACGGGCCCTACGGAGAAGACGGGCGCATCCAGGCGTTATTGGACATTATGGGGATTCCCTACACCGGTTCCGGACCCGTCGGGAGCGCTCTGGCCATGGACAAACACCTGTCGAAGATTTTGTTCAAACAGGGGAATGTGCCGACGGCGCCGTGGATAATGGTCCAAAAATCCCGCTATCGTCAGGTGCCGGAGAAAGCCGTTCATTCGATCGACCAACTGTTGAGGCGGGGACCTCTTTTTTTCAAGCCGTTTGATCAGGGCTCGGCCATCGGCGTTTCAAAAGTGGAGCGTGTGGATCAGATCCGGCCGGCCCTGGAGGCTTGTTATCGGGTCTCCTCCGCCGCCCTTGTGGAAGAATTCATCCCCGGGCGGGAAATCACGGTCGGGATTTTAGGGGAGAGGGCTCTTCCCGTCGTTGAGATTGTTCCGGTTCACGATTTTTACGACTTTCATTCAAAGTATGCCAAAGGCGGCTCCCGACATGTTGTCCCGGCTCAGATCACGCCCGAGGAATCCAAGTGGGCGCAGGAAGCGTCCTTGAAGGCGTTTCGGGCGCTTCAGTGCGAGGTGTACGGCCGGGTTGATCTGATCCTGAAACCGAATGGGGAGGTGGTCGTGCTGGAGGTGAATACGATCCCCGGCATGACGAAGGTGTCCCTTCTGCCGGATGCCGCCCGTGCGGTGGGAATGAATTTCGACCAGCTGGTTTTGGACATTGTCCGGTTGTCAATGAAGAGAGGGAAAAACTGAAAAACAAGTATCGATCGGTATTCGGCTCCAAGCGGTCCCGTTATTTCAAGGAGCCCCAGACCCGGCGGCGGGTCGGTTTTCGGGGCCGGCCTCAGCGGGTCCGGTTTCGTCCGAAATACGCCGTCTCTGTCCTGAGAGACACAGGCCGGAAATTGTGGTTCGTGTTAAAATACGGGGCGCTCGTTGGCCTTGCCACTTATGGGGTCGTGGCCGGCGTCCGCTTCTGGCAGAAAAGCCCTTGGATCCAGGTGACGTCGGTTCGCTTTGTTGGCGACATTCCCCCGGCCCTCGAGATCGAATCGCCCGTACGAGTAGGGGAAAATATCATCACCCTTCGCCCCGGTCGGTTGGAAAAAGCCATCCTTCAGCAATTTCCAGAGTTGGACCGCCTCTCTGTCCATCGGCAGTGGAATCGTTCGGTTGTGATTGAAGGGGCCTATAAAACGCCGGTGGCTCTTCTGGAAGAGGGACGCGAAACGCGGGGACTGGATGGAGGGGGCCGGTTGTTTCCCATCGGCGAGCACAATCAACCCTTGAAGCGGTTGCCGACGGTGACCCTGGCCGAAGGGGCGCTCGACCCCGCGTCCGTCTTACCGCCGGTGGCGAATTCCCTCCGACGATTGGAAAAAGGTCTCCCAAAGTTTTATTCTCTCCTCCGTCGTCTGGAAATCGACGGGATCGGCCGGGTCTTGGTGGTGCTCGAGGATGGGGTTAAAATCCACTGGGGCGAGATCGATCCGGAAGAAGATGTCTTGAAGGCGTCCCGGGTGATGAGGCTTCGCGAGAATTTCACACCGAGGGAAACGCCGGCCTATTTGCGATTTGTGACGACCGAACGGGTGGTGATGGATGCCCACTGGGCGCCCGCCCATCCGACGCGGAAAGTTTAGGAGGACTCCTTGCCCAAACCGGAAATTTTTACCGGTCTTGATATCGGCAGCGGCCAGGTGGTGTGCGTCATCGGGCGGAAGATGCCGGACCAGGACCAAGTCGATGTTGTCGCCGCGGCCCGGCAGAACTGCCGGGGTTTAAAAGGCGGCGTCGTCATCAACATTGAAGAAACCGCCAGCGCCATCAGCCGGGTGGTGGAAGCCACCGAAGAGATGTCCAAGGAAACGGTCCGGGACCTCATCGTTGGCGTGCGCGGTTCCCACATTCAAACCTTTAACCATCATGGGGCCATCAACATCGCCCGCACGGACAAGGAAATCACGCCGGACGACGTGGCCCAGGTGATCGAATCCACCAAAGCCGTTCCCATCTCCACCGACCGCGAGATCATCCACGTCATCCCCCAGGATTTTGTGTTGGACCGGCAGCAGGGGGTTCCCAATCCCGTCGGCATGGAAGGGTCTCTCCTCGAGGTCGAGGTTCACATCGTGACGGCCGGCACCAGCCATCTGAACAACATCTGGCGCTCCATCAATCGGGCCGGGTTCGGGATTCGGGAGCCGATCTATGGGCTCCTGGCGGTGGGGGATGTGGTCGTGACCCAGGAAGAGAAGGATTTGGGCTGCCTTCTCATCGATTTGGGAGGATCGACCACGGGAATCTCCATCTATAGCGACGGCGGCGTCCGCTTTACGAAAGAACTCCCCATCGGATCGGAGGCCATCACCATGGATTTGGCGCATGGCTTGAGGACCTCTCTTTCGCAGGCCAAGATCGTCAAGGAGCGCTACGGGACCGCCGTTCGTCCGTCCCGAAAACAGGTCCTTGTGACCGGGCTCGGCCAGGAAGAGACAATCGACATGGAGGAGGAGATCGTCTACACGAGCGTCGATGGCCGCACCAAAAAGACCGTGCAGCGAAACACCCTTTTTGAATTCATCGCTCCGCGGGTGGAGGAGATTTTCACCCTGATCGGGCGGGAGCTGGAAAATTCCGGGATGTCGGAGCACGTTGTCGCCGGGGGGGCCATCATCACCGGCGGAGGCGTCATGTTGACGGGTCTGGTGAACGCGGCGGAGAAAATTTTGGAATTGCCCACGCGCCAGGGGCTTCCCCAAAACATCATGGGGATGCCGGAAGCCGTCTGCCACCCGAGCTATGCCTCGGCGATTGGCCTCATAAATTTCCACACCATCGGGGATTGGCCCCGCACCCATAAATCCTCCCGCCGGCCCGGCGGATCACTCTTGGCCCGGTTCCGCACGATCTTTATGGATCTTTTTTAGATAACGTATATGACACGGATTAAATTTACCGAAGACTTCAAGGAACAGCCCGCCATCATCCGCGTCATCGGCTTAGGGGGAGCCGGCGGGAACGCCGTCAACCGCATGATCGAAGCCAGTGTCTCCCAGGTTGAATTTATCACCGCCAATACCGATGCCCAGGCGCTCCGGCGCAGCCTCGCCCCGGTGCGCATCCAGCTGGGTGAAAAGATCACCAAGGGATTGGGAGTGGGGGGAAATCCCTCCCTGGGCCGTCAAGCGGCGGAGGAATCCGAAGAGAGGTTGCGGGAAGTTGTGACCGGGGTCGACATGCTTTTTGTGACCGCCGGCATGGGCGGTGGGACGGGAACGGGGTCCGCCCCTTTTGTCGCCAAAATTGCCAAATCGATGACTCCCACGCCCCTTGTTGTGGCCGTGGTGACCCGCCCTTTTCAATTCGAAGGGTTGGTGCGGTCCAATCAAGCGTCGGCCGGAATCGAAGAGCTCCGGCCTTATGTGGATACCCTCCTCATCATTCCCAACGACCGGCTTTTTGACATCATCGATGAAAAAACGCCGACATTGGAGGCCTACCGCGTGGCGGATGACGTCCTCCGCCAGGCTGTCCAGGCCATCACCGATGTGATCACCACACACGGTCTTGTCAATGTCGACTTCGCCGATGTCAGAAGCATCATGTCGGGAGCCGGCGAGGCCTTGATGGGCATCGGCATCAACTCCGGCGCCGACCGGGCGGTCACGGCCGCCCGCCAGGCCGTCCAATCGCCCTTGTTGGAGAATGTGTCCATCGAAGGCGCCAAGGGGGTCTTGGTGAACATCACCGGCAACAAGAATGTGACCATGTATGAGGTTCGCGAGGTCATGGATTTTGTCAGCAGCGCCACGGCCGCTCATTCCCATGTTTTTTACGGCCAGGTTTTTGATGAGACACTCGAAGAGAAATTGAAGGTGACGGTGATTGCGACCGGTTTCCCGGCAAGGGTATCCCGTCCGGCACAAGAGCGGGCCTCGGCCGGCCAGAGGAAATTTCCCGCGCCCCCCTTAGGGGTGGGGAGCGCCAACCCCAACGAGCCCATTTTCAATGACGAACTCCGCCGCCCCGCCTATTTGCGTTTCCGCAACCGGAAGCTGAAGTAGGGCCTTTCAAAAACAGCCCGTCTTTTCTTATATAAATCATCTTGCAATTATGAAATTTCATCTTTAAACTTCATTTTGTATGGAAGCCAACAACCACAGCAAGGTTCCGGACGAGGTCCACGCCGGGAATCATTCCATTGAGAAAGTCGGAAATTTGCTCAATTCCCTCATAAAAGTCATGGTGGAACGCCGGGCGTCGGACCTCCACATCCGCTCCGGTACCCCCGCGGTGTTCCGGATCGACGGTGAACTCACCATAATTGATAAAACCGTCCTCAGTCAGGAGCTGGTCAAAGAGGTTCTCTATCTCATGCTTTCCCCCCGCCACAAAAAAATCTTTGAGGCAAAAAATGAATCCGATTTTTCTTTTGCCGCTCCCAATTTGGGCCGCTTTCGCGGGAATGCTTTTCGCCAGCGGGGGACGGTCGCCCTGGTCTTAAGACAGATTCCCACTCAAATCCCGACTTTTTCGGAGCTCAACCTGCCAACGGTTCTGCAGAAGGTATGCCAACTTTCCCGCGGCCTTGTCTTGATCTGTGGTCCTACGGGGAGCGGCAAATCCACCACGCTGGCCTCCATGATCGATTACATCAATAACGACCGGTCGGAACATATCGTCACCATCGAGGACCCGATTGAGTTTCTCTACAAGGATAAGAAATCGATGATCAGCCAGCGGGAATTGGGGACGGATACCATCAGTTTTAGCGAAGCTCTGAAACATGTCTTGCGGCAGGATCCGGATGTGATTCTCTTAGGGGAAATGCGGGATTTGGAGACGACCTCAACCGCCATCACCGCCGCTCAGACCGGCCACCTGGTGTTGTCGACGCTACATACGACGGACGCGGTCCAGACCATCAATCGCATACTGGATCTTTTCCCGCCCCACCAACAAAATCAGATGCGTTTCCAGTTGTCGGATGTGATAAAAAGCGTCGTTTGCCAGCGGCTCATTCATTGCGCCAAGGAGGAAGGTCGCGTTCCCGCCTGCGAGGTGCTGGTGGTGACGGCCCTGGTCCGAAAGGCGATCGCAGAGAATCAGATGCAGGAAGTCTTGGAGGCCATACGACAGGGGCAATATTATGGAATGCAGACTTTCCACCAATCACTTCTTAAACTTTACAAGGATGGACAGATCAAATTAGAGGCTGCTTTGGAAGCCGCCTCCAATCCCGAAGAACTCATGATGGCCATCCGCGGCATCACGCAAGGCTCCGAAGGCTTGACGTAATCTCTTTCCGACACGCCGACCCCCTCCGTTAATTTTGCTATACTTCCTTCTGTCGCTGGTGAGGTCAGATTTTGATCGTTCATCAGCGATTTGTTGTTTAAAGTGGTCTTTTGAGCCCGTAGCTCAGCTGGTAGAGCATACGACTTTTAATCGTAGGGTCGCGAGTTCGAATCTCGCCGGGCTCATAATTTTGCCTAACGGCAAAATTAACGAATGGTCAATAGTTTATAGATACATGATCCATTTGCCATTGACTATGGACTATAAACTAAATTTGGCGAAGCCAAATTTTCGCCCCCATAGACTAGCGGATAGGTCGCAGCCCTTTCAAGGCTGAAACAGGGGTTCGATTCCCCTTGGGGGCACCCTTCGACTTCGCTCAGGGTGCCGATGGTGAGCGAGCGAAGCGAGTCGAACCATTCCCCTTGGGGGCAAAAATTTCCTCTCTCTTGAATCCGATGGATCAAAAAGATCTTCTTGTGGTCGACATTTCTCAAAGAGCCCGAAAAAAGTTGGAGGAGGGCGGGCTCTGGATTTTTTCCAATGAAGTGGCCATGACGAAACCCTTTCCGGAGCCGGGGACGTGGTGTTGGTTTCAATGTCAGGGGGAGGTGGCCGGCACGGGGTATTTTAACCCGCATTCGTTGATTGCGGGGCGGGTGGTGAGCCTCGCAAAAACCTCGGATATCCAAGCTCTCCTTCGCCATCGTTTAGAGGCGGCATTTCGGCGGCGCCTCCGCCTTCAAAGGGAAGGATCAGTGCGGCTTGTTTTTTCAGAGGCGGATTTTCTCCCCGGCCTCGTCATCGACTGGTATTCGGAAGTTGCGGTCATGAAAAGTAATACCGCTGGCATCGACCGGGTGCTGCCGGAGTTGGAGATTCTTGTTCCAAAGGTTCTAAAAGAGGTTTTTCATGTTGATTTGAAAGCGCTCGTCGTCCGGGCGGATTCCTCGATCCGTCAATTGGAGAAGGTGGAGACCTTTTCCCGGATTGTCTTTGGGGAGGAGAGCCTCGTACGGAATGGAGTGGCGACGGAGGGGTCCGTTCATTACGCCGCCGACTTTCTGGAAGGTCAAAAAACAGGCTTTTTTCTTGACCAGCGGGACAACCGGTGGTTCATGACAACGCTGGTGCCGGAACCTGAAAGGCGGCTGGTGCTGGACCTCTTTTCCTATTCCGGCGGGTGGGGCCTTTTGGAGTTAAAGAAGGGCGCGGACCATGTCACCTTTGTGGATGAAAGCAGGGAGGCGATGAGACTCATTGAGCGGGGCCTGGCCCTCAATAAAATTCAATCCCATCGGGCGCGGTTGGTGTGCGAAGACGTTTTTGATTTTTTGGAGAAGGACAAGGATCTTTATGACGTCGTCATCGCGGATCCACCGGCTTTCATGCGATCCAAGAAAGACCATCCCCGCGGGATGAAAGCCTACGAGAAACTCAACCGGCTGGCGTGGCGGCGCTTAAGAGAAGAAGGGATGTTGGTCAGCTGCAGCTGCAGTTATCATTTATCCGAAAGCGATTTTGTTGAGGTCTTAAGCCGGGCTGTCGCGAAAGAAAAGGGGGTCGCCCATATCATATACCGCGGCCGCCAAGCCGGCGACCACCCTGTCCTTCTTTCCATGCCCGAAACCTACTATCTGAAATGCATCGGCTTGAAGAAACTCAAGGTGAATGATACCGAACTTGATAAAGTGTCCCCTTCACCGGACGGTTAGCTCAGCGGAAGAGCACTGCCCTTACAAGGCAGGGGTCGCAGGTTCAAATCCTGCACCGTCCAGGCCTTATTTTTTCAGTTTGCTGGTGAAGGGCCGTCCAAAAATGGATATGATCACCCCTCCGTTGGTTATAATGATTCAATACGATCGGTTTTAAACCCTACATGGCAGAAAATCTCTCACTGAGTCATCGGGCAAGCGGTGTTTTGTTGCACCCGACCTCTTTGCCGGGCCCACATGGGATCGGCGACCTGGGGCTGGAGGCTTATCGTTTTGCGGATTTTCTTTACGAAGCCGGGCAGAGTTGGTGGCAGATGTTTCCCCTGGGGCCCTTGGGGATCGGAAACTCGCCCTACCAAACCCTTTCGGCATTTGCCGGAAATCCTCTCCTCATCAGTCTCGAATTGTTGGTGGAGGAGGGACTCCTTAAGGCCAATGACATTCGGCCGCGTCCGGCACTCAAGTCAAACCGGGTGGACTATCGGGCGGTGCGATCCTTTAAAGCCCCCCTTTTCAGGAAAGCGTTCATTGAATTTCAACGGTTGAAGCGCCATAAAAAAGGGTCGGAATTCGATTCTTTTTGTACTCGTAACGCTGATTGGCTGTCGGATTACACTTTTTTTTGTGCTTTGAAAAAGAAACACCGGGGGGTTTCATGGGTGGAATGGGAGCCCGAGGCGCGGTCGGGCAAAGCCTCTGTGCTGGCGCGACTGCTAAAATCCCTGCAGGAGGATATCCACTATTGCCAGTTTTTACAGTATCAGTTTTTCCGTCAATGGACTGCTTTGAAGGATTACTGTAATAAGAAGGATGTCGGATTGATCGGCGATATCCCCATCTTTATTGCTCACGACAGCGCGGATGTCTGGGCGAATCCGGGCCTTTTCTGGTTGGGGCCCGATGGACGCCCGACCGTTGTGGCCGGGGTGCCCCCCGATTATTTCAGCAAGAAGGGGCAGCTCTGGGGCAATCCTCTTTACCGTTGGGCGGTCCTCAAAGAGCGCGGCTACGATTGGTGGATCCATCGCTTTAAGACGTCGTTCGAGCGGTTTGATGCCGTGCGGTTGGATCATTTCATCGGTTTCACGCGGTATTGGGAGGTGCCGGCGAAAAGCCTCACCGCGGAGCGGGGCCGGTGGGTGCAGGGACCCGGCGCCGGGTTCTTTAAAAAAGTCCTTGGTGCCCTGGGACCACTGGAACTCATCGCCGAAGATTTGGGGGTGGTGACGCCGGAAGTGGTCGCTCTCCGGGAGCAGTTTAATTTCCCGGGCTTAAAGGTTCTGCAGTTCGCCTTTGGCGGGGGCGCCGACGCCCAGTGCTTTCTTCCTCATTGCCACGTCCGCCGCTGCGTCGTTTACACGGGAACCCACGACAACGACACAACCGTGGGCTGGTTCAAAGGCCGCAGCTCCAAATTCAGCACCCGTTCCCGGCAACAGATTGAAAAAGAACGCCGCATTGCCCTTGCGTATATGAGCACCCCCGGGCGCGAGGTCCATTGGGATTTGATTCGCCTGGCGATGATGTCCGTGGCGGATACCTTGATCATTCCGACGCAAGATATTTTGGGCCTGGGTTCCGAAGCCCGGATGAACCGGCCGGGGACCGTCGAGGGCAATTGGGAATGGCGGATGCACCGCTCGGCCCTCACGACGTCTGTGACCAAACGACTTCATGACATGACCCGGATTTATTGTCGACTTCCTGCCCGGAATACCAAGAGCAAATAAAGCCCTATGACCAAACATATCGTCATTGAGTCCATCTGGCCCTGTGTGGACGGCGGCCGTTCCCCGATCAAAAGAGTGGTCGGGGACACGATTGCGGTCGAGGCCGATATTTTTCGAGACGGCCGCGAGATTATCCGCGCCGTCCTCAAATGGCGAAAAAAGTGGGACGAAAAATATCAGGAATCGCCCATGGTCCCCCTCATTAATGACCGTTGGCGGGGAGAATTTACCGTCACCGAAAATACGCGCACGATGTATACCCTTGAAGCCTGGACGGACCCCTTCGCCTCCTGGCGGGAGGATTTTCTGAAACGGATGCCCCAGGAGCCGCGCCTGGAGTGCGAAATCAAGGAAGGGATCAGGCTCATCCAAACGGTCCTAGCGCGCGCCAAGGCGGCCGATAAAAAGTTTCTCAACGACGTCATCAAGAAGCTGGATGGGGACGGCCATCGGTTTGAACCCATCTGTGCGCTTTTAAAAGACGAACGCCTCCTGGGAATAATGACCCGCCTTGGGGAGCGCGCCGATGCGGTGACCTCAACGCCGGAAATGGAGGTGATTGTCGATCGGGAGCGGGCCTTGGTCGGAGCCTGGTATGAAATGTTTGTTCATTCTCAAGGGACGGTCCCCGGGAAGATGGGGACTTTTGCGGATGCCAAAAAGCGGCTCCCCGATATCCGGAGCATGGGTTTTGATGTTGTTTATCTGGCGCCGATTCATCCGATCGGAGTGACGAGCCGCAAGGGCCCGAATAACGCGTTGAAAGCCGGGCCCAACGATCCCGGCTGTCCCTGGGCCGTCGGCGGAAAAAAGGGGGGACATACGGCCATCCATCCGGCGCTGGGGACGCTGGAGGATTTTGATGATTTTGTGAAAGCCGCCAAGGAATCCGGAATGGAGATCGCCCTGGACTTTGCCGTGCAGTGCTCGCCGGACCATCCCTGGGTCAAAGACCATCCCGATTGGTTCTACAAGCGGCCGGATGGATCGATCAAGTGCGCGGAAAATCCACCGAACAAGTACGAAGATATTTATCCCCTTAACTTTGACGCGGCGGACTGGCGAAGAATTTGGGTGGAGATGAAGGAGGTCCTTCTTTTTTGGATACAGCACGGCGTAAAGATCTTCCGTGTGGACAATCCGCATAACAAGCCCGTTTATTTCTGGCAGTGGCTGATCGAGGAAATCCAGTCGGAATATCCGGATGTCATTTTCCTGGCGGAGGCCTTCACGCGGCCGAAAATCATGAAGGCTCTCTCCAAGGCGGGATTCACCCAGTCCTACACGTATTTCACGTGGCGCCAGTCCAAATACGATTTTGCGGAGTACATGAAGGAATTGACGCAATCCGGCGTGCAGGAATATTTCCGGCCGAATTTCTTCACCAACACCCACGATGTCTTAAGCCCCATTCTCCAGCAAGGGGGGCGCCCGGCCTTTAAGACAAGGCTGGTGCTGGCAGCGTTCTTGTCGCCGTCCTATGGGATTTACAGCGGCTACGAGTTGTGTGAAAACCAGGCCGTCCCCGGCACCGAAGAGTATTTGAATTCAGAGAAGTATGAGATCAAGATACGGGATTGGAACAAACCCGGGCACATCAAGGATTACATCAAAATGGTGAACCGGATCCGCAGCGAGAATCGGGCCCTGCAACAGCTCAACAACCTGAAATTTTTTCATGCAGAGAACGACCAAATCCTTCTTTTCGGTAAAAAAACAGCCGATAATTCGAATATAATTCTAGTCGCTGTCAATCTGGACCCCTTCCATGTGCAAGAGACGTCCGGCTTCATCCCGGCCGGCGACATCGGCGCCCGGCCCGGGGGCAGTTTCGAGGTGGTGGATTTGATCACGGGGCAGCGCTTCACATGGACGGAGAAGATTTTTATCAAGCTTGACCCGCAGGGAGAGCCGGCGCATATCCTGAGAGTTGAGAAGAAATTCTGATGCCAAAGTGTCATTGCGAGCGAAGTGAAGCGTCATTCCCGCGAAAGCGGGAATCCATTCCGGTGTTCACGTTCTGGACCGTGTCACGGAACGGTCCCGTCGATTATTCCAATTATCGAAACGGGATTCCCGCTTTCGCGGGAATGACGTAAAGTGCTTCGGTCGCCGCGGCGACTTAGCAATGACTAATAGAAAGGAAGATGCCTAGTTTATGAATCAGTCTACCAACAGCATTCAATACGATGTGTCCTTGTTGACCGACCAGGACCTCTACCTTTTTAACGAAGGGACCCATAGCCGCATGTATCAAAAGATGGGTGCCCATCAGGCGGATGTCA
This sequence comes from Candidatus Obscuribacterium magneticum, assembly GCA_020523905.1. GTDB lineage: Bacteria > Elusimicrobiota > Elusimicrobia > F11 > F11 > Obscuribacterium > Obscuribacterium magneticum. Next base: position 27,164 of record JAJAPZ010000010.1, read on the forward strand.
ATGGAGCGAAGGGGATATATTTCGCGGTGTGGGCGCCCAACGCCGAGCATGTGACCGTGCTGGGGGACTTTAACGGCTGGCATGATTGGACGCATCATTTGAGAGCCCGCGGCCAGTCGGGGATTTGGGAAGGGTTTATTCCCGGCGTCATGAAAGGCATGAAGTACAAGTTCAAAATCTTTTCCCGCCATAATGGATACTCCGTGTTGAAGACAGACCCCTATGGCATTTATCATGAGGAGCCGCCGAGGACCGCTTCCGTCATTTGGGACTTGGATTATAAGTGGGAGGACGGCGACTGGATGAAGGAGCGGCGGAAGCACAATGCGCACGATGCGCCGATCTCCATCTATGAGGTCCATCTGGGGTCCTGGCGCCGCGTTCCAGATGAGTGGAACCGGCCTTTGACCTATCGGGAGCTGGCCGAGCAGCTTCCAGAATACGTGTCCTACATGGGCTACACCCATGTGGAATTTCTTCCCGTGATGGAGCACCCGCTCTACCGGTCCTGGGGTTATCAGACGACGGGCTATTTTGCTCCCACCAGCCGCTACGGGACGCCCCAGGACTTCATGCATCTGATCGATCGGCTCCACCAGCGGGGCATCGGCGTCATCCTCGACTGGGTGCCGTCCCATTTTCCGAGCGATCAGCACGGCCTGAGTTATTTTGACGGGACGCATATTTATGAGCACGCCGATCCCAAGCTGGGGTTTCACCCGGATTGGGCCAGCTCCATTTTCAACTACGGCCGCCACGAGGTGCGCAGTTTTCTTTTGAGCAGCGCCCTTTATTGGTTTGATGTCTATCACATCGATGGGCTCCGGCTCGACGCGGTGGCGTCCATGCTCTATCTGGATTATTCGCGCAAGGAAGGCGAGTGGATCCCCAACATTTATGGCGGCCGTGAAAATCTGGACGCCATCAGTTTCCTTCGCCGGCTGAACGAGGAGATTTACAAGAATTATCCCGATGTTCAGACCTACGCGGAGGAATCGACCGCCTGGCCGATGGTGTCCCGGCCGACGTACGTGGGGGGCTTGGGGTTCGGCTTCAAATGGGACATGGGTTGGATGCACGACACCTTGGTCTATGTCTCGCATGATCCCGTCCACCGCAAGTTTCACCAGCAGGATTTGACCTTCCGGATGCTCTACGCTTTCACCGAGAATTTCGTGTTGCCTCTGTCCCACGATGAGGTCGTCCATGGCAAAGGGTCGTTGATCGGGAAGTTGCCGGGGGATGATTGGCAGAAATTCGCCGGCATGCGGCTTCTTTACGGCTATATGTTCACCCAGCCGGGCAAGCAGCTTCTGTTTATGGGCTGCGAATTCGGCCAGTGGGGGGAGTGGGATCATGATCAGAGCCTCGATTGGCACCTCCTGGATTACGACTTGCATCGGGGGTTGCTGCACTGGGTCCGGGATTTAAATCGGCTTTATCGGGACACGCCGGCTCTTTATGAAGTGGATGGCCATTCGCCGGGTTATGAGTGGGTGGACTGCAACGACTCCGACCAGAGTGTCATCACCTATATGCGCTGGGGAAAGGACCGCCGTTCGGCGGTTCTGGCGGTGTGCAACTTTACGCCGATGCCGCGACATCATTACAAGGTGGGAGCGGCATTCCCTGGTTTTTGGCGGGAGATCATCAACAGCGATGCCCAGATGTACGGCGGGGGGAATTTCGGCAATTTCGGCGGCGTGTGGGCTCAAAACGAATGGTGGCACGGAAAGCCCCACACGCTTTATATAACGCTGCCTCCCTTGTCGATCGTGGTTCTCGAAGGGAGGGCTTAAGACTTTCCTTATGGAACGCTATATTTGTATACACGGTCATTTTTATCAGCCGCCGCGGGAAAATGCGTGGCTGGAGGCGATTGAACTCCAGGATTCCGCCTTCCCCTACCATGATTGGAACGAGCGGATCACCGCCGAGTGTTACGCCCCGGACACCGCCGCCCGTATTTTGGATGAAAAGGACCGGATCATTCGCATCCTCAACAACTATACCAAGATCAGCTTCGATTTTGGTCCGACCCTGCTCAATTGGATGGAGGACAAGTCTCCCCGGATCTACCAGGCGATTCTGCAGGCCGACAAGGCCAGTCAAAAGATCTTCTCCGGCCACGGCTCCGCCCTCGCCCAGTGCTACCATCATGTGATAATGCCCTTGGCGACCCGGAACGATAAATATACCCAAGTCCTATGGGGTCTCCGGGATTTCGAGCGCCGGTTCCAGAGAAAAGCGGAGGGCATGTGGCTGCCGGAAACCGCCGTCGATTTGGAATCGCTGGACATCATGGCGGAGTTGGGCGTTAAATTCACGATTCTGGCGCCGGGGCAGGCCAGCCGGTCCCGGAAAATCGGCGCGCGCAACTGGAAGGACGTCGCGGGCGCCAAGATCGACCCCACCATGCCCTATTTGTTGACGCTTCCTTCGGGCCGAACGATCACCCTCTTCTTCTATGATGGTCCCGTTTCCCGGGCGGTTGCATTTGAGGGCCTCTTGAATAACGGCGAAAATTTTGCGAAGCGCCTTAATTCCGTTTTTTCCGATGCGCGAACCTGGCCGGAGTTGGTTCATATTGCCACCGATGGCGAAAGTTACGGTCATCACCACCGTTATGGCGAGATGGCCCTGGCCTACGCCCTTCAGTATATCGAGTCGAATCACCTGGCCAAGATCACCAACTATGGGCAGTATCTGGAGCTTTTCCCGCCGACCCACGAGGTGGAGATTTTCGAAAAAACCTCCTGGAGCTGTTTCCATGGCGTGGGGCGGTGGAACAGCAATTGCGGTTGCAACTCGGGGCTCCACAAGAATTGGACGCAGGCCTGGCGGGCTCCCTTGCGGGAGTCGCTCGACTGGCTGCGGGATGCCGTTAACCCCCGCTACGAAGCCAAGGCGCGGGAGTTTTTTCATGATCCCTGGGCGGCGCGGAATGGCTACATTGAGTTTCTCTTCAATCGGGACCGGGAGAATCTGGATCAATTTTTAGGAAAGTTCGCCCACCGCATCTTGAGCGAACCGGAGAAGATCACGGTCCTTAAGTTGATGGAACTTGAGCGCCATCTGATGATGATGTATACGAGCTGCGGCTGGTTCTTCGACGATTTGTCCGGCATCGAGGCCGTGCAGATCATTCAGTACGCGGCCCGGGCCATTCAGCTGGCCGAACAGCTTTTTGGTGAAAATTTTGAAAATCAGTTCATCGAAAAGTTGTCCGTGGCCCGAAGCAACGTCCCTGAGCACGGGGATGGGCGGCTCATCTACGAAAAGTTTGTCAATTCGGCCAAGGTGGACTTGCTCAAAGTGGGGGCGCATTACGCGATGAGTTCCCTTTTTGCCGATTACGCGGAGGGAGCGACAATATATTGCTACACCGTCGATCGGGAGGATCATCAGGTGTTTGAAGCCGGCAAAGCAAAGCTTGCCGTCGGGCGTGTGACGGTGACTTCCCTCATTACATGGGAGACGGCCATTTTAAGTTTCGGCGTTCTTTCTTTCGGTGATCACAACGTCAACGGCGGCGTGCGGGAATATCAGGGGGAAGCCAGTTATCAAACCATGATCCAGGATGTGACCCAGGCCTTTTTTAAGGCGGATTTGCCGGAGACCTTGCGGGCCATGGATCGCCATTTCCTGCATTCCTCCTACTCTCTGAAAACCTTGTTCGGCGACGAGCAACGGCGCATTTTCAATACCATATTGGAAGCGACGTTGAACGAGATTGAGGCCGTGTATCGCCAGATTTATGAAAATCACGCGACCCTGATGCGCTTTCTGGCCGATTTGATGATTCCCCTTCCGAAAGCCCTCCAAACGGCGGCGGAATTTGTTTTGAACATGCATCTGCGCCGGTATTTTGAGAGCGACAACCTCGATCTGGATGGGATTTCGGGCGTCATCGCCGACGCCAAAGCCAATAAAATTAATCTGGCGTCGCCCGGTCTGGGATTTTCCTTCCAGAAGTCTTTGGAGAAGATGATGTCGTGGCTGAAGGACAATCCGTACGAGTTATCGATCCTGGAGAATTTGGAGTCGGCGGTCAACCTTCTCTCCGCCACCCCTTTTGATGTGGATTTGTGGGAGATTCAGAATAATTTTTACGAAATGCTTCAGATGATCTATCCGATTCAGAAAGCGCGCATGACCGAAGGGGATGAAACCGCCCCCGACTGGATCAAAGCCTTCGAATCGTTGGGGCACATGCTGCACGTGCGCGTGCCCTAGAAGCTTGCCCGGCCCTACCCGAACCGAAACCGCCGCATAATTTGTTCGATGTCCAGAAGATAAGTCTCCATTTTTTCCAGGGGAGCTTCGCAGATAAGAACATACCCCCGGCCTTTTCGGAGGGTGGCGTAAAGCCTCACCTCGACCGGCTCTCCGCGGGACGAAAGGCCTTTATAGCGGCCCAAATAGCCGTAGCCGGCATTGTAGAGGACGTCGCGGCCGTTCGAAAACTGGAATCCCTCGTTCTGGGCGTATTTGTAGGCGAGTTCTTCGGCGGTCGTGATGGAGGTGCTCAAGCGCACGACCTGCAAACGTCCTTCCCCTTTGTTGTCTTTCGTGTGAAAGGACACCAGGGACTGCGGTTGAAAATACCCCAGGAGCCAATTGTCGGGCACCGTCAATTGAAGCCTGTGGATGTTATTGATATAGGTTTGCTGGCGAATTTCCCCCCGTTCGCTGAAATCAACTTTGGGGAGGAGGTCTTTCATCTTTTGGTAGGCCTCTCGATAAGATGTGGCGATATCACGGGGGCCTGTCCCGATCATGCTTTCGATTTTCTGTATCCGCTCTTGGATGGGCGGATGCGTGCGAAAATAGAGGTCCCAACCTTTTGTTTCATCCCCTTCCTGTTTCTCCAGCTCTTTAAGAAAGCTGAGGCTGGCCTGCGGATCATAGCCGGCGCGAATCATGTATTGGAGTCCTAAATCGTCCGCCTCCGATTCTTTTTCCCGACTGTATCCCAGAAGATAGAGGGAAGAAAAAAGATCGGCGGTGTTGGCGACCATGAGCATGGCTTCGGGCCCCAAGGTAATGGCGGCGCCAATGGTGCCCAAAATGGTCAGTGCGTTTTGCCCCATCTCCTTCTGGATGAGCTGGACGCCGTGAAGGGCGGCCACGTGAGAAATTTCGTGGGCCAGGACCATGGCCAGTTCGGCTTCATCGTCGATGCTCTCCAATAGGCCGCGGGTGACGAAAATAAAGCCGCCGGGCACGGCGAAGGCGTTCACCAGGTCGCTGTTTAAAACAGTGAAGTCATAATCGACCGTGGGCCGGTCGCTCACCGCCGCCAGCTTTTGCCCAACGCGATTGACGTAGGCCGCCACGGATGTACTTTCCAACACCTGGTATTGCTCGAGGATTTTTTTCTTGGTCTCCAACCCGATCCGCCGCTCCGATTCCGCCGAAAGAAGGCGCGCATGCACTTTTTTGGTGGCGGGATTCCGGATGCAACCGGTTATGCTTGCCAGGCCGAATAAGCCGGCGAGAAGGAAAGGTTTAATGGCGGAGTTCATGTTCATGGAGAAGGACCGTTTCACCAGGTGATTTGATGGACATACAAAGTGGAGTGCTGCGCGTTGCTTGGAAAAGATCCCAATAAACGGGTCGGGCGTTCCAATAAAGTCGATAAGGAGATGAAACGCCATTGCTCCTGCGATTTAAAATATTGGTATCGACGGATAAAATCCTCGTCGGTGATGAGAATATCCGGTTTCCAACGCATGATACAATACCGCGGCCTTTTTTGACCGGTATATATCGTGTCGAGGCGAACCCCCCCTATATCGCGATAACGGTCGCCAAATTCATACCAATAATAGTTGGGACCCAACCATTTGACCGGCTGAAGGCCGGCCCATTTTTTTAATTGGCGGACTTCGTCTTCGATTAAAGGGCGGGATTCTTGATGAATCTGTGAGGTGTGATATACGGCGATTAATAAGGGGACACTGAAATACCACAGGGTCATTCCGACGCGCAGGAGGGAGGGGAGAATGTTGTTGTTTAAATTCCATCGACGATGACGGAAGATATTTGTGAACGATAAAAAAGTCACAGTCAACCCAATCAATAGGAAAAAAAGTGTGAAATAATGAGGTCCTCCAATAAAGTCGTTGGTGGGGGAAATGAGGTGAGATTTCAGGTACTCCGGATTTCGAATTTGGAGCGAGCCAACGATAAGAATTTCGATCAAAAAAATGAGGCCGAAACGTTTGGGGGATCCCCACCCTCCTATAATAAGCAACATCATCAGGATGAAAACTAGATTGGATTGGAAGAGGAGAGTCAGGGTGAAGACGGTTGTGATCACGCCAATCGTCAGCCAACAGGTGGCCGGAGATAACTCTGAAGGAAGAGCTTTAAATTGTTCGAGAATGTCGCGCTTTGATTCGGCAAGTATAGTGACGGCCAGCGGTAGGGTCCAAATACTTATAAGGGTCCAATAAATAAACTCAGGCCGGTAATGTCCGAAACCGATCCCAACGAACATGAGAAGGCCGCCTCCGAGGGAAATGGTGAAATATTGAGAGGGAGGCCGTTTTATGTAAAAGTCGAGACAACCAAGGCCCAATAGGGCCATTATGGCTAGACCGTAAGCGCTCAGAAGAGCGCCGTTCATTTTGTCGGCGGAGAAATAAAAACTTTGAGGTTGAAGCAACAACGAAAACGTATCTCCGAGTAAATTCCAGGGGAGGAGTCTTTCCAGCCAAACGGACGAATGGCTTTGGTAGAGGGTCATAACAAAGGATCGCGTGTTAAGGAAATAAGATTCCCAGTCAGCGAGCCGGAAGCATAAGCCCAGTCCCAAAAGCGTTCCCGTGAGGGGGGCGATGATGTGTTGAGACCGGCGTGGCTTGCCGGGTTCATGGGTGAGCCATAAAAAAAGTGTCCAGAAGGGGATCAGCAGCCCATGAGGGTGAAACCCGAGGGATATCGTTCCAATAAAAAAGGCAAGGGCCCAAGGGACCGGAGCCTCTTTAGCGAAAAGAGCGATCCATGTGATGAGAAGGGCCAAGCATACAATCCAGGCATCGGGTCTGACGAGATGGGAAATGATGAGATGATCGAAGGCGGTCCCATAGGAAAGCAAGGCCAGACAGGCAAAGGGGATTCCGTAAAATCGCCGGGTGATGAAAAAGATCAACGTCCCCGAGATCATCCAAGGAAACAGGGACGAAGCTCTTAAAGCATGGGGATTTGTCCCTGTTAATTTTTGAATCAACGCCAGGCATCCGATATATATTCCCCGTAAACTATCCTGCCCCGTTTCCGCAAACATGAGAAACTTATCATCCACAATATCGCGTTGGAGGGTGTATCGAATCGTTCCTGTTTCCCGGAAATTTTTAGCCATGACGGAATTGGCCACTTCATCGAACGACACCGGGGGATAGCGGTTAAGGGATCGCGCGGATAAGCCGATCATTGTCGTAATGGCGGCAGCAAAAAGGAGGGGAAGGATGTATTTTTTAAAGGTTTTCACCAGTAGGCCATTCAATCCTTTCTGCCTTCCATTTTATTCATGCGTTGACGATGTCGAATATAATTTATCCCAGAAGAGACGATAAAGATAAAGGTTGGAATGATGAAGATTCGCTCGTATTTCACCGAGATATTCAAAGGGAGGAGAGAGGATGGCGGTGAGAGGCTTAAAGATGAATTTTTTCGTTCCTTTTTCTTGGGAGAATAGAAATTTTCTTATAAATTCTTCATCAATAATCAAGATCTCTGGCTTAAAGCGGTCAATATTGGCCTTTGGATTTTTCTGGCCCGTATAGTAATAATCGTCCATGAGAGCGTCAATGGAACGAAAGGAATCAAAATAAAGAAACCAATAGAAGGCGGGTCCGAGGACGCGCGTCGGTTTGTCTTTGACTAGGACGTTTGTTTGATTAAATGTGTCGTTGAGAGTTGTGTTTTTTGTGAGGGCCTCTGTTTGAAAGCGGATGTTTATGAAGGCGTTAAAAACGATGACTCCACTTAAAAAGGTCAGTTTAATAAAAGGGCCGGCTGATTTTTTCAATGTGACTAGCGCATCCTTTTTTCGACTTATAAAAATGGAGAGGGCCAGACAAAGAGACGATCCTAGGGCGAGCGTCAGACCATACGTGGCGTGAAAAGCCTGCACGAACTGTTTATTCAATGACGTTATGAGGCTTTTGTCCCGGATATAAAGAGATAAAAGGATCATTAAAAAGAGGCCGGACAAAGCAAAGAAGTGGCGGTTCTTGTGTCCATCCTGGTGAAAAAGAAGAAGACCCAGCAAGAGATAAAAAAGAACGCTGTACCGGAAGCACCACAAGAATCCAAGGGTTGCCGTGCATAAAAGGGTGCTGGAGATGAGAAAGGTTTTTCTCTCCTGTCTATTGGGAAGTTGTCTAAATCTGTTTTTAACATTGTCCAGACAATCCGTCATAACGATAGCCATCAGCGGAAAAATGATGAGTGTGAGGGGATTGCAATAGATAAATTCTCTTCGCAAATGGCCAAAACCGATGGCAAAGAAAAAATACACGGCTAGCCCTAATAAAATCCGGTGGTGAGGCTGACTCCTTCGGACCGAAAAGATCCATGCAATCGTTAGTAAGAATGAAAAGAATCGGCATAAACCGGAAAGCTGCCAAAGCGGAGTCGATGTTGTTTGAGATGAGAAGTAAAAAGAGCTGGGGTTGAGGAGGAGGGATATGGCATCGGCGAGGGCAGAGAGGGGAAATAAACGAGCGACCCAGCTGCGGTGAGCTTGTTCGAGAAATAATGACACCTCCAGGGTCTTCATGGACATGATTTCAGTCGGAATATCGGAGAGAAGCAGCAGGATGAGAAATCCAGCGAAGCAACCCAAAGAAAGCCAAATATAAAAATCGGATTTATTAGGGCCATCTGATTTTTTGGTTAGGAGGGGCAATAAAAAGACGAGGGGGATAAAAGCGAGACCGTGAGGATGTATCCCAACGGCGAATACGGATAGGGAGCCGATTAAAATAGCCGATGTTCTTTTATGGCTCCCGTGGCGGGATTGGTAGAGTATTAAAATTGACAGGAGTGCCAGACAGAGAAAAATATCTGGGCGCACGAGATGGGCGATGAGGGTCGTTTCAAGCGAGCTGAACCATATCGCTGTCGCTAACCAGGCGGCGGGAATGTCGATGTTTCTTTTAATGAAGCGAAACAGAAGCATTCCGGTCAAAACCCAACAAAGCCAGGAAAGGAATCGACCCGCAAAAAAACTCTTTCCAAAGAGCCGTTCGTAAACACCCAGGATCCCATAGTAAATCCCCCGGATTCCATCTTGACCTGCGCTTGAGATGTCTTCAAATTTAGGATTGACCACTCCCCGATGCAGGGTGAATCGAATTTCACCGGTCTTAATGAAAGCATTGGCCGTCGACATAAAGGTGACTTCTTCGCCGTTAACGGAAGGATATTTTGTGAGAGTGGACAAGGAGAGCAAGACGAAGCACAAAATAAGAAGGGCGGACCAGAGCCGGAAAGGGGAAGGAGGGAATTTAAATTTTAGATTCAGAGGAAAAAAATTCGTTTTTATCACCCCGCGTATTGTAACAAATGAACGGTATTTTTTTGCAAAGGAAGATGGTGGTTTACCTGTGCGTCATCTCCGGTATGATTGAAAAAGCAAGCCGAGGATGAGACTCGAACTCACAACCTGCCGCTTACGAAGCGGCTGCTCTACCAGTTGAGCTACCTCGGCAGTTCGACTCGCCTCTCGCTCTGCTCGATGCGAGCTCGCTGCCAGCGAGTCGAACTGTCCCGAGCGAACGAAGTGAGTCGATTGAACCTTAGGAAAAAATATTCTAACAAATCTATCCCTTCTTCAAATTTTTTATATTGCCGTGAATAGCCTTAGAACGGATCCGGAAACCGATCCGATTAAACATATCGGTTTACTAAGTTGAGTAAAATTTGTTTTCTCTCGGGGCCATGGTGAATGGGAAAGCGTCATCTCCCTGTTTGGTCTCGCCGAGCACATTTTATTGCTCGGTGATGGCTGTCATTTTGACGGTCATTTATGGTGGTTTGCGCATTGGTTTTGGGATACCTTGGACGACTCAGTTGCTGCCGGTTTTAGGTGTCTCTCTCTTCTTTTTGCATACTCCTTATTTGTTCCATCTACTTCCTTTTAACGGCTGGGCGCGACCCCATCTGAAGTGGATGGTATCCAACGGTTTTATTGCCGTCGCGGGCATTCTTGTGGTGGCGTTATTAGGATTTGCGTGGCCGCTTCAAAGGCCGGCTCTCTTGATCGTTTTAGCGCTTGGTTTTGGGGCTTTTGGGTTTCATGGGGTTCAGCTGTTCCGCTCTCACGCCGTTGCCATAAAGTGGACGACCTCCCCTATTGTTGTTTTGTTTTCGGTATGGTTGGGTGGATTTATTTGGAGCACCTATTACCACGACCCCCTCTTTTTGGAGAGCCTCCCCATTGGAGGTGGATTTATCGATACCTTTTTTCACATGGCCGGGGCGCAGATGCTGGATGTTTTCCATCGATTCAGCACGGGTCTTGACGGCCCGATTATTGTCCCTTACCATTTTGCGAGTCACTACTGGTTTGCTCAGTTGTCTCGACTCTTGTCCATTCCGCTTCCGATTTTTTATCAGCTTGGGTATCCCGTGATTTGTTTGCCTCTGTTCATGCGCGGCTTCTTTTGGATGGCGGAGGCGTTGGCGGATGAAGACGTTGGATCGTCCGGGTTGGCCTGGGGTTTATTGACGGTGTCGTTCGTGGGATTGTTTCCGGTGGAAGCGAACGCGAAGACCAATTCCTTTCACTATAAATTAATCAGCGAGTCTTATGTGACGGGGAACCTCATGTGTTTGCTTTTTCTGTCCACATGGGTGTCGTTCCGGCGGTCCAATCCGTGGAGGATGTCAAGCCCGTTGTCGGAGAAAATTTTCATTTCTTTGCTCGTTCCCCTTGGGATCGCGGTTCTTGGATGTTTTAAGGTTTCTCTTCTTTTTGTGTTGTTCGGCGTTTATGCCTATTATGTTTTCAGATTTCGCCGGACCCGATCCCCGGTCTATTCCTTTTCGCTTCTAATTTCTTTGTTTCTCTTCGTTATTATGAAGCCTTATTTTCTTGTCCAGGTTCCTCTTAAGCTTCATTTTCTTCATTTTTTTAAACATTTCGTTGAAGATTCTTGGCGGCCGTTCTTTATTCCTATCTATTTTTTCTGGGCTTTTGTCTATGCCGGGCTGATATTTTGGCTGAGAGGCATGCGTTCTCTTGATGGCCTCAGGGCGGGTTTTCGACAAAGCTTGCTGGCGGACATTGAAATCCTATTGGTGACGATAGGTGTAGGGGCCTTGCCCATGATTTTTTTAGAGATCGAAACGGCGAATGCGGTTTTCTTTTCTTCGTTGCATCAAATCTTGGTCATGGTTTTTATTTTAGCCATTGTCCCTTCAATTTCAGCTCGGTGGAAGGGACGGCAGGCTTTTTCCCGCCCTTTGAAACAGCAGTCCGTGTTGGGCTTGGGGGCTTGGGGTCTGGCGTTTTTTATGCTTTGTTCCGTTTATGTAAATTGGCAGTACCGTTTGACGGAAGCGGTTGCTAAAAACATCGCGACCCGACGCGATATACTTTATGCCGCGGGTCAAAAAGAGCCCTATGTTAATGCTTCGCTTGTCGAGACCTGCTCTTTGCTTGCTTTCACGGCCCCCCGGGTCTTGCCGCAGGTGCCCCTGTATCCGTTTATCCAAAGACTAATGTACTTATCGGAGAAACCCATCTCGTATAAGCGGGAAACAGCGGTCTATATTCCTTCTCGATGCATCTATTGGGCGTTGCCTTGGGATGATTGCGGCTCAAGCCCTTTTATCCTTCCAGCTTTAACGGGGATGGCCATGGTGGGGGGATTGGATCCCGGGCGTTGTTCGCATTATCAGTTGCGGGGGTATGAGTCCTACAATATCGCTGAAATCGAAGCGTTCCGGGCCCAAGACGGAATCGAGAAGGTGTGCGCCCGGGCGGTCAAAAAGGGTTTTTCACGCCTTTTGGTGATGGAAAACGGGGGGCATTTTTCCGAGTGGGACGCTAGAACATGCACGCGCGAAAAATAAAATGCCGAGGGTCAGAATCGAACTGACGACACCGCGCTTTTCAGGCGCGTGCTCTACCAACTGAGCTACCTCGGCGGTTCGACTCGCCTTTCGCTTCGCTCAAGGCTCGCTCACCGCGAGCGAGTCGAACCGTCCTGAGCGAACGAAGTGAGTCGAAGGACGATACATTGCCCCAAAGGAAATGTTTGCTGGCGGAGTCGACGGGATTTGAACCCGCGGTCTCTGCCTTGACAGGGCAGCGTGTTAACCAAGCTACACCACGACTCCAGAAACGGTTGGGATGCTAGCAGAAGGGAGCGAGAAAAACAAACCGAAAACTGCCGCCCGTTCCTTGTCCTCCCCCGAAAAATTTTGTTTATTGGCCCTTCTTATGGCCGATCAAAACAGCGCCACGGACATCTCCATTTCCCAGCATCTTGTTTATATTTGCTCCCGTTTCCTGGCGTACGGCCTGCCTCTCGTCTTCTTCCTTGTGGCCTGCTCCTTTTACCTGAAAACATACGACTCGGCCCAGGTCAAAATCACGATCACCCAGATCGGGGGGGTCGTTCTTCTAACGGTCTGGTTGATCAAGGCCTTGGTGGAAGGGCGGTGGCCCTTCAAGAAAGCGGATCTGGTGTTTGTGGCGCCTTTTCTCGGTTGGTTTGCCTCCGGGGTCATGTCCTGGCTGAATTCTCCCTTTAAAGGCTGGGCGCTGGAAGAGACCTTGCGCCGCGTCTTTTACGTGGCCTTTGCCCTCATTGCCATTTCCGAAATGCGTTCCGAGGAGCGCATGCGCCGTCTCTGGCGTTGGCTCATCGCGGCGGCGTGGGTCTCCATCGGCTACGGTCTCATTCAATATCTGGACTCCCGGTTTTTCCCCAGTAATCTGCCGGGACAGCTGGATCCCTTTATCTGGCGCCAAGCCTTCGGCGTTCGTATATTTTCCACGTTTGGGAACCCCAATTTTTACGGCAATTTCCTCGTTATTGTGACCCCCTTGATTCTTTCATCCGTTTTTCGGGGTAAAGGATCTCTCACCCGCCCGTTCGTGATTCTCGGATTTACCGTCGGACTCGTCTTTTTCATCGACAAAATGACGGGACGTATTTTTGGCAGCTTTGACCCCTCTTTTCAGGTGGTTTTTAGCGCGGCGATCATCCTCCTTTTGATTTGCTTTTTCTTAAGCGCGGCGTGGAATGTGGGGGCGTCCATGAGTTTGCCGTGGTTTCTCATTCTCTTTGCCCTTCTCTTCCTTAATTTGTACGCAACGGATACGAAAGGGGCCTGGATGGGTTATACATCGGCCGTGGCGGTTACCTTGCTGTTAATCATCGAGTATTTTCTTCATTTGGAAGAGCGCCTTGTTGAGCTGCGGAAGTACCTCATTTTTCTGACCGTGACCTTATTTCTCTACGCGGTCGTCGATTTTTTCATGATTTACTCTTTTGTTCTACCCCTTTTCCGGAAATCGGCTCATCAAACGGGGTTTGTCATTTTGTGGATACCGACGCTTCTGGCTTGTCTCCTCTCGGGGCTGGTGGCTTATTGGTTGGTTCGAAAACCCTGGAACCTGAAAAAAGTTGTGTATGGGGTCTTGGTTGTGTTCGTTTTGGGAATGGGGGGCACGGTGGTGAAGTACGCTCAAGGTCGGCTTATTTCCGTTAGTTTCCGGCTCTTCACCTGGATTTCTACCTGGGAGATGATCCGCACCGAACCCATTTTCGGAAATGGGGTGGGGACCTTTAAGGTCATTTATCCGGCTTTTCGCCGTCCTGAAATCATCGTTCTAGAAGGGAAGTCCAACACGGAGACGGATCATTCCGAAGACGAATACGTCGAGTCCTGGCAGGATGAAGGCATCGTCGGCTTCGGATTTCTTTTGTGGATGATCCTCACCGCGATTACCTGCGGTTTGAAACAGTTGAAGCGGTACTCTAGAATTCGGGCCCCCGATCGCGGGGGAAAACGGAAGTTAATCGAAATGACGAACGACCCCCGCTCCTATGAGGTGTTGGGGATCTTGGGCGCCTATGCGGGAGCGCTCATCCACTGGACGGTCGACGTCTCCATCCGATTCGTTTCCTCCGGCATTTTTAGCGGGCTTCTGCCGGGCTTGCTGGTGGCTTACGCGCGCAATCACGACCATATGATCAAAAACGAGGTTCGACTTCCCTATGACCGCTGGATTCGCCTCACGGTGGTGCTGGCCTGCCTTTTCTTCATGTGGGGATTGCGGATGGAACTGGTCCCCCAGTCGTTCATCCCCGAAGGGTACACGCCCTCCGGGAAAATTTTCCTCTTCTGCTTATTAACGGCGTTGGCGCTTTACATTCTCCTTGAGATTTTGGAATGGAAGAATCGCCCGGAAAAGGCGGTCCCCTTCTCCGAGCAATATCAGCCGGTCAACCGCCAATGGATGATCCCGCGGGTGGGGCTTATTGGCGGTATCTTGGTCCTGAGCCTTTATGCGATCGGCAATTTCGCGGACCAATTTCAAGCCGATGTCCATCACAACCTCGCGATCTTTTTCTCAAAACAGTCCATTTGGAAAAAGGAGCCGCGCTACGACGCCCAGGTGGCGAGCCTGCCGCCGGATATCCGGGACAAGTACCGGCAATTTGGGGGCGCTCTTGAACATTATCAAGAGGTCAACAAGAAAAATCCCCACTTTCCCATGGCCCTTTATTTCACCGGGAATGTTTACAACGATTGGGGCTCCCAGGTGTTGATGGAAAGTGAAAACAACCGGGCGAAAGGCGACATGGCGGAGGCCGAACGGCTTCATCAAAAGGCCTTGGATATGTGGAACCTCTCGGAGGACGCCTACCGGAAAACAAAGAAGCTGGCCCCGAATTACGTTCAAACCCACCATCAAATGGGCCTTCTTTTTGTCAAACGGGCGGAGGCCGCCGAGCGATGGGGGGATTTCAAGAAAGCCGAGGATTATTACGAGGAGGCGTTAAAGAATTTCCGCTTCTACCATATGCTGGACCCTGTCTTTGTCCCCAACTATGATCAGATCGTCCGGATTCTGTTGCGGAAGAAAAACTTCAAGGAAGCAGAGGAGCTTTACCGAAAGGCTCTGTATTATGCCGACAACGTGAATGTCGACATTCTCAACATTCCCAGCCCCACCCGCGTTCCCTCCGTGGGCTTGAGCTTGGCCAAGGTGTTGTACATGGGGGCGCAGGAGAAGTCGCAAAATCCGTTCAGCCCCGTCCTTCCCCAAATCGAGGAGGCCATGAAGTGCTTCAAACGCGTGATCGAGGTGGATCCCAAAAACGTGGAGGCGCTGAAGGGGTTGGGCTTCATGTACACGAAGGTCGGCCGGGCTCAGGAAGCGCAGCCCCTTTTGCAGCAGGCTTATCAATTGGCCCCCAACGATCCGGAGTTGAAGTCCGCTTTCCAACAACGATGACGCCTCGGCCATGAGCAAGCGTTTTCAACGCAGCGAACCTTCTTCAGCTCCTCAAAAGGGAGCCCTCCTTGAGAAGTTGCCGCGCTGGACGCTGGCCCTCCTCCAGGTGGTTTGTCCCCTGCTTTTTTTCACCAATCTCACGAGAAACCCTTACTTCACCCAGATCGCTTTGTTGAACGTTTTGATTGCCTTGATAGGGTTTTTGTGGGCGCTGGATTGCTGGAAGAAAGCCGAGTGGCGCTTGCCGCGCCTCCCCTTTGAAATCCCTCTTGTTATTTTTCTGGCCGTCGCTCTTTTGAGCACGGTTCATTCCTGGAAGGTTTATTCCCTGCTCCGGTCGGGAATTATATTCGAAGGCATCCGGATCTGGGTTTTTACGCTGGTCAATTCCGTCATGGCTTTTTACCTGCCCCTTCTCTTTTCTGAACCCTTGAGTAAATACCAACGCCCCATTTCCATCTGGTCGGACATTGTGATGGCCGGCCTTTGGGGGGCTTTGTGGCTGGGGTTTTCATCCATGAAAAGCCTCGATCCCAATGCCACCCTCTGGGATCCGTACGGAGCCATCCTCTGGGGTTTGGCGATGATCTATGCGCTGGTCCGGGTTAAGCGGGGCAATGCCATCGAATTTTTCCATGTCATTTTTGCCGTCTCCTTGATCGCCGGGGCCTACGGCATCCTCCAGTACTCCGGCCGGGACGCGATTTGGACAAGCTTAATCCAGCCTTACGGCGGCCGGCCCGTGTCCACCTTCGGCAATCCCAACTTCTTGTCGTCTTATTTAATGTTGGCCGGCATCCTGGCATTGGCGTTTGCCTTTCGCGCCAAGGGCGGCGAGGCCACCGGCTATTTTCTTGTGGCCATGGTGAACGCGGTTTCCGTCCTTTGCACACTGACCCGGTCGACCTACGTGGGTTTGCTGGCCGGTTATGTGGCGCTGGCCGTTCTCCTTTTCAAACGGGAGAACATTAAATACGTCAAAGGAGCGGCTGTCGTGGCGGGGGTTGTGATTTTATTGATTCTCATATTTCCGCGCACGCCGGTCTCGGCTATCCAGTCACCCCTCGCCCGCTTCACCGAAATATTCGACGCGATGAAAACGGGGGCGTCCTACGGCCCCTGGCACCAACGGATTCTCATTTGGTCTTCCGCTTGGAACATGGTGCTGGAGAGGCCCTGGATCGGGAAAGGCTGGGGCTTGTTTGAACTCTTTTTCCCGTTTTATCAGGGGAAATTCATTATGGTCCCCGGCTACGCGGGATGGCGGACCCATGCCAACAACGCCCACAATATACTCCTTGAATTTTGGTCCCAAATGGGCCTTGTGGGCACCGGCATCGCCCTTTGGCTGATGGTCACCATGCTTTGGGGGGGCTGGGCCCTTTTCAAAAGCGAAAGGGAGGAGGGGGAAAAGATCGTCCTGGCCGGGCTTTGGGCCGGCTTGGTCGCGATGCTGGTGGACAATTTTTTCGGAAATGTCTCCATCTTTTTCGCCGTGCCCGCCTTTTTGTTCTGGTGGAATCTGGGGGCCCTGTACAATGAATCGCCGGTTCCCGTCATCATCCGAAAGCCCGTCTCCCCCATCATCGGCCGGCCTCTTTTGGTTTTGATCATGACCTTTTGCGTTTGCGTGTCCGTCTATTACTTTGATCGTTGGAAGCAAGAGGTTAATTATTTCCAGGGCTTTAAAATGTCGAAGATCGATTTAATTCCGGAGTCCATCAAGTCGTTGGAAAAGGCCTATGCGTGGTTTCCCGGCGAAGTGAATTCCAATTATGAACTGGGGAACAGTTATTCCCGGCAAGCGAAGCTTTTGTCGGATAAGGGGTTGACGGAGGAGGCCAAGCGCTTCACCGACAAGGCCGTGTGGGCGTACAAAGCGTCCTTGAAGGCCAACCCCGGCTATGACGAGATCTATTTTAATGTGGGTGTCACGTTCATGCAGGGGGGGCAGATGGATGAGGCGGAAAGGTACATGGAGATCGCCCTCTTTATTAATCCCCTTTTGCGCGAGGCCTACGGGTCTTTGGGGAACATCTACCTCAACAAGGGCAAGCTTCAGGAAGCCAAACGCGTATTGGAGCAGTCGGTTCTGGTGTTCCCGAAGGACAAGGATTTATGGAACAACCTCGGCGTCATTTATAACCGTTTGGGAGAAGATGAAAAGAGTATCGAGACCTATAAAAAAGCCGTGGAGATCGATCCCGGCTACGCCCAAGGCTGGCGGAACCTTTTGACCATTAGCACAAAACTGGGGCGAAAAGAACCCGTATTGGAAGTTCCCGATTTGATCAAGCGCATGGAAACCTCCCTGTCGCAAAAGAATTATCCTGAAGCGAAGAAAGCGGCGGAACGAATTGTGGAACTCATCCCGAACAATGCCGATGCCCATCTTTCCTTGGGGAACATCCTGTTTTATTTGGGGCAGCTTGATGCGGGCATCCAGGAACTCGAGACCGCTCTGAAGCTGAAGCCAGGTTTTGCCGTAGCCCACGTTAATCTGGGGCATATTTTTCAATACAAAAAGGATTTCAAATCCGCGCGGAGCCACTTCCAGGAGGCCCTCCGGTTCGACCCCCAAAACGCCGACGCCAAGCAGGCTCTTACATCCCTTCCAGCAATTTAAAAATGTAATACAATAGCGTCCGGATCGTTTTCGAGGAGAAAATTATGTCGGGTCATTCGCGTTGGGCGGGGATTAAACATAAGAAGGCCGCTGTTGATGCCAAGAAAGGGAAGGTTTTTACGCGGATCGGTCGGGAAATTTCCGTGGCTGCCCGGGGTGGAGGGGGGAAACCCGAAAGTAACCCGCGCCTCCGGAAAGCCATTGAAGACGCCCGCGCGATGAACATGCCTCAGGACAACGTCAAGCGGGCCATTCAGCGTGGGACGGGCGAAATTCCCGGCATCATTTTTGAAGAATTGACGTTTGAGGGGTACGGGCCGGGCGGTATCGCTATTTTCGTAGAAGCGACGACCGACAACCATAAAAGAACAACCGCTGAAATACGGCGGATTTTCTCCGAGCACGGCGGAAATATGGGGGAATCAGGTTGTGTGGCATGGATTTTCGAGTCGAAGGGCTTCCTCACCGTCCCTAAGAAGGCCGTTTCAGAAGATGAGATTACGAGCTTGGCCATCGATCTGGGGGCTGAAGACATTATCACGGACGGCGATTTTTACGAAATCACCACCTCCCCATCCGCCTTTGAGGCCCTCAAATCCAAACTGATTGAGAACAAGATCCCCATCAACATTTCCGACGTGACCCTGCTCCCCAAAAACACGGTGCCCTTGGAAGGCGAGGATGCCCGCAAGTGCCTGGAGCTCATGAACGCGCTGGAAGATCACGACGACGTCCAAAACGCCTTCGCCAATTTCGATATTCCACAGGAGATCATCGATAAGGTTTCTTTTTGATGAGAATACTAGGGATTGATCCGGGCTTGGCCACCACGGGTTGGTGTCTGTTGGACACCGATGTAAATCCCTCCTCCCTGCTTCAATTCGGATGCATTCTGACTGAACCCCACCAGCCGATGACCAAACGCCTTGCGGACATTTACGGCGAATTGCAAGAATTGTTCGAGACGTATCGGCCGGAAGTGGTCGCTTTGGAGACCCTCTTCTTCGTCAAGAACGCGAAGACCCTGGCGCAGGTGGGGCATACGCGGGGGGTGATACTTCTGGCGGCCGGCCAGGCGGGGGTCGAGGTGTTTGAATATGCTCCCCGCCAGATCAAGATGGCTTTGACGGGGTTTGGCGGTGCCGATAAAAGACAGATGCAGCTCATGATTCAGCGTCTATTGAATCTTTCTTCTGTTCCGCAACCCGACGACGCCGCGGATGCGGTGGCGGTCGCCCTGTGTCACGCGCAATACGCCCAAGCAATGGGGAAATCCGCGGTGACGGTTTAATTTTATGTTTGCTCAGTTGAGAGGCAAAATTGTCGAGTCGGCCATCGAGAAGGAGGCTCTTCGCGTTGTCATCGACGTGCAAGGCGTGGGCTATGAGGTTTTCCTGCCCTGCTCGACGGATGGAATCGCCATTGCCGGCCAGGTCCTGACCCTTTACATCAGCGAGTCGGTCACCGCCTTTGACGGGGCCACCACCCTCTATGGATTTCTCACTCGCGAGGAGAAGGAGTTTTTCAAGCGGATCCGTGAAAATGTCGAAGGCATGGGGCCCAAGAAGGCGCTCGAGTGCATCGAGAAGATAAATAAATCCATGCCGGATTTTAAGCGGGCGATTCTGGAAGCGGATCATCAGGTTTTGGTCAGTTTATTCGGATTCACGAAGAAGACGGCGGAGAAGTTGATCTTCGCCCTGCGCGATCAGGCGGATTCCTGGTCGGTCCCAGGATCGCCCCGGTGGGTCGAAAGGCCCCGCTCGAAAGACGAGTCCGAGGCCATCTCGGGGCTGATTAACTTGGGCTATCGCGAAGATGAAGCCCGTGAGGCGGTCCAGAAAGCGAAACAGGCGATCGGCCCCTCCGTAACGACGGAGAAATTATTGCAAGAGGCCCTTCGCCTCATCGGAGTTCAGTTGCATGGCGCTCCTCGATAAGAATCCAAGAACCATGGTCAGCCCTGTCGCCAATACGGTCGAAAAGAGGGTGGAGATCCAGCTCCGGCCGCAGAGCCTGTCGGAATTTATCGGCCAGGAAAAACTTAAGAAGAACCTGGAGGTTTTCCTCACCGCGGCCAAAGAGCGGAAAGAGCCCCTCGATCACGCCCTGTTCTGCGCGCCTCCCGGCCTCGGAAAGACGACGTTGGCTCACATTATTGCGAGAGAAATGGGGGCCAACTTGAGGCAGACGTCGGGCCCCATCCTCGAGCGCGTCGGCGACTTGGCCGCGATACTCACGAGCCTTTCGGAAGGGGATGTCTTCTTTATTGATGAGATTCACCGCTTGAGCCGCGTAGTCGAAGAGGCCCTCTATCCCGCGTTGGAGGATTTTCGGCTCGATATTATCGTCGGCCAGGGGCCCTCGGCCAAGACGCTCAAGCTTCCCTTGCCCCATTTCACTCTGGTCGGGGCCACCACGCGGTCGGGCCTTCTCACCAGTCCTTTGCGCGACCGCTTTGGCATTACCGCTTATATAGAGTTCTACGAGCCTGGGGAATTGGCTTTGATCATCCGGCGATCGGCCCGCATCATGAAGGTGGAATTGGATGATGAGGCGGCGGTGGAGATCTCCCGCCGGTCGCGGGGGACGCCGCGGATTGCCAACCGCTTGTTGAGGCGTATCCGGGACTTCGCCCAGATCGAGCGTGGGCGGGTGACTCTCGAGGTCGCCAAAAGAGCCCTGGGCGCTTTGGAAGTGGATGAGGCCGGCCTGGACAGCATGGACCGGAAGATACTTCTGGCCATCATTGAAAAGTTCTCGGGCGGCCCGGTGGGCCTGGACACCCTTTCCGTGGCCGTCAGTGAAGAGCGGGACACGGTGGAGGAAGTGTACGAACCCTATCTCATTAAAGCGGGATTTCTGGCCCGAACGCCCCGCGGGCGGGTGGTGACCTCATCGGCCTTCAAGCATTTTGGCCGGCCGGCCCCACGGACTCCCCCGCGCGACCTCCCTCTTTTCGAATCTGCCACCACTGAATCCTAAGAATTTGAACGTCTTGTCATTGCAAATGAGAATTGTCATCGCGAGCGCAGCGAAGCGATCCGTCTTTTCAGAAAAAGGTATGGGTTTCCTGTTATCTGAACGACAGATTGCTTCACTTCGTTCGCAATGACAGATCCATGGCCAATATTAAATCTCATCAACAACGCTCATTTTTAATCCTTCCTCTCCTCTTCTTTTCGGCTTGCACCCCCCGTGTATCCAAAAGGCCGGTGGAAAAACGATTGCAGGTCGAGGGGCCGGGCCCGCGGGTGGCCAAGCTGGAAAGGCCGATCCTCATTGGATTGCGGGTCCAGGTAGAGGAGGTTACCGTCAAGTGTGAAGGGAAAATAAAATACGAAAATTTGGAGGCGAGGAAAGAATCCGTGTGGGTCCCCGGGGACTATCGGTTCTCCGGTTATGACGATCGGGTGTTTGTGGAAGGGAGCTCGCGCGGTAAAAAGGTCCGTTTGACGCCGTTCGTGGGCGATTCCTTTCTTCAGGTGAACGGCAAGGGCTACCGGGGGTCGATTATTGTTAAAGCCATCGGCAAAAAGATCACCGTGATCAATGAGTTGGACGTCGACGATTACCTAAAAGGGGTTTTGCCTCGGGAGGTGGTTGTGACGTGGCCGGAGGAAAGCCTTCGGGTCCAAGCGGTGGCGAGCCGCACTTATCTGGCAGCCCATTTAAATTCCCATGCGGCGGATGGATTTGACATGTGCGCCGATGTCCACTGTCAGGTGTATGGGGGGGTGTCCAAGGAACATCCGGCCGCCTCGAAGGCCGTTGACGACACGCGGGAAGAAATTCTGACCTACGAAGGGAAACCCATCAAAGCCTTTTTTCACTCGGATTGCGGGGGCAGCACCGAACAAAAGCAGCTGGTGTGGGGCACGGGGGATGAGCCTTATCTGCCCCGGAAAAATTGTCCTTATGGCACGGGCGATCCCCGTTATCATTGGCGGACCGCTTTAAGTGATTCCGCCATTCTTTCCGGACTGGCCAAGTCCACAAGGGTTCGTGGAACGACCTTGAAATCCATCCGGATTGAGAAAAAAAGCCCCTCCGGGCGGGTGCAGGTGGTGGTCGTGACCACCGATGAGGGGTCCTATCGGATGATGGGAAATGAGTTCCGGCTCGCTTTGAATCCGGAGGTGATCCGCAGTACTCTCTGGACCGGTTTCACTCGCCGGCGGAATGGGTATGAATTCAGCGGTCGCGGATGGGGCCACGGTGTGGGGATGTGCCAGTGGGGCGCGAAGGGCCAGGCGGAACGGGGGAGATCCTACGTCGAAATTTTGAAGTATTACTACCCCCATTCCCGCTTAGGCCGCTGGGGAAAACGGTAGTGCGGGCATGTAACTTGATGTCCTCATCCCCCTGCAAGCAGAGTCCAGGACGTGAACACCGTCCTGGACTCTGCTTGCAGGGGGATGGCAACGTAAAATTATGACGTCCCTTGACACCTTATTCATTAATTCCGAAACGCTTGACTACACGTTGCCGGAGGATTTGATCGCTCAGGAACCGCTCCCCCAACGCGATAAGGCGCGGCTTCTGGTGTATGATCGGACGTCAAAAGAGATTTCTCACCGCCAGTTTTCGGACCTCTTGGATACCCTTAAACCCCACGATGCGCTCGTGTTGAATAAGACGAAAGTCCTCCGGGCCAAGTTTTACGGCCAAAAGACAACGGGCGGTCATGTCGAGGTCGTTTTTATTTCACCGACTGAGAAACCCAATCTTTGGCGGGCTCTTGTCAGGCCGGCCTTACGGCCGGGCACGGTGATCTTGCTGGGAAATGGGTTGAGAACCCATTTGGTTGAGAAAAACGCCATCGGTGAGAACCTGCTGGCCTGCGAAGGGTGGGACCCAGCCAACTTGATGGACTCGGAGGGGAGTGTCCCGCTTCCCCCCTACATCAAAAGAAACCGCGAGGACTCCCGTCACGGGGATGACGCCGAGAGTTATCAAACGGTCTATGCCTCCGTGCCCGGCTCGATTGCGGCGCCGACCGCCGGCTTGCACTTCACGCCGGAGTTGCTGCAACGAATCCTGGATTCAGGCGTTTCCGTTTATGAGGTTGTCCTTCATGTCGGATGGGGGACGTTTAGACCCATTGCGAAGAGCGTGTCGGAACACACCATGCTTCCAGAAAACTATGAAATCTCTGAAGACGTCTATCGCGGCTTGATAAAAACCAGAGAGGAGGGGGGGCGGATATTTTCGGTGGGGACAACGACGACGCGCGTGCTGGAGTCCCTGACCGTCAGTGGGGATCGTCCTGTTTTAAAAGGGGAGACGACCCTTTTTATAAAACCGGGCTTCCAATTCCATTGGATTTCGGGGCTCATCACCAACCTTCACGTTCCGCGCTCCACACCGATGGCGTTGACGGCCGCTTTTTCCGGACTCGACAATTTGAGCCGTTGCTATCAAGAGGCCATTCGCGAAAACTACCGCTTTTTTTCCTACGGCGACGCGATGCTGATTTTGTGATTCAGTTGATGCTGATGGTGTCATTCCCGCGAAAGCGGGAATCCAGGACGTGAACACCGGAATGGATTCCCGCTTTCGCGGGAATGACGAGGAAGCAAGATCCCATCTATCGCGGGATGGACGGAGTATGAGCAATCATCCAACGTTTTCAATTATCAAAAAGGATTCTTCTTCCAAAGCCCGCGCGGGGATTTTGCAGACGCCTCATGGAACGGTGGAGACCCCTGTTTTTATGCCGGTCGGAACACAGGGAAGCGTCAAAACCATGGGCGCCGAAGAATTGGAGCAGATGGGCTATCAGATTCTGCTTTCGAACACCTACCATCTGATCTTAAGGCCGGGCTCTGAAACGTTAAAAAACGCCGGTGGCCTCCACAAATTCATGTCTTGGCCCCGGGCCCTTTTGACCGATTCGGGCGGCTATCAGGTCTTCTCCCTGGCGCCACGCTGCAAGATCAGTGAAACCGGCGTTGAATTTTCATCCCACGTGGATGGGACTCGATGCGAACTCTCACCGGAAATAACCACACGATTTCAGCTGGACATCGGAGCGGACATCGCCATGTGTTTGGATGATTGTCCGCCGTATCCATCCCTTGAACGGGACGCCAGGCAAAGCATGGAACGAACGCTTCGCTGGGCCGAGCGGTGCCGGCAGGCTTATCAAGGCTGGTTGAAGGAGAGAGACCTTCAGCGTTCAAGCTCACCCTTACCTTTATTATTCGGCATTACCCAGGGGGCGAGTTTTCCGGAGTTACGAAAGAAATCCAGCCAGAAAACGGTTGAAATCGGGTTTCCCGGTTACGCCATCGGCGGTCTGGGAGTGGGCGAGCCCCGGAAGGACACAGTCGAGTTTTTGGAGGCGAGCTTGGAACCCCTCCCCGTGGAGCAGCCTCGGTACTTGATGGGATTCGGAAAGCCGGAGGACATGTGGGAGTTTGTGGAGAAAGGGGTCGACATGTTCGATTGCGTGCTGCCCACCCGGAACGGCCGCAACGGCCAGGGCTTCACCTCCATTGGGCGCATCAATGTCGCGAACGCCGATTATAAAGAAGATTTTTCGCCGCTAGACACGAGCTGCAACTGCTTGACCTGCACACGTTATACGCGCGCCTATATCTGCCATTTGTTCCGGGCCGGCGAGATGCTCGCCCCTCGGCTCGTAACTTTACACAATTTATGCTTTATGATAAGGTTGCTGCGCTCTATTCGAGACGCCATTCTGAACGGAAAATTCCAAGAAGCGAAAAAAGAGTTTCTTCGCAAATACGAAAGAGGAGAGAGTGATTTTTAAAATGGGCTCGAGAAAAAAGACAGCCTCTTTTCTTGCTCTGCTTGGGCTTTTTAGCGTGTGCCTCGCGGCCAAACCCGCTCCTCTTGATAAAAAAACGCTTCAGAAGGCGTGGGGCGTGGTTGAGCAGGCGCTCATTTACAAAGATTCGGCCATCCGGGAAGAGGCGGTACGGACACTGGAATTTGTCAACTATCCGGCTTCCGCGCGGGCATTGACCACGGCCCTCAACGATGAGAGCGATTACGTCCGCATTTGGGCCGCGAAAATTTTGGCCAAGAAGGGCAGTCTGAACGGGAAAGAAACGGTGTTGAGCATTTTGCGATCGACTCCTCAGGCGCCGGAAGATGCCTCGGGACCCTTGGCGGCTCTGGTCAAGATGCGGGCCCTGGCGCAGGGGCGTTTGCGGGCCGAGGCCGCCAAAGCGCTCGGCCAAATAGGCGACCGAGCCGTGATCCCTGATCTAAAAGAAGCCAAGATGGATTCAGACGGGCAGGTTCGGGACGGCGCATCCGTGGGGCTGGCTCTGTTGGGCGATCAAAGTCATACGATTGTTTTTATCAGCGCGCTCAAGGATCCCGATAAAGGAGTGCGTATGGCGGCCGCCGAGGCCATCGAGGCCATCGGCGATCCCCGGGCCGCATCGGGTTTTCTCTCTCTGCTCAAGGAAGCGGACGAGACCATGCGCGTGATCGCCGCCCGGGGTTTGGGAAAGATGAAAGCCCGGGAAGCCATCGGCCCCCTGTCGGCGGCCCTTACGGACCCTTCCGATGCCGTACGGGAGCAGGCCGCCTGGGCGTTGGGGGAGATCGGAGCGGCCGAGAAAATGCCCGCGCTCAAAGCGTCTCTTTCCGATCCAGCGGATCGGGTCAAAATCAACGCGGCCGTGGCCCTCGGCCGGCTTGGCGATTCGTCAGGTCTTACCGTTTTGGAAGAGCTCTTGAGCTCAAACGACATGGAAGCAAGGGCCTTGGCCGCCAAAGCCCTGGGGTATATTCCCAATCCCAATGCCCAGAGTTTGGCGGTGAAGTCGTTGGATGATGGGAATATCCGGACGCGCCTGGGTGCGGCGACGTCGGTTTTCATGATGGATTTTCGAAAAAAAGGACGGAATTGATTATGAAGAAAATGACTTTTAGAAAGGCTCTTTTTTCTCTCGCCCTCTTGGGCGGCCAGGCGAGCTCCTTGTTCGCTATGGCCGGCCAACCCAACGCCGATCCCAATGCCCCGCCACCGCCCGCCTGGATCACCTATATGCCGATTATTTTTATGATCGCCGTGTTCTATTTTCTGCTCATACGCCCTCAAATGAGGCAGCGGAAAGATCATCAAAAGATGGTGGATTCCCTGAAAAAGGGCGATAAAATCATCACCCAAGGGGGATTCCACGCGACGGTGGTCAACATCGGGCCGGGGTTCGTTGACGTAAAATTAAATGAAGATACGAAAGTTAAAATTCAACGTTCGGCGGTGCAGCAAGTCTTGCCGGAAAGTCAAGTTGTTGAAGTCGGAGCCGGAGCCAAATGAGCAATAAACTTATTTCGCAGCTTGCCATTATTTTTGCGGTCATTGTCGGCGCCGGCCTCATGCTTTATCCCAATTTCGTCTGGTACGCCATTCCCCTGGAGCAAAGGACCCTCCAAGCCAAACGAAAAAATCCTCTGGCCCGGAAAGTGATTCCGCTCGGGCTTGACCTTCAAGGCGGGGTCCATTTGGTTTATGAGATGGACACGTCGAAACTCCCCGATGAGAGCGACGAGACGGTCAAGCAGGCCATCGATCAGAATATCGTGGTGATCAACAACCGGATTGATGCCCTGGGCGTCGCCAACCCCTTTGTCGCCCGCCAGGGACGGAATTTCGTCGTCATCCAAATGCCGGGCGTGTATGAGAGCGAAGAGGCCAAGCGCTTGATCGGCAAAACCGCCCTTCTTGAATTTCGGCTTGTCCGCCAAGACGATACGCTCATTAAAATCGTTCAGGAGATCGAGAGCAAGGGGATTCAACCCGAGGATGTCATCAATGACCGCCTGCCGGCGGACATTAAGAAGATGATTCCGGAGGGAATGGATATCCTTCCTGTGCGCGAGGGGGGGTACCTCCTCGTTAATGCCAAGGCGGATTTGACGGGGAAATATCTCAAGCGAGCCCGGGTTGAATTTGGCAGCTCCGGTTCCTTGGGAGGTCTTTCCATCGGATTTGAGCTGGACGCCGATGGCGCCACCCTGTTTGAAGCGTTGACGGCCGCTCACATCAACGAGCGGCTGGCCATTGTGTTGGACCGGCAGATTCAATCCGCCCCCAACATCCAAACACGGATTCCCGGTGGCCGGGGACAAATCACGGGCACCTTCAGCGAGCAGGAAGCCAAGAGCTTGGCGAACGTTCTTAATTCCGGGAATTTGCAGGCCCCTATGATCGTCGCCGAAGAACGAACGGTCGGACCGGAGCTCGGCGAAGACTCGATCCGCTCCGGCTTTAAGGCCATGGCCATCGGTTTTGTTCTCGTCATTCTTTTTATGATCATGTACTACAAACTGTCCGGAGCCTTGGCGGATATCGCTTTGATATTGAATCTTATATTTCTTTTGGCGATTATGTCCTGGTTGAAGGCCACCCTCACCATGCCCGGCATTGCCGGGATCATCCTTTCACTGGCGATGGCCGTCGATGCCAATGTCTTGATCCTCGAGCGTGTGAGAGAAGAACTGAGGAAAGGAAAAGACGTGCACATGTCCATCGACGATGGTTACAGCAAGGCTTTTTCCGCGATTTTGGACGGCAATGTGACCACCATTCTGGCGGCGGCGTTTCTCTTCCAGTTTGGGACGGGCCCCGTGAAAGGATTCGGGGTGACGCTGATGTGGGGTCTGATCATCTCCATGGTCACGGCGGTGTATGTCACGCGGATTTTATATGAAACCTGGTTTGTGTTGTTTAAACCAAAAGTGTTGAGCGTCTAATCCCATGGAATTTTTTCACGGCACAAAAATAGATTTCATCGGGAAGCGATATTTTTTCTTTGCCGTTTCCCTGGCTTTTCTCGGGGTGGCCTCTTATGGTTTCGTCAAACAGAAAGGTCCCATATTGGGGCTCGAGTTCACCGGCGGAACATTGATACAAATTGGATTCAAAAGCCTGCCCCCGATCGATGCCATTCGCGGCCATATCACCGCCGCGGAATACGAAGGATTCGGCCTTCAGACTCAACCCTCTACCAACAGCATCATCATTCGGGTGAAGTCGGGCGTGAAATCCAAGGAGGATGTGGCGAGTGAGTTGCTGAATATTTTAAGAACCAACTATCCCGATAACGTCAAGCCCCATGTGGATCGGATCGAATTTATAGGACCCGTGATCGGCAAGAAATTGATCCGGGACACATTTTTTGCGATTTTGGGCTCTTTGGGCGTCATTCTCATTTATGTGGCCTTCCGATTTCGTAATTTTATATGGGCATTCACAGGAGTATTGGCCTTGGCGCATGATGTTTTCATCAGCTGGGGGCTTTTGACGCTGGTCGGGAGTGAGACGACCCTGGTGGGGGTGGCGGCACTGCTTACCATCGCGGGTTATTCCATCAACGATACCATTGTCATATTCGACCGGGTGCGGGAAGCCCTGCGCACCTCCCGAAAGGAAACGTTGAGTGAATTGTACAACCGGGCTCTTAACGAAACGCTGGGCCGAACCGTAAACACCTCCATGACGGTTTTAATGGCGTCTCTGAGCCTCCTTTTCTTGGGGGGGCAGGTCATCCGGGAATTTGCCATGCTCATGACGTTCGGGACGTTCATTGGCGTCTATTCCACCGTGGCGGTGGCCCTGGGCTTGGTCTATGAATTTGAGACACGTCGGGAAAAATAAGTCCTCATGAAAGTTAAGAAATTTCGCATCCGGCCCCGTCTAGGGATTGTGGCCCGGACCCTCCGGTCCATGATGTCGGTCAAACAGCTGGCGGCGGATTTGGAGGAATCCATCCCTAAAGAATCCGAGGATTTTCTCTCTCACGTCGCCCCGGTGGCGTTCTACCAAACCTGGTCCAAAGACGAGATCCCGCCCCATTATCGCGACGTCTTGGAGCAGGCCGGTTGGGAGAAAGCCATTGCCGTATCGGCCCTGATTGCCACTATTGGACCTGCGCCGGAAGACTATCTATCCGAACTTCTGATGAGTGGGGAAACCACGCGGTCCCTCCTCATCACGGCGTTAAGCGAAGAGTCAGCGGATCTTTCACTTCAGTTTCTCTTCAAATTGCTGGCGGAGGATGCCAAGGCCGATGATTGCGATGTGTCGGAGCCATTGATCGTAGTGGATCCCAACCTTCTGGCCGAAACCCTCGTGTTGACGGGCGCCGAGCAGGAGGGGATTCACCTGGATGCCGCCGCCCATCTCACCCCCCGGTTCACACACGTGGCCCTCGCCGGTTGGCTTCCCATCTCCAAAAAGAAACGGCTGGTTCAGGTCCCCAAGAAAAAGACATCCTAATCCGTTGGATTTTCCTTACGTCATACGTCATCGCGAGCAAAGCAATTCGCTTGTCATCATCCCCCCGAAGGCGGATATCCCGTACGTGAACATCGGAAGGGATATCCGCCTTCGGGGGGATGACATGGATGGTTTTGTTACGTTGGCCATGACAAAATGATTTATGACTGACGCGATCCCCCGTATCACATGGCTTCACTGCCTGGTCTCTTATGTCGGGGCTGGGTACCTCCATTTGGTGGGCCGGACCTCCTTCGTCCAGAAATGGGACGACCCAGAATTCCTGAGCTATCGCCGGAAACGGCGACCCCTGATTTACGCTCTCTGGCACAACGCCCAGGTCTTTCTGGCCTATGCCCATCGCGGGGAACAGGCCAGCATTATGGTCAGTCTGAGCAAAGACGGCGAATACATCGCGCAAATCATGAAGCGGATGGGATTGAAGGCCGTCCGGGGATCCTCCAGCCGGGGGGGGGACCAGGCCATGAGGGAGATGCTTCTTAATTTGGAGAAGGGGGGGCAAGCGGGATTTACTCCCGACGGTCCGCGGGGTCCGGTTTTTGTGGTCCAGGGAGGCGTCATCACGGCGGCTCAGATGTCCGGCGCTCCCATCGTTCCCACGGCCGTCACCTACCGCCGGCAATTGGTTTTTCGGACGTGGGACAAATACCGGGTTCCCCTTCCTTTTGACCATATCGTTGTGGCACACGGAAAGCCTTTTAAAATCGGAAAAGACATGTCCGTGGAGGAGGCCAAAGGGAAAATAAAAGAAGCCATCGGTGGAGTCTGGGATGGATCGGATGAAGCGGACCGGGCGGCGCCTTCCTGGTTCAGTTCATTGTCGGGTCTTCTTCTTTTTTATCTGTACAATGTGTCGGCTGTCCTGCTCCTGCCCTTTTGGATGCCTTTTCTGTTTATTAAATACGGTGTTAAACGGTCCCTCCTGGATTTATCCGAACGGTTGGGGCGAAGCTCTCCCCCTCGGTGTGAAAAACCTCTCCTATGGCTTCATTCCGCTTCTCTCGGCGAATGGCAGGCCGCCGAACCGTTGTACAAGGACTTGAGCAAAGATGATAAATACGCGTTCTTTGTCACCGTCACCTCGCCGGAAGCCAAGCAAACGATCCGAAAGAGCCACCCGAACTTGACTGTTCAGCTTCTCCCTGTCGATTTGCCCTGGATCGTGACCCGTTGGCTGAAGACGTTTGATCCCCATGCGCTCCTCATCGTCGAAACGGAATTGTGGGCGAATCTTCTCCATGCGGTTCATCGAAAGAATGTCCCGGCGTTTATCGTTAATGGACGGATCTCAAAGCGAAGCGCCCTCTTCTGGAGTGTCGTCCGGCCTCTCGCGTGGCGGATCATGTCCCGGATCTGCGGCTTTTATATGCGGACCGAAGCTGATGCGGAGAGGTTTTGCCGGTTGGGCGCTTCGCCGCGCCTGACGGAAATCACCGGTAATTTAAAGACCGATAACGTGAAGGTATTGACCCATGAAGACAAAAAGGCGATGCGGTTGAAGCTTTTTGGTTTTCAGGATGGCGTGATCCTGGTGGGGGGGAGCACCTGGCCGGGGGAAGAAAAAGATCTCTTGAAAATTTTCGGAATCCTGGGACCCAAAAGCGTTTGGCTTGTTTTGGCCCCGCGCCGGAAAGAGAGGATCCCCGAGGTGGCCCGCCTGTTGGCGCAATCCGCGCTTCCGTGGTCCACTTGGAGTCAGGTGAAAGAAAAGAGGATTTGGGATACGAAGGTGCTTTTGGTGGATACCTTTGGCGATCTAAAGGACCTTTATGGTGCCGCCGATATGGCTTTCATCGGGGGGAGTCTATTCCCCAAGGGGGGGCAGAATCCCATCGAACCCGCATCGGCCCGGTTGGCACTGATCATGGGTCCCCACATGGACAATTTTCTGGAAGAGGCCCGGGAGCTCAAGAAAGTGGGAGCGGCGCGACAGGTGAATGATGGGCCAGAATTGCTAAATTGTGCCTCGGAGATGCTGGCGCACGGAGAAATGAGACAAGCGAGGGGAGATGCCGCCGCCCGTTGGGTCATTAACAAACAGGGCGGCGTGCATAAAACGCTGGAGGGATTAAAAAGGCAGCTGGGACCATGAGAATACTCGTCATTCGATTTTCGAGTTTGGGAGACGTGGTCTTGACGACGGCGATCTTCCCCAATTTGAAAGCGCACTGGCCCGCCGCAGAAGTAACTGTATTAACACGGCGGGCGTATGCGGACGTTTTCGACGGGAATCCGTATGTCGATCACGTGCGTGTGTTTGATCCACGGGAACAGCCTTTCTCCAAATTGACCAAGGAGGTGAGAGAGGAAGGATTCGACTTGTGCATCGACCTTCAGGGCAATGTCCGGTCCTTTTTGGTCCGGATGATCGGCGGCGTCGCCCGCGCCATTTTGGTGGAGAAAAGCCTGTGGGCGCGGTGGGCGCTGGTTTGGTTTAAGCGTGAGAGCCCCTCCTTGCGAAGGTCGGTTCGGGAAAAGATTTTGGATTGTCTGGGGCCCTTGGGGGTGGGGGCGAAATTTAGTGAGACGCAGCTATTCCCGTCGAATACGGATGCGGTCTTAACCTCCTTTGAGGTGGATCCTTCCCTTTCACTGATTGGCCTGGCCCCCGGCGCCAAACACGCGACGAAACGGTGGAACCCGGAGAAATTTGCGGAGGCGGCCAACCGCCTCGGAATGGCTTCAAATAAGACAGTGCTTATTTTAGGGGATAAAAGCGATCGGCCCATTGCGGACAAAGTGGCGGCTCTTCTGAAATTGCCGTTCAAGAATCTGGCCGGCTGGACCAATTTGAAGGAGTTGATTGCGGTCGTCTCCAAATTATCGGTTTTGGTGACAAACGATTCGGGTCTCCTTCACATTGCTGAAGCAATGAAGATTCCCTTGGTCGCCGTTTTTGGGCCCACCGTGCCGGCCTTTGGATTTGCCCCCTATCGTGACTCTTCCCATGTGGCCGAGCTTCCGGGCCTTTCCTGCCGGCCCTGCACGCTCCATGGAGACGAGATCTGCCCGCTCAAGCACCATCGATGCATGGAGGATTTGATGGCGGAGAATGTTTTGGAGACACTTCAGAGCCGTCATCCCCGCGTAGGCGGGGATCCAGGTCGTAAAGGTTATCTTGGATCCGCCGCGGCGGATGACGTTGGTTTATGAAAATACTCCATTTACTTGATGAACCCTGGGATTCCGGCATCACCGCGTATGCCCTCCAGATTGCCTCTTTGCAGAAGGTCCACGGCGAAGAGGTGGTGTTCGGCCTTCGTTTCGGCAAGAGGCCGGAGGCTCTGGCACGCGAGCAAGGCCTTCGGGTCGAGCGGATTGAAAATTTCTTCCACTTGCTCCGACTTCTGACGTCCGAAGATTGGGATTTAATAAATGCCCATTCGGGCCGGCCTCATTCGTGGGCTGTCCTTATTCGCTCCTTTTTCCTGCGGGGGCGGAAAAAAGGGATTCCGATCATTCGGACGCGGGGAGATGCGCGGCCTTTAAGCGCCAACATGCTTCTGCGTTTTGCCTATAAACGCACATCGGCTGTGATTGCGGCCTCCGACCATATCGGGAAGCAGTACCAGGAAAAATTCTCTTTGGGAGAGGATCGATTGAAAACGATCTACCCCTCCGTTCGGGTGGACGAAAAGGTCACCCCTTTACCGGCGAAAACGGTCGGCCTCTTGGGCCGGCTGGATCCGGTGAAAGGTCATGTGGTGTTTTTGGAAGCGGCCGCCCGGATTCACAAGTCTTTGCCGGACGCGAAGTTTTTTATAGCGGGGAAGGAGGCCGGCCTAACCGCAAAAATGATTGAAGATCACGCCAATTCTCTTGGCCTTCGCGATTCTTTTGTTTTCCTGGGCTATGTGCCGTTCGCCGAAGCGTTTATGCGGACCTGCACCTTGGGCGTCATCCCCTCTTTGGGAAGCGAAGAGGTGTCCCGCGTGTGCCTCGAGTGGATGGGGGTGGGGCGTCCCGTGGTGGGAACGCTGGTCGGGTCCCTTCCAGAGCTCATTGAGTTCAGAGAAACGGGGCTTGTCGTTCCCCCGAATGATTCGGTCGAGCTGGCCGAGGCGATTTTGGAAATTTTGAAAAAGCCCGAGGACGCCCGCCGGATGGGGGAAAATGCCCGCCACGTCGCCCGGGACCGGTTCAGCGAAAAAGTCCAGTTGGACAAGACCCTGCAGCTCTACCGGTGGGCGCTTCGGCGGTCCATCAACCATGCCTGATTTGGATTTACGCGTCGCTCATATCGATACCGAGAAGACCTGGCGGGGGGGAGAACAGCAGGTCTTTTCTCTCATAAAAGGCCTCAACCGGCAGGGCCATCAAAATTTGGCGGTGGTCCAGCGGGGCAGCACCCTTTCCCATCGGCTTCAGGAGCTGGCCCATCTGG
>JAJAPZ010000110.1 GCA_020523905.1 Candidatus Obscuribacterium magneticum
TCCGCCTCGTTTTTCAGTTTAGCGTCGGACAGTTCCTGCTTTTGAAACCGATAAAGGTCGATCCGTTGCGCGCGTTCCTGGTCGGACAGGGAAAGCGCCTGCTGTTGCGACACCAGATCACGCCAGGCCGTGTAGGCGTTCAAAACGGCGTCCCTCTGGGATTCCAAATGCCCTAACGTGTCCAACAGGTCCATTTGTTCCGCCGGTTTCAGCAGAAGCTGGTGTTCGTGCTGACCATGAACGTACACCAGCAGTTCGCCCAACCGCGCCACGGTGGATAGATTGACGGGGTTGTCGTTGACAAAACAACGCGAGCGGCCGCCGCTGTCCACTTCCCGCCGCAGCAGGAGCTCGCCGTCCGGCGTGGCGTCACCGGATGCGGTGTCGTCGGCCAGGTTCAAATCCCGCAGCAGCCGTTTGACGCGGGGCGACAGGTCGCCGAACCCGGCCACCACGGTCAGCCGCACGGCGCCTTTGCGCACCTGTTGCGCGCTGGCCTTATCGCCCAACACCAGACCCAGCGCGTCCACCACGATGGTTTTCCCCGCGCCGGTTTCGCCGGTCAAAGCGTTGAGCCCACCGGAAAATTCCAGCAGGATGTCTTCCAGCAGGGCAAAATTTTTGACAGACACGTAATTCAGCATAAAGTTAACGCTCGCCCCATTTCAATTTCCGCCGCAACAGGGAAAAATACGGTTGCCGCGGATCGGAAAAAATCAGGCTTCTTTCCGTGGCGCGGCGGATTTCAACGCGGTCGCCGGCGCGCAGGGCGAAATTGATCTGCCCGTCGAGGCACAAGACGACGCGGTCCTTTTGGCCGTGTTCGTCCACAACGATTTTCACGACGCTCTCAGGCGAAAGGATCACCGGGCGCTGGGTGAGACTGTGGGCGCACACGGGCGTGAGTAAAATCAAATCCATCTCCGGCTGGGCGATGGGCCCGGACGCGGCGAGCGAGTAAGCGGTGGAGCCCGTCGGGGTGGCCAAAATGATCCCGTCGCCGAAATACGTGCCCAAGTATTGCCCGTCGACCCACGCCGACAGGCGGGCCGCCCGCGCCGTGCCGTTCACGCGGATCACACAATCGTTCAAAGCCAACTGCCCCTTCGCCCGCGGCGGGCGCACGTTCAGCATCATGCGGTCGGACACGGGCAATTTGTTGCGCAACAGCCGGTCCAAAGTGCTGTACATCTGGTGCAAATCCGCGGACGTCAAAAATCCCAGACGGCCCAGGTTCACGCCCAGCACGGGGACGCCCAACAGCGCCAACCGCCGCGCCGCCCAAAGGAGAGTGCCGTCACCTCCCAGCACGATCGCCCAATCGGACTGATCGGCCTGCTCGGAGGCGACGGGACGCAGACCTTTTTTTCTCAGCCACGCCTTTAATCGAGGCAACTCACGGCGGGCCGCGGGTTTGTCCGGATTGACAAAGATGGCGACGATTTTTTGATTGGAAACCATGGGGAACTCTATTATAGCAAACGCCCGGCGGCCGGATTGGGGTTTTTCGTTGAAAATGCCTACAGCCACATCATGGGGCTTTTTTGCCATTACAGTTTTTACTCTTTACTCTTAGCTCTTTGCTTTCGTCTTTCGTATTTCCTCCCTTCATAATTTTTCATTCATCATTACCATTTTCACTCTTCACCCTTGGCTCTTCGCACTTTTGTTTTTACTCCATCCGAAACGAAAATTTACCCACAACGCTTAATCCTACAAATGCTTGCCAATCGTAAAGACGGGAAGATTCCTCCCCCAACGAAACATTCACCCCTGCCTTGGCCTTCAGGCTTTTCCATTGATAGCGGACACCGGGAGTCCAATCAATCCGTGTGCCACCGGAGCCATTAATTTTTTGGCCGGCTTGTTTCTCTGTGCCAAATGTTTCGCCGCGCACTTCCGTTAAAAACGTCCAGCGGTTCCAATTATAACCGCCCGACACACCATAAGTGATGACATCCCCGGGGTTGATCTTCACCCTGTTAACCTTGTATTCACCCGTAAGCGAGTAACCCAGGTTAACGTCCACCGGCCAGTTTCCATACTGTCGGCTAGCCAACATCGTTGGCCTCACATTTAATCCTTTGCCCAAGCTTTTGTCCGCATCGCCCGTTGGCAAATCAAACGAAATCAACGCGCCACCATCCCACCCCCTGATGGTGCCAATGCCATATTTCAAGCCGGCGGAAATGTCTCCCAAACCGCTTTCAGATTGGCTTGTTTTGGC
>JAJAPZ010000111.1 GCA_020523905.1 Candidatus Obscuribacterium magneticum
TATGAATCTTGAAATGCTATTTAAGGCTTCCAGACTTACCGTTGATGTTCTGATCCGTCCGGTAATCTGGCGAAATTTTGAACATGCCGCGAAAATTCTCATTCAGCTAATCCCATCCGAGCATGACAGCCTTCGCGACCTCGCTGACAGGTTGAATATCATGCAATATGATTTAAGTTAAGAGGTACAACCGGACCCGCCTGGCGCTTTAGGATCAGGCGCCGGCGGAAGTATATTTTCAAAGAGCGAGGTGTTGATCAAGTTTATGGATTTCGACGGGGTTACCCACAACCAAATCCCGCCTGCCCTCCTTGCTCCGCCGAAGGGCCGAGGGCTGGCGGGACTTGGCTATGGATAACCCCAAACCTGAGGGAATATGAAGTTAAAAACCGCCCCAGGTTGTAACTTAATTTATTGAAAATATTGTCTTGACAAAGGGGTCCACCTTAAGGAGGTGATATAAATGAACGTCGCAATCTACGCCAGGGTATCGTCGGAAAAACAAGCCGAAAATGATCTTTCTATTGCTGCCCAGCTTAAAGCCCTGCGTAATTATGCAGAGAAAAACCACTGGGCCATCTATAAGGAATTTATTGACGAGGCGGAAAGCGCCCTGTCTGCCAACCGGCCGGCCTTTCAAGAAATGATCGGCGCCGCCAGAAAGAATAACCCGCCTTTTGAAGCAATCATCATATGGAAATTCTCACGCTTTGCACGCAACCGGGAAGATTCTATAATTTACAAATCACTTCTCCGTAAATATGGCGTTTCCGTAATCTCAATGAATGAACAGGTTGATGATACGCCGTCAGGTAAACTCCTGGAAGGGATTATTGAAGTAATTGACGAATTCTATTCTTCAAACCTTGCCGAAGACACTATAAGGGGCCTGCGAGAGAACGCTAACAGGGGCTTTCAAAACGGCGTTACCCCGCTTGGTTATAAAGCGAAGAAAGTAATGGACGGCACCAACGAAAGGACAAAGCTTGAACCGGACGAAACTTTTGCCCCTATTGTTAAAAGGATATTTTCCCTCTACGCACAAGGAAACGGCATTAAGGCAATTGCCAATACATTTAACGGGGAAGGATTGAAGAACCACAAAGGAAGACCATGGAGCAATTCCACCGTGCAATATGCCCTTAGAAATGAAGTTTATACTGGTACTTTTATTTATGGCAAGAAGCCTAAGAATAAAACCCATCTAAACGGAAAGTATGAAGTCATCCGCAAAGAGGATAACCACCTTGCCATTGTTGACAAAGATACTTTTTCCCACGTTCAAGCTCTTATGGCTGAACGAGCCCCAAAAGTCACCCATCCGCGAACAAACACAAGTGACTATCTATTAAGTGGACTTATTGAATGCGGGAAATGTCACAGCAAAATGATTGGCAGCTCGGCCAAGTCCGGGAAACATTCTTATTATGTCTGCAATAATTATCGTAAGCGTGGCAAGACTGTCTGTGACGCAAAGCTGGTCAATAGACAGGGCATCGAAAGACTTCTCGTTGAACGACTCAAAACGCATGTCCTGACTGAAAATAACCTCATGGAACTTTTTACCATTGTTCATGATGAAATGAAGCAAAATAAGCGGGAATCGGAAAGCCGTCTTTCCACCATTGGAAAACAGATGGAAACCGCAATAGCCAAACGCTCACACCTTTATAATGCCCTGGAGACAGGAAAAGTTGATATTGACGACTTGGCCCCCAGGATCAAGGAGCTTAAATCAGAGATTAATAAACTGGAATCAAAGAGGAATGAAATTTTAGAGGAAGCACAAAACCCGAAGGCCCTGCCGTTTGATATAAAAACTGTCAAAACCTACACCCGTAACCTTGCGCAGCTTTTAAGCAAAGGCTCAATCTTTGAGCAAAAGTCCTTCCTGCGTTCTTTTGTTAAAAGAGTTGTTGTAAACCACCCGGAAGCCCGGATTGAATATAACCTGCCGATTATAAAAGAAACGGTGGGCAAAACCTCTGATGTAGAAGTTCTGCCCACCGTACAGTTTGGCTCCCCAGCGCGGACTCGAACCACGGACATGGTGGTTAACAGCCACCCGCTCTACCGACTGAGCTACTGGGGAAAAGTCGTTTCGCTCGGTCTAATAATACAAGATTATTGCTTTGTCAATGGTGATATGCTTAACTGGATACTTGATATAGCCGATGTGCAACTTGTATCGATGAATAGGAACGTATCCAGGAC
>JAJAPZ010000112.1 GCA_020523905.1 Candidatus Obscuribacterium magneticum
CGCATCACCATTGACGGCGATGTCAGTCTGACGCTGTCGGAAGACGTGGAAATGCGGTTTAAGGCCTACAATTGGCATGTGCAGAAGGTGGAGGACGGCAACGACTTGAAGGCCATTGCCAACGCTCTGAAGATCGCCAAGGGGGAAATTACACGACCCTCGCTCATTATTTTGCGGACCCATATTGGCTACGGCAGCCCCCATAAGATGGATTCCTGCGATTCTCACGGGGCGCCTCTCGGCGAAGACGAGGTGAAATTGACGAAGAAGAATTTGGGGTGGCCGCCGGAGGCTTCTTTCGTCATTCCGCCGGAGGTCGCCGACCATTTTAAAGGTCTCGTAGAGAAGGGCAGCCAGTTGGAAACGGAGTGGCAAGGGATATTCGACAAATGGGCGAAGAAGGATCCAGAGGGGGCCAAGCTTTGGAAACGACTCGCCGCGGGGGACCTCCCGGCCGATTGGGAGAAGAAATTGCCGGTTTTTGAGAAGGAAGAGAAAGTCGCCACCCGCGTGGCGTCAGGGGCTGTCATCAATGCGTTGGCTCCCCTCATGCCGGAGCTGATCGGCGGATCGGCCGATTTGACCCTGTCCAATAACACCCTGATTAAGAACTCGCCGCCTTTTTCGAAAAAGCAGGTTGGACGGAATATTTATTTCGGCATTCGCGAGCATGCCATGGGCGCCATCTTAAATGGCATGGCCTTGAGCGACATGCTTGTGCCCTATGGCGGGACCTTTTTGATCTTTGCCGACTACATGAGTGCCGCGATGCGCATCGCCGCCTTGAATGGGAAAAAAGTGATCTATATCTTCACCCACGATTCCATCGGGTTGGGGGAAGACGGGCCGACCCACCAGCCCATCGAGCATTTGGCTCACCTCAGGGCGACGCCGAACATGATCACAATTCGTCCCGCCGATGCCAACGAAACCGTGGCCGCCTGGAAAGTCGCCCTTCAATACAGGAAAGGGCCCGTCGCCCTCGTTTTGACGCGACAGGCGGTTCCGGTCCTGTTGAAATCGAAATATCCAGGGCTCGGGGCGGTCGAGAAGGGCGCCTATGTTTTATCGGCGGAGAAATCGGGTCCTCCCCAGCTGATTTTGATGGCCACCGGATCCGAAGTGACCCTCGCCTTGAAAGCTCAGGAGACGTTGCAGGCGGAGAATATTCAAGCCCGTGTGGTGTCCATGCCGTCCTGGGAGATTTTTGAATTGCAGCCCAAGACCTATCGAAATTCCGTGTTGCCGCCGGGGGTCAAGGCGCGCCTGGCCATTGAGGCGCTGTCGACGTTCGGTTGGGATCGCTACGTGGGCACGGATGGTGATGTCATCGGCATGACGACCTTTGGGGCGTCCGCTCCGAGCGCCGTGGCAATGGAGAAATTCGGGTTCAATGTTGATAATATCATCTCCCGGGCGAAGAAATTGCTGCCCAATTTCCCGGGGGACACAATGGCGCCGGTATCGTAAAGAAGGGAACCATCATGAGGAAATATTTTTATCTGTTTGTGACGGGGCTGATCCTGGCCGGTTTCGTCTCTTTCTCCCTGGCGGGACGCGGCAAGAATCCAACCGTGGGGGACACAGGCCGTGGGCGGATCGTGGTCCTGCCGGAGGACGTCGCTCGTTATTTGGCGCAGGAGTTTCCCGGCTACATAATTCCTGCGGACACCGAATTCAATGCCGACATGCTTAAGTATTATTACAGCCGTTTGATCGGCATCCATCCGGCCATTGCCTGGGGCGATTTTAACGACGATAAAAAAAGGGATTATGCCCTCCTTTTGGGCACGGGACAAACGATCTGGGGACCCATCGTGGAGTTGGTCATTCTCAATGGGGGCAAAAAAAGCGGGGAGTACGAACCCTTCCGCCTCGGCGAATTGAACCGATTTAAAAATGACTATATCAGCTTCGTCGACGGCAAGCTCACCAAAGGCGAGTACAAAAAGGGCGGCTGGTATATCAATTGGATTAAAAAAGACAAGAAGTACGTCGCGTTTAAAACCTAGCACGTTACCCTCCACCTATATTATTCGCCATGCGAAGGAAGTCAATCGTCATTCCCGCGAAAGCGGGAATCCAGTCCGGTGTTCACGTCCTTGATTCCCGCTTTCGCGGGAATGACGACGATGATATTCGCTTGTCATGACAAGGTCTTGAGATGATTTACGATTACGCGGTTGTCGGCGGCGGC
>JAJAPZ010000113.1 GCA_020523905.1 Candidatus Obscuribacterium magneticum
GGAATACGCCTATATGTTTGTCGGGTCTCTTCTCGGCGTGACTTTGTTTTTTGGCGGGGGGGCTCCGCCATTTCCATTTTTATCCTCAATCCCGTCCTGGGCCTGGTTTTTGGCGAAGACGACCGTTCTCATCTTTATTTTCCTGTGGGCCCGTTGGACCCTCCCGCGGCTTAGGGTGGACCGTGTGATGGACCTTTGTTGGAAAGTGTTTTTACCCTGGACCTTTATCCTTATCGGCTTAGCGGCGGTTGTTTTTCTTTGGAGGCAAGGCTGATGTTTTGGAACTTGAATATAATTTTCCGGAACTCGGTTGATTTGGCCAAAGGTTTTTTGGTGACTTTGAAGTATTTTTTCCTTCCCGCCACGACATTCCAATATCCACGCGAGAAAAAACCGATTCCCGAACGGTTTCGCGGGGTCCTCGCTTTCCATCCTGAAATCTGTATTTCTTGTGAGATGTGCGTTCGGGTGTGCCCGTCCGCAGTTATATCCATGGCTTGGAAGCGGAACGATCTGACCAAAAAAAAGGACCTTCTTTGGTACCAAATCGACTTTGGGAAGTGTAACGTTTGTCGTCTCTGTGAGGAAATATGCCCGACCAAAATCAAATCAATCCATCACACCAACGAATTTGAGATGGTCTTTGACGGACGGGAGGATTTTATCGTTCGATGGGGGCCGACGTCCCAAGACACCGTTAAGGATGAACCCAAATCCCAAGAATGGTACAAATTTGTTATGGACTCCCGCGTGGAAGGGATGCGCAGGCAAGGACAAAGAAAATGACCGTTGAATCCATTTTGTTTTATCTCCTCAGCGCCACTGTCATTATTCCGGCTCTCATGGTGGTCAGCGTTAGGAATGTGTTTCACGCCGCCCTTTGGTTGGTTGTGTCTCTTTTGGGGGTGGGGGGAATATACGCATTACTGGCTGCGGACTTTTTATTTGCGGTTCAGCTCATGGTTTACGCCGGAGGGGTTATGGTGGTGATCCTTTTTGTCATATTGATTTCAGACAAGCCCTCCGATTGGATGGTCAAACAAATAAATGACCAAGTCTGGCTCGCCGTCCTGGTCGCCCTATTGTTTGTGTCCTTATTGGTTTTGGTCATCGGGGCGTGGCCTTCCCTGGGAGGATCCCCTTTTAGTTTTCAACCAACGACAGGCAATTTGGGATCGCTTCTTTTGGGGGCGATGGTTCTTCCGTTTGAAGTGGTGGCTGTCGTCCTCATGGTCGCCCTCATCGGCGCCGTCTATTTTTCCATGAAGAAAATATCATGATTTCCCTTAAACATTTTTTAATCTTGAGCGGAATTCTTTTTTCCGTCGGTTTTTTTGGGATTCTCTCGCGGAGAAATATCCTCGGTATTCTCATGTCGATTGAACTCATTTTTAACGCAGTGGGAATCAATTTTGTGGCCTTTAATCACTACCTTTACCCTGGGTCTCTCTGGGGCCAGGGAATGACCATTTTTATTATCTCCCTTGCGGCGGCGGAAGCCGTGGTGGGGATGGCTTTGGTTTTGGTTATTTTTCGTAATGCCAAAACAGTTCTCGTTGAAAACATGAATATTTTGCGCGGATGAATCTCCGGTCACTTCTCAATCATATTTTTTCGAGCGATCAGGAGAATCAGCCCTCAAATCAAATTCATTCCGACCAATGGAAAGAAAAAAGACGAAGCAACCGTGTCGATATTTTAAAGAATGAACTGTTGGAAGTTCACCTCTTGAGTCCGGAGAAAGAGCCGCAATCGGCTGTGACTCTGGTGACAAAGGTGAAGAATATCAGCCTGAGGGGTTGCCGCCTTTTTTTTAAAACCACGGAGGAGCGGAATCGGGTAAAAATCGGTCAAAGTTTTGTTGCCTCTCTTGGCATAGAAGATTTCGCCATCCCTCTCACCGTTGAGGTGGTGCGGGTCCTCAACGATTTAGAAGCGGCGATTTTATTCAAACCTCCGTTTCCGAAGGAGCTCGAAAGGCTCGAAAAGTTTTTGGAGCCGAGGTGTATCGGTCTTTCGATGCGGGAGATCGACCCATCGCATATTCAAGGGGGGATGGAAAAAGGGTTGCGGTGGTTTCATGGGGTCAACGAGACGAACCTTTTTTCATGGATCGACCAAGACCGAAACACAATAATTCAGCAGCAACTTGTTTTTTTGGACCAAGTCGTCGAATG
>JAJAPZ010000114.1 GCA_020523905.1 Candidatus Obscuribacterium magneticum
ATGGATAGAGTTATTGTTATTGCAATCAAAATAAGAAAAGAGATCATAATTCGCAATTCAAATAATGTTTTTGGGGGATCGAAATAATGATCGATACATTGCCCCCATGGCACAAACAGAAGTTTAATATATTGAAGTATGGCGTAGGGTTGAAAAATCATATAGGAGTATCGCGACCATGTCATACCCATGTCGCCAAGATTGCCAAAATAGATTTTTGTGAATAAAAGATATGCTGTAAGAACTCCCCAGAAACCCAGATGAAAATATTTCTTTTGCGCGACTTTTTTTACATTCATGTCGCTCAGAAAGAAAAAATCAAAAGCTAAAATCATTAGTGGCAATGTGGCTGCAATTTGTTTTGAAGCGAAGGAAAGCATGAAAGAAATAATAGAGAAAATATAATAGACTCGCTTGGATTCTGTTGATTTGATAAAAAACATGATCGACATTAAATAAAACAATGTTGACATGCTGTCGGACCTCGTTA
Source organism: Candidatus Obscuribacterium magneticum (assembly GCA_020523905.1). Taxonomy (GTDB): domain Bacteria; phylum Elusimicrobiota; class Elusimicrobia; order F11; family F11; genus Obscuribacterium; species Obscuribacterium magneticum. The sequence goes on from JAJAPZ010000114.1 coordinate 491, forward strand.
CAATATAGGCAACGGGGTCTATATTCATTGGATGCAACGCAAACATCAATGCTACTATGAGGGATAAAAGAACATGTTGTCTGGCGGAAACATAGAAAAAAATTCTTTTGGTGACAAAAAATAATATCAAGGTGACTAATATGTGAACGATCAGATTAAATAACCTATATCCATAGGTATTCAATCCACCAAAATAATAATTTAGAGTGAACGACAAATAGGTTAATGGCCTTGTTGGATAATTTTTTAAATGATAAGAATCTGCTCGGTAAATTAATCTATCTTTCAAATTGGAAATATTTTTAATATCAGGATTATCCATAATGCTCGAATAATCATCAAAAATGAACGGCGCGTGGAGGGAATTGGAATAGATGGCAAAAGGAACGGCAATTAAAATAAGAATCGCCCAAAAAAGATGTAATTTATTGGTTTGAACAGAATCAACCCCTGCGGATTGAGATTCTTTTTTTTGATTATTTTTTTGCTTATTTATTTTTGACAGTTTCACGCGTTGTTCCCCTACCGAAAACATTCATTTATAATTGTAACAATACGAGTTAAAGTTTTCTTAAAGTTTTTGTAACATTTTTGTAACAAATTTTTCATGGATTTTGGGGGTGGATTTCTTCGACGTATTTTTCGTCAAATTTTGGGGGTATTATGGTGTTGTCTGTAAGCCACATGGGGTCAATTTCCCAATTCAGAAATTTGGGGCTTGAAGTTTCTTTTACAACCGCCATGTAGTAAATGTAAGAGAAACTGTGAGGGACGTCTCTCAATATCGCTTTGGTTACTTTAAAAACGCTTCCTGCGGGTAATATTCCGACGATGGTGGAATTAAAATATTTGAAAGGAAATTTATCACTCATTTTATTTTTAGGAGGGATGCTTTGATCTCCTGCTCGACTGAGTTCAATCCTTTGTTTGTTATCTTTGTCATAGTATAAAACAAAATCATCTTTTGTTCTGTATTCTTTTCCCATTTCAGAATTGTATTTAGGGTCATTTGCCACATCGGTTTCTGTGTAATCACAACCTGTCAATAACCCACAAACAACAATAATATTCGTCAATAGAATTAATTTTTTTATCATCTTATATCCTCCCCATTGTGCCACTGTTTTAATGCGTTAATATAGTATGTTAAAAATGAATGATGGTTTCCCTCCGCGTTCACATTGATATTTGTCCAGTCGAGTTTTCCTTTTCTGCTCCATTCTGACGGGATAAACCAGTTTGTAATTCTCCATTTATTCCCCATGTCAGGGATTTTATCGCCTTCGTTTTTCACATTCACGGCACTTGCAAGTCCATATTTATTTTCATCTATAAAAACTTCTGAACCTGCGCCGAAATAGTGAATTTTACTTCTTTCTTCTGGTTTTAGTAATGCCAAAGCTCTTTCAAAAATTGCAGTGCCTTGACTGTGAGCAACAACATAAATCTCTCCCTTTTCTGCTATGCCTTGTCTAATCGCATGAGCTGCATTAATTGCATGATTATCAATGGCACCTAAATATTCATATCCAAGAGTTTGAACAATATCTCCAACCATTTTCCCATGAGTACGATTTTCGATTTGAGCCATATGCGTTATTCCAAATATTTTTTGTACTTCTATCACAAATGAACCAATTTCGTATTTTTCATTATTCATCCC
>JAJAPZ010000115.1 GCA_020523905.1 Candidatus Obscuribacterium magneticum
AGAAGCTGGGCGTACGCCCTCTCCCGCACGGAACGCTTCTTCCCCTCAATATCATCACGACCTGTCGCGTCGGTTTCGCGCGGGTAGAGATCGGTAATCAGATAGTGTATCTCTCCGGAAAGTTCGCTCGTCCTGAAATATTCCCATAATCCGTGGGTTTTTTTCTTAAAAGTGATCCGCTGTCCCAATAGATAGGACGCATACTCTTTCAGTTCAGGAAGAAGAGAGGTATCGATCCAGCTCAAAAACTCTTTATCAGGCGGGGCAAGCCTTTCATATAGGGCGCCGAAAAAATCTCTTAAAAATTTTAGAGATCTAAAACCGGGATCTTTCTCGCGCATACCCATTATCTGGCCGGTAAGTATGGCGGCGATCGCTATTTGCGCTCTATATGCATCATCGAGTATGGCGGAATCCATACCGTTGTCCTTAAATATTATCCGCGCCTCGAGAAGAAGGCCTTTAAGCGAAATGTAGCCTGCGGCGCCATCCGACACACCTGGCAGCACCCTAAATCCCGCATCGCCTGATTCACCAAGCTCCTTTCCTCTCTTATATAACTCCGGGAGAAGCTTAAGGCCTATATGAGGACATTCGAAAAGGAGCTTTTCATTCTCCTCGACGCTCTTTCCGCCGGAAATAACATACTCAAGCATTTGAACACAAAATGTAAGGCTTTCCGCTTCGGGCGGCGCCCTCACCTGTCCCTGATCCATTAAATAATGGAGTATCTCGTGCTTCAGCGTGGCTCGGAAGAAAAGCTCATCATCCATCTCATGCGCAAATATAACGTCTTTGCCGATCACTTTTGATGCGTAAGCAGAAAGCGCACGGGTGAGGGAGACCGACAGGCCTTTCACATCTTCTTTATGCACCAGATAATCGTCTATGAGGACGTCTATCGGTATAAAATAGGCCAGATTATACGGCTTTATATTTTTAAGCAGCTCCTTTCTCTTCGAAGAACGCTCTTGCTCGTCATCGTAAAGCTCGGCCGTTACCTCACCGCAAATATCTTCAATAAGCCGCGTGAACTTCGGGGAAAATTTACGGCATGCAAGGCCGCTTATTTCACGCCGGATGCTCTTCACCGCGGTATCTTTATCATCCGACAGTATAAGATCGCCTACGATGTATTGCGGCATATTGGCGCTCTCCGCTATTATGCCAAGCGTTTTATATACATCATCGCCGGAAGCGCGCCTCATCCTGGCGTCAAGCGCAGGCAAAAGCTTCAGGAGAGATTTATATACCTGCCGGAAGCTTTCGCCGTCCTCTTTGTCTGCGGCAACAACCAGCAATACTTTAAGGCCGTAATAGGCGGCCAGCATCTCATCAAACGTGCCCGGAATAACAAAATCCGATTCACGGATCGCCCCATCCATCTTCTCGTCAATAGTAAGGCTCTTACGAGCTTTAATCTCTCTTATCTCTTTATCCGTGGCGGCAGCGATCTCGTAAAGCCGCCCTCTGTGAAGAGTATTGGAGAGAGCGCGGTACATTTCGGACGCATCCCAGAATTCAGCCCTGAAATAGTCGGAACGGTTTGATCTTAAAACCGGCTCTATCGCCTCTAGGAACGCGCGCTCTCTTTCCGACAGATCGCCATCAGCCAAAACTCCATTCTCTTTGAGGAATATCAGCTCAAACGCGTTTGCTATGATATCGTTAAACAACAGGTCGCCCGAACTTATCAGATTGGCCGCCTTCTCCCCGATAAGCTCTGTATAAGAACTAAGCGCATTGGGTTGAGCGAGAATAAGCTCTTTCATCGATCGATGTCGGTTTTCATCGCGGTTACGGATTATCTGGGTGAGTTTTTCAACGTTTTCATGGATTACGGCGCGAAATATCTTTATGATTGATGATGTAAGGCGCGGATCACGCTCGGCTTCAATAATGAGTTTGTGTATATCCGCATTTATGAATCTTTGAGCAAAGGGGAGGTCATTATCAAATATAGAGGGATTTAAGAGATATCTGCCGTTTGGGAGCAGGAGCGCCCGGGCATCACCAAATCGCGTGAAAAGCTCGGCCGATTTCTCATTCTCTCCGAGAATAAGCCGTTCGTGAATGCTTATATAATACAGGAAGCGTTGTACGTCGCCTCCCTGCAGATTAAGCCACGGCGAAAGATTAGCACTAT
>JAJAPZ010000116.1 GCA_020523905.1 Candidatus Obscuribacterium magneticum
CAGCTGTTTGTCCACTTTCGGGTTCCCAAATGTCCACTTTTGAGGTTACGGAACACGCCTGTTTGTTACAACTAATTTGCAGTTTCTTAAGAGAATCTTAATGCCCTCCTGATTAAATAACCCCACTTACATCTTATAGTGGGGGAACCTTGAAACCGAAGGGATTTTTCGTTCGCGTTTTATCGTCATCGCTTTGCTTCGTTTTTCTCTTTACGAATTGTCTTTTCGCGCACAAACCGCAGGCCAATATCTGGAAGGAGAGGCGGGATGCGCTGGAAAGAAATCGCCCGACCTCACACGGTCCCGCGGGCGATAACGTCGCGCCAAAACAGGCCCCTCTGCAACTCGCCCAACTGCCGCTTCCGCTCAATCGGCCCCAACTTCCAAGTGTCATCAATTCCCTATCTCTTGAAAGCAACCCATTGTCCTCGTCTTCGATCCTCGACGAAACCAAACTCGCCGGGTTGGGTGAAGAAGCCGCCTCACTCCTCCGGTCCCCGTCGCCGGCCCACGTCAGCCTGCGCGGCATCTCCGCCCCGTCCCACGCAAAGAACGGAAGAACAATTGTTCACATCCAAGACGTTCACACAAACGGCGAGGCGCAAAGAAACATCGGCGCCGCCATCGAAGAGCTGGCGAAAAACAAAAAGGTGGACCTCATCGCCCTGGAAGGGGCCTCGGGTCTCATTGATCTATCGTCCTTTCGGGCGTTCCCACACCGGACGGCCCTTCGTCAGGTGGTGAACTGTCTTCTTAAGGAAAACAAGATTTCCGGCCCCATCCACACCGCCCTCACCGCCGAAGACGACCTTCCTCCCATTGTTGGTGTTGACGATCCCGCTAACTATCAGGCGAATGTTGAAGCTTACCGACAGGCATCACCTCTCATGGAATCTCAGAAGACGGATCTCTCGAATGCTGGAAAGTCGCTGGAAAAGGAGAAGTCAAGAACGTTCAATCCAGACCTCCTCACGTTCGACGCCCTAGTCCAAGCCTACCGGGATGAGAAACTCTCCTTCGGCGAGTATGTGAAACTTCTTAAATCAAAAATTATCACTGGCGAAAGCCGGAATGACATCGATATCTTTCTCAGCGCCCTGGAGCTGGAATCGTCTCTCAACTTCGTCCAGGTGGAACGGGAGCGCACCTATGTCCTGGAAAAACTCACCCGCAAATTGAGCCCGGAAGACACGACTCAACTAATTAACGCGACCCTGGCCTACCGGCTGGGAAAACTTTCTCATTCCAACTTTTACACGTTGCTCTCCACCCTTTGTGAAAGAAGCGGCGTTCAACTGGAAAAGACGCCCGCCATGAAGTCCTACATCGACTACGTCCTTCTATCCGACCGGATCGAGGCGGACGCGCTGTTCCGGGAAACCCGGGAACTGGAAAAGGCGATTTATGAGAAGCTCGCGAAAACCGGTGAGGAGAAACGCCTCATCAAGGATTCGCGCCGACTTTATCTCACCGGCAAGCTCCTCGACTTCGCGCTCACGCCTGAGGAGTGGGGGGAGCTGAGCACCGTCATTCCGGCGCAAGCCTGCCTCGCCGGCAGGCGGGCCGGAATCCAGGGTTACGTCAAAGGTCTGGATCCCGACTTTCGTCGGGATGACGATTATAGAGCTATACCGCCTTCTTTTCTTTCTTTCTACCGGTTGGCAAACCTTCGCAACGAAGCCATGGCGAAAAACCTCCTTCAAACGATGGAGGCGCGCGGCGCCAAGGTCGCCGTTCTGGTGACGGGCGGCTTCCATTCGAAAGACCTCAATCGCCTGCTGGAAGATTCCGGCTCAACGATACTGACCTTCACGCCGAAGCTGACCGCCATCGATACCAAACAGGGCTCGGCTTATCTCAGCGTCTTCACTCAGGAGAAAACCCCGCTTGAGAAACTTTTCGTGGGCGACAAACTGTTCTTGGCCATCCCTCCGTTTCCAAGGGCCGTCCGGCTCCTCGCCGGCGTTCTAACGGCGGTGGGCGCTCATCTTCTTCACCTGAGCCGTTCAATATCAGACAGCCTTCGGCAGCTTCTTCCCATCGACTACAAAGAGATCGAGGTGACCTTTAAAGAAGAAAAAGATCCGAACGCCGCCGTTTT
>JAJAPZ010000117.1 GCA_020523905.1 Candidatus Obscuribacterium magneticum
CCAACGCCATTCTGGCGAAGTTTGCCGAGGCCGATTTTGCCCGGGCCATGGAGAGTTTGCCGGAGGGCTTCCGGGAGACGGTGATCTTGTCCGACTTACAGGGTCTTTCCTATGAGGAGATCGCCAAGACGCTGGATATCCCGGTGGGAACGGTTCGGTCGCGCCTTAACCGCGGCCGCCGTTATTTGCAGAAGGCGCTCTGGGAGGAAGCCGTGCGGTCCGGTTACATTACGGATAAAAAGATGATTCCCATGAAGCGGTGGTCGTTCCGCTTGTTCCGATCGCATCGAGGAGGCACGAAATAAATGGATTGCCAAGACGTCCTTGATTCCCTCTACGAATATTTGGATGATGAGCTGAAGGATCTGCGCAGCAAAGAGATCCGCGAGCACTTGGACCTCTGCCGGGCCTGCTTCGGGCTTTTCAAATTTGAGCGACTTTTACGTGAGAAAATGAGGCAGAAAACATATCATATGTGTCCGGAAAATCTGAAGAAACGAATCCAAGATGTGATCGAAGAGTATCAATGAGCTCAACCCTTTATTCCCTCGCGTCCTCCCTCGTGATGGGCCTTTATGTGGCTCTTCTCGGCGTTCTTATGATTTACGGCCTCCATCGATTCTGGATCGTTTACCTCTACTGTCGTTACCATAAAGGAAGAAAAGGGGCGCCCCCCCACCCGAAGAGCTTCAATGCCCTCACGGCCCCGGTCGTCACCATCCAGCTTCCGCTTTACAATGAAATGTATGTCGCGGAACGGCTCATTGATTCGATTTGCGCCTTGGATTACCCGAAGGAAAAACTGGAGATCCAGGTTCTCGATGATTCGACAGACAGAACGGTTCAAATTGTCGAACGAAAGGTGGCCGAGAAGCGGGCGATGGGATTCGACATCCATCAGTTGCGGCGGGGGACACGGACGGATTTCAAAGCAGGGGCCCTCGCGTGGGGATTGAAAATCGCGAAGGGGGAGTTTATTGGGATTTTTGATGCCGACTTCATGCCGCCTTCTCAATTTTTGAAAGCAACCCTCCCCTATTTTTCGGATTCCAACGTGGGCATGGTTCAAACCCGCTGGGGTCATGTCAACCAGGATTATTCGCTTCTCACCCGCCTCCAGGCGCTTTTCCTGGATGGGCATTTTCTCTTGGAGCACACCGCCCGCTACAAGAGCGGCGCCTTCTTCAACTTCAACGGGACGGCGGGCATTTGGCGGAAGGCCGCCATCGAAACCTCAGGAGGCTGGAGCGCGCGGGCACTCACGGAGGACCTGGATCTTTCCTACCGGGCCCAATTGCAGGGTTGGAAGTTTGTTTATATGCCGGAATTCGTTTGCCCGGCCGAGCTTCCGGTGGATATCAACGCGTTTCGGACACAGCAGAGGCGCTGGACCAAAGGGGCCATTCAGGTGGCCCGCATCCTTCTCAAAGACTTATGGCGGGCGCCTTTGCCTTTGCACACAAAAGTCGAAGCGACGGCCCACTTAACGGCCAACGTGGGTTATCTCTTGGTATTCGTAGCCGTCCTTCTCCTGCTTCCCAGCCTGATTTTAAGAGGGCATGTGTTTGGAGGGGGAATCGCCATCATTGAAATCAGCGTCTTTTTTGTGAGCGTTTTTTCAATGGCCTTTTTTTATGTTTTCTCCCAGCGCGAGCTTTATCCCGACTGGCGTTGGAGAATAAAAGACATCCCTGTTTTACTCTCTTTTGGCATCGGAATGTCGGTCAGCAATGCCATGGCTGTTTGGGAGGGATTGACCGGCCAGCCGTCGGATTTTGTGCGGACGCCGAAATACGGCATCCAACGCGCCGGCGAAAATTGGCTTAAAAAAGATTATGCCAGAAGGAAAAATCCCGTGGCGCTCATGCCCCTGTTCCTGACGATCTATTCCGGCTTCACCCTTTACGTTGCCCTTATTCGAGACAATTGGGCGGCCCTTCCCTTTATTGCCATGTTTATTTTCGGCTTTTCCTACCTGGCGGGCCTCTCCATCCTCCAACGAATAAAATAGGGGTCAGGTCTCGACATTCGACATTAGCTAATGTCGAATGTCGAGACCTGACCCCTATTT
>JAJAPZ010000118.1 GCA_020523905.1 Candidatus Obscuribacterium magneticum
AAAGAAGACTCGCCCGTTCGTTACGCCGTCATCGGCGGCAGCGGTGTCTACGAGATCGAAGGGATGAAGACGCTCAAGGAATTTTACCCCGCCACGCCTTTCGGGAAACCCTCGGATCCCATTACCATCGGCGAATATCAGGGAATCCGCTGCGCTTTTTTGCCCCGCCACGGGCGCGGCCACCGGTTTCTGCCGGGGGAAATCCCGCAGCGCGCCAATTTTTTTGCCTTAAAGATGCTGGAGGTGGAATACGTCATCGCCCTGTCGGCCTGCGGATCTCTGAAGCAAGAACTCGCTCCGCGCCATTTTGTGGTTCCGGATCAGATCGTCGACCGGACCAAAGGCCGGGTGTCGACCTTTTTTGGCGACGGCATCGTCGCTCATATCTCTTTCGCCCATCCCTTTTCACCGAGCCTGTCGAAACTCCTGGCCGACACGGCCCGGGAGCTCGGCGTCACCGTGCATGAGAAAGGGACCTATGTCTGCATGGAAGGCCCCGCCTTTTCCACGAAGGCCGAATCCGAATTTCACCGAAAAATGGGTTTTGATGTGATCGGCATGACGGCCATCCCCGAAGCCAAGCTCGCCCGGGAGGCCGAAATGAGTTATGCCCTCCTCGCCATGGTCACCGATTACGATTGCTGGAAGGAAGAGGACGAGGTATCCGTCGAGCTTGTCGTTCAGAATTTGATGGCCAATGCCGAAAACGCCAAAAAGGTGGTGGCGAGGGCGCTTCCGCGGCTTTCCCAGATTCCGAACGAAAATGCGGACGCGCTCAAAGGAGCCATCTTCACGCAGCCGGATTTCATAAAACCTTCGACCAAAAAGAAGCTTTGGCCGTTGATAAAGAAATATGTCAATTAATAATTTCCTAGATTTCTACCGAAGAGCTCGTCATACCGGCGAAAGCCGGTATCCAGGTTTTAAACATGTTGTTAAAAAGAAGGCTTATCGACTGGATTCCGGCTTCCGCCGGAATGACGACCTGGGCAGGAATGTCAAGTGATTATATGATTAAAGCCGTCATTTTCGACTTGGACAACACCCTCGTGGACTTCATGCGCCTGAAGCGGCGCGCGGTGGAGGCGGCGGTGGATGCCATGATCGATGCCGGCCTCGACGCCCCGCGGGAGAAGGCGATCGAGCGGGTTTTTCAGATGTACGGCAGGGAGGGCATCGAAGATCAGAAGATCTTGGACAAGATGCTTCTCGAAGATTACGGACAGATCGATTACCGGATCCTGGCCGCGGGGATTTTGGGGTACCGGCGGGCGAAGGAAGGCTACATGGTCCTCTATCCGCACGTCCGCTCGACCATCACGAAGCTCTCACAGCGGGGCGTCCGCCTGGCGATTGTGTCCGATGCGCCCCGATTGTCGGTGTGGCTGCGCCTGGTCTCTTTCGGGTTGGACGTCTTTTTTGACACCGTGGTGACCTTCGATGATACAGGAATGAGAAAACCCGATCCGGCGCCTTTTCGCCTGGCGCTCGAGCGCCTGGGTGTTGAGCCGGCGGAAGCCATGATGGTGGGGGACTGGGCGGAGCGGGACGTGGCGGGCGCCAAGGCGCTCGGGATGAAAACGGTTTTTGCCCGCTACGGCGACGACTTCAACACCCAGGATCCCGGGGCGGATTTTGAAATCAAAGATATTGCGGAGCTTTTGAACATCGTTCCCCATGCGCTCTCTTCTTGAATTCTTTCCCATTTTCTTGAACATCGTCATACCGCTTTTAAGCGGCATGGTCTATTTCGCCCTGGCCCGCTACGTGAGGCACATTGGACCGGTGCGGACACTGGTGACGGGGAAGCTCACCTACGACAGCGCCTATTACGGCTTTATCTTCTTCGGCGTCTATTTGGCCACAAGGCCCTTGCAGATTCTTCTGGGGCCCCATCCAATGCCGCTCATTATCAATATTATTCGTGAGTTTTTCATGATCGGCCTCTTCGGCCCCGCGGTGACAGTGGCGATGACGTATTCCACCTCCATCTATAGGAGTTGTTGATCAAGCCGTCCCTTTCAACGATGAAATAGTTTTG
>JAJAPZ010000119.1 GCA_020523905.1 Candidatus Obscuribacterium magneticum
CACTTTCCATGCTATCAGTCGGATTTTTGTATTTATTCGCCCACATCCCCAATCAATGGTGGATTTATTATGTCGGGGCGCTGGTGGCGGGAATTTTAGAAACCGTTTCCCTGTCACTTCCTTTGCGCAGGGAAGTCCAAATCAGCGAGCATCGGTAAATTATGTTTCCTAAAACACGTCATCGTCGCCTTCGTCAAAATTCTCCGGTAAGAGAACTTTTGCGCGAGACCAAACTGGAAGCCGCCCAGCTTATTCTGCCCTTTTTTGTGACCCACGGCCGGGGTGTGAAAAAACCAATCTCCTCTATGCCGGGGCAATTCCAACTATCTCTAGATGAACTCCTGAAACAGCTCGCCAAGGTTGAAAAGGCGGGAATCAGGGCGGTCATCCTCTTTGGAATTCCGAAACTAAAAGATCCCGTTGGATCCGAAGCTTACGCTCCTGATGGAATAATTCAGCTCGCCATCCGGGCGATTAGAAAAAGTTTCCCGGATTTAATTGTCCTGGCCGATCTGTGTTTTTGCGAATACACCGATCACGGCCATTGTGGAATTATTAAAAAAGAAGGCAGAAGCAACTTTGAGGTGGACAACGACGCCACTCTGGAGATTATCCGCAAAACCGCGGCGGCCCAGGCTGAGGCCGGAGCGCATTTTATTGCTCCTTCGGGGATGACGGACGGGGCGGTCAAGGCCATCCGGGAAGAACTGGACAACCGGTCTTATCTAAAAACCGGGATCCTCGCTTACTCGGCCAAATACGCCAGCGCTTTTTACGGACCTTTTCGCGAAGCGGCTGAGTCGGCTCCGCAATTTGGCGATAGAAAAACCTACCAAATGGATCCGGCCAATATTCGGGAGGCCTTGAAGGAAATTCGCTCCGACATTGATGAAGGCGCCGACATGGTCATGGTGAAGCCGGCGCTCTCCTACCTCGATGTAATTTCCAAGGCAAAAGAGGAATTCCATGTTCCGGTTGTGGCCTACAACGTCTCGGGGGAATATTCCATGGTGAAAGCGGCGGAGCAACTCGGCTGGATGGATGGCGAGCGGGCCGCGCTGGAAATCCTTCAATCAATTAAAAGAGCCGGTGCCGATTTGATTATCACCTATCACGCCCTTGAAATCGCCCCCCACCTAAAATGAAATTTATCTGGCCCATCGTCATTCCTGCGAAAGCAGGAATCCAGGCACCAAACTTTTTTCTAAAAAGCGTGTTTAAGACTTGGATTCCTGCTTTCGCAGGAATGTCGTTCACTTTTCTTCTTTGCGGGTGTTTCCATAAACCAATTCCGAATCAGGCGGGAAACCCCGACTGGGGCGTCGAAATTACCTGGCACGGCCATTCCTGCTTCACCATTAAAGATAGCGTCAATCGCACCGTTGTCATTGACCCTTTTGACGAAACAGTTGGATATGGTCGATTGCACCTTAAGGCCGATGCCGTTCTTGTCACCCATAATCATTTTGACCATAATCGTGTTCAAGCGGTTAAAGCCCGGGTAAAAAATATTGATTTGGTGGAAAGCACCGGAACTCTGACGGTGGCCTCCGGACTTGATGTCAGCGGCATTCTGGCCCCTCATGATGAACAGGGTGGTGAGATAAACGGCTTCACGCGCATCTACTCTTTTATAATGGGAGGGTTGCGTTTGGTTCATCTGGGAGATTTGGGAACCTCCGCAATTTCTCCGGAAATTTTGGGTTTTATCGGTCGACCGGACGTCCTTTTTATTCCGGTGGGCGGTTTCACCACCCTGGACGCTCTCCAGGCCAAAAAAGTGATCGACATCGTTAAGCCTCGGGTTGTGATTCCCATGCATTTTGGAGATATCCGTTTTTATAAACTAGCGCCGTTGAGTGATTTCACCAAGCTTTTTTCGAATTCGGCAGTGATTGATTGGGATGATTCTCACTTTCGCTTACGGCGGGGGGATTTGCAGGAAACACCGGTAGTTTACACCCTCATTCCAACTCGGAATGAATAAATAGGAGAGGAAATGA
>JAJAPZ010000011.1 GCA_020523905.1 Candidatus Obscuribacterium magneticum
AAATCCTGAGAAAAAAGGGGGCGGCGCTTGCCTAGGGACAACTGGGAGATGCCGCTCCTCCTAAAGGTTTTCTCCGACCTGGAGGATTTTCTCCCTTATCTTATTCTGGTTGGGGGCTGGGTTCCGTTCATTTATTCGCGTTATCTCTGGCGGATCAAACAGGAGCCCCCTCAAACCATGGATATCGACTTCGGCTTTAAAAACGCCTCATTCAAAGGTCTCGAAACCATTGCTGAACGGGTGATCAAAAAGAACTACGGTGAGCATCATGTGCGCCTTGGACATGACGTGCCCTTCGTCCCCATTGTTGATCTCGGTCAAGGGAAGGCGCGGGCGGAAGTCGAGTTCATAACGAGTCCTCAAACCACGGCCGAAACCCGAGAGCGGCTGATCGGGCGTGAAATCCTGGTGAATGAGATTCCGAATTTTGACGTTCTTTTGGAACGCACCTTCCAAGTGAAGATTGAAGGGTATCAGGTTGCTATCCCAAGGCCTTCCGGGTTTGTTTTTCACAAGCTTCTCTCCTTTGAACAAAGGATGGAAGAGGCGAAAAAGCGGAAGGATCTTTACGCCGCCTATTACACGCTCCTTTTTTGTCCCGACAAGAACAAACTGAACGATGATATTCGCCGATGGATGGACACTCATCCCTTAGGCGAGCAAGTCGCCTCGATTATAAAAAGTGCGTTTAGTGATCCCTATGCGGCCGGCCCCACTTTGATTGCCGAGGCGTCGGCGACGACATCCGTCGCCACCCTCGTTCCCGATGTTAGGAAAGACGCGCATAAAAGGTTCCGGTTTTTACTGGGGTAGGGCCCACTTGTTCATCAAACAGGTCGACGCCAACGGCGGCTGCATAGGGGCGGAATCGGAGGGGGAGGGGTGTGGAAGCCGCTTCTGTTTTAGGATTCCAAGCTTATAAAATGTGTTTTGATGTCGTCGTAAGTTAAGCACGGCGGCGTTTGTTGTACTTATACTGTAAAAGATTTGACAATGTCCAATATATGGCATAAAATAACTATAAGATCTTTACATTCCACCATTTATTGCATTGATTGGATAATATCCAATGAACGAAGGTTATAATATAAAAAAGTCTCTGGCAGGGATCGAATTGGTTAGGCTCTTAGCGTCCGAGGGAGACCGGGTCTTCTCGGCTGAGCGCGCCAGGGAGCTCGCACCGCGCGTCGGGATCAAGAACGCCTACCTCTTGGAGGCGCTTTACCACCTTCGCCGCAGCGAGTGGATCATCCCGCTCCGTCGTGGGCTCTATGCTATTTCCCATACCGTTCCTGGTGTTTCGCCCGCCCATGAATTTGAGGTCGCGATGTCGCTGGTCAAGCCGGCCGCCATCAGCCACTGGTCGGCGATGAGCCACCATGGATTGACCGAACAGTCGCCACGACAGGTCTTTGTCCTGACGTCCGCGCCCTCGGTACCCCGCCTGCGCAAAGCCAAGTCGACAGACAGCGAAGGGGGTTACCCTGTGGGGGGGATCTCGTACCGGTTCGTTCAGGTCAAGCCCGAGAGGTTCTTCGGGATCGAGGACGTTTGGGTGAATGAGGTTCGAATCAAGATAACGGACCCGGAGCGCACGCTTCTTGACGGCTTGATGGCCCCGCAGTACTGCGGCGATTTTGCCGAGGTGTTGCACGCTTTTGAGATGCGGGCCCCGCAGCTCGACGTCGAGCGCATCATCCGTTACGCCCTCGCGCTTGACGCGGCCACTGTCAAGCGACTCGGTTGGATCTTGGAGCGGCAGAAGGTCGACCCTGCGAGGCTCGAGCCGTTGCGAAAGGTGCCCATCAAGGGCTATCGCGTGCTCGATCCCAGCGGGCTTAGGCTCGGGCACTGCTATGCCGGCTGGATGATTCAGGCAAACCTTCCGGGGAGGGTGCGCTCATGAAGCCGTTGCGCGCGCGGCTGCAGGAAGCCCGCCAGAGGCACGGCCTCCCATGGGAAGCAATGGAGCGCGACTATCTTCTCTCCTGGATTCTTGCCGGCATAAGGCAGGTGGGGGCGCTGCGCGATACGCTCGTCTTCAAGGGGGGGACAGCACTCAAGAAGTGCTACTTCGGCGACACCCGCTTCTCTGAGGATCTGGATTTCACTGTCGTAGGTTCCGTCCCGACCGGCCCCGCGATGGAGGCGACGATGCGCGAGGTATGCGCCGCAGCCGCAAAACTCCTCGATCCCTACGCGCCTGTTGAGGTCGTATGCGAGCGGCACCTGGAGCGCGACCCCCATCCGGCAGGCCAGGAGGCCTTCGACATCCGGGCGCGCTTTCCGTGGCACCGGCGGCCTCAGACAAGCGTCATGGTCGAAATGTCTATGGATGAAAGGGTGATCAGGCCCGTTCTCCACCGCCCCGTTCTTCACGACTATGGAGAGCCGCTCCAGTTGGAGGTTCCCGTCTACGCTTTGGAGGAAATCATGGCCGAAAAGTTGCGGGCGATCCTTCAACACATGCGGTTGCTTGAGCGTCGCGGCTGGGTGCGATCCCGTGCTCGGGACTATTACGACCTCTGGCGCATCCTCGGAGCCGACCGCGACCGCCTGGATGTGTCAGGCTTCCCGGCTTTCTTGAGCGAAAAGTGCGCGCTCAAGAGCGTTACGTTTTCGGATTCCGAGAGTTTCTTTCCGGAAGCGATGCTTGCGACCGTGGAGAGGACCTGGAAGCAATGGCTGGGGCCGCTGGTGCCTCATCTGCCGCCTTACAAGACCGTCATCGAAGAGCTTCGGCCGCAGATTGCTTCACTTCTGATTTCGGGAGGGGGGTAGTTCAGCCCCAGGAACGAATGCTTCGAAAGACGATTCCATTGGAGCAATAAATGCAGTTGAATTTCTTTTCATTGGCGGGGTTCCTGGCGGCGGTGACGTCGCTTCTTTTCGGGATTGCCGTCTTGCTCAAAGCGCGGCCGCGGAAGCTGGGCGTTCTCTTTTTTCTTCTTTCTCTTTCCGTCGCCAGCTGGGGCGGTTTCGCCACCTGGATCGGGGCGATTCGCGACGCGAACACAGCTCTGTTGGCATGGCGGCTGGCCTATGCGGCGGGGGTGACGTGGGCGCCCGTCTTCTTCTTCCATTTTGTCACGGTCTTTTGCCGTATCAATCAGAAGAGGCTTCTTTTCTTGCACTATGTCTTGGGAGCCGCCTCCCTCCTGCTTGCCTTCACCGGCCTATTTTTTCCTTCCGTTCGCTGGACGTTCAATTCCATGTATCACCCCCGGCTGGGCCCTTTCTTCATCCCTTATTTGGTGTTGTGGCTGGGTTCTATTGTTTGGAGCCATTATTGTATCGTTCGAGAGTATCGGGCCACCGCCGATGGTCATCGTAAGAATCAAATCAAGTACTTTTTCCTGGCGACGGCTATAGCCTACGGAGGGGTCAGCCTGGGCTATCTCCCCAAGTTTGGAATCGACGTCTACCCCTGGGGGGATTTTACGATAGCGCTTTATCCGCTCATCATGTCTTATGCGATTCTTCGGTATCGGCTCATGGATATTCGGATCTTTGTGCGGCGGGCCGTTCTCTTGATCGGCGTCTATTGCGTTCTCGTCTTTGTGTGCATTGCCGGGGTTGCTTTGCTGCACGCCGGTCGCTCGGCCGCCAACACCTCGCTCCCCAACCTCGTCCTTGAGATTATGCTGTTTGGCGGAATTCTTTCCATTGGCCCCTTTCTGTACGCTCACGCCGTCCGCGAAAGCTCTTATTTCCGTGAGCAGGCGATGAGCGGCTTGACCCACGAGTTGAAAGGGCCTTTGGCCGCCATCGAAAGCGCCCTGGATTTTTTGCATGAGCAGAGGAAATCGGCGCCGCCGGGCGCCCAGGAAGCGGGGTATTTCGACATGATCGAGCGGAACTCCGCCCGCCTGAGGCAGTTTGTGGACGATCTCTTGCAGGTCTTTCGGGGGGAGAATAAAGACGTCCTTTTGAATATCGAAGAGGTCAACCTGACGCGCCTCTGCCAAGACGCCGCCGGCTCCTATCGTTCCCTGGCGGAGGGGAAAGGGATTTCGATTGGCCTTGAGGGAGAGGGGTTGGGTCCGGACGTGGTCGTCCGTGCCGACAAAAAGAAGATCGAACAGGTTCTGTCTAATCTGTTATCCAACGCGGTGAAGTTCACGGAGAAAGGCGGGATTAAGCTATCGTTGGCGCGCGAGGGGGACCCATGAGAGTATCGGTCACAGACACGGGGCGCGGTATTCCGGCCGAAGAGTTGCCGCATGTATTCGACCGATTTTATCAAGGAGAGGCAGGGCGACGGGGAAAAGGGACGGGCATCGGCCTGGCCATCGCCAAGATGTGGGTCGATGCCCACGGCGGCCGGATCTGGGCCGAATCCGCCGGGCCGGAGCAAGGCAGCCTGTTCTGGTTCACACTGCCTTGCCAAGCGAGTAAAGGGGGATCATGAATTTTTACTCCCTTCCACTAAATCAAGGATCAAAACTTTATGTTCACGTTGCGGTTTGACATTCATGGCTTGTTAGGCCTGTTTTCCGGGTTCTTTTTCCTCCTTTTGGGGTTATTCGTTTTAGAGAAGAACCCCAGGTCCAAAATTAATCAAGCTTTTTTTCTTATGACATTTGCGTCCTTTTTCTGGGTGGTTGGGTTCGGCATGGTCTCTTTGGTAAAAAATCCAGAAGATGCCCGGTTTTGGTATTCCTTTAGCTACCTTTTCGGCGTCCCTTTTATTTCTCCTTCCGTCTACCTCTTCAGCCTTTTATTCGCGGGAGAAAAGATAAAGAAGGGAATCGTCACCTCCGCCTTTGCCGTTGGCGTGTTGGCGATGATCCCCGTCGTTTTTTTTAATCCTTACATCGCCGATATGGTGGATTACCCGTGGGGACGCTATCCGCGCTACACAGACTCATGGCTGGCCGATCTTTTTCTCACTATTCTTTTTGTCAACTTTTTCCTTTTTATGTTCTTGTCGTTTTTAAATTTCGCCAAGAAATGGCGGCATGAGAGAAACCCTTTAGATCGGGCGCAAGCCCGAAACATTCTTATTGCTTTTTTGGCCGCCTATACAGGTATCGTTGATTTCGCCACCTATTTCGGTTGGAAAATTTACCCTTTCGGGTATGTCTCCCTGACCTTTTTGCTCATCGTCTTCGGTTATTCGATCATTCGGCACGGGTTCCTGAATGTGAAGCTCGTTATTAAAAAGCTGTCTCTTCTTTCTTTTTTATACGGTTCCCTATTTTTGATTTTGCTGCCTTTAGGATTTCCGCTGATCCGTGCCATTCTTTCTTCGACTTCCGATCCCGTCCTGCCCCTTTTTCTTTTCTGTTTGGGCCTCGGGCTCGTTTTTTCCTCCGGCGCCTTTATATATGCTTACCTCGTCCGCCGCAGCTCTTTCTTTCGTGAACAAACGATGACTGGTTTGACCCATGAACTCAAAAGCCCCCTGGCCGCCATCGAGAGCGCCTTGGACTTTCTGAACGAGCAGCGGAAGCTTAAACCTTCCGGCCTTCCGCCGGCGGATTACCTAGAAATGATCGAACGTAATTCGAGCCGGCTCCGCCAGTTTGTCGACGACCTTCTGCAGGTGTTTCGGGTGGAAAACAAGGGGGCTCTGCTGGAAATCAAGCCGACAAACCTGGGAGAAATTTGCCGGCAGGTGGTTGAATCCTACCGGCCATTGGCGGAAAAGAAGGGTAATCGACTTCTTCTGGAGGGGAGAGATCAGAGCTTCGTTGTTTCGTGTGACGCGCAGAAGATTGAGCAGGTTGTGTCGAATCTCGTTTCAAACGCCGTCAAATTCACGGAGAAAGGGATGATCCGAGTTAAGGTCGAAGGCGAGGGGGATCAGGCGATGGTTTCAGTGGTGGATGATGGGAAGGGGATCCCCGCCGATGAACAGCCGCACGTGTTCGAGCGTTTTTATCAAGGCACAGCGGGCCGCGGGCAGAAAGGCACCGGCGTCGGCCTGGCCATCGCCAAAATGTGGGTCGACGCCCACGGCGGCCGCCTCTGGGTCGAATCCGACGGGCCTGGGAAAGGCAGCCGCTTCTTCTTCACTCTTCCCTTGGATAAGGGGGGGAGCGGATGACGATTTACTCCTTATCATCTTCCATGGCCAGCCTCGTTTGTTTGTGTATCGGGGGAGTCGCATTCTTTAAGCGGAAGACAAGGGCGCATTACTTTTTTTCTGCCATTTTATTTTCGACAGCGATTTGGACACTCTTCCCCCTTGTAGCGACCCATGTTGGGGACCCTGGCCTTCGTCTTCTCGCGGCCCGGCTGTTGTATGCCGCCGCGGCGTTCGTTCCTTATTTCTTTCTCTCCCTGACGCAATCCGTTTTAGATGAAGAACCCGGAGGTTTCGAGAGAAGGCTCTCCTTCATTTCGAAATGGCTGATTTTTGTTTTTCTTGTACTTTCATTTCTGCCGTCTTTTATTGCCGGGATTGGGGAAAAGGGAGGCGCGCGGTTTGTCGCCCCTGGGCCTCTTTATCATCTGTTCGTTTTTTTCTTTCTTTTTATTTGCGGTTATTCGTTTTGGCTGTTGATTGAATCTTTTCGGAAATCGGAAGGGATAAAAAGAAACCAGATCAAATATTTTTTCATTGGATTTGGGGTCGCTTATTGCGCCGGCGGCCTCCATTTCAGCGCCGCTTATTTTTTAAGCGAAGTGATCCCCCACGATATCTTCGTGGCCATCTTCCCGTTTATCATCGGATACGCCGTTCTTAAGTACCGCCTGATGGACTTCAATATCATGATTCGCCGGGCCACCTTGTTAACCGCCGTCTACATCTTGATTCTTTTGGCTGTCGCCCCATTTCACTTTGTCGTTTATAAAGCCATTCGATCCAACCCGGAGGCCTCATTCCCCTTGTTTGTTTTGGGGACGCTGGGATTGGGCCTCGTCATCTCATCGGGGCCCTTCATTTATGCATATCTGGTTCGACGAAGTTCCTATTTTCGAGAGAGCACCATGTCCGGCCTCACGCACGAGTTGAAAAGCCCCCTGGCCGCCATCGAGAGCGCCTTGGACTTTTTGAACGAGCAGCGAAAGCTTAAGCCTTCCGGACCCCCGCCGGCGGATTATTTGGAAATGATTGAGCGGAATTCGAGCCGTCTCCGGCAGTTTGTCGATGATCTTCTTCAAGTGTTTCGGGTGGAAAACAAGGGGGCTCTCCTGGAAATCAAACGTGAGGACCCTGGGGAACTTTGCCGGCAGGTTGTCGAGTCGTTTCGACCCCTAGCCGAGAAGCGAGGGAACACACTAACGCTGGAGGTGCAGGGTGAAAATCGCTCAGTCTCCTGCGACGCCCGGAAGATTGAGCAGGTTCTCTCAAACCTCGTGTCGAACGCCGTCAAATTCACTGAAAATGGAGGGATCAAGATCCGGCTCGATGGAAAGAAGAAGGATCAAATCCTTGTATCTGTTGAAGATAACGGCAAAGGGATCCCCGAAAACGAGCTCCCGCATATATTTGACCGGTTCTACCAAGGCGAGGCCGGCCGCCAAGCGAAGGGAACCGGCATCGGCCTCGCCATTGCCAAGATGTGGGTCGATGCCCACGGCGGCCGCCTCTGGGCCGAATCCCCCGGCCCCGGCCACGGAACGACCATGCGATTCACCATCCCCGCCTGTTCCACGGAATAACCCATGGCCTACCGAATTTCCCTTCACTTTCTCGCCGCGATATGGAATTTCATCCTCTTGTATTGGACGATGACGCTCAAATCGACACAGCGTTATTATTTATCGATCGCCATCCTGTGTCTGTTTTCCTCGCTCTATTCTCTTGCCTGGGGATTGGGGATTCTCCTTCAATCGGAATTGGGAATGCGCCTGACATGGATCGGGGTCCTCATGCCGGCGGCTCTTCTCGATATCATGTTAAAAATGTTCGAAACGAAATTTCAGAAGGCATTAAGGGTGAGCGTCTGGATTTTTGCCCTCGTGATCACCATCGGGGGGTTTACGCCCTGGTGCCTCCAAGGGATCACGCAATTCGATCCGGAAGTGGTTGCGATCTACGGCCCCCTCGAACCCTATCTTCGGTTGGGACTGCTGATCCTATGCATTGCTATCATATCGTCAATTGTGAGACCGGCCTTGACCATGTCTAAAGAAGAGCGGATCAAGTATTGGTTTCTAATGGTTGGTTTTTTTACCTATGGGGTTGCAGGAATGATGTCAACCTCTTTCCTGCCCTTATTTAAGGACTATCGGTATCTCGAATCAGCCTCCTATGCCTCCGTTATTTGGACGACCGTTGCCGTTTGGCATGTATTTCGTGAGTTAAGGGAGCGGAACGTTCATCTGTCCGCCTTGGACCAAATGAAACGCGACTTTATCAGCCACGTCACCCACGAGTTTCGAACCCCCTTAAACGCCATCGAAAGTGCGGTGGAGTTCCTAATGGGGCTATCTAAAGATGAACTGAGGGAGAACTTGCGGGTGGACGAATATCTTCATCTGCTTCAATCGAATGTCGGCCGTTTGAGCGAATTTGTAGATGAACTTCTTGACTTGGCAACAATACAGCATTCCAAAGTGCGGCTATCTCTAAAAATGGTTGATCTTTATGCATTGTCCCAGAAAGTCATCGATCTTTTACGCCCGATAAGTGAACGGACTAATACAAGCGTTAAACTTGAGGGGGAGCCGGCGATTGTCTCCTGTGACGAGGAAAAGATTCAGCAAGTGATCTCCAACCTACTGTCCAATGCCCTTAAAGCTGCCCCAGGTGGTCAAGTATTGATCATAATCAATCAGATTGATGGATATGCTCAATTGTCAATTGAAGACAACGGGATAGGAATACCACAAGAAGAGCTTAAAAATATTTTTTCAAGCTTCTATCAAGTATCTCATGACCGGAATACGTTCAAGGGTACCGGCTTAGGTCTTGCCATTGCGAAAGGATGGGTCGAATCCCATGGTGGAAGAATATGGGCGGAGTCCTTGGGGGTAAATTGTGGTACGAGATTCACTTTTTCTTTGTTTTTAATCCAGCCAAATCCTCCAAACTCCTAATAATGGGGTTCAAAACCATTGACTGATAAAAACAATCAATCCCTTCGACTTTTAAACGTATTTTAAGTAACATTCGCCAGTTTTCCTATTGATTATTAACTAGCTAGGGAGGGTGTATGCAATTATTAAATAGGTCATTTTTGGCAGTCGCTGTTGTTGCTTTTTATTCATTGCCGGCATTCGCTTTGGGATCAGGCGCCTTTGCAAACCAAGCGGGGGTGAGTACAAAAGCCACAGCCCATGGATATGCTTTCGCGGGAGTGGCTGATGATCCATCAGCCATATTTTATAATCCTGCTGGTTTGGCTCAAGTTAAAGGGTGGCAGATCATGGTTGGAGGAAGTATTCTCGCCCTTAAAACCGAACATATTACCCCTACTGGTATAAAAGACAAAACCGCTTCCAATCTACCCATCGCCCCTTATTTTTATCTTACTGGTGCTCCGTCAAATTCCCCTTGGACCTTTGGAATCGGCGTTAATTCTCCTTTTGGTCTGGTAACGGAATGGAAGAATGATAGTTTCTCAAGTTATTGGGCGACTAAATCTCAGGTTTATATGTATGCCGTTAATCCGACCGCAGCCTATGCGCTTTCTGAGAAGTTGTCTTTGGGAGCTGGTGTTGACTATTTCAATATATATAACGTAGAGCTAAATCAGAGGGTTCCGGGGCTCCCCGCAAGTCCTGAGGGTGATGGGAAATTTTCTGGAGATGGCGCTGGATGGGGGTACAATTTTGGAGCCCTTTGGAAGCCCGTTGAGAAGCATTCCTTCGGGCTCTCCTATCGAAGCAAAGTCAACGTCAAGGTGAAGGGCGACACGGAATTGTCTGGAGTTACGGGTGCCCTCTCTCTGCTTTATTTGGGAGGTGCTTCCAGCTATAAAACAGGGGCGTCAACAAAGATGAAGTTTCCCCAGAGCCTTTTATTGGGATACGGATTCCACCCGAATAGCAAGTGGACCGTTTTTGCTGATTATGAATGGTTCAATTGGTCCAGAAATAAAGAAACCAAATTCGATTATGACCAGAATAACGCCTTACTTACACAATCCGTTCCACGAGAATGGAGGAACTCGAATAATGTGGGTGTTGGAACGGAGTGGAAGGCTAAAGATTGGCTCGATTTACGTTGTGGAGCTCTTGTATATGAAGCAGTCGTTCCTTCAAAAACACTCGAATCATCTCTCCCCGATTCAAGCCGTTTTGACTTAACAATTGGTGTCGGTTTTCACCTCGGCAATTCAAATATTGATTTTGCCTACAATTCTATTTTCTTTAATAACCGGAATATCGATAATAATGCTGGTAATAGTTTTTCTTCAATGGACGGAAAATTTAAAACCATGATTAATATTTTTAGTGTGGGCTTGAGCCATAAATGGGGGTAATTAGCTAAATACGAGCCCAATAACCATGGGCTTGGTAAATGAACCTGGTTAAAACTTCATACATTAGGAGTGATAACTGTGAATAGGAATTGGGTGGTCGATCGACGCGATTCGAAGCGCGCACAAGTTATTAAAGCTGTTCAGATTGAGTTTCAAGACCCGAAAAATGATGAAATTCATACCATGAACGGCAAGATCTTATCTATAAGCGAGACTGGAGTCGCATTTTCAACGGATAAATGTTTACCGGGTGTCAGTAATATCGTTGTAAGGTTACCATCCCCCAGAAAAATTTCAGTGAGCGTAAATATTATATGGCGTGATGATAATAATGGGTTATATCGGGGCGTATTTTTACCAGTAAATAGAGAAATCGAATCGGATATATGTGATTTTATTCTTGAATCCTCGGGAGGAATCCAAGCATTTGATCGCCGGAATGTTAATGATAGACGATCATTAGTTTATCGATCAAATCGACATATAAATAAACGATTTCAGTTTAAAGAACTTGCTGGAGTAAAGATTATAACCTCTGGTAAATCATTCATATTGAATGCAAATCTTTTGAATATTGGCAAGTCAGGTACGTGTATATGCCTGGATCGGAATCTGCATGTCGGGGAACTCCTGACTATTCGTGTTATAAATAGAGGCGGAATTATTGAATTGCAAGGCATTGTTCGGTGGTCCGTTAAAGTTGAGAAAAATAGGTTTGTAGCAGGAGTTCAATTTAATGACAAAAATCCTGCCACTAAGTTTCTGGAGGAATTGATTAGTCAAGGTTATCAACTTGTTAGTGATCGCCGGCACAGCAATGTTGATCGGCGAAAATTATCTGAGTTAAAGCGAAATGCGCTGAGAGGAGAGTTTGTTTTAGAGAAAACTGTTTATCTTACAGACACTAATGCATTTGGAAATACTTACTTCTCGAGATATTTTGATTGGCAAGGAATGGCCAGAGAAGCTTTTGTAAGGGTTGTTATTCCAAATTACGAACAATTTTTCATGTCCGGCATTAGATTGATTACTGTTGAAGCTTCAATGTCATATTTACACGAAACGAAAGTATTCGATGACGTTCTAATAAGTTTAAGACTCGGGGAGTTAAAGAAGGCATCCGCAGAGCTAATTTTTGATTTTAGGTTAAAGAGGACTAAGCAATTGCTGGGTATCGGTAGGCAACGTATAGCATTTATAAATCATGAAGGGAAAATTGTTCCAATGCCCAAATATGTATGCGAGGGTTTAAGACCCTTTCTTGGTAATCATCAAAAGTCAACCCATGGTTCTTTTATTCCTGCTTCTCAAAATTAAAATCGACAGTTTGAGTTCCTAGATAAACACGAGAAAGCATGCCGTATATGTGTTCCAGCATTAAACACCAATTAAACGCCAGTCAATGGTATTAAATGAATCCTTATTCGATCCCCCCATTCTTAAGTGCCTTCCTTTTTTTTTCCCTAGCAGTATTAGTTTATAAACGTAATCTAGATATTTCAGCTAGTCGGGGATATGTTTATTTTTGTGTGCCTACAGTTTTTTGGCAAGGCACTTGGGCTATTTTGTTTAATGTTAAAGACCCAGCCTTTGCTAGCCTTCTTGTAAAAATAGGATATTCATTTATAATTTTTATCCCCATCACTTTTTATCATTTCAATATGAACTTCATGCAATTATGGGTAAAGGAAAAGATTCGTATACAATGTTTATATATCATCGGAGTTTTATTTTTAATCTCATTGTGGTCAAGTAGTTGGTTTATCGATGGCTATTACCGATTTTATTGGGGATACTATCCAAAGGCTGGTTATCCATTACACCCGGTTTTTCTTATGTTTTTAACTTTCCTTGCTTTTCGTCCTCTGCAAATGATTTATTGGCGGATTCAGGATAAAAATACCCCTCCTTTAAAAAGATATCAGTTAATTTATTTGATGACAGCAAGCATAGCTTACAGTTTCGCTTCATCAGATTTCGTTGTAAATTATGGTATTGAATACTATCCGCTAGGTGTTGTTGCACTTCTCATATCCCTTGCCCTTATTGCTTACGCTGTCATTAGATACCGTTTGATGGATCTGCGGTTTTTAGTGCAAGAATCGAGCCGCTATTTGTTATCAGCGGCCATTTTAAGTGTGCTGGTTGCGGTATTTTTTTATTTCGTCACAAAAAGTCTAAATGTCAGTATGAGTGTATTCATTATCGGTTTGATTATCCCTTACATTCACACTGTATTCATGCGATGGCTTTTCACGTTGAGGATTAAAAGTGGATTGGTTGGAAATTCAAGCAAAAGAAGAATAAGTTCTTTTGCGGATAGAATTAAGGAATCTGGATACAAGATTTCCGATTTAGCTCAGACGGTGGCCGAAATCACTGCAGATGAAGTCCCCTGTTCAATGAGCGCAATGTATGTCCTAGACCATGATAAGGGTGTGTATTACTTGGAATCACAGGTTGGATTAAGGAATAAATTACCCCCATCAGTTTCCATGATGGATCCGATAACGGTTCATTTAGAGCAAAATAAACAGGTTTTCGTTAAAACAGAAGCCGAGAGATATTTATCCAGCAATGATTTTGAAATAATTGATAAAAATTTCAGCGCTATGGAAGCTGAAGTTTGTGTGCCACTAGTTGTATTGGATCGTGTGGGGGGAGTCCTTGTTTTGGGACCTAAGAAAGATCGTCACCCATATTTCGTCAATGAAATCAATAGGCTCGTGGAAATCGCAACTGAAGCGGCTACAGCTTTAAGATACGTTATGGCGGTTTCTGGGGCCGCCTCAGAAACAAAAAGATGGGCCCATAGCCTTAATCAGTCCTTGAAACCATTAGCCCAAGGCTTTGATGTTTTAGCAGATATGGATCCTTCCATCAGTACAAATCCTAATCGAGCGGAAATATATAACAGAATGAAGCGCCCACTTAAACGTTTATCGGACTTTCTATATTATTTAACGCATCAGGCAAGGATTATTGATGAAAATCTGCGGAATAAATACGAACTGATTCCTATTGATATCGGTGAGATAATTAGGAAAAGCATTTCGACCTATAAAATTAGCGCAGATAGAAAAGGAGTCCAGTTCAATGTTAATATAGATTCTAACGGAGTTAATCTTCGTGGCCATATGAGGGATCTTGTGTCTGTTTTTGAAGCTCTGCTAAGTAATGCAGTGAGGTATGTGAATGAACATGGAACAATCAGTATTAAAGGGGTTGTAGATGGGGATGTGTACAAAATTGAGGTTGAAAACACAGGTCCTTCAATCAACCCCTTGCATTTTGAAGATATATTCATTGAGGGTTACCAAATAAAAGATGGGAAAGAAGGGACGGGAGGGCTTGGGTTGGCGAATGCGAAAAGAATTGTTCAAATGCATCAAGGGAGGATTTGGGCAGAAAACGTAGGGAATATGCAAGGCGTCCGATTTATCATTGAATTGCCCTTATTCACTCCAGTTCATTGAATGTCTTAAAGGTTTGGAGGATTTTATGCAATATAAAGTGTTGGTTGTTGAGGATGATGAGGATACGGCGGCCATTAATGCCATATCGTTGAAAGAATTGGGATTCTTGGTGGAAGTGGTCAACAATGGAGATTTGGCCATCCCAAAAATGAAAGAGTGGGCTCCCCATGTTGTCATTTTAGACTTGGAGTTGCCGGGCCAGAACGGTGTGCAAATTCTTCAGCAGATGTTTCTGGATCCCTTGTTAAAAAACTTGATCATTATCGCGAATACCGTGCATATGGACGCGAAAGATGACCTGGGATTCGCGTATTATTACCATTTTCAGAAAATACGCCATGAAGAGCCGGTCATGATCAACAAAATGATTACGGATGCCGACCAGCACATTGATCTACGGCTCGTTATTGCCGACATGTTGGGCCAAAAGTACGGGGCCATTCCGAGGCCATTGATGGAATGGATGAAAAGGCATTATCCGGATAAAAAAGAATGGGGGGTCGTTTGATCTCCAAGCTTGATATACGGACCTGCGTGAGCGAATTTTCTCTTGCCCGATTCCGCCATTTTCAATCACCCCTTCATTTATGAGCTATTCCATGCTGGTTGTTGAGGACAATGAGGTGGTGGGGGAGCTGGTGTCCCTGCTCTTTAAGACGCTGGGGTTTGAGGTCGACGTCATTGCTAACGGGTCGCGCGTGATCCCCTATTTGGAGGCCAAGACGCCGGATGTCATGATCTTGGATTTGGATTTGCCGGGGATGACGGGGGACAAGGTATTTGGGGCCATCCGCGCTGACCAGCGGCTAAAAGATTTGATCGTCATCCCTTTTACCGCTTATCGTGACGATCGCACCCCCGGGACTTTGCCCAGCAATTTGATATGGGCTGAGTACACGAAATCCGGGAAAATCCCCAACATTGTCTTTAAAACGGACGACGAAAACGCCAAAAGGGATGTCAACCAGCGCCTCGTGGACGAGGTGGCCTATCGGCTCAATGAATCCGGCAAGCCGATCACCAAAGAAATGGCCGCCTATTATTTGAAAACGAGGGGCGTGGCCCCCGGCGATATCTTCAAGTCGCTCGCTGTCGACTAGTTGACCCCTCCGCTTTTTTGCCCGAAAGTACTATTCCCGACCTTGGGGGGCAAAGAGTTAAGATTCGAGCCATGCAGAAAAAAGCGGTTCCATTTTTTCTGCCCCTCCTGCTGATCACGGCCTCGTTCGTGGTCCTTTTCGCCTACGATTCCGACGATCAGTTTTCGTACAACCCCACTGCCAATTCCGACCGGCTCCATCCGGAGTGGAATCCGAATCTAAGATCACCCTTTCGAGATCCTTCCGCCATTAGTCGGTTCCAACTGCCTTTTGCCTATCTCTCCCGGCTTGATCTGGATTCTTTGAGTACACGCCTGCCGAAGTTTGACGTGGTGGATGTGGGGGGGCGCCTGTGGCAGTACACGCGGGAGAAGGTGGCCTTTGACGGGGAGAGGCGGATGGCCCTTATGGAGGGGGCGTTGGAGACGCCGGAGGAGCATCGCCTCTCGTTTGATTTGGACGGGATCCGGTATGACGGGGATGTGAAGGCGCCCCGAGAGTTCACCCAGACCTTCCGGGATGAAAAAGGTTTCCAATTGACAAAGACAAGGACGGACCAGATCTCGGAGGTGAATCCGTTATTTTTGAGTTTCAAGCAGGGGGCGGAGCAGATGGAGCGGGAGGGTAAAAGCCAGGACACGGATAGAGTGGCTCTCTATCGGCTGCCGCCCCCCAGCGAAGAGTTGGTGAGAGGTTTTAAGGAGAAGTGGACGCTGAAAGGGGCGGGGCTGGACGGGGAGATGACGGAAGCCCGGGCCGAGATCGACATAGACAAGATGGACTACGCCCAGGGCCGGTGGCTGAAGAGTTATGAAGGGGTACTGGAACGGGACGGGCGGGTGGTGAGGTTTAATGTGGAGATGGTGCGGGATTTGGAAGGGGGCATCGAATCGTTCAAAGGGGAGATAAAGGGGAAGGGGGCTCCTCAAGTAGAGGTGACGTGGGAGGCCGCGAAAAGCCGGAATCAGGAAGAAGCCCTAGCCCTCTTGCGGGGGAACCTGCCGATCCCCTTCTTGGCGGGCCCCCGGTCAGCGACGCGGATGAACGGGGTGGATTTAAGCGAAGTCCCATTGCGGGTGAATGAAAAAGGAGGGCTCTTCCCGCAGCAGATTCCAGCGGACGCCTCCGTAATGAACCTGCTTGGGAGGGAGGATGATGGGATCGACGTAGCGGTTAAAAGGACCGACGGAGAGGAAGGGAAAGGCCTTTCCCTGGCGAACGGCCTTCGGGACATTTGGTATGCGATGAGCGGGCGGAAGGGAGAGGTCGACGGGATGCGAAAGGAGCTTCTGGCCTTGCGCGACGAGAAACCGGAGGTGTTTCTTTTGGCCGCTGGTTTCAGCGATCCGAGTTTCATGTCATTCGGGGAGTTAAAGGCGGCCATGGGGGCGGTCAAATCGTTGGGCGTCGAGCCGGGGAAAACGCCGGCAGGCGCAAAGAGGGAACAGGATCAGGCGCCCGCACTGGATCAATCCAAGGTAATTCCCGGTCCGGAGCAGCCAGTCGAGGGGTTGCGGAAGAAGATCGACCTGAATCTTGAGGTGTTTGGGGAGAAGACGCCGCTCCCCGGAGCCGGTGAGAAAATCCGGCCGGAGGGAGCCTCCCGAAAGGAGTTCGGCTGGTGGGCCAACATCAAAAACACACCGAGGGCCCTGCTTGAAGACGGATTTATGAAGCCGGTTGCCCAGGCTTTTGCAGCGGTGATGAATGGAGTGGTGGCCCTTGGCAGCGTCGTTTATGGAGCGGTCACGATGGATTGGGGTCCGGCGAAGAAATTCGGTTATCATTTTTGGAATTCGATTACGGCGATACCGGCGAATCTGGCCGGGTTCGTTTTGGAGAGAATACCCAATGACGCCATCCGGGGATTCGGCGAGAAGTTGAGGAACTGGGGCAAGGGACATGGGTGGGGTCACCCGCATTGTGATTTTCCGGATTTGGTTCGGGTTGATATGAGCAAGAGTATTCCAGTGGCGTTGGGAGTCGGCATTGGCCCGACGCAAATAGTCGGGAGGGATGGCCAAGGGAAGCCAATTTATTTAAAAGAAAATTTAAATCAAGAATACTTTAAAAAATGGAATAAAGAATATCGGGAAGTAATAAAAGAATTTGATTTTGTGCCGATCTATACGGGGAATTTATTCGCCGATATCGTCTATGTCGCATTTGAAATGGTCGGATATCCCATCACGTCTCGTTATGCGAGTGAAAATTATAAGAATCGTTCTTACGAATTCTCGATCGGCCATAGCGGTGGGGCGGCCTATCAGGTAACGAACGAAGGCGTCATGGAAGCCAGAAAGCCTATCATGGTGGGGGCGCCGGGGACAGACAAAGGGTTGTACCGGAAGTCCGCTCTTGTTGTTGAACATACCGATGATTTTATCGTGCCCCACATTACACCGAAGGATTCCGGGAGATCCGTCGGAGTGGATTTCACCTGGCGCTTTGGGAGGGGGGAGGGAAATGTATTACGGCGGCCAGCTCCAGTTGATAGAATGGAGCCTGGCAAGAAAAACGCGCATTATTTGGACGTTTATATGGAGACAATAATTCCATGGATGATCGAACAAAGACAAAATTCATCAAACTGATATTGATGTTGGTGGTAGGAATGGTTTTTCTTCCGACGACAGTCCATGCAAGGGGACGGTTTCGGCGAGACTATTTACAGGGGAAGTTAATTTGGAGTATGTGGGAAGTTGATCTAAGGACCGGCAAACAGAGGGTGATGGCCAAGCCGCAAAATCCGAAGGTGACGTATGCACGGTTGTCGCCTGATGGGAAATTCGTGGCCTACAGCATCCAGGAAGAAATGGGTCAACCGACTGAAGGATATGTGTGTTTGATTCCATATGATGGCGCCAAAGAAGAAATAATTTACGGAGGTTTGAATTATGAGATAAGCGACATATCATGGCTGCCTGACAGTAAAGCCTTTTCGTTTGTGGCCACGGAGTGGAGAGATAAAAGAATAAACAGTTCAATCCTATATATCGTACAGGTGGGTCAGCCCCGCCGGATGGAAGAGTTGCCTGTTGTTAAAAAACATGGTTTTCAACACATCGGATTTGTGAATTGGTTACCAAAAGGAAATGAATTTGTTTTTACAGCCACTAAAAGAGACGGTAGAAGCCAGATATTCCGATGCCGTTCGGACGGGTCCAATCTTGCGCAAGTCGGCAATTTTCCAGGGGCGAGTGACATTTCTCTTTCTTCGGATGGGGAAAAAATTGCATTGAGTTGGAAACGTGACCTTTTGATCATGGATGTCAATGGGATCAACATTAAACAAATAACAAATTCACAAAAGGTGGCTGAGTGGTTCCCTTATTGGTCACCAGATGGTAAGTGGGTTTTATATGTTGCTCGTACGGGTTTTTACAATCTTCCAAAAGGAGTTTACTGCGTGAATGTTGAAGATGGAACCATTCGATATCTATATAAATATGGATTCATCCCCCAATGGTGGGCCGAACCTGTTAATAAAAATAAGTAAAGTGAAGGAGTTATGGGTTGGCTCGGAGTTTTATGAAGTGTATTAAGAAGATTAACAAACCATTTGTGTACGCAAAGGGCAACGTCAAAGAAAGATTAGTGTGGACTCGTTATTGGATTACTAACCATAATGACGAGGGGAAGTTAATCAAGAGAAGTAAGATGCTGTCAATCTTCATGTCCCTTCTGTTTTTAGTTGGATGTGCTCCAGAAAGATTTTATCAATTTAATCACCTGCCGACGGAAGCCAAGGCAGTTATCTATGAATCCAATTGGGAGTTCTGGGAGATGCTTTTTGTAATACCGGCATTGCTAAATTTAGATAATGTTCAAATAACAAAAGTAAACGGCCAAGCAAGGAAAAAACATACAAAGAAAATAGAGGTCCCACCTGGAATTACAAATCTATCGGTTTTTTATAAGGAGTTTCGTCAATACGAATCGATCGAAGAAGTCTGCTTAACGTTTAATGCAGAAGCGGGGCACAAGTATAAAGTAAAAGGTAAAACTCTTCCGCATAAATTCGAATCTTATACTGCCCTTTGGACTCCATGGATAGAGGACTTAAGTACCTCGAAGAAGGTTCAATTTGAGTTCAACATGGAGGACTGTCTTATATTGCAAAACTCTGTTGGATTGAATCAAGGGACCATTTCTTACACGAAATTACCAGATGGTAAGCTCCTTCATACCTTTGTTAACAAGGACGATAAGGAAACAATTGAGATATTGGAAGCTGATCACGCTAAGATTTTAATTTGGAAAGCCAAAAGTGAAAAGGACTTTAACATTTATACAAGCAACCGATGGGATGATGAGGAAGGAGAGCATTACTCTTTCTGGTATGACGATGGAGATGGATTCGTTTTTTTAATACCAAGGAAAAACGTAAACCAGTTAAAACTATATCGATATAGAAAGGAACGATATAGGATTGAGGAAATCCACAGCGTTTTTCAACTAATACCCGTAAACAAATGCGAGCCAAGGATTTTCATGGCGACGGGGAAGGTTCCATTTTAAGCCTTAAGGGAGTTCTCATTTTCATGCGTCGAATAAGACTGACTTGTTCAAGATCCCAAATCTATTTTGGATAGAAAGGTGTCTAGTCAACCAGGGAGTTGAAATGAGAAATTGTTTATGTGGGTACAATATCGTGAAATCTGTTTCCATTTGTCTTATTTTTTTGATTGTGACAGCATGCGGGTTGGTCGCACACAATATTAAGATTAAGTCAGTTTCTCCAGGCGCCTTAAAAATCAAACGACTATTTGTAAATTTAGATGAAACTCCTTTCGGTCTTGACAAAAAATATTTTCTAAATAGGCTGAGGCAGTTATTCTCTGGATACGGTGTTGAACTGGTAGAAAGGACCGATGATATTGAGGATGATGACGAAGTTCGCAACTATGATGCCATCTTGATGATAAATGAATCAAAGGAGGAGTATAGTCAAGTGGGATGGAATAGAATGATTGGTTATATGAGTCTTGAATTTTTGGGGTTTGACACAAAAGTATATGCAGCGGACCGAGAAAAGCTGCTCTACGAAAGCACTATACATGTGACCAATTATTATGGTGAGAAATCGGCCTGCAGAAATTACGTAGGGCCTCCTGAAAAAGTAAATGTTCTTTGAAATATCGACGGAAGTTAGGGATAATTTCTCCTGAAAATACGATGAAAAGTGCACGGAAAACGAGGTTGACCCTTCAAAACCCGTGCACTTTTGAAAGGAGAAAAACCCTTGTACAAACCCAAAGACCGCGAGACCTTGCCGCTGTTTTCTGAGATCTTCCCCTTCGGCGGGAGACTGAATCCAACGAACCGATGGCTGAAGTTATCAAAGATCATGCCGTGGGGTGAGCTGGAAGAGGTGTACCGGAAATATTTTTCTGATCGGATGGGACGACCCGCTAAAGACAGCCGATTGATAATGGGACTGTTGGTAGCCAAACACATGAAGGGTGTGAGTGATGAAGCGGCGGTGGAAGAATTCATGGAGAGCCCCTACATCCAGGCGTTCTGTGGATACGATGGATTTGTGACGGATGAAGCGGTGATTGATCCCAGTCTTTTGTCGCATAGCCGGAAGCGATTGGGGAAAGAGTTCTTTGAAAAATTCGAGAAAGAGATCTTAAGTGTTCTGATCCAAAGGAAGGTGATCCGTCCGAAGGATCACATGTTGGATGCGACGATTGTTCCGGCGAACATTGAATATCCGACGGATGTGAAGCTGGTAAACCGGTGCCGGGAGTGGCTGGTGAAAACGATCCGGGGTCTTCGTCGTCAACTGAACATCAAAGAGAAGATTCGCACGCATGTGCGCAAAGCGCGCGGGGTGTACGTGAACTTCCAACGCAAGCGGAAGAGGGCGAAGCGGTTCATTCGGAGGACGCAGAAGAAGATGCTTCAATTCGCGGGGCGGAACCTGAGGCAACTGAAGGCGCTGCTCAAGAAATATGGGGACGAGTTAACCGCCCTTCAGCGGCGGGTTATCAAAGAGCGGCTCAAGGTTCTGGAGACGATTTTCAAGCAACAGTGGGCGATGTGGAAGGCGAAGAGCCATCAGATGAAAGATCGGATTGTGAGTTTGCACCTTCCGCACATACGGCCGATGGTCAGAGGCAAAGACGGGCGGGATGTGGAGTTTGGGCCGAAGGCTTTGCTCAGTTGGGTGGATGGGTTCTGTTTTCTGGATTACTTTTCATTTGACGCCTACAACGAGGCGTTGCACGCGGGGCGAAGCTTGAGAAAATACAAGGAGCGGTTCGGACATCTCCCCGCCGTTTCCATTGGTGACGGAATCTTTGGGAATCGAGCGAATCGACGGAAGCTTGGCCGGTTGGGCGTGTTGAACGCGTTCAAGCCGTTGGGGCGACCGTCGACGTCGGACAAGGGGCATCGAGCCTGGATGAAGAAGAAGCAGCGGCTCAGGAACGGCCATATGGAAGGAATCATCGGCCATGCGAAGAACCGGTTTGGGCTCGACAGGATTCGCTACCGGATTGAGAACGGCGAGCTGATTTGGACGATGATGGCGCTGATGGGGATGAACTTATCCACAGCGCTGAAGCGAATCTAAACAGAGGAGGCTGATGAAAGAGGATCGGGGTTAGACGAATAGCAGATTATTAAAGGGAGCAAAGGCCGGCCCGTTTGTCGTCACCAACTCAAATGACTTTTTCAAGTGGCCCTACGTACGTTTTATTGTGTCCACACTTAGGAAGAATAGGCTCATTTAAATTTACATGAATTAGACACTTGATGTTTTACGGAAAATGCATTGGTAATTTCTATATATAAATTTGCTTATGGTCATGGTGCGATAGGGTTCTTGATTCTCCTTGTTTTAATCAGCCATATTTTACTCAGTTAGCAGAACCTCTCTCTTAAAGGGGAGCAGTATAATTGATGAACGAGTATTTTTGGGTGTTGTTGTTGGTCTGTGGAGCGACGCTTCTGATCGGCCTCTTCGTCCTTCTCGCCAATAAAGGCTTTCGAAAACCCGTCAACCTCGCTTTTTCTCTCTTCTGTTTGTCGACGGCGGTGTGGAGCGGCGGGGTGTGCGCCATGTTCATGTGCAAATCGCAGGAGTGCGCGACCCTTTGGACGCGGCTCTATACCGTGCCGGTGGCGTTTATTCCCGTCTTTTATATTCACTACATCCATTATCAGACCGGCTATATCGGGAAGCAAATCTTAGCCGGCCTTTACGTGATGGCGGTTCTTTTCGTGGTGTTCATTGCCAAAGGGTGGATGGTCGCTCCGGCGGTTTCCAAGTATGGATTCGAATACATGGTTCAAGCGGGCCCCCTCGATTTTCTTTTAGACGGGTCGTTCTTCGTTATTTTTGTGTGGTCGTACGTCCTTTTGATCCGCGCCTATAGGTCGAAAACGGGCCTCGAAAAGCGGAAGCTCCTTTATATCATCGTCGCCTTTGTGGTCGGCTCGTTGGGCGGGATGACGAACCTCTGGGTTCCTTACAACTTCTGGATTTATCCGATCAATCCCTACGCCACCTTGACCGTCATCTTTTTTGTGGCGACGATCGCTTATGCCATCGTCCGGTTCCATCTCCTTGACATCAAAATATTTATTCGGCGGGCGGCCTTGCTGGCCTCCATTTACGCCCTTCTTGTGTTGGGGACGATTCCCGTCATGGTGTTCATGCATGGAAAGGTGATGGGGTCCGCTCCCTCACACCCCCTCTTTTTGGGATTGGAGGCCCTCATCGTTGGGGCCATCCTATCCTTCGGGCCGTTTCTTTATGCCTATTTCGTGAGAGAAAGTGCTTACTTTCGGGAGCGTACCATGGCCGGCCTCACCCATGAACTTAAAAGCCCCCTCGCGGCCATTGAGAGCGCCATGGAAGTTTTAGGGGAGCAGGTCGGGGGGGCGGCGTCCGGCCCCAAGCAGACGGAATACATCGAAATGGTCGGACGGAATTTGAGCCGGCTCCGCCAGTATGTCGATGATCTCATTCATGTTTTCAAGGCGGGAGAAACGAAGATCCACATCGAGGCTCAGCCGGTTGATCTGCGGGATTTGTGCCGGGAAGTTGCGGCGGAGTACATGGCGCGCGCTCAAGGAAAGGGGGTGTCTCTCCTTTTGGAGGGGGGCGATGAGAAGGTCATTGCGCGGTGTGATCCGTCTAAAATCCGGCAGGCGGTTTCAAATCTTGTGTCCAACGCCGTGAAATTCACGACAACGGGAAGTATTCAGATTCGGGTGCGGGAGATGGAAGGGCAGGTGAATGTGGTCGTGGAGGACACCGGGCGGGGAATTCCCGCCGACGAATTGCCTTATATCTTTGACCGGTTTTACCAGGGTTCCGGCGGACAGCAGTCAAAGGGCACGGGCATCGGCTTGACCATTGCAAAAATGTGGGTGGAAGCCCATGGGAGCGAGATCCACGCCGAATCCGACGGCCCCGGCCAGGGCAGCCGGTTCTGGTTCACGCTCCCGAAATAAAATTTGGTACCGGTTCTGAAGGGGACACATTTCAAATAAACCATTGATACGCAGTTGTCTTGTTGAAGGGTGTCCCTTTCGTTTCAAAATGGGTGGAGGTATTAACTGACATGCCTTTCCAAATAGCCACCGCGATTATCGCAGGGATTTTCTGCACGGCATTGGGATTGTGGGTTTACTCGCGCAATCCCCAGGCAAATGCGAATCGAAATTTCGCCCTCTTTAACTGCATGCTGGCCGTTTGGAATTTCAACGAAGCGGTCGTCTATATTGAGAATCATCAGTGGGCTCTTTTTATTTTCCGCTTGGGTTATGTCGGAGCCTGCTTCATTCCCTTCAGCGTTTTAAAATTCCTGCTTTCCATTATCAAACGAGATGTCGCCTGGCCGGAGAAACTCATCAAATGGCTCAGCTTTGCTTTTGCGATATTGTCCATCACGCCGTTGGTCGTAAGAGACATTCGATACGATTACCACCAGTTAACGCCCCTTATTGAAAGGCACGGTCCCTTCTATTCTCTCTTTATTTTCTTTTTCATTGCTGTTCTGGCTTACAGCTTACAGGCTTTGGCCCGCAGTTACCGGCGTTCTTCCGATGTGACAAAGAATCAACTGCGGTATGTGGCGATGGCCATTTTCGTGGGCATTGTCGCCCTTGTTCTTTTCTTCTTGAGTCAGCTCAATCCGGCCGTTCCTCCCATCCACTACGCAATTCAGTTTGGGATAAGTCCGATATTCGCCTACGCCATCGTTCGGCACCGACTGATGGACATCGGGCTGTTCATCCGACGGGTGGCCCTCTTCGTCGCCATTTATGTGGCCTTGATTCTGGAGGTTCTTCCTCTTGTCGTCATTCTGCATCAGAAGATTGTCGCCCAAATCCCGTGGGGATTCATCAGCTTGGAGGTCGGGTTGATTAGTCTGGTCCTTTCGACGGGCCCTTTCTTTTACGCCTACATCATTCGGCGGAGCTCCTATTTCCGCGAGTTTGAAATGGCGGGGCTGACGCATGAGTTGAAGAGTCCTCTGGCCAGCATCCAGGGGGCGGCGGATGCCCTTCGAGGCCTGAAGGAGGGGGACTCCCTTCAGCCGAAGCACAGGGATTACATCCATATGATCGATCGAAACGCGCAGCGCGTCGAAAGGGCGGTGAATGAACTCATCACTGTTTTTCGCCTTCCGACGCCTCCTGAATTCTTTGCCCTTGAGAAGGTCAATCTGACCGGCCTCGTTCGGGAGGTGGTCGAGAGCTATGACGAGCAGGCCAAAGAGCAGGGTCTGAAATGGCGGTTGCGGTTGCCGGATGATGCCGTTTCCGTTCGCATCGATCCGGAGAAAATCAAACAGGTGCTGACCAATTTGCTTTCAAACGCGATCAAATTTGCGGGGGCAGGCGAGATTTCGGTGACGTTGAGCGAGAAAGACCGCGGGGTGAGAATCGACGTGGCCGACACCGGCGTCGGTATCCCTCCCGATGAAATGCCCTATCTATTCGACCGGTTTTTTCAGGGGTGCGCCGGGCGGACCAAAAAAGGGGCAGGCATCGGCTTGACCATCGCAAAAATGTGGGTGGAGGCCCATGGGGGCGAGATCCACGCCGAATCCGACGGCCCCGGCCATGGCAGCCGGTTCTCCTTTACGCTCCCGAAGTAACCCTCCGTTCAAATCCGAATACGTTGAAGAAGTCGTCCCCGCCGAAAAGAAGGCAGTCCAATAATTTAAACGGGCCGGCCAAAGGAATCACGGCATGACGCGGCAGATAGCTTGATTTGTCGCGTGAAATAATTTGCTAATGATCATTTATTCGCTATTCGCAAATAGCGAATATTTATTTGCAAGTTGCGAATGAGGGGGGTATAATGGGGGAAATGAAACCCCAGGACGTCATCGTCATGTTGAAACTCCATCTGTGGAAAGAGGGTCGCTGGACGATCGCCACCATTGCGAAAAGCATTGGCCTTAGCGATTCGGAAACCCACGCCGCCATCAGGCGCAGCTTGGATGCCGGCATCTATGATCCCCTTCTTGAACGACCTCGGCGCGATGCCTTGGAAGAATTCATCCTTCATGGCGTGAAGTACGCCTTTCCCGCTCAAGTGGGGCCTCAGGTGCGGGGAATGCCGACCGCCCACTCCGCTCCGCCCCTGGCCGGGCCTATTATATCCGATGAGAAAGATCGACATGTTTGGCCTTATTCCCAAGGGAAGGTGTTGGGGTTCAGTGTGACCCCTCTTTATTCCTCCGCTCCTGTCGCCGCCTCGAACGATCAAGCCCTCTACGAGATGTTGGCTCTCATCGATTGCCTCCGAATCGGGCGGGTGCGGGAGAAGCAGTTGGCCGCTGAAGAAATCACCAAGCGTTTGGGGGGCGCCGGTGACCGGGTGTAATGACCGACTCAATAATAAGAATGTCCTTATGGTCTCAATGGTGGCCCGGGGACTGGGGGAGTTGAGAGACAACGTCGTTTTTATCGGCGGGGCGGTTGTCTCCTTTTACCTGAAGGATGAGGCGGTGCGAGATATCCGGCCGACGGACGACGTTGACTGTCTGATTGAAATAGCCCGTCTTAAAGCCTATTATGACCTCGAAGACGAGCTGCGAAGGAAAGGATTCCGCCACTCGACGGAAGAGGGCGCCCCGATCTGCCGTTGGATTTATCAGGGAATCAAGGTCGACGTGATGCCCAGTGATACAAGTATCCTGGGTTTCTCCAATCGCTGGTATAAAGAGGGCCTTAAAAATGCCGTTAAAATCGACCTTCCCGACGGGCAGGATATATGGATCCTTTCTCTTCCCTTTTTTGTGGCCGATAAAATCGATGCGTTCCTGGATCGAGGCCACGGCGATTTCCGTTTAAGCCGTGATATCGAAGACGTTGTGACGGTTTTGGATGGCCAGCCCGATTTTCAAGAATTTCTGAACGCCCCCCAACCGGTCAAAAGATATCTTGTTGAGAAATTCAAGGAATTCCTCCCCAACCCCTTGTTTCTTGAATGCTTGACAGCCCACCTCACCCCCGATCCCGCCGTCAAAGAACGCGCCCGACGCATCCGCCAATTATTACAAGAAATGATTGCCTCGCCCTGAAGATTGCCTGTAGACAGTCCTCGCGAAAACACATCAATGCCGGGCGGTAAAAATTTACGGTTTTTTTACGGTCGGCTGACGCTGCCTCATTCCGGAAAATGTTTAACTATAACCACAGAGCACGAAGTGAGGGAATTTTCGATGTTTGCCGTCCGTCTTCGCGGGTACACGCCGCGGGGGGGGGCGGAAAAATACGAAGAAGAGATGAGGGGGGGAAATATGGGGAGGGGACAACTTGGGATAAACACGACGAGAAGGTTGATGGTGATAGTTGCCATCTTGACATCCGTTGTTCTTGGCGTCGGCGTGGGGGGCTGCAAAAAGAGTTCCGACGATTCAACGAGTTCAGGGGGAGGCGTTCCGCCGCCTAGTCCCAATCCCGTTCCCAATCCCAATCCGGTAGCGCCGCAGCTGACGCTTTTCGTAACGAAAATCGGCGCCGGGAACGGCGCGGTGACCTCTGTTCCAGGAGGTATCGATTGCGGCACCGACTGCGATCAACCTTACGATGAGGGCACGGTCGTGACGCTAACGGCGGTTCCCGCCGCCGATTCGATTTTTGCGGAGTGGACCGGCGCCTGCGCCGGTGGTGGAGATTGCCGGATAACAATGGCGGCTCCCCAATCGGTTGCGGCTCGCTTCGAGAAGAGGGCGCCCGTAGTGACGGTGACCAAATCCGGAAATGGTGACGGAACTGTCCTGTCTTCCCCAGCGGGGATTAACTGCGGGACCGATTGTGAAGATACGTACACGCTGAATACGGTCATCACTCTGACGGCCAATCCGGATATCCCAGGGTCCCGTTTCGCCGGATGGTCGGGCGCTTGCAGCGGCACAGACCCTTGCGTTCTCACGCTGGACGGCGGCAAATCAGTGGAGGCCCGGTTCAACAAGTCCACACCCGAAATGACTATTTTAAAAATAGGCGACGGGGAAGGGACGGTCAGCTCCGACCCACCGGGAATTGTTTGTGGCGGTGATTGCACGGAACTCTTCGATTACAACACGGCCGTGGTTTTGAGGGCCACGCCACCAGACGGGTTTTCCGAGTTTGCCGGTTGGTCCGGAGACTGTTCAGGATGGGACTCTTGCACCGTCACCATGGATATGGCGAGGATGATCACGGCCACATTTCAACGCGTTCGGAAAACGTTGAGCGTAACGAATAGCGGATCCGGGACGGGCACAGTCGCCTCCTCGCCCTCGGGTATTTCCTGCGGCGCCGACTGTTTGGAAAGCTATCTCCTCGATACAGCGGTCACGCTCACCGCCGTTCCCGATAGCACTTCATCGGAATTCGATCATTGGGCTGGCGCTTGCAGCGGATCGGGGGGTTGTACCGTGATCCTGAGCCAGCCTCGATCCGTAGAGGCTGTCTTTCGGAAATCCAAGCGCACGTTGACGGTTTCTAAGACGGGAGACGGCGATGGCCAGGTGACATCGTCTCCGTCCGGGATCCTTTGCGGTCTTGATTGCACCAAAGATTATAACCATGGAACATACGTGACCCTGACGTCGGCCGCCCTCGACCGATTCTCGGAGTTCGTTGGTTGGGGCGGAGCGTGTACGGGGAATACCGACTGCCTTGTTACGTTGACGGAGGCCAGGAACGTCTCCGCGGAATTTCAGAAAGCGAGGAAAACTCTAACGACGACGATTTCGGGCCCGGGGTCGAGAGGTATTGTGACATCCGTGCCCCCCGGAATCAACTGCGGGTTGGATTGCACGGAAAATTATCTTCTCGATACCATCGTCTCGCTAACTCCGACGCCCGCGGACGCCGGTTCGGAATTCGATCATTGGGCCGGTGCCTGCAGCGGATCGGCGGATTGTTCAGTCACCCTAAGTGACAATCAATCCGTAGAGGCGGTTTTTCGAATCTCGCGAAAGACGCTTTCGGTGAGTAAAGCCGGCAATGGGACAGGCACGGTCACCTCCAGTCCGGCCGGTATCGATTGCGGGTCGGACTGCTCGGAAACTTATGACTACAACACGGTTGTCGCGCTCACACAAACCCAGGGAACCGGCTATTTTACAGGATGGTCGGGGGCGTGCAGCGGTGACAAGTCCTGTACGGTCACGATGACTGATAACCGATCCGTCGAGGCGTCTTTCGGGAATGTCAGCGTCGATGGGGATTACTGTCAAGCAACTCCGGAGCGGATCTTCTGCTTTTTCGTCCGAAACAACAAAGTTGTTCAATCTGCCGTGGGACCCGATCCGAGCATGGTATGTTATTCCAACTTTTACTCAGGAAATACCATCGCCAATTATGTGTTTAACGTGGACAACGGGAGCACGAAAATAGGAGGGAATTTCCTGTCCGCTTATCGTGTGGGTGGTCACTTTAATGGGAATTGTTCTTTTCTTTCAACAAACTCATTTGACTATGAGGCAACGCGAGAGGGTGCTTCAAGTGCAAGGGGCTTCTCGGCATTCGGGGGACTCTCCGGTTCCGGAAAGCTAACGTACGATCCAAACGCAAAATAGTCAATCCACTCTTAGCCGAGGGCGGGGGGTTGGGAGATGACACGGGTTCGCAAGGTCATTTTGTGTGTGTTTGCCGGAGTCGTTACGTCGTGGCTGGCGGTCCACGTCAGGCAGGTTTGTCAGGGCCGGCACGATAACGGTGGAAGGAACGAAATTGTGGACTCTGTTCTGCCGGCCCCGACGATCCGGTTTTCTTCCCTGGAAGCCATAGAGACCACGGAATCACACTTTGATAAGCCGGAAATGGTTTATGCCTTTCTTGAGTTTCCCACCTCCGTTACCGGCACCCATGTGATTGATGTTTCCTGGAAGCGCCCGGACGGCATGACTCAGGAGGCGTCTTCGATTCCGATGCACTTTCCGGAATCAGGCGGGCGGCGGGCGGACATTTGGCTCCGATTTCACGAATCAAGACACGGCCTCGATATTTTTCGCGGTGGTCCTGACGAAAGTCGGCGTTTGTTTAACGGGCAGTGGACCCTCGAAACCAGACAAAATGGACGGGATCTAGCAAAGGCTTCTTTCGTCATATCTGGATATTGAGAGCGTTGGAGATGAAGAAGAAAGGGCTGCCGGCGGATTTCATCACCGCTGCGGTCGGCGCCGCCCGAGAATTTGAAGGCGTTTACGACCTCATGAAACTTTGGGCCGGCGAATCCGATCCCAAAGAGCGGGACGAGATTTTGGCCGACATCAAGGATATGATCGATGACGTTTCTCAGAAAGAAAAAGGGGCGGGCGTAGTCATCCGGTTCAATGATCTGGACGCGGTGGCCAAAAACATCCGGTCCTTTAAGGATTCCCTTCTTGAGATCGTCATGAAAGCGGGGGGCTTAACGAAGCTCGCCGAATTGACGAATATTCCCCAACCTTCTCTTTCGCGATTTTTTAATTCCGCATCCATGCCGAGACGTTCCACCCTCCTTGTCATCTTCAAGGCCTTGAAGATCGACGCGATAAAAATTCCATCCGATTGGGTTCGTTAAACTCACCTTTCAATTTCGTTGAAGGGGGGGCGGGCAAAAATTATAATGCGCCGGAAAGCGTCATTCCGGCGAAAGCCGGAATCCAGAATACCGTGAAAGCCCTGGATCCCGACTTTCGTCGGGATGACGGAAGACAATCTCGAGTAAAACGGAGAAAACCTGACCATGAACCTCAATCTCAACCTTCGCAACAAGAAATTGCCGACAAGTGTGCTGGCCTTTTTGACCTTTGGACTTTTTGCCGCCGTCGCCTGGATGCAGGTGCAGACGCCCCTGGAGGCGGCCGCCGCGGGCGCAGGGGAAGCCATCCGGAAAATCGTTTTGTGGGAACCCCTGGTCAGCAACAAATTTGAGCTTTACGAAAAGATTGCCCTCATCGCCAACGTCTTCATCGCTCTGGCGGGGCTTTTGTATGCATTGCTCCTGGTGAAGCAGGTGCGGAACGCGCCCCAGGGGACCTCCAAAATGCAGGAGATCGCCCGGGCCGTGCGGGAAGGCGCCAACGCATATTTGTACCGCCAGTTTCGGGTGGTCGGGGTTCTCATCGCGTTGATTACGGTCGGCCTTTTTGTCGCGGCCAAGGTGTCAGGGGTTGTGGGAGAGATCGCCTGGGGCCGGGCCATCGCCTTTTTGGCGGGGTCGATCTTCTCAGCCACAGTGGGCTTTGTCGGCATGCGCCTGGCCACGGTTGGGAATTTGAGGGTGGCCGCGGCGGCCCGGGATAGTTTCGGGCAGGCCCTCCAGTTGGGCTACCGCACGGGCACTATCACAGGGATGCTTACCGACGGCTTGGGGCTTCTCGGCGGCTCCATCATATTCCTCATTTTCGGGGAGCACGCCTATGAGGCCCTCATCGGGTTTGGATTTGGGGGAACGCTCCTGGCCCTCTTTATGCGGGTGGGAGGCGGCATCTACACGAAAGCCGCGGACGTGGGGGCTGATCTCGTTGGTAAATTGGAAAAAGGGATCCCGGAGGACGACCCCCGGAACGCCGCGACCATCGCCGACAACGTCGGAGATAATGTCGGCGATTGCGCCGGGATGGCCGCCGACATTTTTGAGAGTTACGAGGTGACGATTGTGGCCGCCATGATCCTGGGCATCGCGAGCTTCGGACACAAGGGCGTGATTTTCCCTCTTCTTGTGCGCGCGATTGGGGTCATCGCCAGCATCATCAGCACCTACAGCGTGCGCGCCGGCCAGAAGGGAAGCGTCGCCGAGGCCATGAAAAGCGTCAACGGCGGCTTTGTCATCGGCTCCCTCATCAGCATCGTCGGTTTTGTGGTCCTTGGATTTTTTTACCTGCGGTTTGATCCGGCCTATTTTCTCCGGTATCCCCAGGCGGCCGCCGGTTTTCCCTTCGGGGTGAACGGCCTTCCCTTCTGGGCGAACCTGGGTATTCCCGGGCTCGACATGCGCCCCGCCTGGACCTGCCTCATCGGGATCATCCTCGCCGTCGCCCTCAACAAATGCACGGAATACTACACGGGGACCGAATACAAGCCTGTGCGCTTGCTGGTTAAAGCCTGCGACACCGGCCATGCGACCAACATCATCCAGGGGTTGGCCCTGGGCTTTGAAAGCTCGGTGGCCGCCGTCGGCATCATCGCCGGGGCCATCATTTCGAGCGTTCTCATCTACGCGGGGACGAACCCCACCTTTATCGCCTTCGGCGTCGCCATGTGCGGCATCGGAATGCTGACCTTGACCGGGAACACCATCTCCATGGACGTCTTCGGACCCGTCGCGGACAATGCCAACGGCATCGGCGAGATGGGCTACGACAAAAACGAGATGGGGGAAACCAAGTACAAGGAGGCCCGGCAGATCCTGGCGGACCTGGATGCCGTCGGGAACACCACCAAGGCCATCACCAAAGGCATCGCCATCGGTTCCGCCGTCATCGCCGCGGTGTCGCTCTTCAACAGTTTCATCGTGTCCGTCGGCTCCGGCGGCAAGGGTGAAACCGCCAACATTACGTCGACGATTTACAACTTCGTGGCCTCATTATTGACCGTCTCGGACCC
This sequence comes from Candidatus Obscuribacterium magneticum, assembly GCA_020523905.1. Taxonomy (GTDB): domain Bacteria; phylum Elusimicrobiota; class Elusimicrobia; order F11; family F11; genus Obscuribacterium; species Obscuribacterium magneticum. Next base: position 32,020 of record JAJAPZ010000011.1, read on the forward strand.
CACTCTTTTTATCGGGATGCTGATCGGGGGGGCAGTGCCTTTCCTTTTTAGCTCCATGACCATTCGGGCGGTGGGACGGGCGGCTTTCCTCATTGTGAACGAATGCCGCCTGCAATTCCGGGACAAAGAAATCTGGGAGGGCACGAAAAAACCGGATTACGGACGGGTCGTCGACATCTGCACGACCGAAGCGCAGAAAGAACTCGTGGGGCCCGGCTTGATCGCCCTCTTGACCCCCATGCTTGTCGGATTTGTTTTGGGAAGTGTGGCCCTGGCCGGGTTTCTGGCGGGGATGATCGTTTCGGGGCAGCTCATCGCGGTCTTTATGGCGAACTCGGGCGGCGCCTGGGACAACGCCAAAAAGACGATCGAAGACGAACCCTCCAATCCGGAGGCCAACACCGGCAAGGGCAGCGAGCGCCACAAAGCCGCCATCACCGGCGATACCGTGGGAGACCCCCTGAAAGACACCTCTGGCCCGGCGGTCAACCCGCTCATCAAAGTGATGAACATGGTGAGCCTGTTGATACTGGGTCTTATCATACCCTACGACCACAAACTTCTGGAGAAGCTTCGAAGCCTCAATGTCGATATCGCCGCCAAGCCCTTCGGCGTGGCTTACTGGGTGATCGTTTTGGTGTGCGTGGCGGGCCTCACCTGGGCCGTCTGGCAGTCGAGGAGAGAGAAAGTAGAGACCAATAAATAACATAAATGAATGCGTCACAACTTATAAAGAGAGACCGTCGTTCCGGCGAAAGCCGGAAGCCAGGACCGTGCGACGGAACGGTCCCGTCGATAATTTTGACAATAGAAACGGGACGTGAACACCGGACTGGATTCCGGCTTTCGCCGGAATGACGATTTTTCTGAGCCTCAACATACCATGAAGAATATTCGTCCCGTTGTACAGCTCTTGCAGAGATATATTGAACGCGACCCTCTGGCGGCGTCCAAGTACCTTGAAGCCATGGATGAGTCGGAGGCGGTGGCGGCGATGGCCTTTCTATCGCCAGCCCTCTGCGCGGAAGTCATCCCCCACATGCGCATGAATTATGTGGCGGAGTTTTTTAAGCAATCCTCCCCCGAAGTGTTTGAGGTGGTCGTCAAACGCCTCCGGCCCGAGCAGGCGGCCACACTTCTAAGGGCCCTTCCCCAGGACCTGTGCAAGGCTTTGATCGACCGGCTCCCCGAAGAGATGAAAAAAGAGGTGCAGGATCTTTTAATCTTCCCGGAAAACAGCGCCGGCCGCATCATGTCGACCCTTTTTATCGCTTACCATGAAGATATGATCGTCAAGGAGGCCATCCAGCGCATCCGGGCGACGGTGAGCCGCTACGGCCCTGCCACCTATACCTACGTCGTGGATCATGAGAACCACCTCTGCGGCGTCCTCAACATGCGGGATTTACTGTTGGCCCCGCCCGATATCCCCATCCGGGATGTCATGGACCGGAACGTTTTTTGCATCGACGGCTTCATGGACAGGGAGGAGGTGGCGGAGGAGCTTTCAAAACAGCACTTTTACGCCGCCCCCGTGGTGGATGCCGAGAGGCATCTGTTGGGGGTGGTCCGGTCCGATCATCTCCTCGGGCACGTCCAGGAAGAAGGCACCGAAGACATTTTAAAAATGGTGGGCGCCGGCAAGGATGAGCGCACGACCTCTCCCATCTCCTTCGCCATGGGAAAGCGGCTTCCCTGGCTGCACGTGAATCTCGCGACCGCCTTTTTGGCGGCGTCGGTGGTGGCCTTGTTTCAAGACATCATCGCCAAGGTGACCGTGTTGGCGGTCTTTTTGCCGATCGTGGCGGGGCAGGGGGGAAACGCAGGGGCGCAGTCCCTGGCGGTGGTGATGCGGGGCATTGTCATGCGGGAGATTCGGCCCGCGGACCGCTGGCGGCTGGTGATGAAGGAGGCGAGGCTGGGCTTATTGAATGGAACCGTCATTGGGATTGTGACCGCCGCCGTGGCCTGGCTCTGGCAGGGAAATCCGACCCTGGGTCTCGTTATCGGATTGGCGATGATTGTGAACCTGGTCGCCGCTGGATTTTGCGGGGCCGCCATTCCCCTCGGCATGAAAGCCTTGGGCTGGGATCCGGCGCAATCCTCGGTCATCATCCTCACCACGGTGACGGATGTCGTCGGGTTCTTCGCCTTCCTCGGCTTTGCGACCGTTTTTATGAAACATTTGATCTGATGCGTCATGGCTAACGAAGAAAAACCATACGAAATAGTCCAACTCTCTTCCGTCAAGTTCCTCCTTTCGTGCGCCCTGGCGGCTTTCCTCATTTTCGTTTTTGGTCGTTGGCTGCCTTTGCGTCCGTGGGTGGTCGCCACGGAAGTCTTGACCACCATCGCCGCCCTCTTCATTCTGGGATCCATCCGTTACCGCCTGGATAAAAATGCCCTGACTTATGGCGCCATCCTGATCATTTTCGCCACCTTCTGGCACATCTGGTGGGCCGGTTCCCCTCTTCGGCAAGCCGTTCAAAATGAAGGTTTAACGGCCGCCCTCGCTTTTGCCCACCGCCATTTTTTCTCAATATCCGGACTCGAACATATCATCCATGCCGATACGATGCTTTTTATTTTGGGACTCACCTTTTTTGTGTCGGTCATCGCTCAAACCCGCCTTTTGGAAACCATTAGTTTCATGGTGTTGAGGAAGACGAAAGGGTCACTCGTGATGACGGTGGCGGCCATCGCCGCCGTGGTTTCTTTTGCCTCCGGCATTCTGGATGGGGTTTCCATGATCGGCCTTATGATTCGAACTCTCGTCATTATTTTGTTTCTGGCCAAAGCGGACGAGGAGGCCGTCATTTTCTCCGTGATTGTGTCCACCGCCATCACCACCGTTTGCGGGATGTGGCTGGCCTATGGCGAGCCGCCCAATCTCATCATGAAAGCCAATCTTTATCCTCATTTGACGAACCTTTTTTTCCTCACCTATTGCCTGCCTGTGGCCGTGGGAAGCTACTTCATTGTCCTTTGGAATGTGCAAAAGCGATTGAAAGGACGGCGCGTGGAAATGGGAACGATGGATATTTTGGATGTCCACACGGCGGACGTCCGGTTTCTTCAGGCGGAACGGCATGGGGAGGTGTTGATCCCGGTTGAATTCATTGATCGGTTTGAGAAGGTGTTGGGTCCTCGTTATAGACCGATTGTCCAGGCCCTTCATCAGGGGGAGGCCCTCGGGACGGCCCTGGTGCGGACAGGGGTGTCGGAGGATCTCAGGAAGGAAATTCTTGGGCAGTTCGTGACGGAAGATTTGGCGGAGGCGTTGGATCACCACTATCGAGACCGGGAGAGGGGCCATTTTTCGATCGACGAGGCTCACCGGCGGATCTCTCTGGCGCTGGAGAACACGTTGAGTCGAAGGCGTCGCGCCCAACACATCGGAGGGCTCGCTTTTGTGCCTTTTATCGGCTATCTCATTTTCCATGGAATGGTTCATGGTTTTCCACTTTTCTGGGCGTCCTTTCTCGGTTTTTTTGTGGCTGTGGCGGGGGTTTGGACCTTGCCGAAAATAAGGAGGCTCGCCTTGCGGGAAGCCGCTCTTGAATACGGCGAGTACTTGTTTTTATTCCCGCTTTTTTTCTCCATAACGCTCCTTCAGAAGACGGGTTTCTTCGAGGTGATGTCGGTTCTTATTCAGGACGGTATAAAGACGCTGGGCGCTTCACACGTGGCCTACATGCAATACACCGGCGCCGTCATTTTGTCGGCGATGCTGGACAATAACGTGGTCGCCGATTTTGCCAGCCGGGCGCTCACCCATTTGGATGCGGGCCTCATCACTCTTTTTTCGATGGCTCAAATCGCCGGCTATGCCGCGGGCGGTTGCTGGACGCACATCGGCTGCGCTCAATCGGTCGTCGCGTATGCGTTTGTGCGGAAGGAAGTCAATGAGCGCTACACGCCTTGGCAATGGATCAAGGCCATGACGCCGGTGGTGGTGGAAATTTCCCTCTTTATGATCGTTGTCATTTACGGCATCGGATGGCTCTTCCGTTAGATTTTTCTCTCCGTTCCTTTTCAACCCCAACGCCGCAAAGCCCTGTGACGATCTCCACCCTTTCTTGCGGACCGCTGGAAGAGGCGGGTTTCTTAAATGCCTTCAGCACGCGCTTGGGCGGCGTGAGTCCCCTGCCCGAGGGGGCCCTCAACCTGAGCTGTCAGGAGGACACCGTCGCCAACGTCACGGAGAACCGGCGGCGCTTTCTTTCGGCGATCGGGGCCTCCGCGTGGCCGCTGGTCATCCCTCGTCAAACCCATTCCGTAAAACGTTTCTTTGTCGATTCTATTTTGGTCAAACACATCCGGCAGGTGCCTGGTTTCAAACCGGAGGCGGACGCCCTGATCAACAATATTCCCCATGTTTTGGTGGGAGTGGAGAGTGCCGATTGCCTGCCGGTTCTCATCGCCGACCAAGCAACCGGTGTGGTCGCCGTGCTTCATGCAGGGTGGCGCGGGACAAAGGGCCGTATAACGGAGAAAACGATGGCCGACTTAAAATCCGTTTACGGTGTAAAACCGGAGGATTGCTTGGCGGCCTTGGGCCCTTGCGCGTGCGTCGATTGCTACGAGGTGGGGGAGGAGTTGGTCGGCCTTTATCAGCGGGAATTTTCCTATTGGCAGGACCTTTTTAAAGGGTCCGGCAGCGCTGGTCCTGCCGTGAGCGTTCATCCAACTCTGGATTTGCGGGCGGCCAACCGGCATCAACTCCTGGAGTCCGGGCTCCGTCCGGAACATCTCTTTGTGTCCGAGGCCTGCACGATGCACCAGAACGATCTCTTTTTCTCCTACCGCCGTGAAGGCGGCGGGGGTTCCTACAGCGTGGGCCGGCTTCTAGCTGTAATCGGATGGACGGGGGAGCCGACCCAGGGCTTATCCGAATAACCCTACGTCGTCATTCCGGCGAAAGCCGGAATCCAGGCTTCAGACCTTCGAAAGAAGATCAAGAACTGGACCCCGGCTTCCGCCGGGGTGACGGTTATTCGGACAGGTTCTTAGCCTCTTTTGGGAAGAGAAGGGATGCGAGGATCGAGAGGGTCAATAACACACCGATGACAGAAAGGGCGGACAAGGTGGGGATCTTGTAGAAATGTGAGATCAGCATTTTGACGCCGACAAAGGTGAGAATGACCGAAAGCCCATAGTGCAAGTAGTGGAACGTCTTCATGAGCCCGGCCAGGGCGAAGTAAAGGGAGCGAAGACCGAGGATCGCGAACATGTTGGAGGTGTAGACGATGAAAGGGTCCCGGGTGATGGCGATGATGGCGGGGATTGAATCCGTGGCGAATACAACGTCGGTGGATTCCACGACGAGAAGGACGACGAAAAGCGGCGTCGCGATCCAGCGGGGTCCCGATTTAACGAAAAATCGCCCGCCCTCATTTTGAAGGGAAATGGGAAAGAATTTCTTGTAAAGACGCAGGGCGATGTTTTTCTCCGGGTGAACCTCCTCCTTGTTGGCAAAGGCCATTTTGATACCGGTGTAAACCAAAAAGGCGCCGAAGAGGTAAATCAGCCAGTGAAATTTGTTGATGAGCGTCACGCCCATCAGAATGAATATACCCCGCATGATCAGGGCGCCGAGAATTCCCCAAAAAAGGATTTTATGCTGATATCGGACGTCCACGCGAAAGTAGGTGAAAATAAGGACAAAGACAAACAGGTTGTCCACACTTAACGATTTTTCCAGCAGGTAGCCCGTCAGGAATTCCAACGCCTTTTCAGGGCCGTGATACAGGTAGATCCCGAAATTGAAGAGCAAGGCCATGAAAATCCATCCGATGGACCAAAGCAAGGCTTCCCGTAGCTTGATTTCGTGAGCTCTTTTATTGACCCATAACAGGTCCAGCAGAAGCAGGCCGACGATGGCGAGAGTGAAGAAAATCCATTTGAAAAGAGGGTGCATGAATTATTTGAACGTTTGCTGTTCCGGATTGAATTGTTCGCGGTAGATTTTCACAAAGGTGAGGACGCTCGCGACCAGAACCGGTCCCAAGATAAGCCCCAGAAGGCCGTACATCTTGATCCCGCCGATGATGCTGAAAAAGATGAGAATAAAAGGCATTCGCGCTTTGGAGCCGATCAGAAAAGGTTTTAGGAGATTGTCCAGCCAACCGACGACAATCAGTCCCCAGAAAAGAAGGAAGATGCCCCAGAAGGTGTTTGTTTTGAGAACAAATAAGGCCACCGGCAGGGTGACCAGAAAAGACGCCCCCAGAAGGGAAAACATGAACGTGGCCAAACCAAGGAGGAAGGGGATTTTGACCCCAGCAATCCAGAAAGCGATGAAGGCCGTGAACCCTTGTGCGGTCGCGGTTAAGGTCACGCCGATCGTCACCGCCCGAAAGGTTTCGTAGGCGCGGCGGGCGATGGCCTCTTTGTGGCTTTGTTCCAAGGGGATGAGGGAGAGAATCCATTTGAGAAGGGCGTCGCCGTCTTTAAAGGCAAAAAAGAGCGTAAACAACATGATGACGATATTGAGGAGACTAACGACCGTGTGTTTGGCGAAAAGGGCCCCCCACGAGCTGAATTTGCGGACAAAGAGTTTTAGATTCTCGATGAGAAGAGTGGGTTCGATGTCAATTTCCTGTTTCTTAACAAAATCAATGACACGGTTGAGGAGATCGTTCAACGACGGGGGAAGGGTTTCGTTAAGGGCGCTGAAGTCCCCCGTCCGTGCGCCCGTCAGGATGTCCTGAACAACGGGGATCAGCCAGTCGGTTTCTTTGAGGACAAACCAAATTCCCCAGACAAGAGGGCACACGATGATCAGCATGGCCAAAAACGTCATGATGAAAGAGGCCAGCTTGGCGCTGCGCACCAGCCGTTTGAGGCGGACGTACAAGGGATAAAAGGCCAGGGCCACGACAGTCGAGCCCAGGATCGCCGTCATAAAGGGTTTGAAGAGAAGCAAGAGCTGATAAAGAAGGAATGCAAAGGCGATAAAGAAGAAATATTTTATAAGGCGTTCGCGGTTGAAGATAATTGGCTGCGGTGGCATGGGCGTAATTGTAACTGATGCGTGAAAAGCCCGCAATGCAACCAGGCTCTCTTCGTCACCCCGGCGAAAGCCGGGGTCCAGAACAAAGTTGAAGGCCTGGATCCCGACTTACGTCGGGATGACGACACCGGGATGACGAATTGTGCTACGCGGCCACAGGAGCCGGGGGCTGTGAGAGGTGGTAGGTGGGCAGGAAGACCGTCCGGATGAATTCTTCGAGGCTGGTGGGCGTCGTATTTTGGGGGGAGCGGTTTTCGTTCGGCTTGATGATGCCCTTGTTCATGCCGACCTGCATTTCCACCATGAGGCGCGCGACATCCTGGCTCATGCCGTTTTGGATGAGACCCGCTTCCACTTGGGCCGGCGGCCACTGAACATAATGGAGGGATTTATTTTTGATTTCTTTTTCGATGAGGGCCGCCAATTGATTCATCGTCACATCGCGATGCCCCAGAAGTTCCCGGACGGATTTACCTGTAAAGGCGAGTTTTAAAAGAAGGTCGGCCGCAACATCGGCAATATCGGCCGTCGCGATCATGGGCAGGAAAATGTTTCCATCCAGAGGGCTCCCAATGACTCCCCTTTGGTTGATCAGGTCGATGAAAGAGAATAGGTTTTCCATGAAGAAGCAGGGCCGCAGGTGCAGGACATTGAGCCCTTCCAAATTATTCAGCCGCTCTTCGTTGTCATGAAGCCCCGAGATGAGGCCGGCGCTTTCTTTGAGGTGGGCGCCGACGCTGCTGAGATTGAGGACGTAGGGGACTCGGGTGGTTTTGAGAGCCGCGGTATAAACCTCGCTCACTTTGCTTTGGTAGGCCCGCAAATTCTCGACGGCGGTGTTCGGGGGAATCATCGTAAAGACGGCCTGGGCTCCGGAGAAGGCCTGCGTAATGGCGGAGACGTCCTCCAAATTTCCCAGGAAAGGTTCCGCCCCCAGATCGGAGAGGGGTTTCAGCTTGTTTGGATCGCGGCCGATGGCGCGCACCTTTTGCCCCTCTTGGAGCAAATGCCGGACGAGCTTGCGCCCGATTTGGCCGGTCGCGCCGGTAATGACATAAAGATGATCGGGTTGCATGGTCATTGAAAATCCTCGACTTAAATTGTTGAGTGGCCGGGACTCGATCCCGCTTCGGGATGGCTGAAGGCGAAGAGCGTGGCCTCTTGGAAGCGATGACTTTTCTTTAAAAGGCCTTCCAGGTCTTCGGCCGGGAGAGGATGGCTGAAGAGAAAACCCTGCATGTTGTCACAGCGCAGATCTTTTAAAATGTTTAATTGAGAATCCGTTTCGACGCCTTCCGCCACGACCGTCAGATCGAGGCCATGGCCGAGGGCGATCACCGCAGTAGCAATGGCGGCGTCTTTGGAATCGACGGAAAGGTCGCTCACAAAGGCCCTGTCCATTTTGATGGTGTTGGCGGGGAACCGCTTTAGATAATTGAGGGAGGAGTACCCGGTCCCGAAGTCATCAATGGAGAAGCGGACGCCCATGGCGCGCAGGCTGTGGGGAACGGAGATGGAGGGCCCCACGTTTTCCATGACCACGGTTTCGGTGAGTTCCAATTCAAGGGAATCCGGCGGAAGCCCCGATTCCTTCAGGACGCGAGTGACCAGATCGATCAGGTTCTTCTGCCGGAATTGAAGCGCGGACAAATTGACGGAAATTCGCAGATGGGGCCAGCCCTCGCCCTGCCATTTCTTGCTTTGTTGGCAGGCCTGGCGGAGGACCCATTCTCCGATGGGGATGATCATCCCTGTGTCTTCCGCCCAGTGGATGAATCGGGAGGGCGGCAGGAGCCCAAAGTCCGGGTGCTGCCAGCGGATCAAGGCTTCGACGCCGACGATGTCGCCGGTGCCGATGTTGGTTTGGGGTTGGTAATGAAGAACAAATTCATTGCGGTCCAGGGCGCGCCGGAAGCTGTTCCCGAGGGAGAGCTGCTCATGGGCTTCGACGTGCATCTCAGGGGTGAACATTTGGTAGGAGTTCCGTCCCTGGCCCTTGGCCCGGTACATGGCGGTGTCGGCGTTCCGGAGGAGGGTGTTGGCGTCTTCCCCGTCATAGGGATAAACGCTGATGCCGACACTGGCGGTGATGAAAAGTTCCTGCCCGTCGATATTGAAAGGCGGGCGGAGGGAATCCAGCACCTTCTCCGTCAGTTTCATGGCATCGTCAATGTGATTGATGCCGGGGAAAAGAAGCATGAACTCGTCTCCTCCCAAGCGTGCAATCGTGTCTCCTTCTCGTAGAGTCGATTCGAGGCGGCGGGCGACCTGGACGATGAGTTTGTCGCCGATGTCATGGCCCAGGGATTCGTTGATGACATTCACCCTGTCCAAGTCCAAAAAGAGAACGGACAGAAGCTTGTTGCTTCGTTCCACCTGATTAAGAGCTAGTTTCAAGCGGTCGCGGAAGAGGGCGCGGTTGGGGAGGTTCGTCAGGGGGTCATAAAACGACATGTGAAGAAAGTTTTCTTCGGTTTTTTTGAAATGGGAGATGTCGAAAAAGGCGCCGAGGTAGTGAGTGACCTGTCCGTCTTTGTCTCGTAGGACGCTGATGGTGAGAGTCTCGATATATTCCGATCCGTCTTTCCGTTTGTCCCAAATCTCGCCGGTCCAAAAGCCTTTTTCATTGATGGCGGTCCACATATGTTGGTAAAACGTGGCGTCGTGTTTGCCGGATTTAAGGAAGCGGGGGTTGAGGCCGATGACTTCGAGCGGTGTGTAACCGGTGACGGCGCAGAAGGCGGGGTTCGTGGCTTGGATGGCGCCCTGGGCATCGGTGATGATGATCCCTTCGTGAATGTTGTCTATAATTTGGCGCCCTGAAACGGCCAGGGGGTTAGGATGTTCGTCCATGGCACCACCTGTGTCGATTTTATTTAAGTGAGAATTATACAATTTATCGAGGGTGCCTCGAAGGAGCTATTATCGAACATGAGCACCGTGACAAAACATTTAATAATTAAGGGTTATGTCCAGGGCGTCGGGTTTCGATACTCCATGGTTTTTGCCGCCAAGCGGTTGGGGCTCAACGGCTGGGTTTGTAATGCCCGGGACGGATCGGTGGAAGCCGTGGTTCAAGGCCCTGAAGAAATGGTGCAGGAAATCATCACCTGGGCCAAAGAAGGCCCTTCTTCGGCCCAAGTGGAGGCGGTGGAGGTCAAAGACGCCTCGGGGGAGTTTGACAGCTTCATCATAAAAGAAACGGTTTGAATTACAGAGGAGTTTAAGGTGTCATGTCGCGAAAGTCGTCATTCCCGCGAAAGCGGGAATCCAGGCCGTAATACTGACCTTAAATGCATGTTAAAACCTGGATGCCTGCTTTCGCAGGCATGACGGTCATTTTGCGACTGTTCCAAAGGAGGGACACATGTGTAAGATTTTCGCGTTGGTGTTGGTTTTGCTGTTTGGTTGTCAAAAGAAAGAAGAGAAAAAAACCGAACAGGCTGCTGATCCCGGACCGGATAATGCCGCCACTCGGTATGTGGACAGCCTGAGAAGGGATGTATCACGGGCCAGGACAGTTGTGAAGAAGACAGAAGAACAGACGGCGCAGACCCAGGAGGAATTGAAAAAAGCCCAGGAATGAAGATACGGTGCGATCTCCATATCGGCAATCAATCAGCCAAGCTTATTCTGGTACCAAAGCCGGAAGAAAAGGACGACCACTTGGCCCTGAAGCTGGCGGCCACCCTCATGTTTTTTACGCGAGAGCCCATTGTGGATCCGTCCTCCAATCACCCGGCCCTCCTGGGTTTTGAACACAAGCCGGACGTGTGCGCGCTCGACGCCGGCGGGCAGATTGACTTATGGATCGATTGCGGCTCCGTGACCGCCCATAAACTGGACAAGGTCACACGGCGCCTGCCGAACGCGCGGATCGTTGTCATAAAGAGTTCCATGACGGATGCCGCGCGTCTGCGGCGGGTTATCAAAACGGACATACGGCACGCCCAGCGCGTTGAAATCTGGGCGTGGCCGAACGGGACTTTTGAACCGTGGCTGAAGGCGTTGGCCGAAAAAACGGAAGTGTACGGCGAAGCCCACGAAAAATCCCTCAATCTGGTCGTCAACGAAGTCGCCTACACCGTTGATCTCGTCGAAATCTAAGGGAAGTGTCGACTTCCCAAAACCCGTCAACCCCTCGAATGGAGGGATCCATTCCGGTGTTCACGTCATGGATCCCTCCATTCGAGGGGTTGACGATGCTATGAACCTAGTTTTTACCTATGTCTGAGGTAAACATCAACTTGGCATAAGCTGACAACCGTGCAATAGAGGATCGCCCGGACGTGAACACCGGAAGGGCGATCCTCTATTGCACGGCTGTTTAAATTACGACCGGAAGGTGTCTTTTTTGAAGATGTAATAGAGAAAGCCGAACGCGGGGACGACAAGAAAAATCGTTCCCACGAGAACGATCGTCAGAATGGGCTTGAGGACCGACATTGGGGCTGCTGCGTTGGCGATACTCAGGTTCGGATAGAGAAGAAAGGGATGCTGAAAAGATCCCCATCCCCACACCAACATCAGGATTTGAAAGACAGTCAGGATTCTCGCCCGCTGGTACCGCCCCGTTCGTAATGACCATAAAATAGCCGCTCCCACCGTGCTCATAATTAAAAATGTCAAACCGCTGGATTCCAGGCGAAGCGAAGGCAGGGGGGGATAAGAACTCATATCCATCACTGAGGTGCCCAGCGTTAACCATAACAGAGCGATGAAAAGGATGGTGGTCGCAAAGGCCATCTTCCGAAAGGGGGCCCGGAGGGAGTCGTCATTTGTTTCGAGAAGTAAATAAATGGACCCGATGGAGGCCGTGAGCGCCCATGTCAAAAGGCCGACGGCGATGGAAAAAAGCCTCCCCCAACCGGCACCCAGATCTGAGGTGGGGTGGCCCTCGGGATCCAAATGGATTTGCCCGGATCCCACGGCACCGATGACAACCCCCAGCATGAAGGGCGTGAATCCGCTGGCCAAACCGAAAATCGGGTTCCACCAACGCGAGGAGGATTCGCTCCCGTAGGCACTGAACACAAAAGCGGCGCCGCGTAAGATGATCCCGAGAAGAACTAAAAGGAGCGGAAGAAAGAGGGCGGTGGAAATCGCTGAGAACGCTTTGGGAAATGTGGCGAACAAGAGGACCACCACAATAATGAGCCAAACGTGGTTCGCTTCCCACACAGGCGTCATGGCGCGGGTGATGAGTTGGCGTTCTTCTTTAGCGCGGGGTCCTCTTAAGAACAGGCTCAAAAATCCGGCGCCGAAATCCGCCCCTCCGGTCAATGCATAAACGGCCAGGCAAAAAACAATGAGACCAAAGGCGATATTTTCCAACGCCAGCATTAGGAGCGGGCCTCCCCTGTCTCCACGGCGGCCTGGCTGAAGGTCCAATGGAGAACCTTCATGAGGGCCACGGTGAGGATGGTATAAATAACGATAAAGATGATAAGAGGCAGCCATAATCCACGGACGGTTGTAACCGCCTCGGCCGTGCGCATGATGTTGTAGATGACCCAAGGTTGGCGGCCCACTTCTGTGACGATCCAGCCTGTTTGAACGGCGATGATTCCCAAAGGACCGCTTAACGCCACAACACGGAGGAACCATATCTTATCCGGAAACTTTTTGAACCGATAACGGAGCCATAGCCCAAGCAGGGATAAAAACATCAGCCAGAATCCGATGCCCACCATGATGTCGAAAGACAGGTGCACCAAGGGGATAAAAGGGCGCATCTCCCGCGGGACGCTTTTAAGTCCCATAACTTCGGACTGCGCATCGTGGGTGGCAAGAAGGCTGAGTCCATAGGGAATTTTAATGGCGAACCCGATTTTTTCGTCATTTTCATTGGGCCACCCACCTACAATAAGAGGGGCGCCTCTCGTCGTTTCCCAAAGACTTTCCATGGCGGCCAGTTTCACCGGTTGATATTTGGCGACGTACCGAGCGCTCATATCACCCGATAAGGGCATAATAATGGATGTCAAAATCGCGACGACGGAAGCGATGGCCAGGCCATGTCGATGGGATGGGCTTTTGTTATTTTTCAGTAGCTGATAGGCGTGAAGAGAGGCCACCAGGACGCTCCCCGATTGAAAGGCGGCGACGGTCATATGGAGGCATTCCGTGAAGGAGGCCGGGTTGAACATGGCGGCCCATACGTTGATGTTCATGGGGTTGCCATCGACAAGGTCAAAGCCCCGGGGCGCGTTCATCCAGGCGTTGGCGGTCATGACAAGGACCCCGGAGGCGGCCGCCCCCAAGGCCGTCATGACGCCGGCCAGCCAGTGGATCTTCGGCGGCACTCGGTCCCATCCGAACAGATAGATTCCTAGGAAAATGGCTTCAATAAAGAAGGCGAAGCCCTCAAGGGTAAAAGGAAGCCCAATGATGGGACCGGCAAAGGCCATGAACCGGGGCCAGAGAAGGCCCATTTCAAACGAAATCGCCGTTCCCGACACCGCCCCGATGGCGAAAAGAAGGGCCGTCGCCTTCCCCCATTGTTTGGCCAGAAGGAGATAAGCTTCCTCCTTCGTTTTCAGCCATCGCGACTCCGCGATCACCATGAGAAGGGGGAGGGTAATGCCCATGACGGCAAAAATGATGTGGAAGGCCAGTGTAAAGGCCATCATGAACCGAGCGATAAGCAGGGGAGATATTTCCATTCTTTTTTAGTTCACTCTCAATTTATCCCTGTGTCGGAGCGCCGTTTGTTGGCCTTCAAGAGTTCCTTGAATCCATGTATATAATTCATCGGCCATTTTTTTAGCGTACGATTCAGCCACATCGATTGATTTTTCCCGCCTCTCCAAATTTTCGTCAACAATGCATTGTAAATCGTCAATATTGTACACGTACACGTTATCCAGTTCGTGGACATCGGGGCGGACGTTGCGGGGAACAGCGATGTCGATAAAATAAAGGGACCGTTGATGCCTGGTTTTCATGAGAGAGTGAACCATCTCTTTTGTTATCAATGGTTTGTCGGAGGCGGCGGAACCGATAACGATATCGGCTCGAAGCAGTTCGCCCATGAGGTTTTCCATCGGGATGGCTTCTCCGTTCATTAAGGCGGCAAGCTCCTGAGCCTTTGAGAACGTGCGGTTGATAATGACCAAATGCCCGGCTTTCTGGCTTAACAAATGCCGGGCCGTGATCTCGGCCATCTTGCCGGCTCCCAAAAGGAGGATTCGGTGGTCGTGAAGGGAGCCGAAAATGCGTTCCGCCAATTGCACGGCAATATTTCCGACGGAACTGGCCCCTTCGGAGAGCCCCGTTTGCGTTCGAACCTGTTTTCCGACAAATAAGGCCCGTTGAAATACGACGTTTGTTATTTTACCGGTTGTTCCTTGATTCTGAGCGAATTGATAGGCGGATTTAACCTGCCCCAGGACTTCCGTCTCGCCGATGACGAGGGAGTCCAGCCCCGAAGCCACACGGAAGAGGTGGAGAACGGCGTCGAATCCTTCGTATTGATAGAGCGCGGATTCCATGTCGGGATGCTGGTACAAGTCAAAGAAGAATTTTTTGATGGAGTCAATCGTTTGCCGGCGCGTGATGTCAGGCCGTGCATAAATTTCCAATCGGTTGCACGTTGAAAGAACGATGACTTCCTTGACACCATTCAAGGAACTTAATTGGCGTAAAGCTTGATCGAGCCGTGGCGTCGGAACCGTGAGATGTTCGCGAAGCGAAACGGGAGCTGTTTTGTGCGATAAACCGACCAGAACCAAACCCATTTTTCCCCTCGTGTAAACTTATCGACCGCCGCCTGATAAAAACCCGTGCAGGGGGGATAAATAATTGACGCCGATGTATGTGAAGATCACGGCACCGAATCCCGCCAGCGATAGATAGGCCGTTTTTCGACCGCGCCAACCCACGATGAGCCGCGTGTGGAGATAAACCAAATAAACCATCCATGTGATAAAGGACCAGGTTTCTTTCGGATCCCATCCCCAGGTGCGCCCCCAGGCCTCGTTGGCCCAAACCGCCCCCAACAAAATCCCGAGCGTCAACATGGGGAAGGCCACACCTATAACACGGTAGATCAGATTGTCGAGCTCGTCCAGCGGGGGGAGTTGAAACGAGATGCGGCTTGGATTTTTTGATTTCAATTGGTGTTCTTGTATCAGATAGGCCAATCCGAGGCCGAAGGCGTTGGCAAAGGCGGCATAGGCGATGAACATAACAGGGACATGAAGGGCCATCCAGTAAGACTGGAGGGCCGGGGGAAGCAAGGGAATTTGTCGACCGGCCGGAGATTGAATCGCCATGATCAGGCCGCCCGTGACGAGGGGAGTGATAAAAGCCCCCAGAATGGGCAGGGGCTTGACCGCTTGGATGCATAAAAACACAACGGTGATAACCAGGGCAAACAACGAAAAGCTCTCAAACCAATTGCTCCAGGGGACGTACCAGACATACTGAGGCATTTGCCGGGCATGAATCGTACGAATGACGAGGCTCGCGGTGTGACAAAAGACAGCTGCCCAAAGAATTCCCTTGGCCACCCGGGGAAAAGTCAAGTTTTGTTTACCGAGGTAGACAAAATAGAGTCCCATGCCGATGACATAGGCAGTGAAGGCCAATGAAAAAAATACGTTCTCCATGCTATTCTCCTTTTAGTTCCCGGGCTGAAACAGTTTGGATCTGTTCAGATGTTCTCACCCAATATAAGATTATACGCTCTTTCTAAGTCATGTATCGACTGCTCGAGCACTTTTTATGACATCGAACGTAGAGGGGATAACCTCCGGGATGATATATTCAGGCGCAGGGAAAAGCCAAGCTCCAATATTTTAAAATGTGTATGATCAATTTATCACAACGAAACAAGATTGTGTATGGAAGGAGAACGTATCGATGGATGCTTTGACAGCGTTGTCTACCCGGCAGAGCTCGCGATCCTTTGGTGATCGCGACGTCCCAAGAGAGATCATTCAAAAAATCATTGAGGCCGGCCGGCTGGCGGCAACGGCGAGGAACGATCAGCCCTGGGAATTTATCGTGGTGACAAACAAGGAAATGCTCCGGCAAATCGCCCGGATGACCAGCAATGGGAAGTTCATTGAGAAAGCGCCGGTTTGTGTCGCCGTCTTTTGCAAAGAGACGAAGTATTACCTTGAAGATGGAAGCGCAGCCACACAAAACATGCTGGTCGCCGCTACCGCCTTGGGCGTTCACTCCTGCTGGGTGGCCGGCGATAAAAAACCCTATTGTGCGGAGGTCGCCCGCCTTTTGAAGATGCCGGAGGGCTATAAGTTGGTGTCTCTCACTCCCTTTGGTTACGAAGATCAGCCCACCAAGCGCCCTGAAAAAAGATCCCTCTCATCGGTTCTCCATTGGGAGTGTTTTTAGATTTCGCTCGCCCGCCTGCGGCGGGCGAGCCCGTAATGACAAACAAAATCATGAAGTTACCCAACCTGTTGGGCTCCATCACACCTCCTTATGAGAACCTGTTTCTGAAGAGTTGCCGTTGCGAACCGACACCGCGGACACCCCTTTGGCTCATGCGTCAAGCCGGGCGCTATATGAAATCCTACAGGGCTCTTCGGGAGCGGTATTCATTTAAAGACCTCTGCCAGACGCCGGATTTGGCCGCCCAAATTACCGTTGAGGCGGCCCAAAAGCTCGGCGTCGATGCCGCGATTATCTTTTCGGATATTTTACTTCTCCTTGAACCGATGGGTTTTAACCTTTCCTATGAAGAAGGGCGTGGGCCCGTCGTTTCTCCCCGTTTTCGGGATGGGGAAAGCCTAACGCGTTTAAAGGCCGTGAGCGTTCAGGAATCCATGGGCTTTTTAATGGAAGCGATTCGCGGAACCCGCCGCGAGCTCAAGCCGGAGATGCCTCTCATCGGGTTTGCGGGGGGGCCTTTTACCATGGCGGCGTATGTGATAGAGGGAGGGAAATCGAAACAGTTTAAGCGAACGCGGGATTTCCTAACGAAAGAAAACACGTTGAGTCGCAAGCTTTTTGAGTTCATCAGCAAAGCCACCATTGATCTATTGAATGCTCAAATTGAAGCGGGCGTTCAAGCGGTTCAGATTTTCGATAGTTGGGCGGGGAATTTGTCCGGTGAGAACTATCGAAAATATGTTTTGCCTTACGCCCGTATGATTATCGGCGGGATTAAAAAAGGCGTGCCTGTGATTCATTTTGGGTTGGGAACAGGGAAATTTTTGGATACCTTTTCTGAGGCCGGAGGAAATGTCATCGGCGTGGATGGACAGATTCCGCTGGATGAGGCATGGACGATGATCGGTTCCCGGGCCATCCAGGGGAATTTGGATCCATTGGTCTTGTTAAAATCAAAGTCGTCGATCCGGAAAGAGGCCAAGAAGATTCTGGATCAAGCCGGCGGACGGCTGGGTCACATCTTCAACCTGGGGCATGGGGTCTTGCCCCAAACCCCTGAGGAAAACGTCCGGTACTTAGTAGATGTCGTTAAAGAAATGAGTCAGAAAGGTACCGTCATTCCCGTGAAAGCGGGAATGACGACGGATTTGGTGGCGGCGGGGCTGCGTTATGACTAAAGATTTAAATTTATCTTCTGAGCTTCTGCTTAAGTACAACGTCCAAGGGCCGAGGTACACCTCATACCCGCCGGCGCCTTCCTGGCGCAACGACATCGGCCCTGAGGCTTACCTCAAGCAACTTGACGCCAGCAATTCCCTGCCTTCCCCAAGGCCTTTGTCTCTTTATGTCCACATTCCCTTTTGTGAGAGCCTCTGCGCCTTTTGCGGTTGTACGACGGTCATCACAGGGAAAAACCGGTCTTTTGAAAAGCCCTACCTCGATGTCCTCGTCAAGGAAATCGAATTCGTGACCGGAGTCATCAAACGCAACAGGCCTGTCATTCAGTTGCATCTGGGTGGCGGAACACCCACGTATCTCCTCCCCGCTAACTTGGATCATCTGCTTGACGTTTTACGGAGTCGCTTTGACGTGGCGAAGGATGCGGAGATGGGCGTCGAAATCGATCCCTGCGTGACAACATCGGATCATTTGACGGTGTTGCAACGGCATGGCGTCAACCGGCTCTCCATGGGGGTGCAGGATTTTGATCCGCGCGTACAGGCCATTGTCCGGCGCGAACAGCCGTTTTCACTGACGAAAGAAATAATGGATCAAGCTCGAGGCCTTGGCTTTGCCAGCGTCAATATCGATTTGATTTATGGCCTGCCGGGGCAATCAGTGGAAGGCTTCACTAAAACCATAGAACTCATTTTGTCGCTTAATCCCGACCGTTTGGCTGTCTATTCCTTCGCCTATGTTCCATGGATCAAAAAGCATCAGGCCTCGATTCATGAGCCCATGCCTCAACCCCAGGAGAAGTTTAAGATTCTCCTGACTGCCATTCGACTCCTCACCGAGGCCGGCTATGAGTATATCGGGATGGATCATTTCGCGAAGCCCACCGACGAACTGGCCCGGGCGCGGAAAGAGGGGACCCTCTGGCGGAACTTCCAGGGCTACACCACGAAAGCGGGAACGGATCTTATCGGAATGGGGATGAGTTCCATCAGCCACGTGCGCGGAGCCTATTTCCAAAACCATCGAAACCTTCGTGATTACCAGTCGGTGATTCAAGGCGGAGGCCTGGCGACAATGCGGGGGTTTATAATGAATTCCGATGATCAGATCCGCGCCCGCGTCATTCAGAATCTCCTTTGCCATGCGGCGGTCGTCAAACCGGAAATTGAAAAGGAATTCGAACTTAAGTTCGACCGTTATTTTGAAGACGCCCTGGAAACCCTACGGGAACCGGCGAAAGACGGCCTGGTTGAGGTGAGTGCTGAAGAAATTCGGCCGACGCCCGTGGGCCGCTTATTCCTTCGCAATCTTGCCATGGCCTTTGACGCCTATCTCCCGAAGGAGGGGGAAAAACGTGTTTTCTCAAGAACACTCTAGGGGCCCCTTACCGCAGAAGGAGGGGATTCGTCGGGCGGTTCTTCTTCTCAACATGGGAGGGCCGGAGAAATTATCAGACGTCCGCCCCTTTTTGTTTCGTCTGTTCAGCGATCCGTCAATTCTTCCGATTAAAAACTCTGTTTTAAGAAAAGCGGCGGCGTGGGGATTGGCCGCTCTTCGGACAAAAGCGTCGGCGGAGAGGTACAAAATGATCGGAGGCGCCTCTCCCCTCCGGCGATTGACGGAAGAACAAGCCCAGGCCTTGGAAAAAAGTTTGAACGAACAGGATCAGGGTGTGCGTGTCCGAGCCGCTTTTTCATATTCCGAACCTTTTATTGAGGCTGTCGTAGAAAAGCTGGCTTCTGAAGGGGTCCATCACTACCTTTCACTACCGCTTTATCCGCAGTATTCACGGACGACGAGCGGCTCCAGCCTAGAAGGGGTGCGACGGGCTGTTAAAAAATACTGTCCCGGCGGACGACTGGAGGAAATCCCCTCCTATCCGACGCACCCTCTGTTTATTCAGGCTCATGTGGAACGCATCCGGGATGAGTTGAAAAAATTTACCATTCCCCTTTCGAAGAACATTTATCTTCTGTATTCAGCCCATTCGATCCCGGAAAAGGTGGCGGCCGAAGGCGATCCTTACCCGTCGGACGTCCACCAGACCGTCATGGCCATCATGGAACGGTTGGAGTGGGAAGGGGATTTGAGTCTTGCGTGGCAATCAAAGGTCGGGCCGGTGCGTTGGATTGGGCCGGATACAAGCGAGGTCGTTCAACGTCTCGGGATTCGCGGGGTGAAGCAGCTGCTCGTTGTTCCGGTTTCCTTTGTGTCGGATCACCTGGAAACGCTCTCTGATATGGATCGTTTTCTGGCGAAGGTTGCCGCTCAATCGGGAATTGTCGAGTTCCGGCGCGCGCCGGCTCTAAACAGCCACCCCTCTTTTATCCAGGCGCTCGCCGATCTGGCCTTGGGGAATCGCCGGTTCTGGGAGTGACGTCTATATTGAACATTAAGATCGATGAAGACTTAAAGCAGGAAATCCTCCATCCAGGCCATGACAAACGATGGGGAATAAATTTAATCGCGCGACCTCCCTCGGCAATTAAAGATTTAATTATCGGGATCCAAAATAAGCTTAAACAGAAGGAACCCGACCAATATTATTATCCCGCATCAAATCTTCACCTGACCGTGTTGGAGGTTTGTTCAGAATGTTCGTCCGATGAAGTCCATCGAATATTGCCTGGTTTGATCAAGAAAACACCTCCCCTCATTTCCCATCTTAAAGAGCTTGTATTGAAATCCCCATGTCTTGAATACGATGCAAAAACGTGCGTATTAGCCTTTGGCAAAGGGAAAAAGGGCTTGCTGCGAATTAGGGAGGGCTTGATGAAAAATTATTTTGACGCAGGCGTTAAATTGAATCCCCGTTATTTATCCGAGCGTGCACACATCACCTTTATGCGGTATACAAATCCTTTAAAGTCGGCACCTTCAGAATGGTTTCAATTCCTTTCCGGTACGGTGGTGAATCAAAAGGTCGAGTGGGCTATCGATAAAATATGGTTAACCTATGGGGTCACGTGGTATGGGATGAAATCACGGATTAAGGTACGAGGACCTTACTTCCTTGGTGGGGAAAAGCCGGTTGCCGGTTGAGGTTATCGATAACTTTTCTAGAATAATTAACGACATCGCCGACGCTGATGCCTTCTAAGTAATTCCCCGCAAAATTCAGCCCCGGCCAATCTTTCTCAGCCTGTTGAACAATTCGAAGTTTCTCCCCATGGCCGACGTTATATTGGGGGATGGCTTGATCGTAACGCATGAGAGCGATGGGGTGGGGATCGTTCTTTAGGCCCAAGATGGAGCGCACATCTTGGTTGGCCAAGCGAATCAGTTCGGAATCGGGGTTCCTGAGGATCTCGACGTTTGTAGCGCCGCCGATGAAAACCGTAAAAAGATGCTGGCCCTCCGGGGAGCGGTCGGGGAAGAGGCAGGAATTGAAAAGACAGCCCAGAAGGTTGGATTTTTCTTTAGGGACAACCAAAAACCCGAATCCCTGGATGGTTTTCAAGGATGCGTCTTTGGGAGTGGAGCAGTAATAGGCCGCAAGGGGAATGTAGGGGATACTGGCAAGGGCTTTAGACGCCTCTTTGGCGAAAGGTTCGATAAGCCCACCGGCTTTTCGGGCCGTCTCTGCCAGAATGACGTGGGTTGCTTCGAAATCTCCACGGTTTGTTTTCAATTTCCAGATTCCTTCCATGGTTGTCTGGGGAGGAACGATTTCAATCGACGTGACGTTGAATGCGATGTCATTGCCCAGCCAATGGGCTATGGCTCGGGGCAGATGTTCCAATCCCTGTTTAAGTGACAAGAGCCCTTTGGGAGGCTTTGTTGTACGTGTGGATCCGTCATTCCCGTGAAAGACTGCATCGCCGGCAGGCGGGCGGGAATCCTGGACGTGAACACCGGGAAGGATTCCCGCCCGCCTGCCGGCAGTGAGAATCTCTTTGATGGCTCCCCAGAGCAAGCTGCCATGTTCTTTTTCCAGGTTGGCCAGCTTGGGGAAAGATGATGCGGCTGATAGCTTTTCGGCATCTCCGGCCCAGACGCCGGAAACATAGGTGGACACCAGGCGCTCCGCCGCTTCGCGGCCGAGACGCCTTCGGGCGAATGAGATAAGAGTTTCATCGGTTCCATTTTTTTTGGGAGGTATGAAAGGTTCGAGAAGAATTCGGAATTTGCCCATGGGGCTTAGAAGCTTGGATTTTATGAGGGCGGGCGGAGACATGGGGACTTGGTGAAGGGTACCGTTAAAATAAATGAAGCGCGGAGATTTCGAATCGGCCAGAAGAACTTGGTCTTTTAGTCCGGCGGTTTCAATAAGTTCCATGATATCCGCATTGGGGAGGACCGTGTTAGGCCCGTATTCAAGGAGGTAGCCATCTTTATGATCGGTGTGGATGACACCGCCGGGACGGTTGGTTTCTTCCAGAACCATCACGGAAAGGCCCCTCTTCCTAGCAAAAACGGCGGCCGAGAGGCCGGAAATGCCGGCCCCGATAATGACGACATCAACGGAGATTGTGTTCATGTGGCCATATTATGAATTCCTTTTGTTAAAATCAGCGCTCTTAAAGTTGGATGGGAGGTCTTGCATATGAATAAGACAAGTCTCAATCTTTGGTCCGCCTTCATCGGCGAAGCCAAGGCGAACCGCACCTATATCGCTTACGGCGTAAAGGCATTGGAAGAGGGTCATCCGGAGGTGGCGCAGATCTTTTTTGAAATCGCGGGGGCGGAAACCATTCACGCCATCCAACATCTAAAGGCGGCCGGCGCCGTGAAATCGACCCTCGAAAACTTGAGGCAAGTGGTGGAAGAGGAACAGTACGAAAGCAAGGACATGTATCCGCGGTTTATTAAGGCCGCGCAGGAAGAAAATCGGCCCGATGCCGTCGCCTCCTTTGAGTTGGCTGGCGAACGCGAGGGGCATCATATGAAGATGTTTACCGAGGCCCTAGCCGGATTGGAGAAAAAAATCGGGGTTCATGGGAAAAAGGCGGCACCGGTGCCCGAGCCAGTAGGAACACCGCCCCTCTCCGAGGAGTCAAAGGCTGTCAAAGATGGTGTGGACGGTGAGTTGAAAAACGAAAAAAAGCGGATCATCAAACTGGAGCGGATCCGGGAGATTGTGTTTGGCATGCAAGACGGCATCGTGTCGACGGCGGCCGTGGCGGCGTCGGTCATGGCCTCGACAAGGCGGGTCGGCCCCACCCTCGTTGCCGCTTTCGCTTCCGGTTTGGCCGGGATGATATCCATGTCGGCGGGAAGCTTTTTGGGGTCAAAAGCCCAGCGGGATTTGCATCTAGGTGAAATTAAAAAGGAAGCGTTGGAGATCAAGGAGAAACCGGAAGAAGAGCTGGCCGAGTTAATCGAAATATACAGGCAGGAAGGCTTGAGCCGTGAGCAGGCGGAGAAGATGGCGCTCAAATTATCGGAGGACAAGGACCTTTTTCTTCGAACGCTGGCTGAGAAAGAACTGGGCATTTCCGTTGAGTCAACCGAAGAACGGGCTCCCTGGAAAGATGCCATTGCCATGGGGATCGCGTTCATCATCGGATCCATTTTGGCGGTTCTTCCCTACATGTTATTTGGCCCCGGCCAGTCCATCCCCGTGTCCATGGTGACCACGGTCGCCTATCTTTTATTGTTGGGGATGATCAAGGGACGGGTGACGAAATCCAACGTTCTTATTTCGAGCCTTGAGGTCGCCGGCATCGGCCTGGCCGCCGCCCTGATCGGTTATGCCCTGGGCCGCCTGATGCCGAGCGGAGCGTGATGTATTGTCATTGCGAGCGCAGCGAAGCAATCTGCGTCATTCCCGCTTACGCGGGAATGACGACGCAAAATTGTTACCGCGCGCAATGACAGGTATTCTGAATTTCGTGAAGGAGGCGCACCGTATGTTTAAGAAGCTTCGGCCAGTCGCATTGGTCGTCTTTCTTTCTTTAGTATCGGTGATGTGGGCATCCGGGCAGAGTTGGTGGGAGAAACTTCTGCCGCGGAAGAATCCGGAAGTCCTGCAAGGGGGCGCCAAAAAGGCACCCGTTGAAGTGCCCCCGGCTGTATTGAATCTTCAGGAATCCTTTGCCAAGGTGGCGGAGGCGGTCCGGCCCGCCGTCGTCAACATTTCCGCCGTGCACATCACGAAAGTTCAGGAAGAGCCCAACCAGTTTTTCTTCGGCGATCCCAATGAATTTTTTTATCGGTTTTTCGGCGAGGAGGCGCCTCCGCCCCAGCAACGGCGGAGGCCCCAGGAATTTCGAAGCGAAGGGACCGGTTCGGGAGTCATTATCGATCCCGACGGTTATATTTTGACGAACAATCATGTCGTCCAAGGAGCCGATCAGCTGACCGTCACACTGGAGAATGAGAAAAAAGTCAGCGGAAAAGTCGTCGGGACAGATCCGCGGACGGATCTCGCCGTCATCAAAATCAAGTCGACCAACCCATTGCCCTATGCTCCTTTGGGAGATTCAGCGAACGTCCGCATCGGAGACTGGGTGCTGGCGGTGGGCTCTCCCTTCGGACTCGAGCAAACGGTCACCGCCGGCATCATTTCGGCCCGGCGCCAGACCCTGAACATTGAAGGCCGCGCTTATCGGAATCTCCTGCAAACGGATGCCGCCATCAACCGGGGCAATTCCGGGGGCCCTCTGGTCAATCTGAAAGGCGAAGTCATCGGGATAAATACCGCTATTTACGCCCCGACCGGCGTGTTTTCCGGCATCGGCTTCGCCATCCCCGTGAACGAAGCCAAATCCATCTTGAAAGATCTTATTGAGAAGGGATATGTCGAGCGGAGCTGGATGGGGGTTGAAATCATCGAGATCGATGAGGTGATGGCCAAGCAGTTCGGCCTGAAATCGAAGGAAGGGGCTCTTATTAATTCTGTTCTCCCGAAATCTCCGGCCGAGAAGGCCGGGCTCAAGCGGGGAGATGTCGTGGCCGAATTCGACGGGAAGAAAGTCGCGAGCGTGATGGAACTGCAGGATGTGGTGCAGAGAACCCCCCCCAAGAAAAGCGTTCAGATAAAGGTGATTCGAAACGGAACATCGAAAACATTTACCTTGGTGACGGAGGTCATGCCGAAGCAGGAGGAAGGTGCAGAAGGAAAGCAACAGGGGCCGAAAGGGGAGAAAGAATCCAAGGTCATATGGCTGGGAGCAACCTTTTCCGATATCGACGATAGCGCTTTACGGAAATTTGGTCTCGACCGCGATTCTGCCTATACGAATGTAAAAGGGGTCTTGGTTGTTGACGTTCCATCGGACAGCGTGGCGGCCGACGCCGGCCTTATCCAGGGCGACGTCATCGCCGGGATCAACCAACGGGAAATCGACGGCATCGCCGCTTTTGAAAAGGTCACCAAGGGCGTGAACGTCAAAGAAGGGGTTGTCTTCGACCTCATCCGCCAAGGCCGGTCGTTCTATTTGAGTTACAAGAGCTTGCGATAGAAAGAATCATCTCGACACCAGTCGTCATCCCGACGAAAGTCGGGATCCAGTCCGGTGTTCACGGCCTGGTTCCCGACTTTCGTCGGGATGACGCCATCCATCCGGAGGATGTACTTCGCGGGAATGACGATGAATACCTGTAAACTCATCAATGCAACTGCCCTCCCGCCCTATGATCTCGGGGCCAACCATCCTTTCGCTAGGGACAGGCAAAAACCCCTCTTCGATCTTCTCAACCGCATGAAACTCGTCACGCCCGAGGAACTCTTTGTCCCTCCGGAAACGACCGATGAAGACCTGGCCCTGGGCCATGAATCCGACTATATCGAGATCGTAAAAAAGATTTCTGTTGAGGATCCTGATATTGAAGACATTCGGGAAGCCCAGCGCTACGGTTTCAATTCAGGTGATAACCCCATCTCACCGAATCTGCACACCTCAGCCGGCGCCGCCGTGGGGGGAACATTGGGATGTGTGCGAGCCGTCATGAAAGGCGAGGCGAAGCACGCGTTTAATCCGGCCGGGGGACTTCATCATGCCATGCCCCGTTCCGCCAGCGGGTTTTGTGTTTACAATGATTTGGTCATCGGCATACGGGAAGCGAAACGGATCGCCGGGGACACCTTGCGCGTTCTCTACGTGGATGTCGACGTCCACCATGGAGACGGCGTCCAGTTTGCGTTCTATGAGGATCCCACCGTCTTAACCATTTCATTCCATGAAGATCCCCGTTACCTTTTTCCGGGAACCGGTCTCATCAATGAGGTCGGAGGCGGGAAGGGGATCGGTGCCTGCGTCAATGTTCCTTTGGCTCCCGGGACAGGGGACGATTCCTGGATTCATTGCATCGAGAAAGTCCTCAACCCCTTGGCGCGCCGGTTTAAGCCCGATCTCATCGTTAGCCAGCACGGCTGTGATACCCATCGGGAAGATCCACTGGCCCATTTGCATGTGACGACCAAAGCCATGCACGAAGCGGCGCGCCTCGTTCACCATTTGGCCAACGACCTCTGCCAGGGGCGCTGGGTCGCCGCAGGGGGCGGGGGGTACCGGCCCTATCACGTCATCCCGCGGGCGTGGTCTCTGGTCTGGATGGAAATGTCGGGGAGAAAAGTGCCTGACGGAATTGATGCGGGTTGGATCGAGAAATGGCAGAAAGAAACGGAGGATCCTCTGCCGACCAAATTTTATGATGCGTTTTCGTCGTCCTACGAAGAAAAGGCCGCCGCCCGCGCCAACGAGAAAACATTCATGGAATTGAAGGCTCTGATTGGAATCGGGTGAGGGGCTTTAAGAAAGAGATTTGCTTCGATAAACGTGGAGAATCCACAGTAGGAGCGCCGTCAGGGCGTACATGATTCCAAACGCCGGCGCGGCGGCCAAACCGAATTTATTCTGAATCCCCGCC
>JAJAPZ010000120.1 GCA_020523905.1 Candidatus Obscuribacterium magneticum
TCAAATCCCGCGGCATCGATTATGGCGGTCTCATCGTCGATAAAGACAGGCCCACCATCACCAAAACCCGGGTCATCGCCGGCCACCAGCAGGTTGTCCGGCTGGATGTGGAAAAAAGGGCGGCCCTCTCCAAGCACATTCTCTCGGAGATTTTGGGGCAGATCCGGGCGCGCCTCCCTCATCAAAAGGGCGTCATCCTTTCCGACTATGGGAAAGGGGTGGTGTGCCTCCCCGTCATTAAAACCGCTCTTCGCATGGCTCACCGGCAGGGGATCTTTGTGACCGTCGACCCCAAGATCGAACACTTCATGCAGTACAAGGGCGTCGACTGTCTCACGCCCAACACAAAAGAAGCGGTGGAAGGGATGCGGGTCCTGCCGCCCGAACGGAAGAGAACTCATCCAGCTCGGCTGGAAAATTATGAAAAGACTCAAGTCCCACTCGCTTCTCATCACTCGCGGCGAAAAAGGCATGATGCTTTAAAGAAGGCCACGGCGTACAGACCATTGAAGTCAAAGCAAAGGAAGTTTTTGACGTCACCGGCGCCGGCGACACGGTGGTGGCCACGTTCACCCTGGCCCGGGCCACCGGGGCGCCTCCTTATGAAGCGGCCCAAATCGCCAATTTTGCCGCCGGCATTGTCGTGGGGAAACTGGGGACCGCGGTGGCTTCCCACGATGAGCTGGTCGAGGTGCTGAAAAACATTTAATGAAAAAGAAAGTATCCTCGGACGTTTTGGGCGTCATCCCCGCCCGCTATGGCTCCACCCGCTTCCCCGGAAAACCCCTCGTTAAAATCCTCGGCCAAACCATGGTGGAGCGGGTCTACCGCGCCGCCAAAAAGGCCTTATCCCACGTCCTGGTGGCCACGGACGATTCACGGATTGTGAAAGCCGTCCGGCGCTTCGGAGGAGAGGCGATCTTGACCCCGAACGCCTGCGGGAGCGGCACCGAGCGGATGGCCTATGTGGCGGGAAAAAGTCCGGCCCGCTATGTCAACATCGGGGATGAGCCCCTGATGCATCCGACACCATAAAAGCGGCGGTGGCCCTGGCGCGAAAGAAAAAGCCATTGCCACGGCGGCCATCGTCTTAAGGTCAACAGAGGCCCAGAATCCAAGCGCCGTCAAGGTGGTCTTGGGAAAAGGAAACCGGGCGATCTACTTCTCACGCTCCCTGTCCCCCATCAGGCGCACGGCGTCTCGGCTCCGGCGAGAACGCTCAAGCATTTGGGGCTCTATGTTTACCCCCGCCAGATGCTTTTGAAATTTGTAAAGTTGGAACCAACAGCACTGGAACAAACCGAAAAGCTGGAACAGCTCCGGGCCCTCTATCATGGGCTTCCCATCTATGTGGCAATGACCCGACACGACTCGATTGGCGTGGACACACCCGAAGACCTGAAGAACGTTATTCGACGGATAAAAGAAGAAAGGCACAACTAAATGGCAAGAAAATACATTTTTGTGACCGGCGGCGTGGTTTCTTCCCTCGGGAAAGGGATCACGGCCGCTTCTCTCGCGCGCCTCCTTAAGACGCGCAATTTAAAGGTCACCATGATCAAGCTGGATCCTTACCTCAACGTGGATCCGGGGACGATGAATCCGTATCAGCATGGAGAGGTTTTCGTCACCGCGGACGGCGCCGAGACGGACCTTGATTTGGGCCACTATGAAAGATTCCTGGATCAGAACATGTCCCGCCTCAATAACTGCACGTCCGGCCAGGTCTACGACGCCATCATTTCCATGGAACGGAAAGGCGAATTCCTCGGCAAGACGGTCCAGGTGATTCCCCATGTGACCAACGAAATCAAAAGACGGATTCACCAGGCCGCCGACGGGTTTGACGTCATCATCGCCGAGGTCGGGGGAACGGTCGGGGACATTGAATCGCTCCCCTTTCTGGAGGCCATCCGGCAGATGCGCCTCGACATGGGCCGCGATAATGTC
>JAJAPZ010000121.1 GCA_020523905.1 Candidatus Obscuribacterium magneticum
TGACCTTCTCGGATCTGACCGAGAGCGGAACCATCCGCCTCTACACCTTGAATGCCACCCTTGTCAAACAAATCCCTTTTGATGGAACAAACGCCGGCATTGTGACATGGGATGGGCGAAACAGTGACGGCGAAGCCGTCGCGAGCGGCGTCTATTTCGTCCATATCGAGAGCGCCGGTGGCGAAAAGAGAATCCTAAAAGTGGGGATCGAACGATAATGAGTCCACGATTCGTCATTCCCGCGAAAGCGGGAATCCAGGAAGTAAACCGGATTTTAAACGTCATGTTTGAAACCTGGACCCCCGCTTTCGCGGGGGTGACGACTATCGCGACAGTCCTAAATGTTTTATCCACCCTGTTCTTGCTTCTGTCCATGGTACCTGTTATCCACGCGGACGACAAAGGCGTGAGGTCAGCCCAGTTTCTCACCGTTCCGGGGGATGCGCGGGGGGCGGCTCTGGGCGAAGCTTTCAGCGCGGAGGCGGCGGGCGCCAAGAGCTTGTGGTACAACCCGGCGGGATTGTCGCGATGGGAAGAACCGTCGTTGTCGTTTATGCATGCCTTGTATGTCGAGGATGTCAGCCTCAGCAATGTCGGATACGCCCAGCCCCTCCGGGGGGCTCAGGCGGTGGGTTGGGGGGCAACCTATCTGAACACGGGATCCATTTCCTCTTATGACAACACGGGCCAACCCGCGGACTCCTACTCGCCGAAGGATTTGTGTGTGCGGATGGCCTATGCCAAGACCTTTTCCAAAACGAGTGTGGGTGTGGCGGGTTCCTATATCAAATCCACCATTCAGGAGTCGGCTTCCGCCTTCGGCTTCAATGTGGGACTCCATCAGGAATTGGGGGCCATCTCCTTGGCTTTGGTTGGAGAGAATTACGGCGGAAAGTTGAAATTTCGAGAGACATCCGAATCGTTGCCGACACGCTTGCGAGGGGGCTTTAGCTGCCGTGTTCTTCCCGGCACCTTGGTCAGCGGCGATATCGTTAAACCCAGTGAGGGGGAGGCATGGTTCGCCGCGGGGACCGAATTTTTGTATTCCCTGCCGAATGCGATGGCGGTCTCCCTGCGGGCGGGATACAACAATCGGGTGTCCAATGAGGTTTCGGGCCTCCATGGATTCGCCGCCGGAATGGGATTTGCCGTCGGCAAAACGGAATTGAATTATGCCTGGGTGCCCTTCGGCGATCTTGAGCAGACACACCGGATCTCTCTGGATTTTATTCTGGCGAGCGCGGCGGAGGCCCGGCAGATGAGGGAAGCTCCGGAGAAAGTCGCGTTTAATCCCAACCTGACCCTCTCAAATAAAATTTCCTATATGACGGGAAAGAAAAGGATTGAAGCCGCCACCCTGCCGGTTTTTCCCTGGAAGAAGAGCCGGATGGGGCGGCGCACGTCCCAGGACCGGATCATGGAGCTTCTGGCCAAAGACGCCCTGTGTACGGCTCAAGGGCCCAATGCCTTGGTCACCAGCACCCGCGGGCGCGCCCGCGTCTCCTCCATCCAGTTTAAAAATAAAAAATGGGTGACGGCGAAAGCGGGGCAGTATCTGTTCCAGAAGGATTTGATTCGCACGGAGGGTCTAGCGCTGGCTCATCTCATTTTCGCGAATGGGACAAAAGCCCAGATTCTGGCCAATACGCTCATGCAAATTGAGGAAAGCCCCATGGTTTGTGAGACGTGTTGGGTCCGGTTGGAGCAGGGGGGCATCTACGCCCAGGTGGAGCCGAACAAAGAGTTTAAAGTCATTACACCGGTGGGGGAAGCGGATCTCAAAGGGGCTCAGAGCCAGGTGAGCTATTCCCCCGAGGAGTTTAAGATGGAAGTCCGCACCGGTTCGGCCACCTTTACATCGGGGGGGAAAGCCGTCGAGGT
>JAJAPZ010000122.1 GCA_020523905.1 Candidatus Obscuribacterium magneticum
TTTCTCATCCGGTGGGCGATGGCCCCCGCCATGGAGCCGACGGCCGCCAACTTCTCTTTTTTGAAGAGCTCGCTCTGCATTTTGGAGATCTCGCGCCTCAGGTTGTGGCTCTCCAGACAACGGCGCACCGTGGCCCGCAAGAGATCCCGGGGAAAGGGCTTCGTGATGTAGTCATAGGCGCCGGCTTTCATCGACTCCACCGCGGTCGACACGGACCCAAAGGCCGTCATGATAATAATGCTGGTGTGCGGATGGCGGTACTTCACCTGCTTGACGAGTTCCACTCCGTCGACGTCGGGGAGGGTGAGGTCCGCCAAAATGAGGTCGAACCGCTTTAATTCCAGGAGCGCCAAGGCTTTTTTGGCATCCCCGCAGGTACTGATCTCGTATTCTTCGGAGGACAAAAAATCCCGGCAGAGGTCCTGCGACAAAACCTCATCATCGACGATGAGGATGCTATTAAGGGGTGTGGAAGACGGGGTGGGGGGCGCGTTTGTCGGCGTCGGCTCCGGTTTCATACATAATCCGTCATTCCCGCGAAAGCGGCTACGCCGTAATGAGAAAAAATTTCGTCATTCCGGCGGAAGCCGGAATCCAGGATTATGTCAAAGACCTGGATACCGGCTTTCGCCGGTATGACGGGCGTCGAAATGACGAGTTCAAAGTTTATCATCCAACCGGTATCCCACGCCGATCAACGTCTTGATGTAACGGCCGGCGTTGCCCAATTTTTTGCGGAGATGTCGGATATGGACGTCGATGGTCCCCAGGGTGCCCGGATAATCGTAGCCCCACACCGCCGACATCAGGGCCTCTCGACGAAGAGCCTTGTTTTTATTTTTCGCCAGAGTGACCAGAAGCTCAAATTCCTTGGGCGTCAAAAGGACGTCCTTCCCCTTGTTCTTCACTTCGTGCATCTCCAAATCGATGTCCATGGGACCGATCTTCATGATGGATTCGCCCTCCAGCCGGTGTGATTCCAGCCGGCGGAACACCGCCTTGATGCGGGCCAGAAGCTCCCGGTTGCCGAAGGGCTTGGTCAGATAATCATCGGCGCCGACCTCAAGGCCGATGACCTTGTCGGTTTCGGTGTCCTGCACGGTGAGCATGATGATGGGGATCTTTTTCGTCCGGACGTCCTGTTTGAGCTGCCGGCAGAATTCGAGGCCCCCAATGGTCGGCAGGCGGACGTCCAGTAAAATCATGTCCGGCAATGTCACCCTCAGCTTCTGGAAGGCCTCGTCTGTGGAATGAGCGGTGGTGGCGGTGTAGCCGCTCTCCTCCAAAAGGTCTTTCACCAACTGGCAGATTTGTGGTTCGTCATCAACAATGAGAATTCGTTTCTTCGCCATAGATTCCCCTTCGTTAGTAAGTCCGACGATCGATCAGGTACGATGATCGCGGCTCCATTTTCACGAGCGTCTTAAGTTCTCCGGCAATTAAAGCAATTTCGCCCGGATGAATAAAATTTTTGTTTTTATTGGTCACCACCGCAATGGCCAACCCCATGATCGGGACATCGACTTTATTCCCCTTGCGGTCAATTGTAACAATCTTTCCCCGCGCCCGATCAGCCTCTTCATAAAGTTGCGGGATGGATTGGTCGAACCGGCGGAGGATGTTTTCACACAGAGCTTCCACGTCGTGCGCCTCCACCAGGCCGACAAAATCGTCCCCGCCGACGTGGCCGAGGAAGGTTTTTCCGTTGGTCCATTCGGAAAAGCACTGCTCGATGAGGTCGGCGGTCAGCTGGATCGCCTCGTCCCCGCGGACAAAGCCGTAGTGATCGTTGAAGGCCTTGAAATTGTTCAGATCCATGTAGAGGACGGCATAGGGCCCCTGGGAACGGATCCGGGACTGAATTTCATCCTGAA
>JAJAPZ010000123.1 GCA_020523905.1 Candidatus Obscuribacterium magneticum
CCGGCTCGCCTGCAAATTGACGGGGTGGCAAATCGATGTGAAAACCGAGTCTCAGCGCAAGCAGGAAACCAAAGCGAATGTCACGGCCGTTAAGGAAATGTTTCTGCAACTCGAGGGGGTAGGACCCCGCATTGCCGATGTCTTAATCAAGGGCGGGATGGACACGGTTGAAAAGATAGCCTCTTCACAACCCGAAGATTTGGTGGTTTTTTCCGGAATCGGGGAGAAGCTTGCCGAAAAGATGATCGAATCGGCCCGCAAAATATTGACCGAACCACCTCCCCCCGATCAGGAAGCTGAAGCTCCCGCCGAACAGGTCTCAGCGCCCGAAGAGAAGAGTTCCGATTGGAAAACCTGTGAACCGTCCCATTGACGATCGTTCCTTCTTTCGGCTTGAACTCTTCAAAAATAAACTCGCGCTCAGTCTCTCGCACCTTTTGAGTGAGAACCTGTTTTGCCGTCTGAGCCGCTATGCGTCCTATCTCTTCGGTATCAATCGGATACCGGACTTCCCCGCCCACCACGGCAGAGGAGTCGATGCGCTGCGCGTCTTTAACGCTAATTTCAATGGTCGGATCCGTGACATTCTCCGTAATGGTTTTAACCATGTAAGCGCGTATTCCATTGGCGTCAATATGAGCCTCGACATTCAAGTGTTCTCCCGCATGCTTTCGATAAGCGGAAACAATCGCTTGCTCAAAAATCTTGAGAGTTTCTTCTTTTGGAATGCCCTTGTCTCGCTCAAATTGTTCCAATATTTGATTAAAATTAATCCGAAATTCCACTTTTACTCTCCTCTACGATTCTCAAATTTCAACCACAGGATCTAAATTTGCCTTCGACACTTGATCAATGGGGAATTCGCGTTCGAGCGAATTCTCATCAGAAATCACGATCTTTTCCCCTCGAATTCCCAGCAGCGTGCCGTGAAAATTCTTCTGTCCGTTTTGCGCTGCATAAAGCCGAACGGAGACCCTTTGTCCCTTGAATCTTTCATAATCACCGGCTCTTTTCAGAGGACGATATAGACCGGGCGAAGACACCTCCAAAGAATAGTGTTGAGATAAAAAACCTTCCTTATCTAATAAACCCTCTATTTTGTGGCTCCAGTGTTCACAGTCGTCTAAGGTAATCCCCCCCTGCTTGTCAAGGGTGATACCAAGAACGAAGCCGCCAGGCCCTTTCTCGTAGGTTACGTCCACAAGTTCGACAGAAGCCTGGGAAAGAATCGGTGTCAGCAATTCTTCGATTCGCCTCAAAATTTCGCTCAAAATTCACATTCCCTTAAAATAAAAAAAGTGGCCGGTAAAAGCCACTCTTGGAAAGACGCATAATATTCGTTTTAGGCTCATCTCGTCAAGGAGGAATTTCCTCCCCAAAAGCTCACGTAAGAAAAAGTTTGCCTTGATTGGGACGCGAGAAATTTCGATTTTCAAAATTTACCCCTCGTCACACCCGTCTTGCCCTCAGCATGGGGACCTCCGGCTCGACGTTCTCAACTATTTTCGGCCTTAAGCACGAAAAATAGACGGTGAAGGGACTTGCCCCTCTTCATTTTTGCATCGTAAAGACGCACCACCCCTTTTCGTAAAACTAGATACCGCTCGAAATGACCAAAGTTGACATCAGGCCGTCGAAACGGCCAGCTCGCCGGCCAACCCCAGAATCCGCCATCGCGCTTCTTCGAATATCTCACGAAACACGTAATCCCTCGGAATCTTTAACCACAACTGTCTCGCATGTCGACTTACAAACCCCGCTAACCGAATTAACCGAAATCTCAGCGTCTTCATAGTGCAACTCCGCCAACTTTCTGGGAGCGCCAAATATT
>JAJAPZ010000124.1 GCA_020523905.1 Candidatus Obscuribacterium magneticum
TTCGTTGGCCTGGGCCATTTTCAGGTTATTAAAAAGGTTCGTTGATTTGGCCTTCAGAGTGAAAAATCTAAAAGGGACAAACCCTCGGATGAGAACCGCAACAAAAGCCGCGAGATTAATGCTCCAAAATATTTGTCGGATCCATGTGGGGAGAGTGAACCAATGGTTGAGACCTGAGAGGATAAGAATCCCGCTTACAAAAACGGGAACGCTTTGGATCAAGGCTTTATTGATCCCTAGATATACAATCCAAAGATTGGCCTTAAGGTTAAACTTAGAGATCACTTGGTGGGGAGTCATTTGAATTAAAACCTCACCGATATCCGCTCAATTCTTTAAGTCTGGCCGTCGCTTCCGGAAAATCTTTAAAATCATAAACAAAAATGGAATGGGCGACTTTTTTCGCCGGCTGATAGTCTTTTAACCATCCAAAGACGTCTCTGTTGGCGTAATAGGTGGCTTGGAGATGAGTGACGGAAATCGCGAATTTTTTGGGGTTCAGACCTTTAACCAACCGGTCGTCCTCACTTTTGGTAATAAAATCCGATCCGACATCTATAAATTTAATTCCGTAGGCGTGGGGATCGGCGACTCCGAAATAGCAGAGGTAAATTCCGTCCGATAAATCTTGCGCGTCAAGAGACAGACCCAATTCCCTCAAACCCTGCCCCCAATCGACGTTTGAATCCGTAACGTAACGATGCCCTTGAGAGGGCCCGCCCAGAACCTGATTGAAGGTGGAAAGGAAATAGGGTTTGACGAGCCAGGCCTCCCAAAATTGCCAAACCAACAAAAAAATCGAGAACACCAAAAAAAGTCCCCTCGCTTTGCTTAAGGAGAGGCCGAGAATCAAAAAAATAAACGGATAAACGGCCAGCAAGTGTCGGTGTCCAATTTGAACTTTCGAAAAACAGGCCAAAATAAAAAATAGGAGAGGAGGAATGATTAAAACCGCCGGGATCTTAATCGACCGGGTCAAGAACAGCCCCATGACCACCAACAATCCCAACAACACTGGAAATGTCGTTTTGACCGCGAACAAAAACGGGAAATAAGTGAACCATCCCGAATTTCCATAATGTCCAAGGAAAAAACTTGACCGACCGGCTTGAGACCGTTTGATGAGGCTGGTGAGTCCCAACCAAAATTCCCCCAATCCGCTCCCCCTGTAAACCGCCACCAGAACCCCCGATCCCACCCCCACGATGAGGAGGGCGCGTAGAAAATTATTAGGAGTCAAAATCGAATCGGAAAATTTCTTCCATTTAAACCGGTCATTAAAAACCAATTTCCAGACCATCAGCGCGCCCAATATCGGGAGGAGGGAAAGGGAGAAATATTTACTGGCGAAACAAAGGCCCAAGGCGATACCGGAGAGGATATTTCCCTTACAACTGTTCCAAAATAGAAGGCTTGCAAAAAACAAAAAGAAAAAGACTCCAAAAGCTAAATCTGTTGTGACCAAAGTTCCATGGGCGAGGAATGTCGGAGAAAAAGCCCAAAAGCCCATCGAAAAGAGTCCGCCCGAGGTCCCGGCCAATTTTTGTCCGAAAAAAAAGAGACTGATTCCCAAAAGGACGGACAAAATAAGTTGGCCCCATCGGCCATACGCCATCATCCGGTCAAAGGGCACCCGGTTGTGAAACAAAAAGGTATCGGCAAATTGATATTGTTCAACCGGGCTCCACGTTTGTTTCAGCCAAGCCGAATGTTGATAGGGAATAGCGGGTTTTAGGAAAAGCAACGGGAAAGACGCCCACATTTCCGCAAAAGCCGGGTGATGATAGCCGTTGTACCGGAAGTCTCCGGTTTTTAAATAAACATATCCG
>JAJAPZ010000125.1 GCA_020523905.1 Candidatus Obscuribacterium magneticum
GCGCCGAATTTCTGCTGGGTACGTTTGAGATGGGCGATATCGATTAAAATCCCCGCCCTTTCCATGGCCTGAATCACCTCCACCAAGGGCATCTCCAAGTCATAAAAGAGCGCGGTCAATTTTTTCTCTTTTAACCTGTCCTCATACAGCAATTTTAGACGGAAGGTGGTTTCGGCGTCGGCGCCGGCGTATTGGGCGGCGGTGTCGATTTCGATATGAGTGAAATCCTCCGCTTTGGTGGTTTTCATGAGTTCAGCGTAAGTGGTCATTTGCTCGCCGAATTCATCAGCCACCAGATTTTTCAGGCCAAAGCTGTTTTTGGAAGGTTCCAGGCAGTAGGCCGCCACCATGGTGTCGAATTGCGGGCCATTGATTTCAATACCATGGCGATTCAAAATGGCGTTGTCGAATTTCAGGTTGTGCCCGGCCTTCTGGATCTGCTCGTCTAGGAATAGAGGCACCAGCGCGCGGGAGATTTCTTCCCAGGCCGGTTGTTGGGGGACGCCCAAATAGTGATGGCCCAAGGGGATGTAATACGTGAGGTCCGGTTGATAGCTGATGGACAGGCCGACAATCCGGCATTTTTTTACGTTCAACCCATCGGTTTCGAGGTCATAGGAGAAAGAGGATTTTTTTTGAAGCGCTCCGGCCAGTTGGGTCAGGGCGGCCGCGTCCAATACCACCTCCACTTTCCGGGTTTCATTTTTCTTGAGGTCCGGGCGGCTTTCCGCGGATTCGGAATCTCCCATGAAATTGTCTTTAAATTCCAGCCGCCGGAGAAATGGGCCCAATTCTTCTTTGGGCGGTTGGGGGATAAGGTCATTGAGAGTTTGAGTCAGCGGAACGTCTTTTTTGAGCGCAATGAGTTCGCGATTTTTAAAAACCTGTTCTTTGTATTGAATCAATTTGCCTTTGAGTTTCTCCGGCATTTTTTGTTCATCGGCGTAGAGGGCGTCCAGCGATCCGAATTCGGCAAGCAGCTTTTGCGCGGTTTTCTCCCCCACCCCCGGCACCCCGGACAGATTGTCCACCTTATCGCCCATGAGAGACAGGTAATCCACCAATTGGTTGGGTTTGATGCCGAATTTTTCCAGGACTTTGGCTTCGTCAAAATCAACGCGGCGGATTTCATCCCGCACCACAACGCCCTCGGTCACCAGCTGCATGGTGTCTTTGTCCCCGCTTAGGATCAAAACCCGGCAGCCGGCTTTTTGGCCCTCCATGGCCAGTGTGGCGATGACATCATCGGCTTCAAAGCCGTCCATGCGCACGCTCGGCAAGCCCCAAAGTTCCGTTAATTCATTGACCAAGGGAAATTGGGAAATCAGCGTTTCATCGTGATCCTCGCGGTTGGCTTTGTATTCCACGAACGCCTGGTGTCTGAAGGTGGGTGCGGCGGTGTCAAAACAAACGCCCAGGTAATCCGGGTTCTCCGCTTTGAGAAGTTTTTGAATCATGCGGGCGAAGCCGAATACGGCGTTGACCGTCTGCCCCCGTGAATTGGTGAGGGGCGGAAGGGCGTGATAAGCCCGGTGGATGTAACCGGAGGCATCGATGAGGCACATTTTTTTCATATCAGGATAAATTTCGGAAGGAGTTTTGTGGTTTTGGGTCACTAGGGAAACTTTTTTATCGGTTGAGTAATGTATTTATCTCCTTTCTCCAAACGGCGGGCATATTCTCGCTGAACCCCCCCCATCTTTTCACGACGAAGCCCTCCTTATCAATCAGAAAGAAGGCGG
>JAJAPZ010000126.1 GCA_020523905.1 Candidatus Obscuribacterium magneticum
TGACCCCTTTCCTCGCCGACCGGAACAACCTCGTCCGGACCTGGATGGATCACGGCGTCTGGCCCTTTTTGACGACGCAGCTTTATCTCCATCAAACCGGCGATTGGCGCCTTCTTCTGGAGAAGGTGCCTTACTTCCGGGACGCCCAGCTTCACCGGGGACAGCGGCTGGATTATTTGTGGCTGAGCACCGTGGGCCGGGCGAAAGACATCCCGCGTGAAAACCTCCAGCTGAAAACAAAAGACGGCCGTCTTTATGAAGGCACCGTTCTCGAACATATTCTGGTCCAGACGCTGGCGCAATTTTTCAATGTCGGCGAGCACAACAACATCTGTTTGGAAGACGCCGACTGGAACGACGGCCTCGACATGGCTGCTGAAAAAGGGGAAAGCGTCGCCTTTACGGCCCTCTACGCCGGTAATCTGGAGGCCCTGGCGTCCCTTCTCGAAATTTGTAAGGAGCGAATCGGCCTCAATGAGGTGAGCGTGGCGGAGGAGATGATTCTTCTTCTTGACCGGGAAGGAAAAAAGGTCAATTACGACAGCGTCAAAGAAAAGACCCAGCGGCTCAAGGAATATTTCGAACAGACGCACTCCGGCGTCAGCGGAAAACAGGCCTCCATCCCGGTGCATCTGCTTGTCTCCGACTTACGCGGCAAGGCCGGCTGGATCAAAGACCACCTCAACAAGAACGAATGGATCGAAGAAGGATCGTTCGCCGGCTTTAACGGTTACTACGATAATGACGGCGCCCGGCTGGAGGGTCCCTCCGCCGGGGGGCGTGTGCGGATGACGTTGACGGGGCAGGTCTTTCCCATCATGGCCGGGGTGCCGGATGCCGAGCGCATCGCCAAGCTTGTCCGTACCGTGGATGAATTTCTCTGGGACAAAGAAGTGGGGGGGATCCGCTTGAATACGGATTTCGGCGCGGTTCCGCCTCCCCTGGGGCGGGCGTTTTCTTTCGTGTACGGCGAGAAGGAAAACGGCGCCATCTTCAGCCACATGGTGGTCATGTACGCGAATGCCTTGTATCAACGGGGATTTGTGAAGGAGGGTTTTCGCGCCTTGAACTCTCTTTACAAGTTAGCTTTTGACAGCGGCCGAAGCTGTATTTACCCCGGCCTTCCCGAATATTTCAACAACGAAGGGCGGGGCCGATATATGTATCTGACCGGCTCCGCAAGTTGGTATATTCTCACTCTTCTGACTCAGGTTTTTGGAGTTCGGGGGGAGGGCGGGAACCTGGTCCTGGCGCCGAAGCTCATCCCTGAGCAATTCGACGAGCAAGGCGAGGCCCGGGTCGACTGCCGGTTTGCCGGATCCTTTGTGACGGTCATTTACCGGAACATTGACCGTTTGCCGTTTGACCGGTATGCCATCCAACGGGTCCAGGTGGGCGGGAAGGATATTCCTTTTACGCGCCGCTCGGCTCGTGAGGCGCTCTTGCAGCGGGAGATCGTGGCCCGGCCGAAAGAGTGGGAGATCGTCGTCGATTTGGGGTAGCAGTCATAAGGTCGTCATCCCAACGTGCGGCGTTATCCCCGCGAATGTCGTCACCCCGGCGAAAGCCGGGGTCCAGGCTTTCAATATGATTCTGGACCGTGTCACGGAACGGTCCCGTCGATTATTTCAATTATCGAAACGGGATT
>JAJAPZ010000127.1 GCA_020523905.1 Candidatus Obscuribacterium magneticum
TTACCCGACGGCGTTTGGGGCCCGAAGCGGCAACGCGCCTGGTCGCGTCCTATGTTTCAGGCGTGTGGGCGGGGGACGCCGACCGGTTATCAGCGCAAAGCTCTTTTCCCAAATTGACGGCGTTTGAAAAAAACCATGGAAGCATCTTCCTTGGTTTTATCAAAAGCATGAAACAGAACAAGGGGCTTAAAAAGAAAGCGCCCAAGGGACTCCTCTCTTTTACGGAAGGGCTCGAATCTCTTCCCCGCGCCCTCGCGCGAAAGCTGGGGGAGAAGCTTCGCCTTCAAGTCAACATCTCCCAACTAACTCCCCCCGCCTCCTCCAATGACTCGTGGACAGTGGATTCCAATTCGGGACGGTTCCGAACCAGGGGTTTGATACTGGCCGAGTCCGCCCCCGGAGCCGCTCAGCTTATCGAAAATTTTGCGCCCCAAACCGCCCAGGCCCTTCGCCAAATTCCTTATGTTCCCCTCATCTCCGCCGCCTGCACCGTCCCCAAAGGATCCACACGAATCCCCTTAGACGGGTTCGGCTTTCTGGTGGCGCCGGGGGCGGAGGCCCGGATATTGGGGTGCCTTTGGAATTCCAGCTTGTTTAAAAACCGGTGCCCTGAAAACAAAGACCTGCTGACGGTTTTTATGGGCGGGGCGACTCAACCCGGGCTGACCTCTCTCATAGAGCAAAAATTGTTAATGATCATCAAGGAAGATTTGCGTCGGATTCTCGGGCTGCGGGGGGACCCCGCCTTCGTTCACATCGAGCGCTACGGCGCCTCCATACCTCAATACAATATCGGCCACGAGAAAATCAAAGAATCCATTAGAATGGCTGAAACAACCTTCCCCGGGCTCCGGTTCGCGGGCAACTACAGGGAAGGGATTAGCGTGGGAGACGTCGTCAAATATTCGAAGAAACTAATGGAGGGGGAAGGGGTCATTCCAAAAGTCCTTCCGAGACAGAACCAAATCGCCCAGCGCCTTAATGAAAGTGGGATGCGTGTTTAGTCCGGGCGTCCGCCTGAATTGAACAATCCCCGCCTTCCTCGCCGCCTCCGATAGAAAAATGTCGATTTCGTAGAGCGTCTCGACGTGATCCGTCACAAAGGACACCGGGACAACCAGCACCTTGGTGATGCCCCCCCTCCCCAAACCTTGAAGCACCTCCATCGTTCCGGGCCCAATCCACTTGACCGGCCCCAGCTTCGACTGCCACGCCAGCCGCCACGGCCCCCGCCAGCCGAGCTTTTTTAAGATCGCGTCCACCGTGGCCTCGGTTTCCCTTTTATAGGGATCGCCCAGTTTGGCGACCCATTTTTCGGGGATGGAATGAGCGGAAAAAAGGAGAGTGGGAAGTTCGGGGGTTGAGGAAGAGAATTTCTTAAGCTCGGATTCGATAAGCTCCGCGTGCGCTTGTATGAAAAGCGGATGGGTCGGCCAGGATTTAATTTGAAACAGTTTCGCGTTCCTGTTCCATTTCTTCAGCGAACGGATGACGCGCTCCTCCCCGCCTTTGGTGGTCGTGAATGAATATTGGGGGTAGAGAGGAAGC
>JAJAPZ010000128.1 GCA_020523905.1 Candidatus Obscuribacterium magneticum
TATCCTCGGCCTGCTTTGGTCGATATTGATTTTGTCCAATTTGGTGGGCTTGGCCTTGATGACGCCGGTGATGACATCCACCGACGGCCGTTGGGTGGCCAGAACCAGATGGATTCCCACCGCGCGCGCCATCTGGGCCAGCCGTTGGACGGAATCTTCCACCTCTTTCGGTGCGGTCACCATCAAATCCGCCAATTCGTCGATGACCACAACGATAAAGTACTCCAGGGGCTGTCCAGCGGATTTCCGTTTTTGGTTGTAGGAATCGATATTCCGGACATTGGCCTTGGCGAAAAGATCATAACGGTATTCCATGACATTGGTCAAACGCGTCAGGGCCTTCGCCGCCTGCTTCGAGTTGGTGATGATCTCCGCGTTAATCGCGCTCTGCCGTGGGTCGTATAAGTGCGGGATACCCGAATAAGAGGGTAACTCGAGCCGCTTGGGATCAATCAAC
Organism: Candidatus Obscuribacterium magneticum; assembly: GCA_020523905.1. Classification (GTDB taxonomy): domain Bacteria; phylum Elusimicrobiota; class Elusimicrobia; order F11; family F11; genus Obscuribacterium; species Obscuribacterium magneticum. Next base: position 458 of record JAJAPZ010000128.1, read on the forward strand.
ACAAATTTAACAATCGACGGCGGCATTCGGTAAAGAATCGAGCAAATCAACGCATGAACGCATACACTTTTGCCCGCTCCGGTAGCACCCGCAACCAACAAGTGGGGAAGGGATGCCAAATCAACAATGCAGGGCTCACCCGATACGGTCTTTCCCAAAATAAAAGCCAATGGGGAGTCATGGTTTGTAAAATCTCCCGTGGACAAAAGCTCCCGCAAACCGACGGCCTCCGGATTTAAATTGGGTATTTCCACTCCGACGGCCCCTTTCCCGGGAATGGGCGCCAACATGCGGATGCCCGTCGCGCGCATGGCCAAAGCCAAATCATCGGCACGGCTGGTAATGGAGGCCACCTTGACACCCGGGGCGGGTTCCAGGTCGTAGCGGGTGATGACGGGGCCCGGGTGAATTTCCACCACATGAGCGGAGATATCAAAATTGGCTAAGGTTTTTTCCAGATGTCTTGCGCGTGACGTCAATTCCTCTTTGGGAACCGGTTTCACACCGTTCAAGGGCTCAAAAATTTCAAGCTGGGGAGATTGATACGGAGGTGTTGGTTTCGGCGTCGAAGCGGAGGCCCTTGCCACCCGGATCTTTTTCTCGGTTTCTTCAAGAGTGGGCTCGGACTTACCCTCGTTCTCAATGTCCATGAGCGGAGCCGGTTTCGTGAGTTTCTCTTCAAGTGGAGCGACGATCTTCGGAGGCTTCTTTTCGCCCCCCGTGTCCGCCAGTCCCGGTTTGGGACTTAAAATCGGGGCTCTTGAAACCGCGCGCGGTTCTTTTTTGGTGACCTTCCATTGTTTCCAATCTTCAATGATAAGAACCTTTAACTTAAGAAGCATCTCGCCGGGAGAGATCTTCAGCAATACGGCGGTAAAAACAATAAGAAGGCACGGAACCACAATCCACGTTCCCACCGGGCCAAAAAGACGTAGGAAAAAGCGTTGACTGACAAGTCCAACGATACCTCCGGTGTTTTCGTCCCAAGCGGCCAAGCCCACCAAATTGGACAAAATCAATATCGACCAAAGCAGGCCGAGGATA
>JAJAPZ010000129.1 GCA_020523905.1 Candidatus Obscuribacterium magneticum
AAGCGGAATAACCAATTTACAAGCAACAACCGGACAAACAGAAGGAAAGATAAATCTCAGTTGGACTGCTGTTGGAGATGACGGCAACAGCGGAACAGCAGCAAGCTATGTTGTGAAATATTCCACTGATCCAATAACTACACAAGGTCAATTTGATAGTGCAAACACATATACGCAGAGCTGGAATCCATTAGGGACAGGAGAAAGTGAAGCGCAGACATTATCAGGATTAACAGGAGGCACTACATATTATATTGCCATTGCACTGTTTCCGGTTGTATTGCTCAAATCACCTTGCAACGCTGCGTCATCTACTGCTTCTATGGCAATATAATATGTTGTTCCGCCGACAAGTCCACTTAGTGTTTGAGTTTCTGTGCTGCTTGCTCCAAGTGGAGATGACGGTAACAGCGGAACAGCAGCAAGCTATGTTGTGAAATATTCCACAAGTTTGATTACTACACAAGTACAGTTCGATAGCGCAAATACATATACACAAAGTTGGAATCCACTTGGCAATGGTCAAGGTGAAGCGCAGACATTATCAGGATTAACAGGAGGCACTACATATTATATTGCCATTGAAGCAAAAGACGATGCAAACAACCAAGCAGATTTAAGTAACACAACCGGGAACTTTGCAATGGCGCAAAATGATGTCACAAAACCAAGTGCAATAACTAACTTAGCAGCAACCACAGGAGACATAGAAGGGAAAATAAATCTAAGTTGGATGGCAGTAGGAGATGATATCCCTCCCGAGCCCCCTACATTATCCTCTGCTTTAATTGAAATATAATATGTGGTCTCTGCAACCAAGCCTGATAATGTTCTGTTTTCTGTCTGTCCTGCACCCAATAATATGTCCCAGCTATGTTCATATGTTGATGCTGCATTAAACTGATCGTTATCCTTTATTTCTGAAGTGGAATATTTTACTACATAACTTGATGCTGTTCCGCTGTTAGCATCATCCCCTACTGCGCTCCATGTTAAATTTATTTTGCCCTCTATGTCTCCAGTTGTTGCGCTTAAATTAGTAATCGTTGATGGCTTAGTGACATCAGTCTGCGCCATTGCAAAATTACCTGTGGTATTGCTTAAATCCCCCTGATTGTTCGCCTCATCCTTTGCCTCAATGGCTATATAATATGTAGTTCCACCGACTAGTCCACTTAAGGTATAACTTTCACTTTGGCCATTTCCTAATGGACTCCAGCTTTGTGTATATGTATTTACGCTATCGAACTGCACCTGTGTGGTTATTGGATTTGTTGAATACTTAACAACATACGAACTTGCTGTTCCGCTGTTTGCGTCATCTCCTACTGCTGTCCAGCTGAGATTTATTTTTCCTTCTGTATCTCCAGTTGTCGCTGACAAGTTTGTAATAGCTGATGGTTTGGTTACATCAACCTGTGCCATCGCAAAGTTTCCAGTTGTATTGCTTAAATCCCCCTGATTGTTTGCTTCATCTTTCGCTTCAACAGCGAT
>JAJAPZ010000012.1 GCA_020523905.1 Candidatus Obscuribacterium magneticum
GGTCTCCAATCCCGTGTAATGAGAGACCGCCTGGTCCATCCCCACGCCGGCTCCGAGGACAGCTTCGATTTCAGGCCCCAGCCAGACCATGCCGTGGCCCGACGCCAAGGCTGCCCGCAGCAACGTCTGGCGGATTGCTTTCCCCGACCCATCCACGCCGACCACTACGCCGTTGGAGAAAAAGATTCTCCCCAGGGATCGCCAGAAGGAAAGCCGCCTGATTTCCTTCAGCACCTCAAGATACCCGCGGAATTGATCGGGATGAAAACCGCGGGCGGAGCCCGCCAACGTCTCCAGGGAGCCGGCGATATCTTGTAAGCGGGCCTTCAAAGACACGGGACTAAATTTGTCCTTCTCAAGAGCGGGAAGAGAAATATGACGGAAAATCCCGGCCTCCAAACCGGCCCTTAGAAAATGGGCGAGCTGAGCCAACTCCTCTTGAGTGATCCGGCCCTCCCGATAGCCCTTCATTGCCGCTTCCCCGATGCGGACCCATTGCTCATACGTCATAGTGACGGAAACCTCCGCCGCGGGGACACCGGTTATTTTCGACACGACGTCCTTCAAGCTGTCGGACCGCTTCAACACGTCTTGATCGATGAGTTCGGCGCGGTGGGCCTTTCGGTGTTTCGACAACGTCAGGAGAAATCCGAGCATGTAGCCGCTGGCGAAGTTACTGATGGAGAAGAAATGCTGGAACACGCTTTCCTCGGCGATCAATGGCGCATAAACCATCAGGAAGAAAACGACGAGGACGGTGGTCACCGACGACAGAAGCCCCGCCCGCTTGGCCCCGGCTTTGTCCTTCGCATGGATCCCGACTTGCGAGGGCAACGTAAAACCGGCAAAAGCGCTGAACACCAGAAGCAGGGAGCGGCTGGTAAACGAAGAATCGAGAAAGGGACGGTTTAAAAAGCCGCTGGCGAGGCCGACGGGATCGGCGGCGAAGGAGAGGCTGTACGACAAACAAAGAAAAAGGAGAATGACAAGGGAGACGATGAGCAGTTTTTTCAAGGGAGACCACGCGGCGCCTTTCTCCGGCGGTGCCCGCTCGGAAGAACCCTTTTGAATGAGGAGCCGGATGACAATCACCGCCATCACGGCGATGACGCCGACCGTCATCACCGGCCCCAGCCACGACATGTAGGCGCCGGCCCCCAGCACCGTGGCCCCATGGATGAGGCCCGTGCCGATGCTTCCGCGGATGGCCAGGGGCGTCCGCCGCCACAGAAGGCGCACGCCGGCGCGCAAACTTAAGAAGAAGGTCATCCCGAAAAAGAGGCCCAAAAGGATTTGGGACAAATTCCATACGAACCCTCTCACTCCGCGGCGGGACTTGGCCTGGAAGAGCGCTCCTTTCAACACATCATCGGAGGCCACTCCGCTTTCAAGTATCTGCTGCAGCGCTTGAAAACGCTCCGCCAACGGCCGTGCAACGTCGGGCTTCAATTTCTTGGCATCGGCCAATTGATCTTTAAGGGTCCCCAACTCTTTCCGCAAGGTTTCCTTGTCCTCCTGCCTCAAGAGTCGGCTTTCTCTGAAACCAAAGGCCATGGAGAGGGGAACCGAGAAGGCAAAAATGGCGAAATCGTAGAGAATCTCGAAGAGGTGGAACGCCATGTAGGGCAGCCAGTATAGTGGATTCCGCGCCATTTTCTGCTCCAGAGCCTTGGTGAGGGCGTGGAGGATTCCCCCCTGGCTGACGCTCCGGGCATAGAGATCCTGGGCCTTCAGAGCCCGGGAAATCCGCAGCCAGTCGCCATAGGAAATCCGGTTGGAAAAAAGCGCTTCCCCGTCCCTCAAAAAGCCGCGCTGGATGAGTTCTCTCTGCAACTCTTCCTCGCTATAACCGTACAAGGCCATGATCCTTTTTATGATCGAGGCCCGCGTGAGGAGCAATCCCGGCACGACCGCTCCTTTGGCCGGAAGAATTCTCCATCCTAGGGTGGGATGGAATTCCAGCGTCCGCCCGTTTTCGAGTGCAATCGTTTCTTTTTTCGCCAACCGAGACGTAAACCATGTAATGACCGGATAGACAAAATAAATATAAATCCCAACTCCGATCGCCAAATTGATGGGGACGTTCAGCAGGAAGGACGGCGTGAAGTTCACCAGGGGGATATACGCCGCCGCCCATCCCAGGGGTGTCGAGGGATCGCTGAGGACAACGGCATGAGCGAATCCCAAGGACGCCGCCAAGGATTTATAGGCCCATACCGCCATTGCCAACGAGATAATCGTCAACGCCCAATGGGTGACCTTATAACTGAAAAACCGGCCGCTAAAATTGGCGGTTTGGGCGACCAATCGGCCGATCCACGAACGCACCGCCCGAATCCGCGCGGCGAAAGCGCCCAAAAGGCCGACACAAGCCACAGACACCCGATCGAAGAGATCCGGCAGAAAACCCAACGGCTTGAAGGCGTCATACGTTGCTTTCAATGCATTCTGACCGCCGCCAAAAAGAGACGCCGTCAAACGCTGGAATTCCCCCTGATTGACCTGTTCCAACCATTTTAACGCCTCAAATGCCTTCCTCTGATGCCGCGGCGTACGGGCCAGAAGGTACGATTTCAAAATGTATAGGAGAGGACGGTTCTCCACGACATAGACCGTTTTTCTTTTTCCGTTTTCATATCTCAACACATCGAAATCGCCGTTGGTCACTCCCATTTTCATGAGGAGGCCAACCCGTGACCCCAACGTGATCGGAATTAAGCGCGGTCTTGTTTGAGAGTAAAAAGACGCCGCCAAATGAATGCCTCGCTGCTCCAAAAGCCGTTTTGATTCACCCAAGTCAGGAATGGGTTCGATTTGAGCGGGCTTTACCAGAAGCCCCGCGATCCAAGCCGCGGCCGTCGCCACCATCGACCGAAGATTTTTAAGAAGCCGCCCCGGTGAGGGGATGAAGCGGAGCCATCGCTGCAAGCGGGAATAAGGATGCTCCAATGAGACGGCGCCAACCTCGGGAAGGAACACATCCCACTTGGCGTGCGTTCCCGCCAAGGCCGAAGCGCCAACCAACACAAAAAGATCGACGGGAAGAGCGTCGTAAATCATACCGACCCGGAAGAAATGGGCGTGACTCAAATCGGGAAAGACCGTAATGCCGAGGTACGAGGCCAATACGCCGCCGGCCGCGACGATCGCGGCGGCCACAAGCGCCAATAAGGCCACGGTCATGGCTCGTGAGGCGGGTGTCTTCGTGGCTCCCACGGTGGTCATCGAAGGATTGACAAAAAGTTTCTCTCCGGCAAACAGCCGGTCCAAGGGCGTCTTCTCCCGCGCGAAGACGGTGAGATAGGCGCTGCCCGATTCATCGGTGATCTTGGTGACCTTCGGCGAAAGGACAAGGTAAGACACCTTCTTCTCGCGGAGGAGCTGCGTCAGATGGGGCGTATGGAATCCCCCCGTCACAAGCACGTAGGCGCTGTCCACGCCCGGCCGCTCCGTGCCCGGCGTGGCGCCCAAGAGGTTCTCCATTATCTTCCGGCTGCGGATGTCCGCCTCGCGGTAGAATTCCTCATACGCGGACAGACCGTCATCCCGGCGAAGATCGTCACCCCGGCGAAAGCCGGGGTCCAGTCCGGTGTTCACGGCCTGGATCCCGGCTTTCGCCGGGGTGACGGCTTTCGCCCGGACGTATAATTTGCCATACCTTTCCCATTCCGTCGGCGTCAGTTCGAATTTGACGAGCTTCTCCGCCAGCCGCAGATAATCGTCCAGCTCGGCAATCCGCCTCTCTTCGGATGAGCGAACCAACCCTCGGAGCACCTCCCGTTCCAGCTGATCAACGCTCTTAAGCAACTCATCGGCATTGATCCCGTCCGCCAAAAGAACGTAGCGAATGTACTCATCAAAAGCCGGCGTCTTGGAAAGGGACACGCCCTTCTGTTGACAAAGCTCCTTCAGATACTGGTAGTAATCGCCGAAACTGAGCTGCCCCCCCTTATAGGCAAGGCTGTAAGAGAGGAGGGTAGACACCTCCTCATCGGCCAGAACCCGGGCCAGCTCTTCCACCACTTTCCTTCGCTCGCGATCCACGCGGTCGAAATCCAGCTTGGATTCCATCTCATAGGCGGCCAAGAACTGCTGTAGTGTAAGATCCTCATCCGCGCTCAAATCGTCATCCCGGCGGGGATCGTCATCCCGGCGAAAGCCGGGAGCCAGGCCGTGAACACCGGACTGGATCCCGGCTTTCGCCGGGATGACGCTTCGTATGGGAATGACGGAGTTGCGCATCTGGGAGAGTTTTTTCACATACACGCCGAACCCGACGCTTTTTTTATGGAACCCTTCGCGAAGGGCGTCCAGCCGCTTGAGTTCCGGCGAGAAGACCAGGGCCTTTTCCTCCGCCAGAGACCGGCGCGCTTGGTCGATCTTCTTTAAGGCGGTGGGACTCAAGCCCAGCGTGGAGGTGAAGGCCTTGACGTTGGCTTCGTAATGGAGGGCATCGTCGACGCCGACAAAAGCAGGAGGTTGTGAGGGGCTGGTGATGCCGACCAAAGACGGGGCGCCCATGAGGTTGTTCTGAACGAAAGCTTCGGCCACCCGGCGGAGGATCTTCTTGTCCGGCAGCGACCGGAACCGGGAAAAATCGAAGGGGCCCATGGCCCCCTCCACCCCAACCACCCCGGCCTTCTTTCCATCAATCAACGCCTGAAGCACATGGCTGATGTTGAATTGGGCCTCCGCATTGAGGTGCACATCCTGGATGAGAAGGATGGGGCTCACAAGGCTGTTCTTTGACTCATGGATTTCCTTCACCGACGCGTAAGCGGCGGGAACGGTAAAAAGGAGTGATTGCATTGGAGGTGTGAGGGCTTTACGGCGGATGGCCGTATTATGTGTTTTGAAATCCAGGTTCGATTTGACCTGGGGAATATGATTGAGCAGATTCCCGGCGTTGATGGCTCCCGGCTGCAGATGTGAGGGGAGCGCGGCCAAAGCGGCGGGAGAGTTATTCTCTTTCTTCTGTTTTTCGAGAGATTCCCGGCGCTGGGACCAAAACGTATCGTATTGGGACGCCTGCGCTAGGGGAATAGCCAGCGTCTCGTAGAGCATGACGGCCGCTACGAGAAGGGCCAGGCATTTCTTATAAGATAAATGGAACGTGAGGCGAAATTCACGCTCCATTTCCGCGAAAGTTCGCACCTCACTCCTCCTAACCACTATACTAGTCGGAGGAGGATTAAGATTGCCTTAAGGTTTGGTAAACAAACGGTAAAATTTTTCAATCCGACCGACGCTTAAATCGTGCCGTATTTACCGTCTGTTTTAACAGCGCACGTCCAAAAAGGCTATTTTGGTGCGAATTTATGCCTGCATCGACATAAAACGGCGAAACAAAAGAAGCTGATCCAGCCTTTCCAGAGGAATTGACACACTTGGGGCCTTTTCCAGAAGGGCCTTCAAAATAATAATTTGCACGAGGTTCTTATACCGTTTCTGTGAACACATCCTTTTTAGAGCGATGAGGATCGATGGTGGAATAAGGGTCCCTTTAACCAGTAAAAATTTAATCCGCCGCACGGGACCTCGACGGCCATCGACTAATTCTTCTTCCATTTTTGTCTCGGTATTCAGTTGAGACGGAAGGAGAAAGTCGACACGTTCCCCAAACTCTCCTTTGAGTTCCCTCACTACGTCCCTTCCGGCTTCCGTCAACAAAACCACCAGACGGCGGGGGACCCCTGTTTCTTTATTGTTAAGAATGGCACCGGCCTCCCGGATTTGTTTTCGAATCGGCTCCGGATGGGTCCCTTGTATAAAAACGACGATCGTCTCCCTCCCTTTCTCCTCTGATGCGGACAAGCCGAGGCGATGCCCGTCCCTCACCCACTCCCCCACGGTCCGGAGGGTCACCTCCTCGGGGGCTGTTGCCATAAGCCAGTGGAGATAAAAGGCATCCCAAAAAGCCACCGGATGTCGGACAAATTCCTCCCAAGGCTGGCTTTCATTCTCGAAGAAAGAAGACCTCGACACACCGCTGCGGCGCCCGTAATCCTCAACGCCCAGAGGCTGAACTTTCCCCATCAAATCCATCAAAAGCTGAGTGGCGTCATCTATCTTCCCCTGCTCAATCGCTTCGTTCTTCTTCCCATGCAGGAGGGCGCCGATAGACAACCCCAGTAAGAACATCGGCATGAAACCCCACCCCGGGGGCATGAGATAAGCCAGAGCCAAAACGGGAAGGGACATCAAACCGGAGGCAGCCGTCCGCATGGCGCGCCAGGCCGGCTTCACTCCAAATTGAACTGACCGTCCCTTTCCGACATACACGCCAAGCGCCCAATGCAAAATAAATAGAACAGAAATGCCGAGGAGAAAAGTTAGAAGCAGTGGAAGGAAAATCGATGAGAAGACGGGAGGCCCCTGCGGCATCAAGACGCTTAACACGCCCCAGGAGGCCAGCCCCGTCACCAATCCTTCCACCCTCCCAATAAATTTGAGACTCTTTTTTGTTCCGGCCCAAAGAATCCCAAAGGCCCCCGGCAGCGCCTGAGCCACCGGCAGCCCTAATTTTTCTAACCTTTCCATCGCTTTTTCAGCCGCCTCCAAATCGAAGTCATCGGAAGCATCGAAAAATTCACCCCGCAGGGAAGAAGCCTCCTTTTTTATTTTTTCCGTCGATTCATCTTGCCCGACTGGCAGCTTCGGCCACTTGTTAACCAGCCGGACCGTCAACGCATCGAGTTTTTGCTGGAATTCCTTCTGCCTGATGGTTTGCTCAAACCTCTCCCAAACCGTCTTGCTCGCCACGGGATGCCCGTTTTGCAAGGATGCGCGGATGGTTTTCCCATCCTCAAACATGTTCCGGTTGACTTCCGGCATCACGTTCAAAAGGGCATTATGGCGAGCCGCCAAGGCGCCGAATTTCCGAACGAGGAAGGTTCGATAACCCGGGTGTTTTTTTATCTGCTGAAGGAGGTCCTCAACGCGATCCAGTGCCAATGCCGCATAGCGATAGGCCTCCTGCTGGATGAATACCTCAATCTGGGTCATGAGGCCGTCGATCGCCCCGTCCAAACCATAATCGAGGGTCCGAAACTTCTGATGCTCGGCCGTCACGTCCAGAACGCGGGCGCGGACGCGCGGGAGAGAATAGTGTCCCACATGCCGCCCGATAAAACGGCCAAACAAAATGGCGAACGCAATAAAACCGACAATCGAAAAGGCGATCCAGCCGACTCCGACCAACGTCAACCCCGAGGGCACACCGGGTATGAGATCCAAATTGATGCCGGGATGAAGGGGTGAAAAGGCAAAGAAGCTAAAGAGAAGCACCGCCGTCCAGAACCCTCTCCGGATTTCCGACATGACCCGAATTCCCCTTGGCTTCAGGCGGTCCTTCTGGCCAAATCGTTTCTGCCACCGTCCTGCTTTTATGACCAACCAAATCGTCATCCCGATGATGGCCAGAGGGATTCCTGGCCACACCCCAAACATCACCGCCTCCGCTATCCACGAAGCGCCGAATAGAAACAGGAGCCCCGTCAAGAGTCCCCCCCATTTCGCCACAAAATCCCCGACCCCCCCCCAGACATACTCCCCCTGGCGGGCCGCTTTGAGCATCGGCCCAAAAGCCGCTCCGACGGCAAACCAAAGAGATAAAAACATCATAATGGCATTGTTGGCGTTCAACGTTGTCATGATGACCACGGCGTTGACACCCAAAAGCAATATCCCCACAACGAACGTTAGAAAAAAGCCGGTGAGATCCCGGCTGTGCTGCTTGATTCCCCCAATTCCTCCCTCGTGTTTTTTGTCGACGATCCGCTTCGCTTTACGGATACGGTCCGTGTTTTCAATTATGGCGCCGGGATACAACGCTCCCAACAAGGCGCAGTTCAAGGTCAGGAGCTTCTTCCCCTCCAAATTTTTCTTCTTCTGGTGGGCTTGCCGGGCCTCGCTCAATAAGCCCCGGGTTCCTTCCGAGAGGGTCAGGTTGTCCGTCTGAATCTTCTGATAAAAATCCGGCATCTCTAAAATTTTATTGAAAGCGGTTTCAACGTCACCTTCCTGAAGAGCTCCCCATTGATCCACGCTCTTACCGAGTATTTTCAATAGAGTTTCGTCGTCGGTCCTTCCGGCATGAGTCCTTAAAATCCTCCGCAACACGTTCAGATCCACATCGCCAAAATAGAACCAGAGGGAGGGCCCGAAAATATAAAGCGTTTGTTCCCATTGCCCGTCCCCTTCCACGGTGATGACTTTCTCACTCAGGACGAATCGGGGCGGAAAGACCTCTTTTTGCTTCGGATCCGCCTTCCGGCAAAGAAAGGGGAATATGGCGATCCAGGGATTGGGATCCCCTCCGCCGGACATCTTAAACTCAAACGAAACCCCCCAATAACCTTTGATTTGCGACAAAACATCCCGGATCACCCGCGGGGCGAAAAGCAAGGAATCATCGATGCGCAAGGACACCCAGCGCCCGAGCCCCGCCCAAAATCCCATGTGGCGACAGTAGGCCAAAAGAGAATTCAAAGTGCTCACCTGGTTCAGGAAAACACCGGGAATCCATAGCCACAAACTTAAACCCACAAAGGGAGACAAATCCGCCCAGACCGAAATGACCATCATGAAAAGATCAAAAATCACGATGGGACCCAAAAGATAATGATCGCCGTTGGTCTGGCGGGCTTCCTTTTCATAAATAGATTCGGGTCCGAATTCATTGGCCTGCTGCATCAAGAGGCTATTCATCGTCTGCACCAAACCGCTGGACCATCGCGGTGGGGCGCTTCGCCATTCGTCGTAATCAGAACTCTCTCTCATCTTATGGGCCAGGGCGATGGAGAGGGCCAACTCCGGTTTCATCCCCAACCCGATCATGTTGTGGAATTGCTGCACAACCGACCAATAATCTTCGCTGATGCCGATGGCATTGGGCGTAAAGCCGATGGGCCCGAAATCGCGATGAAAAGGGTCTTGGGCCATCGTGAAGGATCGATAAGGGCTGGACGGATCTCCGAATGCCTTCCAAATCTCCCAGTGAAGCGTGCGCATGACATTCATCCACCCGGTGCCGATCTTGTCATTCAACGACATCTGCGCCTGGCCGTGGCCGCCTTCAGTGGCGAACGACGTCCGACCCATAGGGTCAAGGACATAGGTCGTGTTGCGCTGGGCAACGATGACCAACAGGTTCGGATTCGACATCATCCGCAGAAGATCCTTATGCACAAAGGTGTCAACGTCCAACATCTTGGCGTTGCGATCGGTAATGACCATGGATTTGAAGTTCGGAAGTTCGTCCACGACGTCCAGATTGTCAGAGATGGGCCCGTTTAAAAAGAGGCCATTCATGGCAGCGGACTTCAGACCAAAGGTGGTGTGATTGTAGTTGACATAGGCTCTCACGCCGGGCCGGCCATTTCGTCGGGAGACGTAGGTCAAAAGCATGGCGTGTTTTATTCGTTGCCCGGCTTCGGATCGGCTGGCGAGGCTGAGGGCGCCGGGACTGTTCTTCTGGTTGCCGTGATTATCATATTGATTGAAACCGTTATAAAAGATGAGGTTTTTAGCCAGACCCGCATCGGCCGCCGTTTCCGCCAATTCCACGAAACTCATGGCGGTGTCCAAACTGTCCTGCAATTTAACGCTGCCCATTTCGATGAGTTGCCGTCTCAACTCCCATCCATAGGCGATCGAGGCTTTCTTATTGGGCGGTTCGTTTTGCGCGACTTGAAGTGACTTCGGCATGTCTGGATCTGTCATCTGGCGCAGCGACCAAAGAGTTGTCCCTTGAGGCTCATTATTCTTGTCTTCCCACTTATCGGCCGTCAATTCAGCCTCAAACAAATCGGTCAACATTCGTCTGGCAGCTTCTTCAATTTTTTTCTTATCCCGAAGGTCTTCTTTGTTAAACCAGAGAAGGGCTGGGTCTAAAGCGGCTTTCGAAAAAAAGAGCCTCATCGTGTCACGCCCCGAAGGACCTTTGCGCCACAGGTCAAAAAACCGATCCATGAACTTATTAGCCAACGTATCGACCGTTTCGTTTTTCGTCAGGATTTGGGAGCCCATGGTGATACCGCCAATGTGAACAATCCCGACATTGTGCTTGGGATCCGGCTTTCCTTTTAATTTCGGGCCAAAATCGGGCGAAGCCCAACTGAAAATGAACCGCCAAAAAATGTTGATGCCGTGGTGAAGAAGCGGCAGGCGCGTCCCGTACACAATGAGAGCCAAAAGGGTTTTTATTTTGGATTCGCCGCAATACTTCACGATGAACCAAGGCAGAACCGTTTGCCCCAACAGCAAACTGACAACCACGAATGTGAAATAGGTGAACCACACCAAACGGACCGTCCGCCAACGGCCGAGTTGAGAGGGCAGACGCGTGTGATAAACCCAAGCCACGCCGAAGAGGGAACGGTTGCCCCCATATAGGGTCCGCCGCGGCAGGAGGATTCCCAGGGATTCCATCGACATCAAAATGATGACAAGCCAAATGAGGGCCCAGGCGGGCTCGGACAGACTGTCATAGGTCAACAACATAAAGCTCATCACCATAATGGTTAGAAGGGGCAGGGCCGCCCGCCACCGGCCCCAAATGGGATGCGTCACCCGGGAAGCCTTGATGGCTTTTCTCTCTGTCCAAATGTTTATGATAAGCGTGAGGGCCACCAGAAGAACAACCAAGGGCACGAAAAATCCCGGCATAAGGGCCCCCCGGGCGGTGAACCCCCCCCCTTTGGAGATGATGAGCCCCCAAATAACGGGAAGGAGCTTCACCAGATACCGGGCCGGCACAAAGAAAGCTCCGGGGACCTCGGCAAAGCGGCGCTCGGCGATGAACTTGTTTAAATTCTTCTCATTAAATTCAAAGACGTTCCCCTCATCCCGCGCCCAGCGATCGTTCGTGTCCTTAGAATTGGAGGCGACCAACAGAGAAGCCAACATCTCTTTATGAGCTTTTCTAAAGAAACCGTTTTTGAGAGTGTTCTTTTTCCTATCGATGAGAAATCCCTTTTTCAGCTTGTCGCGGAAGCTGGAAAGATAGATCTCCAATTTGTCCCAGATCTGGGTGTCGACTTTGCCCTTCACATAATCCCGGGCCGTGCCCCGGTCGGACCCCTGACCGGTTTTCTTCGACAGAAATTTCCAAACGCCATAGGTCAGGCTGTCCACCTCTTTAAGAAATGCTTCCCGGTCGGCTTCATCCCAACCTGCTTTCTGGCTCCAGGAGAAACAAAGGAAGTAAATTAAAAACAGATTGTTTAAAAAGGCCCCCTCGATATGGGCATCGCTCACGAAGAAAATCGGCGTCCCGTTGTCATCGCGCCCGCGAATCTGAACCTTCATGATCTCTTTGCGCAACCGCTGGAACGCTTCTTTCATTGTGTCTTCATCGTAGAGGAGTTGATTATCCTCCGATGCTTTTTTGGCCCTTAACGCCTCCCATTTCTTATCCCACTTTTTCCCCGCCCAAAGGGTATAGGGCAAAAGCCAAATAAGCCAAAGGACGATCACCCAAAAAATAGAACCCGTCCAGGTCCACGGAAGAAACTTCATCCATTGAAAACTCCCGGCCAGCTTCTTTCCTTCCACTTTTAACGGTCTTTTATCGGTGGGCAACTCATCGTTCAAGAGGTCGAACCGCTGATCCGCCCACATGATCATCTCCGGTGAAACCGCCTTCACGGCCCTGTCCGCCTCTTCCTCCGAGGCCTGAACGATTTCGGTTTCTTCCTCGGTTCCCGTCAGTTGATGGCGAATATGATTGAGCGGCCAATTGCGGACTTTGTTTTTAATGGTATTTTTCAAGTCTGCGGATTTGACCGCCGGCCACAGGGTGTAGCCTTCTCTAATGTTTTCAGGAAGGCTCGGGTCGGGCGCATCCACCCGGTAGGTTTCTGTCCGCTTGTAACCGGTGATGGGATTTTCGCCATAAACCTGCACCAGGTTTCCCTGTCGCACGATGGACAGGGGAATCCACCGATCACGATCCCACGCCAGCGGCTGTTCGCCGACGGTTGGCTTCGCCATCACCCGGGCGACCGGATATTTTCCCGTCAAATCAAAAACATCAAGCCATCTCTGCTCCAACGGCTCGCCCATCGGCCCGGCGTAGAGATAGCTATGGTAAACGGCCAGGGTGCGCCCCGTATCGGGATCGGTGAAAACAATGCTCCGCCCCTCCTTGGTGGTTCGGTCCGCATCATAGAAGGCCCGCTGCCCTTCCCGTGAGACATACACGTCCTCATAAAGGCCGTCATCCCCGCGAAAGCGGGGATCCAGGTTTTCAACATTCTTTTGAGGAAGATTTACAGCCTGGATTCCCGCTTTCGCGGGAATGACGACTTGAGGTATTCGGATAGGCCTTAAGGGAGGGATCAACGAAGCGAGGGCGGGGGAAGCGTTACTTTCTGGCGACGGCAGCGGTGTCGAAACCGAGCCGGCGCGGTAGGCGTAGCTCACACGGAGAGGCCCGGGAGAACCTCGGACCGATTCCAGACGGACGGCCATTTCGGGATTGAGACAAGTTACATCCAGTCCCCTTTCCTTTAAATCCGCCACCCGCAGGGCAAAGACGAAACTCTTGCCTGGAAACAGGGAATTCGCCGTCAAACTGATTCGCCCTCCTTCCGATGTGGGATAACCTTTCGGCACATCCGTCCGGAGGAAGTCGCCGGCGGCCGAACGAAAGACAATAGGGCCGTGCCCCTTCCCGTCCCGGAAAGTTGCCGACACCTGGAATGAACCTTCCGGAATCATCGACTCTTCCCGATCCACCCGGAAATATAGGAGATGGCTGTCCGACACATCGACGGAACCGTCGTCATTTTTCACCATCAGTCCCTTTTTGATCCGAACCTGGGTCTCGGAGCCCACCGACTCCAGACGGCCGCTGACCTCCGCCGCGTCCTGCTCGTCCACCGAGATGGTGATCGCCTCCACCCGCCGTCCGTCGTCGGCTTTGGCGTGACGGACGGCCACCTTTGCATCGCCGTTGACATCGTCCCACCTTTCTGAGGTCATGAAGACAACGCCTTGAGGGTCTAGGTGTCGGACGGCATAATTTTTATAGAGGCGGGGACCCCCATCGGGAAGATGTGGTATGACGGTGATGCCCTTGGACGTCCGCCGGAGCTCCTCCGTCCGGTGATTCGGACCCTCTTGGACCTGGGAAGGATGAGTTGCTTCATCCACCACAACCGCCCGAACGACATCGTTCTCAATGTCATAGAACAAATGAGAAGATTCGACCGGCGTCGGCGTCCCTTCCGCCAAAACGATCTTGCGCATCTCGACCGACTCCCCCTGCCAGACCTCCTTGATGAACCGCGATTTCACCACGGCGTGAAGCTCACCGGTGACCGGATCCTGGGGATAGGCAAACACGTGTTGAAGGTAAAAAAGACTGCCGGTCTCCGGATTCGTGCCCATCACTTTCGACTCGTCCTCCAACACGAGCTCGACCCGAAGGTTTGGGTGGTCCGGGACGGGAAGATCCCGCACAATGTTTTCCTGGTGCGCCAGGCGGGAAAGATCCACCAAGGGGACGCCCGGCCCCCCTTGAAAGTTCACGCGGTAGGTCCGGGAGTGGCTGATTTTGCGGACGTGTCCGATCTGGCGCTCTTGCACCAAATTCCGAAAATTAAAAGTGATTTTCTCCGGAACAAACATATCGCCGGACTTGTGTCCGACATGTCTCTCGTACAGAAATCCGTCCAGCCCTTTCACCTCCTGATACTGTTCATAATCAACTCTGCTTCCGTTGCGCACGCAAAGCCGGTAGAGCACACGGACGTCGCCCGCCGATGTTCTGAAAACCGCCTCCACCCGCGCGTATTTGAAGAAAGGCCCGACCTTGTTCCCCGCCGCATCGGTGGGGAAGGTATAGGACCGGTCCGCCACCCCCATCGAAAGACGACTCGGATCGTCGTAGTTGTACACGAACTCCGTCACGTTGGCGGGCACGTACTGCCAGCGTCCTTCTCCATCCCGGAGGACTTGCCCCCGGTCATCCACCCGCGGCCTCAATAAAAACTTCCGAACCAAGAGTCCTTCCGGGTTGACATCCTCCCATTCCCATGTCCGCTCCACGTAATCATGTTTTTCGAAACGGATAAGGCGCGTCTTTAGATAATCGTCGAAGGAACATCGGATTCGGGATTCACCGAGAAGTCGTCCCTCCGCCGCAGGCCGATCCGCGGAAACCAGCCAATCGCCGAATTTTCCCATCTCCTCCGGCGTCGGAATGAACGGCACCTCGCGGGAATAATAAGGCACATTCAGCGCCGCAAAGAGCCGGGCCTCCTGATTTCGGGGATCGAGGGGATCTTCATAAAAACAGAGAATGCGGCTGGTGGGGGCAAAACGCTGAATTTCCCTTTGGCCTCTTTTCTCCACGATTAAAATCCCCTCAATCTTCATCAGTAGCCGTCCCTGCAGATCCTTGACCTCAATCCAGTGATGGTCCGGAGAATCGCTGCGGGAATAATAGACCCGCTCACCAATCCTCACGGACCTATCCGATTCCCCGACGGCTGCCATCTCGCCTTTTCCAAATCGTTCCTCATACTGGTCAAGATCCAAATCGGGAACAAACCGATACGTCCGGCTGGCGATCGGCAGATTCCGGACGTCGGCGTTTTCTGCAAACTTGCTCTCCGTCACAAACAGGGGCACCAGCTCGCCCTTCCTCACGTATCCGGTGATGACGAACCGGATCCGCTGATCCTTGTCCATGACGATGCGCTCAATATGAGACAAAACACCTCGGGCTGTCTGGTGATCAACCAGACCCGGCCTCATCCTCCCCCCAACATATATCCGGTTTTCGATAGTGGTAGTGCCCCGGGGATCGTGGTGAAGGACCCGCGGCTCTGTAAAAACCGTCACGCCGCCTTCCACTTTCAAGCCACCGACGGGAATCCCATGCTCATCCAAAACAGTGAAACGCTGCCTCACGTTTTCATCCAATCGCTCATCCTCCTCCAATCTCTGACAGCTCTTAAGGTATTGCTCCCGGGCGTCCAACCGGCCGTATTTCACCACGATCTTTTTCCCCTCCGCTGTCGTATAGAGTCCGGCGCTCGTGTCTCGGATTTGGCGGGCCACCCCTGCGATCTCCTGCTTCAATTCCTCCGCCGCCCTGGCTTCTATTTGGGGCTGTTGCAAAATGCCGTCATTCCCGCGAAAGCGGGAATCCAGGCCGTGAACACCGGACTGGATTCCCGCTTTCGCGGGAATGACGCGTCTCGGGACAGTTTTCATTTGATCCTTGAGTTGCACATAGCGGATCTCAAGCTCGGCTTTGGCCTTGGCGAGAGCCAATTTATGCCGCTCGATCCCTTCCGGATCCGACACGAGTTTCTCCAACTGGCCTCCCCTATCCAACTCATAGACGATTGTCCTTTGGGTTTCTCCCTGCTGCTTGGCGAATTCAAGTTGAGACGCCTTCTTCGCGGCGTTTCGCTCCGCTTCGGCCAGGCTAAAAACGAACCGCCACTTGTGGATTTGGCCCGCCTCATCCGTGTCCGCCACAAGGCCGTGCTCCAGGGCGCGCGTGATCCGGTTTTGAATTGATTTCCGCTCGCGCGGATTTTGGGCCTTTTGCAGCGCCCTTTTCATTTTGATGACGAACTCCTCCCGCACCTTTTCCCCGGCCTCGAACGGCTCGAATTCGACGGTTGTCGCCTCCGGCCCCCCTCCTTGAGGATCTGTGACTTCATGGATGACGATCCCCTTCTCATAGGTTCCATCCAACAACAACCACGAGTGGGTCCGCTTCTGACGATCCCGAAAGGCAAACCGGCCTTCTTTGAGTGCGGCTTCAATTTGATCGGCGGGAAGGTTGTTTTCCTTGGCCCAACGGAGAAACCGCTCCCGCATTTCCTGGCCGGTCTTCAGGTCTTTAACTTCCATCCGCGTGACGGTCGCCTCGCCTTCTCCTTCGGTGATCCAGTGGACAGCCACTGGCTCCCCTTTCATAATTTTTTGCTGGATTTGAAGAAGCTCCCGATCGCGTTGGGCCATCGTCTCTTCCCGGTCTGCCCGTTCTTCAGCTCTTTTCAAAGGCGTCACGATGATATGCTCATTTCCCCCGGCATCGATGTAACTGTTGCTCTTTAAAGCCAACTCTTTCATCGGGCCTTGAACAGCTTGTAGGTAGTCCGCTTGAGCCCGCTGACTGGCTTCGAAAGGAAAATCTGCGCTGAAAGGGCGCAAGACGACTCCCTGGGGCATTTTTCGGATTCGTTCCTGAGCCTGCCCAATCTGCTTCGACAATTGGTTGATCGATCTCACTAACCGAGCTCTCTCCCGATTCATCCGCGATCTCTCTTGAGGGGATAGCCGAACTCCCGCCCGATTGGCTAATTGTGCTTGCGCATCCAGAACCTCCAGTTCCCCCTGAATCCCCTCGAGCTCGTCTTGCGCTATCTGAACTTCTCTCCCGTCAATGCCACTTGGTATAACAATCTCCCCGCCGCGGCCCGAGGCCATCAGTTGATCCCGGTAAAAGGCTCCCATCAACTCCCGCAATTCCCGCTGACTCTGCATCAGGCGCTGGGGCAGGGTTCCTTTTAAGATCACCGGCACACCGCCTTTCATGTACATCCGGATCTCCAGGGCCTGGCGGTATTGTTCATAAAGGGCCTGCCGCTGGGCGGGATTTCCCGCTGACGCCGCCATGGTTCTCAGCTGCTCCAAAAATTGGGTCATCTCCACTTCCATGAAGGGCGCATACGGCATGACTTTATTTCCGATGACGACCGGCGGAACGCCGGGCCGTGTTTGAAAAGGGGACTCTCGCGATAGACACTCTTCCCGCACCGATTCGTTCATCAAATACTCAAGCCTCAACCATTCACTTCCCAACCGGATCTCGGTTCCATCCGTGGGATCCAAGACCGCAATTATCGTCAGACCTTGCATCTCGAGGCCCTGTGTCAAAAGAAGGGCCGGCACCTCCTGCCCATTGCTCAAGCAGTAAACGAGCCGATGATCCCGAAGCAAACGCCGGACTTCTTGCGGATTATCGTAAGTCCTAACAATCGCTCCGTCTTTCACTTTGGTGGCCAGATTGCACTTAATTAAGGAGCTTCCGGGTGCCGGTGCTTCCATCTGCCGGACCATTTGCTGATACTCACGATCCGTGATCTTTTGGATATAAATTCCGTCCCGATAAGCGATTTTGACCAGCCACGTGGTATCTCCCAGTTGCATGGCCAACGGAGACTCTCGAAACAACGGCAACTCGCCGGGCGCCAACGGCTGGAACTGGGCTTGATCACCGGCGACAACCATGACACCCATCCCGTCCCTCGTTCGGATCAACCGTCCCAGAGATTTCTTCTCTTGGTCCGGGATCTTCAACTCACTTAATCCATTCAACGTCCGGTCATCGGGATCGGTTTGGACCCGTACGCCGAAGGCGCCGCGCATTTGATGGCTCACGTACCAGTTTCTCAAGACATCTTTAAAGCGGGGACTGTCATTGGTGGTGAGAGTATATCCTCCCACCGTCAACTCCCGGATGGCACCTTTTGTCACGGCTTCCAGGACCAAACCCTGCACGCGCGCCCGCTCCATCCATTTCGCTGCTTCCCGAATGGAACGCAGGGGAACCATTCCATCCGGCCCGACCACCATGGCATACATGGGGGGCGTTTGCAGCGGCGCTTGCGGTAACGCCGAAACGGATACAGCCCCGATCACATCGGTCCGTGAAATTTTCGCATCCGTCCGGGCGATGATCTCCCTTCCTTCTTTCCCAGCGGGAAAAAGGACTTCATATTCCCTCCCGTTTTTGTCCCGAACCGTGATTTCATCGGCTCTTTTGTCCGGATGAGCCTCGGGTTGAAACGGATGGCGACTCCCCTCGTCATCAACCGCCCAATAATCCACCTTCGTGTCGGTAGCAAAATCATCCGGCAACTGTTTCAAGGAACTCACCCGCCGGTAGGCGTTCGTCTCACGATCCACGATAAACGCCTCCGCTCCGCGGGGATTGTCGAGCAACTCACCCACCAAGGCCGCGCGGTTTCTCGAACTTTCCACATCCCGGGTGGCCTTCTCCGCCTTTGACTCGGCCATGGCCAAGGGATCTCCGTAGACCACTTCAAATCTGGAGCCCGGCTCAACCGGCGTGGCATGCTGATCCAGAGGATGGTGCTCCGTTATTTCGCCGGTGCTTTGATTTCTCCATGAAACCCAGCTCCCGCTCATGTCGCGTCCCGTCAAGGGAAGGAAACCCCCCTGCGGGAGGGGCTGCCCCTGCGTATCCAAGAGGGGATGGTCCGAGCGGAGGGTCAAAACGTCCTCCCCCTCGATTGTGATTCGCACGGGCTCAAAAGCTTTCCCTTCCTCCGGTTTGAATGTCCGCGTGAGCGGATCAAACCGCGCCCTTTCGATGGGAAGAGTGGACTGTCCTGAACCATCGACCTGAACCAGGTGGACACGGCCCCCTCGCATGATTGTATGAATGGGAATCCCGCGTTCATCCAGCGCGATCTCCGGAATTTCGACCGGCACGTTACGCCCGCTCGCAAACATCTGCGCCCTTTGCTTGACCTCCTTTTGATACAGGTCCCAGGCCGCCCCCGATAACATGTCTCTCTCCGTCACCCACGCATAATGTTCCGGCACCCCCGGCTGGGGAAGCTGCGGTTTATCCGGGCCTTCGCCCAAGGAGGGCGGCTCTTCCGCCGGCCCTTGCGGTTTCCCTTCTTTGCTCGGGCCCTTTGCCTCTGCAGCTTTTTCCGCCTCCTCCACCAACTCTTCCACTTGATGGGACCAACGTATTTCCTCAACGGATTTTCCCCCTGTGCCGGGAACGATATAATCCAAGACATCGATTCCTAAAGGAGAAAACAAACGTCTGGCGAGAATCTGCCCGGACCCCAAAACACCCACGGTCCCCTCGTCTTCCCCATCACCTTCGATCTTCATCACGAGGTTGTGCAACGGCTCAAAAAAAGCACTCAATGTTTTTAAAAACTCGATCTCCAAGCCGACCCAATGAAGCCCTCCGAACCGATAAGCCCCCAGAGCCGCCCTCCACAGGGAAATTTGGATCACCTCTTCCTTTCCTGTGTCCGGGTTCTTTCGGCGGAAGGGAATCACTTTCTTGCGCGACCCCAGATCCATCACCGCTTTGGCGAAATACCAGTACCAGACGGGGACGTATGTCACCATCCTCAAAACCCAAGGCCGTCGAGGCTTTCCTCGCTGGGCTTCATCCTTCAAGCGCGCCGCATGCCCGCCCAAGGTGAGAAGAAGATTCAATAGATAGGAACTGAGAATGGCGTGCAGATTGAACAAATGCAAGGCGGCGCCCACCAGAGCATGCTGGCCCGCCGCCGATTCGGCCCAGCCGCTTCCGCCAAAAACATCCAGCAGGTTAACGCTTAAAAAGTGACCCAGCAGATGAGACACCGCGTCCGGCCCAAATAGGATGGATAAAAATCCCCCCATTAAGCCCATGAGAAGCGCGGTTCCAACGGTACTGTAAATCAATAACGACACCCGCTTTTTCAACAAACCCACAGCGGCAAAGAAGGGAAGGGCCATTAACTGCACAAAGGGAAGCGCCCGGAGCTGCCGGAAAAGCCGTTCCTCCGCGGTTTCCTGCGGCGCGGGCTGAGTTTGCCCGCTTAACGACGCCTCAAAAATCCTATAAAGCCGGTTGCTTCGCTCGAATCCGAACTGATACATCGTCTTCCATAGATCGATGATCTTCTCGCCGACGATATGCTTCTCAAAGTCTTCACCTTTCTTTTTCAGCCATTCCAAAAGTGCCCGGCCTTTTTCCGTGTTACGTAGACGTGGAAGAAGTTGGCAGGAAACGGTCCGTGAAACGGCGCGCACCAAGATGACGAGGAAGGTCAGGACCAGCACAACGTTCCCGACAAAATACAGATACCAAGCCAGAACACCAAAAAAGGACGCCGTTAAACCCGCGGACTCAACAGAAACGAAACCGGTCAGATAAGTGGATACCGCCGGCAAGACCCAAAAGAAAAGGGCGAGATAAACGAGGAAGGCAAGACCGACATGAATCCATAATTTTGACAAGGGGACTGGGGGAGGGCTCGGGGAGGGTTGTAGATCTGCTTGGGAGGGGGGTGTGAGAGGGGTGCGTTGAGACGCCTGGGCCGGCGCCGGAGGTCCTCGAACCGAAGGACTCTCATCCGGAGCCAAGGGCTTCGGCGTCGGGGAATCACGTCCGCGGGCCAAAGTCGCGACGGCGGGCCTCCCATCCATTTTCTCTGGAGGCTCCGATTCTTCCTCCTCCGGCAACGCTTTTTTGGCCGTCCCCACGCGCACGTCGGGAGAGGGCTCCTGAACACCCGAAAGACGCCTTTTGATCTTATTCAGCTCTCTCATCGTTTCCGGCGGTATGTGTAAATAAACTTTGCCTTGAGCCAAACGCTGAAGGAACCGGCCTAACCGACCGACCACTTTCATGAAGGAATCCAAACCCGTCTGCGATCGAATCTCCGAAAGATACTGCCGGACACGATTGTTCACAAAGGCCAGGGGATGTTGAGGATCAAACGAGGGCTCTCCCTGAAACATCGCTATCACTCGCTGCCGGACCAGATCTTGGGAAGAAATCCGGCGCACCGCTTGCTTTATAACCGCCTGTTTTTGCCGCCGCGCGCCCTCAATTTTTTTAACCTCCTCATTCATAATTTCATCGAAGAGATCATCGGCGTCGCCATCGGGTGGGGAAACCTTCCGATTGAGTTGATAACGTTTCGGCACCACCCCATTCCACACGGCATGCCCCCCCACCGTCAGGCCGAGAAATTCGAAACATGCCGTTATCGAGGAAAGGGGATCCACACACAGGCCGGCCAGGCCAAGAATGATAAAGGTTCCCGCGCTTCGGATTAAAAACGCCTTCGCGTCGAACGACCCTTCCCGTTGATTGTCGTGCATCGCCGCAAATATCACGGCATTAAAAATAATGGAAAAAAACCATAGACCCAGAGAGGCTGGAAAAACACCCTGTATGGCAAGGGATATGAGGGGAAACCAAATCTCTTGAATCGGACGGCTTTGTACGACGTAATGGAGAAGCCCGGTGAGAGGATAGACGACACGTTTGACCACCCTGAAGCCCCGGGGAATGTCCGGGCCGATGACCACATGGACAGGCTTAAAATTGAGAGCCCGAAACGGCTTAACAAGTATCGAGGACAACTGAGGAAATCGCGAATCGGGCTTTTTCCTCACCACACCGGTTTCAACAGGAAGAGCTGCGTTTAATGAACTTCCCAGCGCCAGGGCCACAAACAATTCCGCCGTCTCCTCCATTCCCCCTTGCTTTGACCCGACCAAACCGTTTCGCGGGGCCAGAAACAAACGCTCCCCTTCAAAAAGCCTTTCCAGCGGCGTCTTCTCCCGCGTGAAAATGGACAGATACGCCGTCCCCGATTCCTCCTCGAGTTGCGTGACCTTCGGTTGAACGACCGCATAGGGCACGCTTCGCCCCTTTAGATACTGGATGATGGACGGCGTGTGGAATCCGCCGGCGACAAGGACGCACATCTCGCCGCCGCCATGCCCCCGTGGCGCAACCTCCAGCAAATTCCCCACCATCCTCTGACTGCGGGTGTCCGCCTCCGAGTAAAATTGTTCAAACGGTTGAATGGCTATTTCGTCATCCCGACGTAAGTCGGGGTCCATGCTTCCGTCATCCCGACGTAAGTCGGGATCCAAAAGTGTTAAAAGCCTGGATCCCGGCTTGCGCCGGGATGACGAGGACACAGCTGTCTCAGCGTGGCTGATTTGGCAGTACTCCTTCCATTCCGTCGGGGTCAAGGAGAATTGGGTCAGTTTCCTCATTAAAAAGAGCTTTCTTGACTTCAACATCAATTCTTTCTCCACGGGGCTTTTCACCAGCGTGTTTTGAACCCGCCTCTCCAAAGACCGAACCGCCGCCCACAATCGATCGGCATGAATGCCATCGGCCAAGAAGACGTAGCGCATATAATCCGCAAAAGAAGGCGTTCGAGAAAGGGAAAGGGCATGTCGCTCCAGAAGATTCTGGAGGCTCCGGTAATAATCCGCAAACGAAAGACGCCCCTGGCGATAGCCAAGCCCCATGGCGACAAAGGAGTCCAACTCGTCCCGGCTCAACGACCGGGCCAATGACTTAAGAACCTCGCCCCGTTCCTGTTCCGCCCGGGAGAAATCCAAAGACGCCTCCAAACTGGAAGCGGCCAAAAATTTTTCCAGTTCCAGGTCACGGTCGGACCACGGATCCTCCTCTTCATTTGGTTTCATCTTCTCCAAAACCCGCACATAGGCGGCCAAGCCGATCCGGCCTGATTCATGAGCGAACTTAAGCTCATCAAACTTTCTCAAAAAGCCATTGAGATGGGCCTTCTTTTCTTTCTCCAGCCGGGATTCCAGCTCATCCAATAATTTGCGCACCGGCTCCGCGCTCGAAACCGCCTTTCGATAGGCTTCGACGTTCGCCCGATAATGAAGGTCGTCATCAATACCGAGTAAGAGGGGGGATTTTTCAGCGGTGATCCCGACGAAACTTGCGGCGGCAAGCCTACGCTCCTTAAGGAAGTAATCCGCGAGGAGCTTTGTTTTCGTTCGGTCGGGGAAGGCCCGGAAACGGCGAAAGTCGAAAATCCCTGAGGCTCCTTCCACACCCACAACAAACCGGCCGTTCTTCCGGTCGCCCGACGCCTCGCAGAGCGATGTGAGAATGCCGGCCATGTTGGCTTGGGCTTCTGGATTCATGTGGACATCCTGAAGGAGAACTACCAAAGGACCCGGGGACGCCGGTGGGAACCAGACCTCTTTTACGATTCCACTATGATTCGACACCGAAGCCAGTCGACGATCCAACGCTGTCGATTGAGATAAGCCGGTCAAACGTCCCCCCGCTGGATCATGGATCGCTAACGAACACGGGATTTTTTCGAGAGGAGCCACGAAAGGAAGTTGGACGGGTAATGATGCGACCTCTATCCCAGAGGTTTGGAGCCCCGCTTCTTTCACTCTTTGACGCCTCTCTGACCAGAAATTGGTTTCTTGAGAATGAATAAAAACGACATTGGAACTAAAGAAGAGGAGGGCTAAAAAGAAAGCAAACGTCTGTAAACTGAAGACGGTCGAAACGAATTCCCGGACGGTTCTTGCGCCACGAAAGAGATAAAAATGGGTATAGGGTTGGCGGGGGCCGTCCTTATAAGATGGCGGCAGAGAGAGGGGCAGATGGTACAGCCTGTGCGTCCTGCCAAGAACACACATATGTTTACCCTCCAATCCAAACATCGGTCCGGAGGGATTAAGATTTCCTTAAGTTTTGGTAAACAACTTGTAAATTTCTCAGGAACAGCCGGAGGTGGCGCCGCAGGTGTCGCATTTGAGGCAGGTGCCGTTACGGACCAAGGTGAATTGGCCGCACTCGCGGCAGGCGTCTCCTTCGTACCCTTTGAGGCGCGCTTCGTAAACGCTCTGGGATTGGGCGATGAGGGTGGTCGCTCCACGCATGGAGGTGGCCGAGAGAAGGGGCGACGGCGAGACCCCGTCCACCGACGGCGTGCTGTTTCCTCGATGAACCGGCATGGCGTTCACCGGCGGGGTCAAGGGGGCCTCAGCGGAGAGGGCGTCATTCGGGGGCTTGATGAGACTCTGTTGGGTGACGGGCGTTTGCGGTTCCGGATGGGAAATGTCCAGTTTCACGGAATCCTGATCGACCCGCTTGGAGCGCGGGGTTTCGAACTTAAATGGCGAGGGCTCCGCGTAAGGGACAATCCGCTCGGACATCACCTCCTCCGATTCAAACTCCACGGGCTTGGTGACGGAGTCCACCCGCATATCCTCAACCTGCACCTGGGCCAGATCCTGGCGCCCCAAATAAGTGATGGCGAGCTCCCTGAAAATGTAGTCGATGAGGGAGGTCGTCATCCGGATGCGGGGATTGCCGACGACAACACCGTTGGGCTCAAAACGGGTAAAGACAAAGGCCTCCACAAATTCCTCGAGGGGCACCCCATGCTGAAGGCCGAGGGAGACCGCGATCGCAAAACAGTTCATGAGGCTGCGGAAGGCCGCCCCTTCTTTGTGCATGTCCAAGAAGAGCTCGCCGACCGTGCTGTCCTCATACTCTCCGGTCCGTAGATAGATGGTGTGGCCGCCGATCTTGGCCTTTTGCGTGTAGCCCGCCCGGCGGTAGGGAAGCCGCCGCCTCTTGGCGATATAGCGGTGGACAATCCGCTCGGCCATTTGAAGGGGCACGGGCAGGGGCTCTTCCGGCATCGTGGCCAGGTCGGATAAATCCGAGGAGGTGCTGAGGGGCTGGCTGAGCTTCGATCCGTCGCGGTAAAGGGCGTTGGCTTTGAGCATGAAGCGCCAGGACTGATGATAGGCGTCCTGGATGTCCTCAATGGTGGCTTCATTCGGGAAATTGATTGTTTTGGAAATCGCTCCGGAAATAAAGGGCTGGGCCGCGCCCATCATGTGGATGTGCGCCATGGGAGGAATAAAACGCTTCCCCTTCGCCCCGCAGCGGCTCGCGCAATCAAAGACGGCAAGATGTTCCTCTTTAAGATGGGGCGCCCCCTCCAGCATCATCGTTCCGCAAACGTACGTATTGGCTTCATTGATCTGCTCCGCCGTGAAGCCGAGGAACTTCAGCATGTTGAAATTCCAGTCGTTCAACTGCTCCGGCGGAATCTTCAAGACGTCCTTGCACACGTCCTCGCCGACGCTGAATTTGTTGAAGGCAAAATTGATGTCAAAAATTTGCGGGAGGGAGGATTCGATTTTCTTCAAGATCTCGTCGGTCAATCCCTTGGCTTTGAGGCTTTCGGGATGGATGTGGGGGCAGCCCGCCAATGTGCCCGCGCCGCGGCAGTATTGGACGATGTCCTCGATTTCGCGGGTGTTGTAGCCCAGTTTCCTAAGAGCCGGCGGAATGGAACGGTTGATGATCTTGAAATAGCCGCCCCCAGCCAGCTTCTTAAACTTGACGAGCGCAAAGTCCGGTTCGATGCCGGTGGTGTCGCAATCCATGACGAGGCCGATCGTTCCCGTCGGGGCGATCACCGTCACCTGGGCGTTCCGGTAGCCGTTGGTCTCCCCCAAAGAGAGGGCCTGATCGGCTGATTCCTTGGCCGCCTTCAGCATATCGGGCGGGCAAAATTGGGGATCAATGCCCAGGGGCTTGATGGTGAGATCCTCATACTCCTCGGCTGGGGCTTTATAAGCGGCGCGCCGGTGGTTCCGAACGACGCGCAGCATCGCGTCCCGGTTGGCGAAAAATCGGGGGAAGGGGCCCTTGATTTGTGACATTTCGGCGGAGGCGGCATAGGCGCCGAAATGCATCATGGCCGTCAATGCTCCCCCCATCGCCAGCGCTTCGGGAGAATCATAAGGAATCCCGTTCACCATCAAAAAGGCGCCCAGGTTGGCATAACCCAGTCCCAAAGCCCGATAGTCGTAGGACTTCTGGGCGATCGCCGCACTCGGGAATTGGGCCATCACGACGCTGATCTCGAGCACCAGAGTCCACAACCGGATCGCATGCTGGTAGCCTTCGATGTCAAACCGGCCGGAGGTCGGATCCCAGAAGCGCATGAGATTGATGGAGGCCAGGTTGCAGGCGGTGTCATCCAAAAACATAAATTCGCTGCAGGGGTTCGACGCATTGATCCGCCCGTCTTCGGGGCAGGTGTGCCATTCATTGATGGTCGTATCGAACTGAAGTCCGGGATCCGCGCAGGACCAGGCGGCGTTGGCGACCTGATCCCAAAGCTCCTTAGCTTCAAGCGTTTTGCATGGTTTTGGCTCGCGCCCCTCCACGGCGGCCTTCTCATTCTCCGTGCGCCAGGTGAGGTTCCATTTGCCGCCTTTCTCCACCGCCTCCATAAACTCGTTGGGCACCCGGAGGGAGTTGTTTGAATTTTGGCCCGAGACCGTGAGATAGGCTTCCGAATCCCAATCGGTGTTGTAGGTGGGGAAGCGAATTTCCTTCACGCCTTGTTTGGCCAACGCCAGCGCGCGATCGATGTAATTAAGAGGAATGCAGGCGCCCGCCGCCGCTTTCAAGGCCGCGGCAAGGCGGGTGTTCTTGTTCCGGTTCAGCTTCTCCACCTCTTCCGGCCAGGCATGAGCCGCCCGGATGATTTCGTTCAGATGCTTCTCGCAAAGGAGGGAGCCCGCCACAAGGGCCGCCACTTTCTGCTCTTCGATGGCTTTCCAGTTGATAAATTCTTCGATGTCGGGATGGTCCATGTCCAGGGAAACCATCTTGGCCGCCCGGCGCGTGGTGCCGCCGGATTTGATCGCCCCCGCGGAACGGTCGCCGATTTTAAGGAACGACATCAGGCCGGAGGATTTCCCCCCGCCGCTCAAAGGCTCTCCCGCCCCGCGGATCAACGAGAAGTTGGATCCCGTCCCCGAGCCGTATTTGAAGATGCGGGCTTCCCGCACCCAGAGGTCCATGATGCCGCCTTCGTTCACCAAATCATCGACGACAGATTGAATAAAGCAGGCGTGGGGCTGCGGATGCTCGTAGGCGTTGGTGGAGCGGGTCATGTGGCCGGTCGTTGGATCCACGTAGTAATGGCCTTGCGCCGGCCCTTCGATGCCGTAGGCCCAGTGAAGCCCCGTGTTAAACCACTGGGGCGAATTGGGGGCCCCCATCTGGCGGGCGAGCATGACGACGCACTCGTGATAAAACGCGCGCGCGTCCTCCTCGCTTAAGAAATATCCGTGTTTCCACCCCCAATGGGTCCAGCAGCCGGACATGCGGTGGAACACCTGGGCGGCGTCCGTTTCCCCGGTCGTCCGCTTGTCCTCCGGAAGGGCGCCATCGGAAAAATCGGCCACGGAGCGCTGCAGCCACTCCGGCAGGTCCGCCTCCGGAACTCTTTTTAGCTTGACCGGGACGCCGGCTTTCCGGAAATACTTCTGCGCCAGGATATCCACCGCGACCTGGGACCAGCCGCGGGGCACGCGGATGTTCTCCATTTTGAAAACAACCGAGCCATCCGGATTGGCAATGACGCTCGTGCGCAGTTCCCATTCAATTTCACGGAAGGGATCGACTTGGGGATCACCAAAACGGGCGCTGATGCGCAGGCCTTTCCTCGGCTTAACTGGCTTCATTAGGGTATCAGACGACATGGCAAGCCACCCTCTAAAAATAAGTGACCACGCTGTGGATTGTGGTATGTCTGGCTTTCTACCACAACCCGTTGTTATAAGTCAACTCTCAAAATCCCCTATGGAAACCGCCCCCTTCCCGTCGAAAAAAATATCTTTTTATAAAAAATAAAAAAATTCCTTTGGCATTCCAGCATTGGGCAGCGAAATTCTTGTGGTATAATCCCTCGGCCCAAAAATGAATTTCCTGGCCCAACGATCACGACTTTTATTACGTCTCGGACTCGCTGCGGGTTCCCCCCTTCTTCTCTCCCTCTTATTTTTCATCGGAAAAGGTTGCTCATTTAAAAAAGACGGCGCAGAGCCGCCGGTGATCATCTCAACGGGAACCGTCCGCCTGGGCGACACCCTCTCCGTCATTTTGACGAATCAGGGATTGACGGGGCGCCTGGTCGCGGACATCCAGCGGGCCTTCGCCAAAGCGTACAATCTGCGCCTCCTCAAACCCGGCCACACGTTCGAGGTTGTCACCTCCACCGCGGGCGCCTTTAAAAAATTCGTCTACCATACGGGCCCCGTCGAAACCTACAGTGTTTCTGTTAGTAGCGAAGGCCTTTTTTCCTCCCGGATTGAAAAGGAGAACATTGTTTGGAGGAAACGTGTCATCTCCGGCGAGATCAAAGAATTTCTCTACAAGGATCTGCTCACCCAGGGCTACGATGAACCCTTCGTCGCCACCTTGACCAGCGAACTTGGCGACAACATCCTGGCCTGGCGCGTCGACTTCTTCACGGAACAGCGGGTCGGCGACAAATACAAGATCCTTCTCGAAAGCGAGAGCCTGATGGAGTCCACCGCCCCCGTGCGCGGGGCTCCTTTAAGAATTCTGGCGGCTTATTATCAAGGCTCCGGCACAAGACGGAAAGAGAACTATGCCGTGCGCTACCGCCTGCCGGGATCCAACCGGCCGGATTATTTTGACAAGGAAGGCCAGGCCGTCCGCAAGGCATTCTTAAGGGCGCCCTTTAAATACGCCGCTTTCCGCATCTCCTCCGGGTTTAGTTTCAGCCGTCTCCACCCCATCCTCCGATCCTACCGCCCCCACCACGGGACGGACTACGCGGCCGGGACGGGGACGCCGGTCGTCGCCATCGGCAACGGAACCGTCCGGTTCTCCGGATGGAAGGGCGGTTACGGCAAATGTGTCGATGTCCGCCACAACAACACCTACACCTCCCGCTACGGCCACCTCTCCCGGGTCATGGTCCGTGAGGGCGATCACGTCAGCCAGGGC
This sequence comes from Candidatus Obscuribacterium magneticum, assembly GCA_020523905.1. GTDB lineage: Bacteria > Elusimicrobiota > Elusimicrobia > F11 > F11 > Obscuribacterium > Obscuribacterium magneticum. Next base: position 28,391 of record JAJAPZ010000012.1, read on the forward strand.
CAATACATCGGGAACGTCGGCTCCTCCGGCCTTTCAACGGGACCCCACCTTCATTTTGAAATGTTGGTCAACGGCTCGCAGAAAAATTTCTTGAGAATGGATTTCCCCTCGGCCTCGTCGGTTCCGAACAAATTCATGGGCGATTTCTCCAAGGTTCGCGACCGCCTCTTGGCCGACCTGGAGGCGGGTGAGGCCGGCTTGACCAACGCCTCCGCCTCACCAGAGGCGGAGAATTGAAAAACCCGCTCCGCCAAAAGCCGTCATCCCGACGCGCCCCGTCATCCCGGCGAAAGCCGGGATCCAGGCCGGTGTTCACGGCCTTGCTCCCGGCTTTCGCCGGGATGACGAATACATCCAAAACCCTCCTCGCCCTTATCCTTATTCTCGTACCCCCCTCCCTCGCTTTGGCTAGCGAATCTCCCCTGGCCAGCCACGTCCTGGTCCGGTTTAAAAAAGACCGATCTTCTGAAGCGCTCGCCAAAATACGCCAGCGGTTTGGTGTCACACCCAAAAGAAAAATTCCAAAAATTGACGTTGAGATCCTTCCCGTCCCGCCGGGACAAACGCAGGCGTCCTTTTTAAAACTTCTTCAAGCCGATCCGAACGTGGACTTTGCGGAGCCGAACGCCGTTCTCAAAGCCCTCACCGCCCCAAACGATACGAATTATCCTGACCAATTCTATCTTCATTCCGATTTCATCGACGTCGAAGGCGCCTGGGATATCGAACAGGGATCCCCCGCCACCGTGATCGCCGTCGTCGACACCGGCATACTTTTGACGCACCTCGACATCGTGGCCAACCTTTGGAACAATCCGGCGCCCAGCGGAAACTCCGGACTTTGCGGGACCACCATCGAAATCGACTGGAACGCGGACGGCGACTGCACCGACAATCCCGGCGGCGACTTAGGTCCCGATCAATGCGCCAGCAATGACCCCACCGACAACACAAGCAACAATCACGGCACTCACGTGGCCGGCATCATTGCGGCCACCACCAACAATAATTTGAACATGGCCGGCATCGCCCGGAACTGCCGCGTGATGGCCGTGAAAGTTTTGAACAGCATTGGATCAGGGCCCCTCGACGCCATCGCGGAAGGGATCATCTACGCGGTGGACAACGGAGCGGCGGTGATCAATCTCAGTTTGGGTGGCTCCGAGGGGTCATCGACATTGAAAGCCGCCGTGGATTACGCGGTGACCAACAATGTCCTTGTTGTGGCCGCGGCCGGCAACAGCGGCAATGGGGCCGCCATCAACTTTCCGGCGGCTTATACGCGGGTGATAGCCGTGGGGGCCAGCGGAAATGCATCAAATCCAACGGGTTTAGCCTCTTTTTCCTGCACCGGTCCCGAAATAGACCTGGTCGCCCCGGGAATAGACATCCTCTCCCTAACCCTCGGAGGAACCAACACCGGTGAGGGGACGTCCTTCGCCGCCCCGATGGTGAGCGGTGTAGCCGCCCTTATTCGATCGATGGCCCCCACGATGCCGGTGGACGACGTCATCCGATACATCGATTTTTATGCCACGGACCTCGGGCCGGGGGGCTTCGACAACTCCTTCGGCTTTGGCCGCCTTAACGCGGCGGCATCCGTGCAAGCGGCTTTCAACCGAACACCTTTCACTTCCAACCCGGCGTCTCCCGGAGAAACATTCCCCTACCCGAATCCTTTTAATCCAACGCTCGGCAGCCCCGTCACGATCGCCCTGCCGGAATCCCTCGGAAGCGAAAACATCAGGATCACCATCGTCAACACGGCCGGGGAACGGGTGAAGACGCTGACCGACACAAACGCCTGGGACGGGCGAAGCGAGGATGGCCATTACGTAGCTTCCGGGCTCTACTTTTATTACGCGGAAACGGCCAAAGGCCACGCCAAAGGAAAGCTGACCCTTATTAAATGAAAAAGCCGTCATTCCGGACAATTTCCCCCTCGTCATTCCGGCGAAAGCCGGAATCCCGTTTCTATAATGTTTATTATCGACGGGACCGTTCCGTGACACGGTCCAGTCCTGACCTAGATTCCGGATCGCGGCCGCTTCGCGGCCTTGTCCAGAATGACGTCCTCAAAACCGTAGCTGTTACGTATGCACTCGTCCTTCTCATCTACAGCCAATGCCTAGGGGGATTTATCGTCGACAAAGGGGAGACGGGCTCGGCCTTTATTAAGGTGCCCGTGGCGGCGCGGGCGGCGGCCTTGGGGGGATCATTCACCGGAGCCAGCGGCGACATCACTGCCATCGAGTACAATCCCGCCGGACTTTCCGGCATCGAACATCTCGACATCAATTTGACCCACCTGGTGTATCTCGAAGACACGACATTGGAGTCCATCTCCATCGGTTTTCCTTTCGGCCCCATGCGGCTCAGCCGGCCCACGAGGGCCGCCTTCCCTGTGGAAAAGGACATGTTCGTCTTCGGCTCCCAGATCCGGCTCTTCCGGGCCCAGGATGAAAGGCGGAACGAAATCGGCGCGAGCGCCGGTGAATTTGACATCAACCACCGCCTTTTTCACGGCGCCGTCTCTTACACACCAACGGACTCCTTTTCCTGCGCGCTCGGCGCAAAGCTGATCCAGAACGAAATTGAATCCAAATCGATGGACACCTATGCCTTTGACGGAGGCCTTCTTTGGAAACGGAAAGAACGCGTATCGCTGGGCGCCTCTCTCTTGAACGTCGGCCCCTCAAAAGCCTACCTCCAGGAAAAGGAGCCCCTGCCGACCGTCTTCCGTTTGGGCGGGACCTACCGGCACCGCCAAATCCTCTTCCTGGCCGACCTCTCCCTCGGCCGGGATGAAATCTATCAGCCCGCGGGCGGCGTGGAGTGGGCTCCCTTCAAATTTTTCATGCTCCGGGGCGGGCTCAATTACCACACCACCATCGAATTCTCCGGCGGGTTTGGAATACAATTCTCCGAATGGAAGAACCAGGACTCCCTCGCGCCGGCGCAAAGTGCGCCTCAAACACCGGCTGATGAGAAATCCAAAAACCTCCGCCTCGGTGATCTAAGGGATACGCCCAAAAGAGTGAAAACCACGAACATCGGCTTCGCGTTGGACTATGCGTTTCGAACGCAAAACGACCTCGGGTTTACTCACACCGTCACCTTAAAAATTCTATATTAATGCGCAAACGTTTTTATCTCATTATCCTTCTCTCGAGTGTCGTCTTCATTGCGATGTATGCCTGGCACTGGAGAACAAAAACCCATCCTCCCCTCTTGCCCACGCCTCCTCCCATTCCCCAAGAATCCCTTTACCCTTCTTCCCCTTTGCCGACTCCCACGCCAACGGACGGGAGGGCCGACGCTGATGAAAAATCGAAAAAAGAAATGGCCGCACTGAAAAAAAACCGGCGGATGCTGGCGCGCCTCAAGCGGCAAATGCTTTCTCAATTGGAAAAACCATCGGCCACCGACCGGATGTTGGAAACAGGGGCGACCGCCCCATTGATCCCAGAGGTCGCCCCTTCGACCGCCCCCGCCGCTCCAGACCTTCGCCAAGAGGGTCGAAACCAACGCAAACAGCTGCCTTTGGGCGTCGCCCTCTGGGATAGGATCAAGGTTTACGAAGGGCCGCTGGATCTGGATGTCCTTTATGTCATGCAGACGGGGGATTTTGTCAAAGTCTATCCCGATTCCCTGAATAATCCGCGCACACACATTCACCCCGGCGTCGACATCTACCTCGCCGCCACCTCCAAGGAAATTCGACCGGCGGGCCTTCACTTGCCGGATGTGGGCGGCTGGGTCGACCGGAGCCAAATCCACATTTTCCCTCCCGAACAAGCGCAACAGTTCACCTCGGGCGTCGACCCCATGACCCTGGGGAACGATCCCAACTTTTCCACGGTCGCCTTTTACGAGCGGGCTCTTAAAAATCCCGACCCCGTCGTCCACCGCGTGATCGGGCCCCGCCTGATCGCCATCCTCTCCATCCATGAGGACTATCTCTTGAGCTGGGGCGCTCTTTACCGGGATTATGATCCCAAAATCCGATCGGCCACACTCGCCTCCTTAAGGCAGCGCGGTGTCGGACACAACCGCATAATCATTGAAGACCTGATTTCCAGGCTGGCCGAACTGACCAAGACGAAGGCCCAGGGTGAACAGGAAGCGGAGGTCATCACGATTCTGGCGATTCTCGAAGAGAGCCGCCACCCCCGCGTTCCCGCGGCCCTGGAAGGGTTCCGCGACAGCTGGCAGAAAACCCAAAGCAGCCGGGTCCTAGAGGGCCTCGAAGCCGCTATGAAGTGAAGGGGTCAGGTCGCCACTGGCGACCTTACCCCTTCTTTTTTGGTAACCTTCCGTCCATGACGCTCCTCACCATTATCGCCGCCACTCTGATCGTAGGCCTGGTATCCCTTGTCGGAATTATTTTCGTCACTCTCAAACTCGACATCAAGAAAATCACCTTTTACCTGGTGAGCCTCGCCTCCGGCACGATGCTGGGCGGGGCTTTCCTGGACCTCATCCCGGAAGCGTTGTCCTTCAACTCCCCTTACACGTTGAGCTGGGTGTCGGGCGGGGTCTTTCTCTTCTTTATCTTTGAGAAATTTCTCATCTGGCGGCACTGCCATCACCATCACCATCCCCTCGATCACGGCCGGCCGACGGCCGCCTCCATGATTCTGGCCGGCGATGCGATTCACAATTTTATTGACGGGATCATCATCGCCACCTCGTTTAACGCCGGGTTCATGATCGGGATCTCGGTCACCCTGGCCATCATGCTCCACGAAATTCCCCAAGAACTGGGAGACTTCGGTGTCCTTGTTCACAGTGGATTCACGGTCAAAAAGGCCCTGGTGGCAAATTTCCTCACGGCCATGACGGCGCTGGCGGGGGCCGTCATTACACACCTGTCCCTGGGCCTAGCTCCGCATCTGCAAATGGTGCTTCTGCCGATCGCGGCGGGCGGCTTCCTTTATGTGGCCCTGGCGGATCTCATCCCTCAACTCCATGACTATGTCGAAACGCGCCAGACCTTTGCCCAAATCTCCCTCTTCTCGTTCGGATTTGGCCTGATGTGGCTTCTCACATTCATGGAACGCTGAAAAACTCATGTCCTACATTGTCCTGGCTCGGAAATATCGTCCGCAGAACTTCGATGAAATGGTCGGCCAAGAAGGCGCCGCCAAGACGCTCCTACACGCCATCCAATCGGCCCGGGTGGCCCACGCCTATATTTTCTCAGGGCCCCGCGGCGTGGGGAAGACGACGCTGGCCCGGCTTCTGGCCAAGTGCCTGAACTGTGAAAAAGGCCCCACCACAACCCCCTGCCAGAGGTGCCCCTCCTGCCTCACCATCAGCCAGGGGTCCTCCGTCGACGACGTCCTGGAGATTGACGGCGCCTCCAATCGGGGCATCGAACAGATCCGCGATTTAAGAGAAAGCGCCAAATACGTGCCCACGGCCAGCCGCTACCGCATCTTCATCATCGACGAGGCGCATCAGATCACCCGCGACGCCTTCGGGGCCCTCCTTAAAATTCTGGAGGAGCCGCCGGGTCACGTCATCTTCATGCTGGCCACAACCGAAGTCCAGAAAATCCCGGCCCCCATTCTCTCCCGCTGCCAGCGGTTCTCCCTCCGGCCCATTCCTTCCGACTTGGTCTTGAAGCAGCTCGAAAAAATCTGCCGGCTTGAAAAAATCAAGGCCGACGAGGAAGCGCTGGCCCACATCGTCCGCTTTGTGGAAGGCTCTCTGCGGGATGCCCTCTCCCTATTGGATCAAGCTCTCGTGTTTTCGCCGGAGGGCATCACCTCCCAAACGCTCCGGGATCTTTTGGGGCTTTTGCCATCGCAAACCATTCGGGATGTCGCCAACGAACTGAAAAAAGGGGAACCGGCGTCTGTTTTGAAAAAAATCAATCAACTTCTTCTGGAGGGCGTCGACCTCACCCAGTTGGCCCGCGATCTGCAAGATCACTACCACGCGCTTCTCTTGGAAAAAGCCGGGGTGGAGGACACGTTGGGTATCGCCAAAAACGAGACCAAGGCCGAAGCCGCCCAGTACGATTACCCGACGCTGGAACGTAACATACGGCTCCTGTCCCGCGCCCTGGAGGACATGCGGCATTCCGAAACGCCGCGGGCGATCTTTGAAATCTACGCCCTTCGCCTGGCGCAAAAAACGCTGGACCCCATCGGCCTCCTCAAGCGGTTGGAGGAGAAGGGGTCAAGTCTCCCCTTGAACCCAGTGTTCATGGGTTCAAGGGGAGACTTGACCCCTTCTCCCTTCTCCTCTCCACCAGTCACCCCGCCGGTCGTCACCAAATCCAATCCTCAACCCTCGCCTTCCTCCCCCTGGACGACCGCGATGGGGGAAACGGTCGTCAACCAATGGGGTTCCTTTCTTCACGATGTCTCCGAAAAAAAAGCGGCTCTCGGCGCCGCGCTAGAGGACGCCCACGTGAGCGCCACGGAGAAAGGATTAAAACTGACCTTTAAAAAATCGTTTCAGCAACAGATGGTATTCACCTCGAAAGAAATCCTAAAACCCCTCTTTTTGGAACGCTTCGGCCACTTTCCCGAGCTGGAGACCGCCGTTGAGATCGCTCCGGTAAAACCTCCCGAAGCGCCGCTTTCTCCTCCTCTTCCCCGCCCCTCCTTTGCCGAGCCCAAACAGCCCCCGATGCCGGAGGAGAAAAAAGGAGAGGACACCGAGTATGAAGAAATCGCCCCCCACCAAACCAGCTCGGACGTCCAGAAAGTGCTCAAGCATTTTCCCGGCACCCTGAAACGGGAGAAAAAGAAGACATGACCCAGCGCTGGAGCAACCTCGTCGCCGCCCTCCGGAAACTTCCCGGCGTCGGCCCCAAAATGGCCGAGCGGATGGCGCTTTACCTCCTTCGTTCCGACGACACCGCTCAATTCGTCAAGGCCGTTGAAGACGCCAAAACGTATCTGCGCCGCTGCTCCCTTTGCGGCAACTTCACGGAAAATGATCCCTGCCGTTTGTGCGCTGATGGGCAGAGGGACAAGCAACTTCTCTGCGTGGTGGAGGAGGTGGCCGACCTGGACGCCGTGGAGCGCTCCGGAGCTTTCAAGGGGCACTACCACCTTTTGGGCGGGGTTCTCTCTCCCCTGGACGGCATCGGGCCGAAGGAGCTGCGCATCGATTCGCTTCTTAAAAGACTCAAAGAAAACGCCCCCATCGAGGAAATCATCCTGGCCACCAACCCGACCGTGGAAGGCGAGGCAACGGCCACCTACCTGACCCAGATCATCAAGCCCCTCGGGAAGAAAGTGTCCCGCCTGGCCTATGGACTTCCCTCCGGCGTGCAACTTGAATATGCCGACGAACTGACGCTCTCGCGGGCCATCGAGGGGCGGACGCTCTTGGCCGGAAAATGAAAAAAGAGTTCGTCATTCCGGCGAAAGCCGGAATCCAGACGTCGTCATCCCGACGCAAGTCGGGATCCAGGTCGTCAACATTATTCTGGATTCCGGCTTTCGTCGGAATGACGACCGCTGTTTTTCTCTTCTCAAGCCAGCCCCTTCTCGGACAAATCGAAACCTCGACCGAAACCGTTGACGACACCCTCGCCGAGATTGATTTAATGGTCACAAAAAAAACCAAGGACAAGGCCGCGGCGGATTTCCTCGTGAGCACCCTGCAAAACCCGGACGCCCCCATCCCGGCCCGTGAGCGCGCCGCCTGGGCGATCGGACAACTGGAACTCAAGGGAAACACGAAGGCCCTCATCGAAGCGGCCCAACACAAAAGCCTTCTCATCCGGTCTGCCGCCTTGGGATCTCTTCAGCATTTAAATGCGCGGGACGGACTCCCCGTTTACACGGAAATAGCTCAGAATGACCCTGTTTTATCCATGCGGGTCCGGGCCACCCTCACGATGGGTCTGCTTCAATGGAACAAGACGATCAAAACCCTGGTGAAGCTTTCCTTCGATGAACGGGACGAGGTTCGGGGGGCCTCTGCGCTCGCCATGGCGGCCACCCATTCCAAAAGAAACAATTTCATCAAGGCTCTCAAGGAAATGACCAAAGATCAGAGCCCCTACGTCCAGGAAAAGGCAGGACAAGCCCTGGATGTCGCCCAGGGGAATTATTCAAAAGTGCTTGGCTATCTCGGGTCTGAAGATGGGGATGTGCGCCTGGTGGCGGCTGTTTTCATGCGCGATCACGGCCGGCAACGGGACATGAAAAAAGTGAGGGAAGTGTTCAATTCCGAGGCCAACGACGAAGTTCGATACGAACTGGAGAGGGCTATAAAAGCCATCAAAAAGAGAGCCGCTCAAGCCAAGGCGAAACAGCAAAGAACCGTTCCGAAACCAAATAAATAACAGACGCCGTCATTCCGGCGCAAGCCGGAATCCAGTGCCGTCATGAAAGCCTGGATCCCGACTTGCGTCGGGATGACGACTTATTCATAACTCTAAAGCCTTCCGAATATCCGCTTCCCACGTCGGCGAGCCGACCCGCTTAATGACCCTCCGGGCATTCTCGAAAAGACCCCGGAGCAAGGCCCGGTCTCTTAAAAGGCGTGCGAAGGCAGGGTGGGTAAAAAGAAGAAAATGGTCGGAGGTCGGATCCTGGGCGTTTTTGCAAAAATCGAAAAAGTGAAGGAGGCGGTCGAAGCTGGTCGTCCCCACCCATCGTCGGACAAACTCGGAAAAGCGGCCCGGGCTATTCCTGGTGACGGGCGCGAAATAGAACCCCACTAAAAGATCTCTTTCCCTGGCGAACAAGACATCATCGCGATAGGTCTCCGGCCAGCCCATCCGCTGGCAATACTCTTCATCGTGGTGGTCAATCAAAAAGAGATCCGTCTTACGCCGGAACACCTCCTCCATCGACAAATAAACAGCCTCGAACAAACCGTGGTCCCCAATGTCGACGTTATAACGGAGAAGGAACTCACACACGGGTTTCAGCTGCGGGCTGTCGTTGGCGGGCGAATCCCATATCCCTTTTAACACGGCCGGGAGATGCCCGACGTCGGCGAAGGAGGCCAGAGAAAGCGGCGCGGCGTCTTCTTCGGGGGGCGCGAGGCGCTCGAGGCTTTCCCGGAACCCTTCAAAAGGGTCCGGTTCGGGGGACTTCAACCCAAAGGGAGAGACGGAACGCCGGGGGGGCCGAGCGGTTTTCATACCGCCCAAGACATTAGCAAAAAAAGGGGTCAAGTCTCCCCTTTCCCCTTTTACTAGGACGTTAACGAAACGGGAAGAATGTCAAATATTTCAGGGCGGGGGTGGATGAGATGGAGATCCACCGGCCCTTTCTCCAAAAGGAGTTTTATATCCTGCTGACAATCCTGTTGCTCCTTGGTGCTTCCATGCCGGCGATACACATGAAGCAACACCTCCAATAGTTGTCGCTGCACCACCGGCAACCCTGCAGCTTCAACCACCTGGATGCCCTGGGTGAGAAACTTGTCATCCATCGAGTGCTGGGTCGCTGACGATAGGAGGCCTTTAACAAAGAGATATTTGCCGCGCAGCTTTCTTGAGCTCAACACGCGGATGTCCTTCTCCAGCTGATAGAGAAACAGGGTGAGCTGGGAGGAGGCGCCATTTTTCCCCAGAAGTTGCACAAGGCCCAACAAGGCCTCCGCCCGCTGGCGTCTCTGTTGAAACTTATTGGCCAACTGGAGGGCCTCCTGAAGCATTTGGATCGCCGCCTTGATCTTATTCTGGCCGGCCATGATTTCCGCCGTAAAAATATTGATGACCGGCTTCAAGTGGAGAAGATTGTGGGATTCCATGAGGCTCTCGGCCGCTTCAACCCAATCCCTGGCCTTTTCCAGCTCGCCGATGATGAGGCTGTAGCGCGCGCGCTCCAGGCAAACCTCCATTTCAACGCTCTTGGCCTGGAACTTCTGACAAAAGGAGGTGCACTCTTCCAGGAGGCCCGCGGCCTTCTGCAGGAGGCCTTCTTCGACGTTGAGCCGGGCGATGTTTTTGTCCACTTCGACCTTTAAAAGGCCTTCGTCCAGCTGCTCCGCCATGACCCTGGCTTTAATGAAACATTCCCGCGCGTGGGAGATATCATTGAGCTCCAGATACACATGACCGACGTCGTTCTCACCCCAGCCAATCCCTTTCCGATTGGAAATGTCGGTGTGGAGATTCAACGCTTCCCGCAACGTCTGCCAAGCCTTTAAGAACTGGCCCCGGTCGCCGAAAATGCGCCCGATCTGGAAGAGCCCCCACGCCACGCCGTCATGATGCCTCATGGGCCCAAACAACTGAATAGCCCGTTTATTGATGAGCATGGCTTCGTCATTGCTCCCCAAGGCCCGCTTCACGGCCGCCTCGTTAAGCAAACACCAGCCCTCGCGGTCTTTTAAACCCAACTCTTTGAATATCTGTTTGGCTTTGAAAAGATAAGTCTGAGCGGAGTCAAACTTACATTGTTCTTTATGGGTCATGGCCAGACCCAACAGAGCCCACGCCAAGCCTTGTTTGTGTTTCAAGCCCGTAAAAATCTTAACGGCTTCGGAGTAGTACTGGTCGGCCTGCGGATAATAGCCCATTTCCGTATAGACATTCCCCAAATTGCAGGCGCACCAGGCCATCCCGACTTTCGACCCGAATTCCATAAAAATGGCCCGGGCCTTCTTGGCGAAGGTCATGCTCTCATGCCGCTGATACATGTTGAACCGGATGACCGCCATATTGTCGTACGCCCAGGCCAGCTCCAGGGTTCGCCCCGCTTCCTGAAACATCTTCACGGCCTGGTGCCCGTATTCCAAGGCCAAGGCGTTACGGACGAGCTCCCGATTGACATAAGAGAGCTCAAGGAGAACGGTCGCCAAACCCAGATTGTCGTGCAGCAAATTGAATACGTCTCTCGCTTTTTCCAACACCTGGTGAGCCGCGTTGTACTGGCGCTGGCCGCGCAGGACCATGGCGATCTGGATGAGAAGCCACCCCACTTTCTTCTGGTCGCCGACACGCTTGGATTCCCGTAAGGACTGCCGAAATTTCTGCAAGGTCGACTGAGCCGTCGCCGGGTCAAACGACTCCACTTTTTCCCGAAGCAGGACTTCCGGACTCAAGGTGGCGGTATTCGATGTGTTCGGTGAGTTATCCATAAAATGCATTATTCCTATACGACAGCTCTTATCATACGTTGAACTGTCTTAAGATTGCATGAAGATTTGGTAAATTTTCTGTAAACAATGACCGATTTCCCCTCATCATAAGCCTCTTCATTATATCGCCGATTTAGCGGAAAAGGCATCGAAATCAAGGCTTTCTGATCAACCCCTCCCCCTTTAAGCCTGAGAGGCTCGTGTGCGGACGAAGCGAAAGAAGATGCCCAGGGTGAGAGGGTGCACGACCGGCGTGCGGGATAAAAGCTCTTCAAGAAAATCTTCCCAGGCGCGGAATGGCAGACGATCCATTGTCTGTAGAGACAAGATTTTGAAGTCGCCCTTCTCAAAAACAAGTTCCTTTGAGTAAACCAACAGCGTTTTCTTCAAGTCTTTCTTGTCGATGTGCGGCCATAGGCTCGTTTCAAAAGTGGCCGGATTAATAACGTTTTCTTCATCGAGCAAATGTCGCCGGACAACAAACTGCAATCGGCGCCGGATTTCCGGCCGGAGATCGACCAGCTGGAAGTAATCCTCATGTTTTTGGTCAATGAGCAAAACGATTTGAGTCTTTGATGGGAGCGCTTGCACCAGCTGTTCCAAATGGACCGGCTGCCGGGGATTCTCCGGACTGGAAACGTCTTTCGGCCGCAGCAAACACACGACCTGCGAGATCTCCTTTAATTGGACCGGCCGCCCCAACCCTTCAGCCCCGTCTCTAAGGCGCGCCATGGGATTCATAGGCGCGTGCAAGAAACCCAACGCGGCGTAGGTTCCGGCAAGACAGAGAAGCGCGACCGGTAGCGACACCGGCGAAATCCATCCCAGATGAGATAAAGTAATGAGGAGAATGTTCGGTGCCAGACTCAACAACCCCAAGGATAAGCCGAAACCAAACAGAGTTTGGCGGTGGATATTACGCAGATCAAGAAGAGGAACTTTCAAAGGAGTTCCATCATGCCCAACAAATATTTTCGGATGGAGGACGGTGGCAAAGAGGAAAGCGTAAGCAACCACAAGAGCCGTTTTAACGGCCAGGAGAGAGAACCCGATTCCATAGAATAACGGCGGAGCCAGATCCCCGCCTATAACCCCGGCCCCGAACAACAGGAATGTCAGAGAAAGGAAGATCCCTTCTTGAAAGATGGGCCGAAGGATGGCCTCTTCCGCAAAGCCCTCCACGGCAGCGATCGTATTCGGCAGCCACGAGCCGACACGGCCTTCTTTTTCCAGCTTCACGGCCCATCGGTACAATCGCGCGAAGCCGGTCCAAGGCATGAGCCCAAGCGCTTTCATTTGGTGTTGGCCTGATGAGCCCGGAGGAAAAACATTCTTTAGAATGGCGAGGGCCGCTTCGGAGTCTTTTTCGTGGGTCAGTTCGAAAACGGTTTTTGGCGGCCCCTCCACAAGGGCAACCCGGGGATTGGTTGACAGAGCCTTAAGATCATCTGGTGAATAACCTTCGCGAAGAAGAAGCGCACCAAAGGCCGTTGATTCCATGGCCCATGAAAAGAAGGCGGTCGCGGTCTCCACCATGGATTCAAGAGGCCCCGCACTCAGGTGGGTCACGTTTCGTTCGGCGCTAATGAGAATCCTGTCGTCGACGGGAATGGGCACCATTCCCAGGGTGGCATCTCGACGGAAACTGCCCGCCTTGGCATTCTGCCGCGGATTGTTGGCCCCATGAAACTCGTTCCGAAGTGTGGACCAGCCTGCGCTGCTCGTCCCTGTGTTTCGGATTCGAAACGCAATGGTTTTCGGCGTTTCGCCCGGCTTGACCGATTCGGTAAACAGATTAAGAAGGCCGGGAACGTGACCGTTGATCACAATCATCGTTCTTGTCTGCCCCGTGGCAGGGTCGCGAACACGGACGGGCATGGCATATCGCGAGGCCATGCTTTTCATTTTGTTCATTCCGTAGGGGAGACCTTTTTGGGAACTGTCAATGAGGTCCCTCCCGCTTCCCCGTATCCAGGCTTCGGGGGGAATCGGGATATCTTTTTGAAGGTGATGTCGGGCTTGGAACTCTTCACGCGTGATCGGCCTTAAGCCCTCATGCCACATGTCGGCCATTTCGTCCCACTTGAGATCAAACCGTTTGGCGAGTTGATCCCCGCTCACCACCATGTCCCGGCGGAAGGGTTCGCCGAACACCTTCTTAAAAATCGGAACGTTATAAATCCGCTCAACCTCTTCCACGACGGCGGACGGGACGGATTCTTCGTAAAATCCTTCGGTGTGCTGCTGATACAAAGTGTTCAGCATTTGCTTTCTTTCATCAAGGAAGCGGCCGTCAAGGACGCGCACGCCTTCCACCTGATAACCAAAATAGACAAGGCGCCGTAAGATTTCCCGGACGACGTCCCGATTAAAGCCATGAGGGGGTTTTAAAATTAACGTCATTTCCCGATCCTCCGAAGAAGGCGACGACCACGGTGACCCCGGCCGATCGAGATCCTTGGGATACCGGGAGCTCATAATCTCTTCGACCAGATCTGCTTGCTCATCCACCAGCTCCTTGTTTATCAACATCACAAGTCCAGGAAGGGGATTCTGAGCGACAGCCAGCCACACCGGTTTGACGTAAAGGAGAAATCTTCTCCAATCGTCTCGTTCGGTATCGGTCTTGGCTCTATGAGCCAGGATCATGATGACATTTCGCACCGATGGGCTGATTTGCACCGATGACGGGTGATCGACAATGTACCCGGAAGGCGGGGCCGCCCACGTCCCGAACTGGGCCTGAAACAAGGAAAAAGCTTGCCTCACATTGCCATAAATATAGGGAGGATCTTTATCAACGAGAAGTTTCAGAATTTTGTTTTCAGGCTTATCCTCTTGCTCAGCCGGGATCTGCTCATCCGACAAATAGGCAAGGGACCTTCTAAAATCCGGAAAATCATCGCTCTTACAAAGCGCCCCGTATTTCGTAAGAAAATCTCTCTGAATTTCCGGAATCATTTCCCGCCATGAAGCCTGGGCCATCGTCGGTTGGGGAGCGATGGAAAAGGTAACACTTTGATTTTTATCAAACTCAATCCCCCGGCCGGCGAGAACGATTTGAAACCCTCTTCTATAAAGGTCAAATATAACACGCTCGACTTGAAGTCGCAGAGCCGCGGGAATAACCGCTTCCTGCAAGGAACCGGGCCGATCAAACCAGTTTGTCACATTGTCGCCAACGTCCTGCGGACGCAGGCTCCGCAACAAGCTGTCCCGCGTCAGTGTCAGCTTGGCCACGGGGGCGGGGTCGTCCGGTTCTCCCTTTTGTTGGGGCTGCGAAAGCATGGCCGGTGGCCATAGTGGCTCCCCATCGATTAATAGGAAACTCGTATAGAGAGCGATCGCCGCCGTGCGCGAATCGAACCCCGGCGGCAATTCGGCGAACGGACATCCATAGGCCCGGCTCAAGTCGCCCAGGATTTGGGGATCCCTTATGTCCGCCGCATTTTTGACGCGTATGAACTGGTTGCGGTCAATGAGGGCCAGGCCAAAATCCAAAAGGCTTGTCGCCTTGGACAGGATCCGTGCGAGATGATCCCCCTGAACCTCGCTTCCTTTTGTAAAGGGTTTTGTATCGGCGACAGGAGAGATCTCATCGAAAAATTGAAGGAGATGCCTCAGGCGCTCTTCGGGTGATACCGACAGCCAGTAATTAATCCCGCTCATGCCGAAGCGTTTCAGCACGCTTTTGGATATCAACAGCAATTGATTGGTATTGCCGATGCCGGTTTCACGCATGGCCTCCGTGGTGGCGGCATCCGCCTGAAGCTCAAATTCGTCGATCACATGAACGGCGCCCGTTTTTCGATCCTTCACCGGAAATCCCAATTTTTCGCGTTTTGCCCCGGCTCCCTTCCCTTCTATTTTCCGTTCCACCAAAACGATGATCCCATCTTTGCCTTTTTCACCCGCCGCTTTTAAAGCCCCCAGAAGACGGCCATCGATTGTGCCGGCCGCGATTCCATCTTCCCCATTGAAGATGGTAAAGCACTCGATCCCGTCCTTGGCCCAGGTGAGCAGGTCACCGGACACAATCAGGGATAATAAAGATTCGATGGCGCCGGTGGGCCGCCGCCATAATTGATCGGGGGAATCCGGGGGCAGCCCCATTTCTTTCGCCGGAACCCAGAGGACACCTCCCGTCTTGGCGTTCAGGAGGGGAACCCCGTGGGCCACGTTGTAGGTGAGCTGAACATTACCCTCCAAGTCGATTCCCACAAGGTTCGGGTCCGTTGCCATCAGCCGTCGTACCAATCGGGCGTTTTGATCCTGGACATGAACGCTGAGACGAACTTTTCCATGCCGTTTTTGCCCCACATGGTTCAAGAGGGCCATGGTGAGGACGCTCTTGGGATGGTGCGGCAAGAGCCCTAAGGACGGAAGAAAAAGAGGGTAGACCAGTTTCGGAAGTCGGGTGGCGTCGATCCGGGGCGACCGATTGATAAACTGGCCTCCGGCCCCTGCGGCCAGAGGTACAATCCCAATGTTTGTTTCCTGCGCGATCTGGGCCCCCCGAGCCATGTCCTCCTCGGTGAAATGGGTCAAATCGAAGATAACAATATCCGGATCATCCCGGCGGACAGGCTCAACGTCCATCTCCTGTTGCGGCAGGCGTTCACTCGGCGAAAGGTCCCGACGTTCAAAATGTTGGGCCACCCATTCATAGAATCGCCCGAAACTCACGCCGGCCAGGCGATGAAGCGGCGGCATAAAACGAAGGATTTTTTCAAGCGCCTTCTCCCAGGAATGTTGATGGATGATCTGGGTGAGGCGCTGAACACGCGATTGGTCCGGATCCACCACGGTCGGATCATTTCCCATGGCGCGAATGACATCGTCCGAGTAACCCCTCGCTCGTAGATCGGCGACTTGTTCGGGGTTGAAGACGGGGTGGGGTTCGGGCGCTTCACCGGTTGGCCCGGCCTCACCAACGTAAGGAGATGTGTCCAAAGGACGCCCTGCGGATCCGATCGCTTCATCCGGCCCGACGATTCGATCGGCCTCATCAATCGGGGGACTCGCGGCCTTTCCTTTGGGCCCTTCGGAGGACTCAAAAGCCCTTCTCTGCTGATTATAGAACACCTCCTCCGGTCCCTCGGGCAACTTAAGCCCGAGTTCCGTGAAGCCGCGCATTTGAAGCCCCTCGCGTTGAATGGAAAAGCCGGTATACCCTTTGATGAAGCCGCCCTTTCCCATCGTGGACCTGTATTCATCATCATCCAATGGGTTCAATCCCTTCGACGCGAAAAAGCGTTTCATGTGATCCGCACCCCGGCCCGAAACAGCCATCATCGGCGTCCCCTGTTGGCCCGATCCCAGAGGCATGAGCGCAATCCCCTCTTTGGCCGCCGATTCAATGAGCCCTGCCATTGGCTCCGGTGCATAGGGCATCATATCTTCAGCCGCATCACCCCTTTTCTCGTATTCCTTGCGGACCGGGCCGAAGAGGTAGTAGTCGGGATTGGAGGGATCGAAAACCTTGGCGTGATAGGTCTCGGCGCTGGGAGGCAGATGCCTCCGCTGTCCTTCTTGTCGCCACGCGAAAGCCAAATGCAACCAGCGCTTGCACAATTGATTGCGAATCTTTACGTATTCGATAATTTGAGAACTCACCCGGGCGAAATCGTGGTTTAGAAGAGCGTCGAAATAAACTTCCGTGAGGTCCAGCATGCGGTAGAACAAATGGATCGTCTCGGGGTCGTGATTAACCAACAGATCTCTCCACATCGTATTGGTCAGCATGGACAAACGCGAGACCACTCTCTTCCCGCCCCTGTATTCGACGCCGGTTTGCACCAGAAGGGTATGCCCTTCCATGGCGTCCAAAACATGGTCAGGCAGAGGCACGGCAAAGGCTCCATAAACGCCCATCAATTTTGAAAGCCAAACCAATCGACGGCCGCCCCCCAACAAAGAAGCGTAGACCCCCTGCCCTCCGGTAATTCCTCCGAACACTTTATTTTCCAGAGCCACTCCCAGATTGGCCAATTGAGCTTGCGAAAGTTTGGCCCGGCTGATGGTTGAGGCCGCCATCAATAGGATGATTATATGGACATTCGAGCCTTCGAATGTTCCGGCCGAAGGCCAGAGAGGCGCCTCTTCCAAAACCACTCGGATTCCGCGGAGTCCAAACAGGTTGGTGAAAATATAGGGGATGGCATTTTTCATTCCTCCCTCCGCCCGACCGTTTTCATCAACCTTAACCGCTCCCCTAAACTGATATACGACGCGCGTCCGCTTTCCCGTATCCGATTTTTCATCGACGGCGTATTCCATGGCCGTGGGGTCGGAGGCTTCCTCAAATCGATAGCGGACGGAAAACCCGGCAAACACTAATGTGGACGGGATGTAAAGGAGGGAGCGCGCTCCCGGCTGGGTCAACAATTCCTGGTATTCGGGGATATCCAGCGCCGAACCGCAACCATCTCCAATCCGATGAGGGGCCTCGACAACCAAAGGAATCTTTGCCTTTCGAATAAGCGCCAAACCCTCTTCGGCGTTTTTTTCCGGCTTGATGGAAGAAAAATCCAGCTTGGCCTGTCGCTCGAAATCCACGGTCGGCCAAAACAGTTTCCCCTTTTTCAGATACGGAGACTCACTTCCGTCGACCATATCCGAGGGGGGCATGAGAATCTCACCCGCTTGCCGGCTGTAGAGCTGGCCATGGTCAAAGGGAAGTAACTGCTGGTAGAGCTTATCCGTATCAAGAGTGACATTAAACCACCGTTCGAACCATTGGGTGATGTGCATCGCCGTATTCATACGGGCCATCTCCACCCCGTTGGCCAGGAATTGAAGGCCTTGTTCATGCGCTTTCAGTAAAAATTGCGTGATGTTCGGGTTCCGGATGAGATCAATAACAGTCTGACCTGGGCGAAGATGATCGAAATTCTTTATGGGCGATTGATCCGCACTCAGGGGAATCTCGCCGATGCCGGACGCATTGACAACCAGTTTTGATTCACTCAAACGCGCGTAAAAATCATCAGACTCGAGTCGGGACACGTTAACATCCAGCCCAGGGGAAAATTTCTGGAGATCATTTTTAAGACGCTGGGCCATCTCGATATTAATATCGGTTAGATGGAACGACCGGACTCCCATGCGAACCAACTCAAAAGCGACTTGGCGGCTCGTGGCACCGGCTCCTATCAGAGACGCTTGAAAAGGGATTTTGCCGCCGCTCAACTGCAATGTCGACCCGTAGGCTTTTAAGAAAGCAATTCCGTCCAATGAGTGACCGACCAGTTTCCCATCGCCTCTCCTTTTGGCGATATTGCTCACAACCCCGGTTTCTCTCGCTTTGGGGGTCAAATCGTCGACATAAGGCAACACCCGCTCTTTCCAGGGGGCCGACACGACGGCCCCGATGATCCGCGGATGCATCTTGATGAACCGGATGACCTTTTTCAGTTCCCGCTCATCACGGACCTCATAAGAAACCCGCACGATACCCACATCCGGAGAACGGCCCCTCCCTTTGAGAAGCGTGTTGAAACCAAAGTTGTATTTCTTGTTGGCATTGGTGGTGAGAGCTTGTTTGCCGCCGATTAAAACCGTGAAAAGGGTCTTATCGTCCACGGCAAAACCTTCCCGAACCGCCGCCTCAACCAACCGGTCTTCAAACTCCTTCAATTCACGGAAAAGATGCTCCCGATACAAGTGTCTCACCCAGAAATAGACGAGGACGGCCAGGGCGGGAATAAAAAAGAGAAGACCGAGCGCCAGTCCCCAACTCGACGTCTGTGCGAACAAGGCGGTATCGGCTCCATGAAAGGCCTCCCTCGCCGTGGGGCCTGCTTCATCAAACCGAAATCCGGAAGGCGTTAAGGCCGCGACGATTGCGTAGCTTTTCTGACGAAACCCAAATGAGATCCGAGCTCTCTTTTGCGAGCCCTCCGGCGAAAGAATGGCCCCTCTCGGATCCGTGACACCCCATCTTCTGAAAAGGGCCGTTGACCACCGGCGAAGGGGGGTGGATCGACTGATGAGGCTTTTCGCCAAAGCTCCCGCCGCCATGAAAATATGGCACACAGGCCCGACGGGCGGCGGCGAAAGGGAAGACGTTTCGGGACGAAATGATTTTTCCAGCGGTGTTTCCTCCCGAAGAAAAGAGGCCAGATTTGATTTAGCATCCAACCCCCTTGCGGCAGCCAACGGAGGCGTACAGGACACGTAGGCGATGCCGGCCTTTAAAAGACCTTTCCTGATCCCGTTCCCATGGAATCCTCCCGCCACCAGGACGACAGCGCGGCCCCCCTCGTCAAGAACGATTCGCTTGAGTGTGGACACGATGCGGCCATCCCGCTGTTCAGCCAGCTCGTAAAATCGCCTGAAGTCCTCCAATTTCTCTTCCGCACCATTGACGGCTCTTACGCCCTCTATGACGTCGGAAGGGCCGGTCTCCGTCAGTGGTCTCCATTCTTTGACGCTCTTCCAATCGTCCGGCGTCAACGAAAACGCAACCATTTTTACACAGAGACGGTGGCGGTCTGACAACAGAAGTATGTCCCGCTCCACCGGGGACCTGGCGAGATGGAACCGGGCCGTCGTGGCGACCCGATCAATTTCTCTCTGAAGTTTCTGCGGTTTCAGGGAAGCGGCCAGCTCGCTTAGTTGCCGAACAAAAAGGCTTGGGTCAACTTTCCCCAGGGGTGCACGGCCGGACGCTTTCTTCATTAGATCGGAAAACACACTTTGGTAGGTGAGGAAGACCTCGAGGTCAAGTGGGAGGTCAATCGCGTAGGAGTCCAGAATTTTTAATAAATCTCGAGGCGGCATCTTTCCCGCCCAATACTGCGCACAAGCCCCGTCGACAACGTTGAGATCGGGGTTGAAGTGCTTCTTTTTCAACTCCGACAAAATTTGCCCCACCTGCTCAAGGCGGGAAGCGAGGGGAGCGGACCGGCGGTAAGCCCTCCGCAGGGCATCCACATTTTTCTGGTAGGTCGCCCGATCCTCGCCACCGACGACGGGGGGCATCTTGTCGGCCTGAGTGAGAGCCGCATAGGCGGGTCCTGAAAGAAGACCGCGAGAAAGGAGATAATCTCCCACCTGGCGAATGACGTCTCTCTCCGGTGGATGGAGGTACGCCTTGAGGTCAAGCGGCCCTTCCATGCCCTCCAAGGCGATTCTATCAATGGGATGATGCTGAACTAACTTCTCAACTCCTTTGGCCAGGGAACGCTGGATGAGCTCAACCCGGTGAATATCTCTGATGTGCAAAACAAAACCAACGGCCGGATGGGGAGGAAGGGTCAGCTCATCAATAAACCCAAGTTCGGGCGGGAATGACTCAAGAATTCTTCGAAGGGCGGGAGGACACATCGTAAGCTCATCGGCGTTGAAGGTGCCCAATGCCGACGACAGGCCCTCTCCATTAGACCGACGATCTGAATTCTTTACCGCCGGGAGAGCCCCCTGTGTTGGTCGGGTTTCATCCGCCAGGGCGGGCCGGTGAAACATTAAGACTTGGGTCCAAAAAAGAATAACAGATAGAAATACCGCTAAGGGCTTTTTCATAATAAATGGCGATCAATGGGTATTTTTTCTGGTGAGATGATATCAGGCAGGGATTAAGATTCTCTTAAAATGATGTAACAATTTTTGGGTTTTTTTGTTACATCGGAGGCGGGTGAAAAATTTGGCGGGGGTTCTTAAAGGGACACCTTTCCGGAAAGTCGTTGATTATCACGGGGGGAGGGGTCCCGTCTCCCCTTTAACCCATGAACACTGGGTTAAAGGGGAGACGGGACCCCTCCCCATCATTTAAAGTGGATGTAAATCACGTCGCCTTCGCGGACGAGGGTGTCACGGCCTTCGGCGCGGACTTTTCCGACGGAGCGGAGCTGCACCTCCGAGCCGGCGGCGGCCAAATCGTCGAACGGGAATACGTCCGCCCGGATGAAGCCCTTCTCCATGTCCGAGTGGATCTTGCCGGCGGCCCGAAGGACGGTGCTCCCCTTTTCCAGGTGCCAGGCGTGGGCCTCCTTGGGGTTGGCGGTAAAAAAGGTGAGGAGATTTAAAAGGCGCTTCCCAGCTTGGGCCAGGACCGCAATGCCGGACTCTTTTAAGCCCAGCGCCTCACGATAGCTGGCCCGCTCGGCCTCGGGCATTTCCATGATATCCGCCTCCAACCGGGCGTTGAAGGGCACCAACTCGGCGTGGTTTTCCTGCGCCAGGCGCTTCAAATTTTCCACCATCTCCGGGGGCGTGGCTTCATTGACGTTGGCCACATAAAGAACGGGCTTATACGTCAGGAAATTCGTTTCGCGGAGGGCCTCCGGCGGATGATTCTGCCGACGAAGAGGAATCCCCGTCTTCAAAGCCTCTACGATCCGGCCCAACAAATCGTACCGCGCCTTGGCCTCCTCGATTCCCGTGCGGGCCGCGCCGTGGACTTTCTCGCGCAAATCCTGGGCGTGCTCCAGGTCGGCCAAAAGTAATTCCGTCGACACGATGTCGGCGTCTATCAAGGGATCCACCTCTCCCAGGACGTTGGCCACGTCCTTGTCGTCGAAGCACCGCACCACCTGGGCCACGGCGTCGACATTGCGGATGTGGGAGAGGAATTTATTGCCGAGCCCCTCGCCTTTGCTCGCCCCTTTCACGAGGCCCGCGATGTCCACAAACCGAATGGATGCCTCCACTTTCTTGGCGGACTTAAAGATCTTCTGAACGACATCCAAACGGTCGTCATGAAGGGGAACGGCGCCGACGTTGGGCTCGATGGTGGTAAAAGGGAAGTTCTCCGCGGGGACGCCGGCGGCGGTGAGGGCGTTAAAAAGGGTGGATTTCCCGACGTTGGGCAAACCCACGATCCCAATTTCCATAACACCCTCCTCTTAAACGTCATTCCGGCTTCCCTCGTCACCCCGGCGTAAGCCGGGGTCCAGGTCTTCATGACGACTCTGGATTCCGGCTTTCGCCGGAATGACGAAGTATAGGGTCAAATTTTCTTCAGTTCTTCCCGCACCACGCCCGCCTGAGCGCCTTCTGGATTCAATGTTAAATATTTCTCCCACGGCTCACGGGCCAATGAAGGCGTTCCCCCCATCAAATAAGCCACGCCAAGCATATAAAAACTGTTGGGAAATTCCGGGTTCATTTTGACGGCCCTTTCATAAGCGGCCGCCGCATCGTTGAATTTTTCTTCCTTCAAAAGAACGTAGCCGAGGCCGTAATGACCCATGTAGTAGTAGGGATCGAGCCGAACCGACTGACGGAAACAGCGCTCGGCCTCCGGCAGAAGTTCGGCGGCCGCATAAATCCCCCCGATATTGGAAGCCAGCCAGGCCATATCCGAGCCCGCCGCCAACGCCGACTGGAACCATCTTTTGGCGCGGCCCACGTCGGCCCGTTCCATAAAATTTTTACCGAAAAGATAAGGGAAATGAACCCACAAAAGCCGCCGCGGATAATCGAAAGGGAGGGGCTTGGATCCCGCCCGGTTCACAACAAAAGGAAACGGATCAACACCCGCCGCCTGTTCTGAAATGCTCCTTTCCTCCTTCCTCGGTCGGTACAAAAAACCAACGATTCGGGGTTCTGGAAAGGGAACATGGGACTTTTCAAAAGCCAGACAGCGCACCGGCCCCGGGGCGGACGACAAGACTTCTTTTTCAACCGCCGCCTGCCGCCTGTAGCGCTCGGCCCAGGACAATTCCAGGACATCCTTCCCGTAAATCTGATTGAACAAGGTCCCCGGCCGGTAGAGAAACTGGATATCGTTCCTTTTCCCTTCAACCTGCGTGGTAACCAGAAGCGAGGACGTGGGCTCATCAAAAAGTTCGCGGTCAATGACAAGGCGGGAGGCGGGAGGAGCCGCCCGTAACGCAGAGGCGGCAAAATCCCTGTATATGAAGTTATCCCGCAAGTTTAGGCGCTGGGCCATCACCGCTTCAATGCCGAAGAGGACGACAAAACCCATGAGGACCACTCGCCCCCAATAAGAGCCGGCGCTTTCTTTAATGCCGATCGCCGCAAGAACGACGAGCGAAAAAAGAGGGATCAACAAAAACCGCTCCAGGCGCCACTGGCCGATGTCGCTGGTGGGTGACAGATTGGACCACAACTCAAACCCAAGCCCCGCGATCAAAAGACCATAGAGAGAAGCCAGGACTAGTCCCCTCCGCCCCCTTTTCCAGCCGAGAAAAAGCCCCATGGCCGCTAGGCCCATCCCGGCAAACCCGATTTGGCGGATCATCCGCCCCCCAAATCGAAACACGTCTTCTTTCACCACCATCAAATCACGAAATGGAACCGCCGCCGGGTGAAGAGAGAGGGGCCCAAATTCCTTCCGCGTCAACACCGCCCAGAAACGGGACCACGTCTCAGGGTCCCCGAAATTAACCGGAGGCCCCGCCCTCGCCCGCAGGGGCAAATAGACATAGATCGTCATGCCCAATAAAAAGAAGAGAAATGCACCCAGCCCCAACCGAACACCGGCCCGCCGCCGAAGGGCCGCAAAAATTAGAAGGGGCGCCACAACGACGAGAATATGATGATTGCCCATCCCCAACCCAAAAAGAAAGGAACTCCACAGAAACCAACGGGACCCAGTTCCATTAACGGTCCCTTCGGCCTTGACCAATCCCCAGAGGATCACAACCAGGAAAAGAAAATTCAGTTGAAAAACCTCGGCCGCGCGGGCCTGATCGACGAAAACCGGCGACAAACCCAGCGTCATACCGGCGAAAGCCGGTATCCAGCCATTCGTCATTCCCGCAAAAGCGGGAATCCATAATTTAATGGATCCCCGATTAAGCCATTCGGGGATGACGCCTTTGGCGTCCCCTGGATACCGGCTTTCGCCGGTATGACGAATGCCAAGAACCTGTTTCAACAAGGAATAGGTCGCCACCAAGGCCAAGGAGGCGATGAGGGCAGACATCACGTTGATCCGATAAGCGGTGTTTCCCCAGGGGACGAGGCCCGAGGCCATTTTCCCGAGAAGATTATAGAGAGGAAACCCCGGCGCGTGGGGAAGCCCCAGGACAAAGGCGCTCGTGATGAGTTCGCCGGCATCGCCGCCGTACAGGGTGGGAGAAACGCCGGAGAGAAAATACGCGAAGCTTAAGAGAAAAAGGGAAAAGGCGATCATCAGGAAATTCTCAGAGGTAAAGCCATCCCACCACAATGATCCCCGCGCAGGCGGGGGGCCAGGACGTGAACACCGGACTGGAACCCCGCCTGTGCGGGGATCGGGAGACAAAATTGTTTTCGCTTCGCTTGCAACGGTGTCCCCGGTTTGCCTAAAGAATAACCAAGTTGTCCCGGTGGATCACCTCTTGAGCGGCGGAGCGGCCGAGAAGCGAAGCGATCTCACTCGAATGGTGCCCCTTGATGATGGCGATGTCCTGCGAGGAAAAATTCACGAGCCCCCGGGCCACCTCCATCCCTTTGAAGGATTTGATCCCGACCGAATCCCCCTCGGCGAAGGGTCCCTGAACCTTCTTGATGCCGGAGGGTAATAGGCTCCGCCTCTCCTCCACCACCGCCTTCAGGGCGCCGTCGTCAATCACCAGGGCGCCCTTCGTCTTCTTGCCGAAGGCAATCCACGCATGGCGGGCCTCAAATTTCGTCGGCCGGGGCACAAACCGTGTCCCGGCGCCCGGCCGGCCCGCCAAAATATTTTTGACGGCGTCCGGTTCATGGCCGGAGGCGATCCAAACCTCGATGCCGGCGGCGGTCGCCATCTTGGCGGCGGCCAGCTTCGTCGTCATCCCGCCCACCGTCATCTTCGAGGCCTTGGCGCCGACGACCGTTCTCTCCAACTCCGGCGTCACGCGCTCGACCACCGGAATGATTTTCGTTGTCAGCCGTCCCTCTCCGTCCAGCTCAAGCAAACCCTGAACATCAGAGAGAATGATCAACTTGTCCGCTTCCACTTTGGTCGCGACCAATGCCGACAGGGAATCGTTGTCGCCGAACTGGATTTCGTCCGTGGAGACGCAATCGTTCTCATTGATGATGGGAATGGTTTTAAGGAAGAGGAGTTTGAGAATCGTGTTCCGGACGTTCAGATACCGCTGCCGGTTCATGAAGTCCTCCCGCGTCAGGAGCACCTGCGCCGGAATGATCTGGAATGAGGAGAGCGCTTTTTGGTAGGCGTTCATCAGGGCCGCCTGGCCGACGGCGGCGGCCGCCTGCTTCAAGCGCAGGTCGACCGGCTTTTCTTTCCACGCGAATTGAGCCACGCCGGCCGCGATCGCACCCGAGGTCACAACGAGGACTTCATGCCCCTCCTTATGAAGGGCGGCCAACTGGGAGGCGAAACGATTGAGGGAGGAGGGATCGAGCCGCCCGTCGGGCGCGGAGAGAACCGACGAGCCGATTTTCAGGACCAGTCTCATGAAGCGTCAATAATACTTAAACGACCCGAAAATGTCATGGCGGGCACAGCTTTCCGAACGCCGTCAACTCCGCGAAAACGGGATCCCCGTTTTCGCGGCTGAGTCATAATGTCGTCACCCCTGCGAAAGCAGAAATACAGGCCGGTGTTCACGGCCTGTATTTCTGCTTTCGCAGGGGTGTTGGCTCGATCAGCGATGGTGAATCCGCTACAGCGAGCCGCGAACGAGAAGTTTCCGGATGCGCCGGGCCTCAAAACCGGCGATATCCATCTGCGGCTCGAAGGTAAACTCAAAACCGGCGATCTTGACGGCGTTCCCGGCACGGGCCCCCTTCGAAAGAAGCGCCCGCTCCACCCCCATCTTCTTCAAGATGTGCTGGGTCCGCTCCAGAGCTTCCGGGCGGGTGAAATTGGTCATCTTGACCAACCGCTCGACGCGTTTCCCCTTGACGACAAAAAGGCCCGCCTCCTTCTCCACCCACATCTCCGGCTCCAGGTGAACGTGGACGGGCTCCTCGTTGGCCAGAGGAATGTCCAGCGGGATCTCTCTAAGCCGGCGCGTGACCTCCGCCAAAAGCTCCGGTACCCCATAACCCGTCACCCCGGAGACGAGGAGTACGGGGCGTTTCCGCTGGAACCGCTTTATATCCTTGTAAACCGCTTCGGCTTCCGACAGATCCTGCTTGTTCACCGCCAAAACTTGCGGTTTTTTGGCGAGGAGAGGTGAGTACTGCTTCAATTCGGCGTCGATGATCTTGACGTTCTCCCGGGCGGATTTTTCGCCAAACCCCAGAGGATCGACGATATGGACAAGAAGGCGGGTCCGCTCAATATGGCGCAAAAACTCATGGCCCAAGCCTTTCCCTGTGTGGGAGCCCTCAATCAATCCCGGAATGTCGGCGAAAATAATCTCCCGGTCGAAGTAATGGGCCACGCCCAAGTTGGGAGAAAGAGTCGTGAAGGGATAATCGGCGATTTTTGGCATCGCCCGCGTGAGGCGCGAAAGAAGGGTGGATTTTCCGGCGTTGGGGAGGCCGATGAGTCCCACATCGGCGATGATTTTTAATTGCAGTTCCAGGCGCACTTCATCGGCGGGTTCCCCCCGCTCCGAAAGGCGCGGCGCCTGCCGGACGCTCGATTTAAAATGGACGTTGCCGCGCCCGCCCTGGCCGCCTTTGGCCACCATCACCTGTGTCCCGGCCAACACCAGATCCGCCACCAAACGTCCCTCTTTGTACACCGCGGTCCCACACGGGACGGAGAGGGTCAAATCCTCGCCGCTTTTGCCGAAGCATTTGCGGCCTCTCCCATGCTCGCCCCGCTCGGCCTCGTACGACGGCTTTTTGACGAAATCCAGGAGGGTCCTTAACCGCGGATCCGCCCGCAAATACACATCGCCGCCCCGCCCGCCGTCCCCCCCGTCGGGGCCGCCGTGGGGGACGAACTTCTCCCGCCGGAAGGAGACGGAGCCGTCCCCCCCATTCCCCCCCCTTACGATGATCCGCGCTTTGTCGATAAACATATTCTTGCGTTGATTGTTGGTCCGAGTTTACTTTTAACTTGTCAAAATGTGTACTATTCTCGACGGAGGATTAATTCATGAAATGGACGGCCGTATTTCAGAAAGTTCCCCAAGGCTACACCGCATTCATTGAAGAGTTGCCGGGCGCCAACACCCAGGGAGCGACGCTAAAAGAAGCTCAAGAAAATCTTGATGAGGCGGTTCAGCTTGTTCTTGAGGCCAACCGCACGCTGGCCGAAGAACTGATACAAGACAAACACGTCATTCGTAAACCCTTCCAACTCCGCGCCGCATGAAACGGGCCGATCTCATTCGCCACCTTCGGCAACATGATGTGATTTACTGAGAGAAGGTGAGAAGCACAGTTGTTGAACGTGCCGTTGTGCAACTTGCAAGAACGGCACCTACCTACGTTAAGCAGCCAACGCCCTTAAAACGGGTTGGGGTAACTGTATGGCAATGAAACAAGCGGAAGGATAAAGATAGGACTGCCGGGATTCGTCCTTAATCCGGATCAACCCACGCTCCTCAGCCACCCGGTCAGAGACGACGGCATAGATTTTTCTTTTCTCAAGAGAAACCTCATACCCTTCATTGTTTACACAAACCACGTAGTGCTTATATGGACTTAATCTTTTCATAAATTATTTCTCCATAATTTTCTTTATTTTAAATTCTCTTTTCCCGATTCCGTGAGCTTCATACCAGTGGATTTCAGCTCTGCACAACTCTCCATCGGGGAGCTCTACGACCGCAATCCCCTTCAGTTTTCTCCAACGTCCAGGACCGTAGATTTTTCTCAATCGAGGGAGTTCTCTGATCGATCCTCCCACCGCAATGGTTCGGAGGTCGTTTATCTCCCCAATGATTTTGAACCACATGGCAAGATTCTAGGGGAATAAACTTTCCCCTGCAACTAAAAGAATGGAACACTAATACGGTTCAACGTATGAGGCTGAATTGCCCGCCGCAGGCGGGACGGTTCCAGCCGATGGTTGGCCCTAAAAATAGTTTTAGTGAGCGTGTGCTGATTGAATTTTGGCGAGTCTCATCAAGGAGCGCAGAGTTTGGTTGACGGAATCGTCATCCGAAAACACTCTTGCGACATCGGGTTCCAAGCGAACAAGGTTCGTGCCAGCATGGTAGCGAGACGCATATTTCCCCCGCACAGCCCCTCTCATCCCAAAAAAGTCATATTCAGGACGAAGATCGCCATGATTCAATTTATTTTTCTTCTTCATAAAATCTCCGCTCGTGACGTGTTGCTCGGCGCACACTGATGATTCTAATCTTGCCCAGACGATCCGCGTGTGACACGACTAAAACCTTATTTTGATTGGAAAGCCCAATAGTGATAAATCGGCTTTCTCCATATGAATGGTCAGGGTCGTGAAAAGAAGTAGCCCGCGGCACCGCCAACTGAAGAAACTACATCGCAAACCGAACGAAGGCCGACGGGCTCACTGATTGGTTATAGCGCAAATTAAACCTCTCGACGAAGATCTTCAAATTCATCGGGATTAACTTCAATGTCTCTAAGTATTGTACGGATCAATCCGCGCCCTAAATCCTCCCCACGATGAATGGGAACTACAGTGGCTCGGCCATCCGGGTGCCGGAAATAGGCATGGCTTCCTTTCTGGCGAATCAATAAAAAACCCAGATGCCTGAGGATCCTGGACATCTGGGTTGATGAAACAATCGAGAGCTTGGTCATTGATAGGCGACTTCGAGCTGATGAACCCCCACGAATCGGTTCTGAGGAACCTGCCCTTTTTCAACGGCAAGACAAAGCTGAATAGCGTCCTTTATTCGTTTCTCAAGTTGAGGAAGCGTTTTGGCCTGCGTATGACACCCTTTTAGGTCCGGAACAATACCGACAAACCATCCATCCTCGTCTTGTTCGATAATCATTGGGAATCGAAACTTCTTTTTCATATCAACCTCCAACGACAATTTACCACACCTTGGCCCCGTCGGCAATCCACATTTCAAGAGGGCGATTTTGCGCTATCAACGAATGGAGCTAAGCTGCACACCCCGCAACGCCGACATGTTTTTCAAGTTCAC
>JAJAPZ010000130.1 GCA_020523905.1 Candidatus Obscuribacterium magneticum
TGGAAATGGAATAATTCATCCAGCCGATGCCGCCTTCCTGAATGAGATCGACGATGAGCTTCAGCTCATGGAGGCATTCAAAATAGGCCAGCTCCGGCTGATACCCCGCCTCCACCAGCGTTTCAAAACCCTTTTTGATGAGTTCCACCGCGCCGCCGCAGAGGACGACCTGTTCGCCGAAAAGATCCGTCTCCGTCTCTTCTTTAAAAGTGGTCTTTAAAACACCCGCGCGCGTCGCACCGATGGCTTTACAGTAGGCGAGCCCCCGGTCAAAGGCATGACTTGTAAAATCCTGTTCGACCGCCAAAAGGGCGGGCGTGCCGCGCCCTTCTTCAAAGGTCCGGCGCACCAAATGCCCCGGCCCCTTGGGCGCGACCAGGACCACGTCGCAATCTTTCGGCGGAACGATTTGAGAAAACCGGATATTGAATCCGTGGGAAAAACCGACGGTGGCCCCTTTCTGAAGGTTCGGAGCGATCAACTTGTCCCACACCTCTTTTTGATTCTCATCGGGGACAAGAATATGAACCCAGTCGGCTTTTTTGACTTCGGCCGGCACATCGCTCGAAAGATTCTGCCCCGCCTTCCAGCCGTGCTTGAGAGCCAAATTCCAGCCCCGGGTATTCTCCAGTTCGGCCACATGAATATCGATCTTGGAATCGCGCATGTTCAAGGACTGGCCATGTCCCTGTGATCCATACCCGATCACGAGGATTCGCTTCCCGCCCAGCCATTTTAAATCGGCATCCTCGTCGTGATAGACCTTCACTTTCAATCCGTCCATAAGAGCTCCTTTCTGTGTTTTGCTCATGATGTTATCTTCTCCGTTTCGGGAATATTAACGGCCTTGCCGCCCCGGGCCATGGCCACAACACCGGTGCGGACCGATTCCCGTATGCCAAAAGGGCGGACCATGTTCAGGAAGGCTTCCAGTTTGTCGTCGTCCCCGGTCACCTCGATAATAATGGAATCCGTGCCGGCATCTACGATATTGGCCCGGAAGACATCGCACATTTGGATGATTTCGCTGCGATTTTCTTTATCCGCCGCCACCTTGACCAGCATCAAATCGCGCTCGATATGGGGCGTTTTCGCGTAATCCATCACCTTGATGACATCCACCAATTTGTTGAGCTGTTTTTCCACCTGCTCCAGGACCCGCTCATCGCCCTTGACCACGATGGTCATGCGGGACATCTGCGGGTCATCGGTCGTGCCAACCGCCAAGGAGTCAATATTATATCCCCGCGCGGAAAACAACCCGGCAATCCGGGCGAGGACTCCCGCTTTGTTTTCCACCAAGACAGAGATAACGTGGCTCTGTTCTTGATCGGGTGTGTTGTCAACCATTTTGAACTCCCTCTATCATCGTCATCCCCGCGAAAGCGGGGATCCAAAATTATGTTTACCGCCTGGACCGTGTCACGGAACGGTCCCGTCGATTATTTTAATTATCGAAACGGGATTCC
>JAJAPZ010000131.1 GCA_020523905.1 Candidatus Obscuribacterium magneticum
TAATCCTTCGGACTCTGTTCCTTTTTTTCCTGGTCTTTTTTTTTGCAAGGCCCGTTTTACTCCCCAACCGGATTTTTTCCAATAAGAATGAAGCGATCACAGTTGTGATCCTCATGGATGTCTCCGCCTCCATGGGAATGGGGGTTGGCGGCCGGGATGTCGTCAGTGTTGCCGGGGACCAGGCACAAGCTCTCATTCGGAAATTTTCAAATGATGTCAAAGTCGGCCTCATCGGCTTTTCGGACCGGGTCGAAGAGGAGGTGTCTCCGACCTTAGAGCGCTCTTCCCTTTCTCTAGCCATTCATTCGCTGAAGTGGAAACCCCGCCCGACTAATATTTATCCGGCTTTGGAATTGGCTTATAAAATGCTCGGCAACCAATCCTCAGGCCAAAAATCCATCCTGGTGGTGTCGGATATGGCCAGGGGCGGTTGGAAACAGTTTTTGGAACAACAAGGACGGATCGAAGGGTTTGACCCGGACGTCTCTCTTTTCTTATGGGAGGTTGTATCGAACCAAGAGAACGTCGGAATATCGGACGCTTCGCTTCAATTGACGGAGGAGGGCGTGTTAAAAGGAGGTTGGCTTCTCAATAAGAGCGGTTCTCAAAATTTGGAGCCGGTGTGGAGTTGCCGGTTGAACGACCGGACTGTTGCACAAGGAAAAATAAATCTGGAGATGAAATCGGGAGCTTCAGTCCCAGTCGAAGCCCAACTTCCCGAGGGAGGATTTTTTTCAGGCCAAATTGAACTCACACCGGACTCTCTTCCTTTTGACGACGTTTTCTATCTGGCGGGCCGTGTCCCCAAAGGCTTTAGGGTTTTGATGGTTGACGGAGAAGGCGGGCTGGCCGCATCGGATTCGGAAACTTATTATCTCAAACTTGCTTTGGAGACTCCCCGTGACCCCCGGCTCGAGTTGTTAAAAGTCATCCGTCCGGAACTTTTGAATCAGGAGCAATTGAATCAATATGAGGTGGTGATCCTCGCCAACGTGGGGGATTTAGGACTGATGGAGCCCAATTTGGTGCAGTGGGTTGAAAGGGGGGGCGGTCTTTTCATCTCAGCCGGACCCAATTGGCCGAAGGCTCCTTATTCTCCTTTTAAGCTCATTCGAACCAAACCTTTAACGATAAAAAACCAATCTCTTAAGGCTCCGCAGGGGCAGGGTCCTAAGTTTTTAAATATCAGCGGCCTCGAAACTTTTGAGTGGGGTCAAGTCAAAATCCACGAATACCGGCCGATTGAAATGGATTCAAGCCTCACGCCTCTCATTCAAATGGAAGACGGGGAGCCCTTATTGGTCAAAAAACAAATCGGGAAAGGGTCTGTCCGGTAAGCGGCAAGGGTGTTAAAA
>JAJAPZ010000132.1 GCA_020523905.1 Candidatus Obscuribacterium magneticum
GGTCGATGCATTTTCGGGCCTGAAAGAGAATTGGCAGGCGTTCCGCCTGGGACTCATCCCCGGATTCCAGCTTCCGCATGGCCTCTTCGATGAGAAACGTGATGACTTTTTCCGCCCGCTTCCGGCCTTCTTTCCGCCACATGGATTCCCCCAGCCACGCAAAGAACTCATCCATCGTAAAGGCGGAAAAATCCAAGGACGGCCAATCCTCTTCTTTGAGCAAGAGCGCCTTCGAAAAGGACCCGTCCGATTTCTGGGCGATCTCTTGAGCTTTGGCCGCCTCCATTTTCTGAGAGTTGATGAGCCAATCCGCCACCTCATTCATGGGAAGTGGGAAAAACTTCAATACGACACAGCGGGAAGCGATCGTCGTTGGAAGGTTATGAAGATTGTTCAGCAACAAGATGATCTGCGTATTGGACGGCGGCTCTTCCAGCACTTTCAAAAGGGCGTTGGCGGCATCGACGGTCATCCGGTCCGCTTCTTCGATAATGGCCACGCGCCGGGCGCTCTCGACGGGTCTTAACCGCAAGAACCGATCCAGGTGGCGGACGATTTCAATCTTAATGGCGGTTTGCGTTTCTTCCTTCTCTTTGAGGAAAGCGGCTTGGAAAGGCCGGTCGACAAGCAGGAGATCCGAGTGCGCCTGGGCGGCTATTTTCCGGCAATTCGGGCATTCGCCGCACGCGGGCAATTGATCCACCTCTTGGATCTCCTCAAACGTCGCCTGGAGAGTTTGGCAAGCGAAGGCTTTGGCAAGCTCCAAGGCCACCGTCCGTTTCCCAACGCCCTCAGGGCCGACGAAAAGAAGGCTGGGCGACAGTGAGTGTCGGTGAAGGCCCTGAACCAAATACCGCAACGCGTGTTTCTGTCCAATGATCTTCATAGGCCCACTTTCCGAGAAATGATTTGACGAATTCGGTCTTGAGTGTCTTCCACACAGGGCTGGACGCGAACGATTTTTATCCGCGCGGGCTCCTTTCTGGCCAATCTCAAATACCCGTGGCGCACACGATGTTGAAACTCGAGCCCCTCGTTTTCGAGACGATCCCCCCGCCCTTTGACAGTGCGGGCTCGTTTTAATCCCTGCTTCGGCGGCAGATCCAACAAAATGGTGAGATGAGGCTTCAGGCCCGCCGTCGCAATATCGTTAAGGAGGCGAATCCTGCTAAGGTTTAGGCCCCGCGCAGCCCCTTGATAAGCGACCGTGGCATCGTAAAATCTATCACAAACA
>JAJAPZ010000133.1 GCA_020523905.1 Candidatus Obscuribacterium magneticum
GGTCGATGCATTTTCGGGCCTGAAAGAGAATTGGCAGGCGTTCCGCCTGGGACTCGTCCCCGGCTTCCAGTTTCCGCGTCGCCTCTTCAATGAGAAACGTGATGACTTTTTCCGCCCGCTTCCGCCCTTCTTTCCGCCACATGGATTCCCCCAGCCACGCAAAGAACTCATCCAAGGTAAAGGCGGAAAAATCCAGGGACGGCCAATCCTCCTCTTTGAGCAAAAGCGCTTTCGAAAAGGACCCGTCCGCTTTCCGGGCGATCTCTTGGGCTTTGGCCGCCTCCACATGCTCATGGCGGATGAGCCAATCGGCCAACTCGTTCACGGCCACAGGGAAAAATTTAAGGACGACACAGCGGGAGGCGATTGTCGTCGGCACGTTATGAAGATTTTTCAGCAACAAGATAATCTGGGTATTGGGCGGCGGCTCTTCCAGCACTTTCAAGAGGGCGTTGGCGGCATCGACGGTCATCCGGTCCGCTTCTTCGATAATGGCCACGCGCCGGGCGCTCTCGACGGGTCTTAACCGCAAGAACCGATCCAGGTGGCGGACGATCTCAATTTTAATGGCGGTTTGTGTCTCTTCCTTCTCCTTGAGCAAAGCCGCTTGAAAAGGCCGGTCAACAAGCAGAAGATCCGAGTGCGCGTGGGCGGTTATTTTCCGGCAATTCGGGCATTCGCCGCACGCCGGCAATTGATCCGTCACTCTCGTATCCTCAAACGTTGTCTGGAGAGTTTGGCAAGCAAAGGCTTTGGCAAGCTCCAAGGCCACCGTCCGTTTCCCTACCCCCTCAGGACCCACGAAAAGAAGGCTGGGCGACAGGGAGTGTCGTTGAAGGCCCTGCACCAAATACCGCAACGCGTGTTTCTGCCCAATGATTTTCATAGGCCCACTTTCCGAGAAATGATTCGACGAATACGATCCTGAGTTTCTTCAACATCGGGTTGGACGCGAACGATTTTTATCCGCGCGGGCTCCTTTCCAGCCAGTCTCAAATATCCCCGGCGCACGCGATGTTGAAACCCGAGCCCCTCGTTTTCGAGACGATCCCCCCGCCCCTTGGCGTTTCGGGCCCGCCTTAAACCCTGCTTCGGCGGCAGATCCAACAAAATGGTGAGATGAGGTTTTAGGCCTGCTGTCGCAATATCATTGAGGAGACGAATTTTACTAAGACTTAAGCCCCGCGCAGCCCCTTGATAAGCGACCGTGGCATCGTAAAATCTATCACAAACA
>JAJAPZ010000134.1 GCA_020523905.1 Candidatus Obscuribacterium magneticum
GCCCCGCGGCGGGTGGCTTCATCCAACTCGCTTCGGACCCTTTCCATGTCCTCGCGGGTGGTGTTCAAATCATGGTTGAGGGCCACACTCCGGGCGCGCAGCTCCTCCTCCGGAATGCCCAAGAGGGACCTTAGAAGATCATTCTCTTCATGGGCCCGCTTCTCCAGGGACACCATCTCATCGTGGGCGTCGGAAACCGAGCGCTCGAATTCATCCAGATCGGACAGATATTCCTTGTAGACCAATTCCTTTTCGGCTTCGGAGACGGTGGGAAGGGCCCAGAGGCGCTGGGCCAGCTGCTCTTTAAAGCGGCGCAGAAGCCTCTGCCAGTCCTCTTTGGTGGGAAGGGCGGTGGAACTCACCTCATCCGTCATGGAATCACCAGCTTTTCGCCGGGCCGGGGCAGGCCGCGGTCGATCTTGTCCGCGTTGGCGTTGTACACCTTTTTCCACTGGTTGGGGTCGCCATAGTATTGCTTGGCGATGCTCTGAAGGGTGTCGCCGGCGACGACCGTGTGCGTGCGGATGGTGGCCTTCTCTTCCCGCAGCTGCTTGACCTGATGGCGCTCCGATCCCAGTTGGGCTTCGAGGTCATGGACGCGGGCTCGAAGCTGCCGGATGGTGGCATCCCTTTGGCCGAGGAGATCTGAGTCTTTTAATGACTCAACTCGCGCCTTGGCATTGTCCAAATCTTCCTTGGCGAGCCGCACCTTTTGCTCCAGCTCCGCCACCGAGGCTTTCAACTCCGCCTCCTTGACCGTCAATCCCAACACCCGGCTGTCGAGCTGACTCGCCTGCTCCAGCGCCTTGTCGTAATAAATTTCCGAAAATTGGGGACGGCCGAAGCGGTAGGTCACAGACGCGCGGAATTGGCCCACATTGTCCGTCACCGTGCGGGTGGGAACGACATACGTCACGTCGACTTGCACGGGAGATAAATAGACCCCCAATCCCATCGCGATGTTGCTGATTCCATTCTTCTCCCGCGGACTATAGCCGATCCGGGGCCGTAAGACCCCCCTCGCAAAGAGAAACTCAAAGCCCGGATGAAATCGAAAGAGGCCCCCTTTGGCGTACTCCATATCGGCGATGAAATTAAAAATGTCTTTTTGCTGCCGGAAAATCCCCACATTGAGGGTTGGCCCGTAAGGGT
>JAJAPZ010000135.1 GCA_020523905.1 Candidatus Obscuribacterium magneticum
CAGAAAAAGACCTGTCGAGCTCTCATCGAATTGGCCCTCAAGGTTAATAAACCCATCATCATTCATTGCCGCGAGGCCTATCCTGATTTAATCGACATGCTGCGCTCCTTTTTTTCGACGGGTCGTTCCGATTCATGCCCGGGAGTCATCCATTGTTTTTCCGGAGATGTCCATGACGCGCAAGAATTGGTCCGGATGGGTTTTTATTTAGGCGTCGATGGACCCATCACCTATCCCAACGCTCATCGCCTCCGGGAAGCGCTGGCGCCCATTCCTCTTGATTTTATCGTGTTGGAGACAGACTCGCCCTATCTGCCGCTTCA
This sequence comes from Candidatus Obscuribacterium magneticum, assembly GCA_020523905.1. Taxonomy (GTDB): domain Bacteria; phylum Elusimicrobiota; class Elusimicrobia; order F11; family F11; genus Obscuribacterium; species Obscuribacterium magneticum. Next base: position 324 of record JAJAPZ010000135.1, read on the forward strand.
GTCTTATCGGGGGAAACGGAATGAGCCGAGTTATATTCCCTTGATGGCTGATTATTTCGCCTCGTGGCGAAAAGTTGATTTAATCGATCTATCAAATGTTTTCATGGCTAACAGTCAAAGGCTGTTTCGATTAAGATGAATTGGAATGATTTGTATTTTAAATGCAATACTTTGTCACAAGAATTTCTCTTAAAAATAACTTGAAAAGGTGGTTTACACCTTATATATAAAGTGACAGTAACCCTCTAGGATCATAAAATCGCATTTTAATACCGAGGTGAGTGTGAAATTAAAGATCGATAACGCCATCCGAGGGATTTTTTGTGCCGCGGTTCTTTTTGTTTTTATCGTTTCCCTATCCCGAGCGGCCGAACAAACAACTCCCTCCCAAACGACTCCGCCGGCGGTGCGTCAGCCAGCGTCCCCACAAAAAGGAGCCCGTTCGAAAGCGGCAAAAAAGAGGGCTCGTGTAAAAGAGCCGTCGGCTGTTTTGGAATCCTTCCGAAATAAAGTCGATGTGCAAACGTCGGGCGCCACCGACTGGAAAACCGCGAAAGACAAAACCAAGCTGAACCAGGCGGATCGAATCCGCACCGGCAGTCGCGCCACGGCCCGCGTCGGCCTCGAAGACGGGTCCAAGATTCTTCTCATGCAGAATTCCCAAGCCGAACTGGAAAACCTGTCGTCCGTCCAGAGAGCCATCAAGCTATTGCGGGGGAGGATCCGGGCCATTGTGAAGAGGCTGCAGGGCCCCGGGGCCTTCAAAGTGAAAACCCCCATTGGTGTCG
>JAJAPZ010000136.1 GCA_020523905.1 Candidatus Obscuribacterium magneticum
CGACACCAATGGGGGTTTTCACTTTGAAGGCCCCGGGGCCCTGCAGCCTCTTCACGATGGCCCGGATTCTCCCCCGCAACAGTTTGATGGCTCTTTGAACCGACGACAGGTTTTCCAGCTCGGCCTGGGAATTTTGCATGAGAAGGATCTTGGATCCGTCTTCGAGGCCGACGCGGGCCGTGGCGCGACTGCCGGTCCGAATCCGATCCGATTGATTCAACTTGGTCTTGTCTTTCGCGGTTTGCCAGGAGGTGGCGCCCGACGCCTGCACATCGACTTTGTTCCGGAAGGATTCCAAAACAGCCGACGGCTCTTTTACACGAGCCTTCTTTTTTGCCACTTTCGAGCGGGCTCCTTTTTGTGGGGACGCTGGCTGACTCACCGCCGGCGTATTCGTTTGGGAGGGGGTTGTTTGTTCGGCCGCTCGGGATAGGGAAACGATAAAAACAAAAAGAACCGCGGCACAAAAAATCCCTCGGATGGCGTTATCGATCTTTAATTTCACACTCACCTCGGTCTTAAAATGCGATTTCATGATCCTAGAGGGTTACTATCACTTTATATATAAGGTGTGAATCACCTTTTCAAGTTATTTTTAAGAGAAATTCTCGTGACAAAACATTGCCTATAAAATACAAATCATTTTAATTTATTTCAATCGATACAGCCTTTTACTGTTGCCCAAGAAAACCTTTGATAATTTGATTAAGTCAACTTTTCTCCACGAGGCAAAATAATCCGCCGTCAAGGGAAGATAACTCGGCTCATTCCGTTTTCCCCGATGAGACTGAGGCGCCAGATAGGGCGAGTCTGTCTCCAACACGATGAAATCGAGAGGAATGGGCGCCAGCGCCTCCCGGAGGCGATGGGCGTTGGGATAGGTGAGGGGCCCATCGATGCCCAAACAAAAACCCATCCGGACCAATTCCTGAGCGTCCCGGACATCTCCCGAAAAACAGTGGATGACCCCTGGGCACAAATCGGAACGACCCGTCGAATAATCGGAGCGCAGCATGTCAATTAAATCACGATAGGCCTCGCGGCAATGAATGATGGTGGGTTTATTAACCTTGAGGGCCAATTCGATGAGAGCTCGACAGGTCTTTTTCTG
>JAJAPZ010000137.1 GCA_020523905.1 Candidatus Obscuribacterium magneticum
CCCTTCGTGTGCATATCCGGATGCAACCCAACGCGGTCACGGATCTTGTGGCCGCACCCGTGGGAGCGCAGGTTGGGGACATTCGGTTAAGCTGGACAGCTCCGTCGAATAATAACAGGATCCCGATTTCATCCTATAGTATCCGCTTCGCCACTTATCCCGCCATTCAAGTGGGGAACGCCGAAACTTGGTGGAACCAACGTCCAGGTTCTGAAGTCCAAGTCGGACCGGCCTTTAGCCCGGGAACCCTCGAGTTCACGACTCTCCACAATTTCACCCTCAACGTCACCTATTACTTTGCAATCAAGTCCATTGACATGGATGGATTGATGTCTTCCACAGACACAAGAGCGGGTACGGTAAACCAAGCGGCTTGTCAGCCTTTGGGATCTGGCCTCCCGCAAGTTCCAGCGAATTTGACTGGTGTCGCCTTAAGCACCACCCAAATTCAGTGGAGCTGGGACTCTGCAACCTATGCAACCTACTATCAATTGATTGATAGTCCGTCATTGGCTTTGATTGCGCAAACCACCAATCAGACTGTGGTGGAGCCAGGTTTGAGTCCCAACATGTCCGTCACGCGGGCGGTTCGAGGCGGAAATCACAACGGATTATCCGCTCCTTCATCTCCTTTAACGGTCTACACTTTTGCGGCACAACCAACGAATCTCACCATCACCACGGTTGGGGTGACCTCTGTTTCATTAAATTGGAACCAAAACGGGAATTCTCCCAACACCAACTATCGGTTGGAGCGATCGCTTGACGGGATAACCTTTAACTTTGTCGCCCTCCTTAATTCCACGACGCATCAAGACACGGGCCTCACACAACTGACCACCTATTATTACCGTGTCAGAGCCCAGAATGGCATTGGGATCCTGACCAACCCAAGTCTCGTTGTTAGCACTGTCACTCTTGGCCAAATTGATTTCAATACTCCCGACGAACCACTGGGATTAAAAGGTTATCTCGATCCAACAGAGAAAGCCTTCACCCTGATTTGGGAACCTGTTTCACAAAACTC
>JAJAPZ010000013.1 GCA_020523905.1 Candidatus Obscuribacterium magneticum
ACGGTACCTCGAAGCCCTCGAGTGACATAAGTTACAGCCCCCCTCCAAACTCATTCTCCACGAAAAACCGCGCTGATTCTTTCTCACGGGTTTGTCACAGGAAATTCACTTGACTTCCGACGCGGCTGGGATTACTACTGAAGCGAGAGTGATTGTCCGATTGACAAAGGGTTCTTTGAAAAGCGCCGTTTTCGGGAGGCCTGTTGGGCGAGGTCACCCTAACCGAGCGTGGGTCACCAACCAAAATATTCCCCACAGCCTCCCACTTTACACGTGAATGTCCGTCATGGTTGACGACATGAGATCGGGGCCACGAGCCGAAGAGGTAACTCTTCCCCTCGCGGCCCCGATCTATTTATCTCCCTCTCCGCCGCCCACCCTATCGCGGCCTCGTTTCGCCTCCGGCGATTCACTGGATGCCAAAAATCCGAATATACTTTAGCCCCCCGGGGAGGTAGAATAAAGCCGTGAGCCCCACAGTCTTTCGCCATAAAAATTACCGGTTCTTTTTCTTCTCCCGAGAAGAAAGGAGGGTTCACATTCACGTTAGCTGTCCTGACGGCGAAGCCAAATTTTGGCTGGAGCCGATCGTTTCGCTGTGTGAATATCATGGGCTCTCGCCGAGAAAATTAAGGGGGCTTCAAAAGGTTGTCGAAGGGAAAAAAGATGAAATCATCAAAGCGTGGAAAAAACATTTCAAAAGCTGAAGTTCTAGATATCTCAGGACATGGGGTCTGGATTTTTATTAACGGGAAGGAATATTTCCTTCCTTATGAAGATTTCCCGTGGTTTAAAAAGGCGAAAGTCTCAGACATTCACAACTTGAAATTATTCCACGGTTCCCACCTCTTCTGGCCAAATTTGGATGTTGATCTTGACCTAAGTTCTCTGCAAGATCCTTCCAAATATCCAATGATTTATAAATAAACTTGAAATGAGACGGTCCATTCGTTCAGGATTAATAACCCCCGTGAATAAATGTAGCCGGGTTTTGCACTAGAGGATTTACTGCCGCCAAAACTTATTCAATGTTTTCGATGGTAAATCCCGCCAAAAGCGGTTAAATAATAACCAGCATTTTTGCAGTCTAAGATACATTAGCTAGCTATTTATGATCACGAATTCAGAAAATCCAGCTGTCAAAAAGTTGTGGCTGATGTCAGAGCGGGAGTTTAACGACTGGCGCCGGAAGAATGACCTAATTGGCCTGTTAGGCTTTTTTCAAAGCGATCTTCCATGCTTCGGGGAGTGGCAACGTAATTTTCAGGTGACCGATGAAGTATTTCTGTCATCTGATGCTCCATCGCGGTTCTTTTGCGGCAAAGAGCAACTCTACCTACAGAGAGTCACTGGACCAAATTCCAATGGAGTGAATGAATCAAAAGTCTATTTTTCCACGATGAGTGCTGATGATCATCGAGAAACGCAGCGCAGACACCACGGGGAAATCCGTTATGAAATTGATTCATCGGTAGCCTTCGTTCCGTACTTCCATTGGCTCAACACTGCCAAGTCGCTGAAAGAGTTCCCGATTATCGGTGATCGAAACAGGTCTTTCGCAACGGACTTTAGTTACGGTCTTTGGCAGGCTATGGGGACAAAATACAGTGAGGCATTCCTTTTCAAAAAACACAAAGTTTTGAAAATGGGCAGTGTCACGGTAACCCCATGGCAGTTTGATAGCCGCAATTTGGACTTTGTATCGCTCGATGATTTAGTCGTTACAGGTGAAGGATGGACACACACGACAAAAATCACATATTCATCTTGCAATCGATTTTCATTCCATGGATGTGAGAAGGCATTCGTCACTTTTGAGAAATGCTATGTTGAAGAGTTTCTCGTCGCTAGTTCGCGCATTCAGGATCTTCACTTTAACGAATGTACCCTCCATCGCCCTGTATTTCGAAAATCACGCCTGTTCAAGATTAGCTTTCAGAAAACAACCCCTGATGGTGTTGATTTTGACGACTGTGAGCTAAGCGAACTCAGCTTTGTAGATCCGCCTGATAACAGGTCTCCCTTGGGACTCCGGGACATTTACAAACGGTTTCGTGTCGCCTTTCAAAACCAAGGGGACCGAGCAGAAGCTGCACATTATTATTACGAGGAGCGGTCCCAACAGCTCTTAAGTCACCTCAACCCCTTAATTCCAACTGGAAAGGGTTTTCCATCGATAGGCTATCGCGGCAATCTTTTCTCGTTGTATGACCTTTGGCTTCAGAAAAGAATTGATGGAAAAGAGGTCTTGCACAAGCTGAAAAATAATCTTCTTTGTGCCCTAAAAATATTATTTTATCCGCACCTCCTACTTCGCTTTCTGTGGATTAAGAAGGCCTTGATCACTGATAGCTTTGACTGGGGCGTCTGGGGATTTGGTGAAAAACCGTGGCGCGTTTTCATTTGGATGGCATGTGTTTTGGGGGTCTTTACGGCCCTATATTATTGGAGCTCTGTGGCAGAACTCCGTGGGAACGTACTCAGGTCTTTGTACTGTTCCGCATCTAATTTCGCCACTATTGGATGTGAATTCAAAAGTGGAATTGACTCAATCGAGGCCATTCTTGGTGCCACCCTCCTTGGAATCATGGTTTCAGGTTTTGCCAATAGAACTCGTTACTAAGCGAGGCTGGCTAACCAATCATCGCACCGGACACTCGCCTGCGGCTCGCGTGCATGAGGCTGATACGTTAAACGCCAAACAAAGTTGATTTATGCTTACTCACTTATTATCCCTCTTTCTTGGTGCTTATCTTGGATCAGTAATTACTCGTCAATACGATAAATTCAAGGAACGTGAAAACGAGGCTCATAAATTACTCCTAGCACTTAACGATGTGGTTGATTTTTCGTCAGAATTAGCGTTCTGGGACGATTATTATTTATGGAGAAATATTAAAGTGAGCCCCAGAAAAGAAATTGATAATGCACACATCTTATCGTTTCTAGATACTAAGCTCGCGGCAATGTTGCCTTCGGAAGTCAGAATGGACTTTAAACAAATCAGTGAGTGGATTTATTACTTCAACAATGAAACCCCGAAAAACGACTACTCTTTATTGGGTAGCTCTCGAGTCGAGAAAATTCTATCTCTAACAAAAATATATTCAAAAAGTCTGGAGGAATCCTTTGTCCGAATAATTAATTCATTTCTTTTTACTAATTCATGGCGATTCAAAACGTTAGGATTAAAACCCAATGATAAAGAAATATCAGTACATAGAACGCCAGAAGAAATTCATGATATTAGAATTAGATGGGATATATAATTTGGCACTAACCAACGCCAGCGCAGGACGCCTCCGCACCTGTGAGCCTTTTACGTCCAAGAGGAGCTATGGCTTCGATTCAAAAAGATGAATGTTTAACTGCTAAACCTCGAGCGCCTTTATCGACGGGGGAAGTGATTCAAATGCTTCGCGAGCTAACCCGACTTGCGCACATCTGTCCTGAATCCGACCTTTTTTAACTCTTTCGAATAAATCGTTTCGACGGAAGACTTCTCTCCAGCGGCCTTTTTTGCGACGTAGTCCAGACCTCCCCTCTTTCTCCTTCCATTTAATTCTGGCAGTGTATGGTCATGTTTCTCAAAGATCACCCACGTCGAAAGGATGGAAAGAAGCATCACTACTATTCCCTGTGTGAGACGATTCGTACGGAACACGGGCCCCGGCATCGTCGCGTGTGTTATCTGGGAGAATTGAACACCGATGCGCAGCGCGCCTGGCGTAAGACAGTGGAGGTGGTGGATACCGACGGTCAAGCGCGGCAACTGACGTTGTGGTCGGACAACACGGGGAATATGCTGAGAAGCGACGCCGAGGTGACAATTCGCCTACGGGGCATACGATGGGAGAGACCGCGAGAATTCGGAGCGGTGTACACGGGATGGATGCTATGGAAGCGTTTGGGGCTTGACGCCTTCTATCGACAAACCTTTGATGGAGCGGTGACACGAACCGCTGACGTGCCATGGAGTTCGGTCGCGGCGATTCTGGCGATCAACCGGCTCTGCGCACCGCGCAGCGAACTGTTCATCGACGAGCAGTGGTACCGGCTCACGGCGCTCGACGATATTGTGGGGGTGCCTGAGCCAAAGGTACACAAGGATCGCCTCTATGCTTGTCTGGACCGGCTGATCGAAAAGAAGGCAGAACTGGAGCAGCACCTGAAAGCGAAATGGGGGGAGCTATTCAAAGCCACTTACGATGTCCTCCTCTACGACCTGACGAGCACGTACTTTGAAGGAGAGGCGCTGGGCAATTCGCAAGCGAAACGGGGTTACTCGCGAGATCACCGACCAGATTGCAAACAGGTGATCGTGGCGTTGATCGTGAGTGAGGAGGGGTTTCCCTTTGCGTTCGAGGTTATGGACGGCAACCGTCGAGACGTGACAACATTGGAGGAGATGCTGGAGGCCGTGGAAACCAAGTATGGGGTAGCGCGGCGGGTCTGGGTGTTCGACCGCGGGGTGGTGAGTGAGAAGAATCTGAAGCTGTTGCGGCGACGGAAAATGCCCTATGTCTGCGGCACTCCGCGTTCTGCACTGAAGTCTTTCGAGAAAGAGCTCACCTCACGGAATTGGGAACGGGTGCGAGAGGACGTTGAGATCCACCGGGTTCCACGGGTGAGCGGGGAAGAAACGTTCCTGTTGGTGCGCAGCACGGGGCGACGTTTGAAAGAGGACGCGATGCGAGAATTGAAGATGAAACGCCTGGAGAAAAGCTTGAATGGTTTGGCGCAACAGGTGAAGAAAGGACGGCTCAAAGACGAGAGGAAAATTCACTTTAAGGCTGGACAGATTCTGGGGCACTATCCGTCGGTGGCCAGCCTCTATGCCATTAATGTGAAACTGAGAGCAGGCCGACATTTGGAAATGATTTGGTCGCGCCAGGTGGCCAAGTTGCGTTGGAAACAGATCACGGCGGGAACGTATTTGATTCGGACCAACTTAAGTGACGTGGAGTTGGGACAGCTGTGGGAAATCTACACGCAACTCACTGAAGCGGAGGCGGCGTTCCGAGCGATTAAAAGCGAGTTGATGATTCGACCTGTGTGGCATCACAAGACGCACCGCGTGCAGGCGCACATTCTTGTGGCTTTCCTCGGCTATGCGCTGTGGGTAACGTTGAAGCAGGCGTTGAAACAAACCGCTTCGCTGCAGGCTTACGAGTACGATACATCTCCTTGGAAAGCACTGAAAATCCTTTCACGAATCAAGAGCGGAGACATCATCTTGCCAGCTGTCGATGGCCGCATTCTACGGCTGCGTCGCATCAGTACACCAGACACGGAAGAGAAAGAACTCTTGCGGAAATTGCGCATCACCCTTCCTGACAGGCTTTCTGCCGACATAGTGATGTAGTCCAGACTTTAACCCAAATCTGCAATAGAATGCATCAAATAGTCATTTTCGGGGGAGATGTGCGCAAGTCGGGCTAAAGGGATGGACTCAGGAAGAGCTGGCGAAGCGGTCCGGAATTACACCGACCAACTTGAGTCTTCTCGAAAACGGCAAGATTGACATTGGAAAGAGGCGGGCAGAACAGCTGGCCAAAGCTTTCGATGTGCACCCCGCCACTATTATGTTCCCCGAGTACGAATCCCAAGAAATTAAGAAGGCGGCAAACATTGTTGCGACGAAGTTCCGGACAACGATGGCGAAAGTTCTATCGAAGCATCAGAAAACGTTCGAGAAACTCGCCCATTGAAAAACCTTCAGATCCCCCTTTATGAGAGGTGCTAGGGATTGCGGAGGGATTTGAGGGATTTGACGACGGCGACGGGGTCGGGGGCGGAGAAAATGGAATGGCCGGCCACAAGGGCCTGGGCGCCGGCTTGGACGGTTTGAGCGCCCGTCTTCGGGTCGATGCCGCCGTCCACCTCCACCAGGCAATCCAATTTATTGGCTTTGATGTAAGTTGAAATCTCCTGAATTTTGGGGAGCATGTCGGCCATGAAGGATTGGCCGCCGAAGCCGGGCTCCACCGTCATGACGAGGACGAGATGGACCTCTTTCAAATAGGGGAGGACGGCCGAAGCCGGCGTCTTGGGCTTGATGGAAATCCCCGGCTTGACGCCCAGTTTTTTTATAGCGGCAATGACACTTTTCGGATCCTTCACCGCTTCCAAGTGGAATGTCAACCCCCAGGCCCCCGCATCAGCGAAGGGCGCCGCGTAGGTGAGAGGATCTGTGATCATAAGGTGCACATCCAAGGGGAGCTTGGTGGCCTTCTTCAGCCATTTGACGACCACGGGGCCGATGGTGATGTTCGGCACGAAGTGGCCGTCCATGACGTCCACGTGGAGCCAGTCCGCCCCGGCGGATTCCATGAGCCGGGCTTCCTCCGCCAAGCGCGAGAAATCGGCCGACAATATCGATGGAGCAACGATCATAAAGGAAACATCCTCACGGTTCGACGACCCGCTCATCTTTAAGGACGTCATTGACATAAATTCTGAGGCGCGTGGTGGCGGTGACATGGATCGGAATTTCAATGGTCTGGCCGCCTTCGTGTTCGCCCTTGTAAACCTCGCTTTCGCCTTTGTTGTCCCGGGCCATGATGCGCACCGCCAAGACGCCGGACTCGCTTGGGATCTGATAATTGAGCCGGTACCCTTTGGCGGAGGCGGTGACGGGGACAATCGTGATCTCGACGTCCTCCCCTTCCAAAAGCGGCTGACCCGCCATCGGGTCTTGCTTCACCACCGTTCCGGAAACCCCGACCGCTTCCGCGTCCTCGTTCACGCGGACCTTGGCGTTGACGCCGCTAGCCCAATCCTCCACGTTTTTAACCGGCTGACCTAAGAAATCAGGCAATAGCGGCGCCCCCGAGGGCGGCATGCCTTTCGAAACCACCACATCCACCAACGCCCCCCGGGCCACCACGGTTCCCGAACTGGGGTCCTGGCTCATCACGTACTTCTGGTCTAAATCCAATGAATACATATCGGTGACGGCCCCCAATTGCAAACTCTCCGTCGCCAGAACGCTCTGGGCCTCGGCCAGGGGTTTCCCGATCACCACGGGCACAAAAACCGCCTGCCCTCCTTTGGACAGGACGACACGGATCGACCGGCCCTCACGCACCTGCATTCCCGAAGGCGGCTGCTGGCGCAAAATCGTCCCCGCGGGCAGGCTCTCATCAAACTCGGAGCCGTCTTGCTTAAGCGAAAGCTGGAGGTGGGAGACTATCTCCAGCGCCTCCATGAGCCCCTTGCCCTCCAGGTTCGGCACAATCACTTCCGCCCGCGCATGAAGAAGGGTCTGCATGATTTGGTTGACGGAGAAGGCCGCCACCCCGGCGATCACGAAAAGCGTCAGGACAATGATGACCCACGGTTTTCTCAAAAAACGCCACAGGCGCCGCCTCTTGTAGGAGGGGCTCGGGGTCTTTGGAATCTCCGGAGGGATTTCGTTCATCTGGCTTCTCCCAATTGGCCGCAGCCGGCGCCGATGTCGACGCCCTGGGGCTTTCGCAATCTCACCGGCACCTTGCGCTGGGTGAGAATTTCCTGAAACCGCCCAATCTTAGCATCCTCCGGTCGTTTGGTGGATAGCTTCGGCACCGGATTGTAGGCGATGAGGTTGACCCGATAATCCCCGCGCTCGGCAAAGCGCCGGATCAGATTGGCCAGGCGCTTGGCTTCCGTCTCCGAATCGTTCACCCCCTCCAAAAGAAGATATTCAAAAGTCACGCGGGCGTTGGTTTTCATGGAGAAATATTTGGCGGCCTGGAGGAGCTCTTTTATCGTCCAGGATGAGGCTTTGGGAAGAATTTTCTTCCGGACCTCGTCCGTCACGGCATGGAGGGAGATGGCCAGATTCACCTTGGGAGCTTCCTCCGCCAGCATCTTAATCTGCGGGACCAAACCGCAGGTGGAGACCGTCACATGGCGGGCTCCCCTGTTTAAGCCGAGGGGCGAGCGGATCAGGCGCAGGGCGGAAACCAGGTTCGCGAAATTCGCCAGCGGTTCTCCCATGCCCATAAATAGAAGACTATCGAGCGGCTCTCCGACGGCTTCTTCCACGATGAAAATCTGATCCAGCATCTCCGCCGCGGTTAAATTTCGGCGGAATTGGACCTGGCCGGAGGCGCAAAAAAGGCACTCCCAGGCGCAGCCGATCTGGGTGGACAGGCACAACGAGTGCCTCTTTTCATAGGGAAGGTAGACCGCCGGGAAATGCCGGCCGTCCTCCGTTTTAAAATTATAGCGGATCGTTCCATCCAGCTTGGACTGGCGGGTGTCGTGGACCACGAGTGAGCGGAGCGTGAACTTTTCTTCCAGCGCCTTCCGCAAGGGCGCCGGCAGGTTGGACATCTTGGAAAAGTGGGAGACGCGGTTCTTAAAAACCCAATCCCGGACTTGCACCGCCCGGAACGGCTCGCCGCCCAGCTCGGCCATCAGCCCCGGCCACCGGTCAAAGGGAATATTCAGTAGTGATTCCATTGCAGATCCTTTCATTGGCTCCTTCCCAATTGTCTCGACAGCGTAGAGACATTCGGGACGTGAGAGAGGCGGTGATAGGTCAAAAGGTCGGTCCCAGAAAATAGCTGCCTATTTTCCCAATACGGTTCCAATTGGTAGCCGGGCGCCTTGCCAGAAGGCCCAAGCGGACATCAATTTCCCGCTTTCGGGCTGAACCTGGCGTAAGAGAAGGCGGCCTTCTCCCGCCTGGACTAGAAGCCCTTCGTTTATCCTCCCTTCGACGATCTCTCCCGGCTGGCCGCCGCGGCCGGGGGGCGCCGAATCCACGGCCGCCTTATAAATCTTGAGCTGTTTGCTATGCCCTTCCCGATCCTTAAACGCCGTGTGGGCCACGGGCCACTCCACCACGCCGCGGACGAGATTCACGATCTCTTCGGCAGGCTTTTTCCAATCGATGACGCCGTCTTCTTTCTTAAGAGGCGGGGCCAGGATGACCTCGCCCTCCTGAGGCTTGCGCGGAAGGCGCCCCGCTTTCAAATCCGCCATGGCCTTCGCCAATAGATCCACGCCCAACGGGACCAATTTTTCCCGGAGCGTGAGGGCGTCGTCCTCCGGTGAGATCACTTGAGCGGCCTGGCTGAAAAGAGGGCCGGAATCGAGCCCTTCTTCCAGCCAGAAGAGGCTCACGCCCGTCTCCTTTTCGCCCCGGATCAAGGACCACTGGATGGGAGCCGCCCCGCGGTATTTGGGGAGAAGCGAAAAATGGACGTTTAAAGATCCCAACTTCGGCGCTAGAAAAACGTCTTTCGGGATAATGCGGCCGTAGGCCACCACAATTCCGACCTCGGCGCCCAGACCTTTTAAAGACTGAACAAGAGACGGCTCCCAGGGGCCTTTCGGCTGAAAGACGGGGAGGCCTAATTCCTTCGCCAGCTTTTTTGTCGGAGGCGGAGCGATCTCGTAGCCGCGCCCGACGGGCTCATCGGGCCGGCAGACGACCCCGACCACGGTTTCATTTTTTAATAGCCACTCGAGATAGGGGATCGTGAGGGCGGGGGTGCCGAAAAACAGGACTTTCATTAGATAAACTCGTCATTGCGAGGACCCGAAGGGTCCGAAGCAATCTGTTGTTCCGGAGGAATGTCAGCGGAAACCCTTTTCTGAAAGACGGATTGCTTCACTTCGTTCGCAATGACAGATTCCCCTATCACCACAACTTCTCTTTCTTTAATCTCCGGATGGCGAACGACATCTCCAGGCGGCGTTTCAAGGGGGCGCGGTGGAGGATGAGCTTGCCGTTCAAATGTTCGATTTCATGCTGGAGGCACCGGGCGAGAATCCCTTCGGCCTTGATGGTGATGGGAAGGCCCTTCTCGTTCAAGGCGGTCACGGTCACTCGCTCCGCGCGCTTCACTTTGGCGCCGCCCACGCCGGGCAAAGACAGGCACCCTTCCTCGCCCCCCGCCCGGCCATCTTTTTTCACGATGACGGGATTGATGATAACGACTTGGTTCTTTTTCTCATCCGGCGTGACATTGATGACGGCCAACCGGAGGGACAACCCGATCTGAGGGGCCGCCAGGCCGACGCCGTTGGCCGCGTACATGGTTTCAAACATGTCGCGGATGAGCTCCTGGGTTTTGGGGCCTAAATCTTCGACCGGCTTGGCCACCTTTCGCAGAACGGGTTCGCCGTATTTGGTAATTCTCAAGAGCGCCATGACAGTAAAAAGCCTCCTCTAGGCAGGTCACCTCGGCCATCAAAACGAGAGTCGTCATCCCCGCGAAAGCCGTCATTCCGGCGAAAGCCGGAATCCCGTTTCGATAATTGGAATAATCGACGGGACCGTTCCGTGACACGGTCCATTCCGGTGTTCACGTCATGGATTCCGGCTTTCGCCGGAATGACGTGTTCTGCGGAAATGCCGATCATCGAATTTCCTTCTTAGGGAGTGGTCGTTTGCGGCCCTGGGCAACATGGAGCCGGGCCACCGCGCGCCGGAGCGCCGCTTCCGCCGTGATCAAATCCTGCTCGTTCAAGGCGCGGGAAGACTTTAGTTGATTCTTCGCCCGTTCGGCCGCCTGCCGGGCCCGCTCCTCATCGATGTCGGCTTCCATCTCGGCGGTTTCGGCGAAGATCTGCACAACACTTCCCTCTTGCACTTCCAAAAAGCCGCCGGAGATGACGAAGTGGGTTTCCCCATCGCTTTTCTTCAATCGAATCTCCCCGGGACCCAGCTGCGTTAAAAGAGGCGTGTGATGAGGAAGGACGCCGATTTCCCCATCCACCGCGGGCGCCGCGATAAACTCAACGGTCTCGCTTAAGACCGGGCGTTCCGGCGTTATTAGATCAACTTTAATCGACATTCGTTCTTCCTAAAGACAATCGCACATTGCAGGATTGTAAATTTTAATTACGCAATTCCAGACTGTCTCACAACATCGTCACCCCTGCGAAAGCAGGGGTCCAGGTATTAAACATGCCATTAAAAGAAAGATTTACGACCTGGATTCCCGCTTCCGCGGGAATGACGGTAATACTCTCAGCATTATGACACAGCCTATTAGCAATCATAAAGACTTCGCTTTCTCGGCGGCTTCTTCGATGGAACCCACCATGTGGAAAGCCGCTTCCGGCAGATGGTCCCACTTCCCCTCGCACAACTCCTTGAAACCCCGGATGGTGTCGGCCAGCTTCACGTAGCGGCCTTCCTGGCCGGTGAACTGGGTCGCCACGTGGAAGGGCTGAGACAAAAACCGCTGGATCCGCCGGGCCCGGCCCACCGCGATCTTGTCGTCCTCCGACAATTCATCCATCCCGAGGATGGCGATGATGTCCTGGAGTTCTTTGTAACGGTTTAAAATCTGCTGCACCCGGCGGGCGACATTGTAGTGCTCCTCGCCGACAATGCGCGGGTCCAGAATCCGGGAGGTCGAATCCAAGGGGTCGACCGCGGGATAAATCCCCAGTTCCACGATGGCCCGCGACAAAACCGTGGTCGCATCCAGATGGGTGAAGGTGGTCGCCACCCCGGGGTCCGTCAAATCGTCGGCCGGCACATAGACGGCCTGAACGCTGGTGATGGAGCCCCGTTTGGTGGAGGTGATCCGCTCTTGAAAACCGCCCATCTCCGTACCCAGGGTCGGCTGATAACCGACGGCGGACGGCATCCGCCCCAAAAGAGCCGAGACCTCCGCCCCGGCCAGCACGAAGCGGAATACGTTGTCGATAAAAAGGAGGACGTTCTGGCCCTCGTCGTCGCGGAAATATTCCGCCTGGGTCAGGGCCGTCAGGCCCACCCGGAGGCGGGACCCCGGCGGCTCGTTCATCTGTCCGTAAACCAGGACCGTTTTCGACAGCACCGAATTCCCGTCGGAGAGCTTCGCCTCCTGCATCTCGTTCCAGAGGTCGTTTCCCTCGCGCGTCCTCTCTCCCACGCCGCCGAACACCGAGACGCCGCCGTGCTGCTTGGCGACGTTGTTGATGAGCTCCATGATGATGACGGTTTTCCCCACCCCGGCGCCACCGAAAAGGCCGATCTTGCCGCCTTTCATGTACGGCTCCAGAAGATCGATCACCTTGATGCCGGTCTCAAAAACTTCGGGTGTTGTGACCTGGTCCGTGAAGGCGGGCGGCGGCCGGTGAATCGGGTATCTCTTTTTGGCCTCCACCGGGCCCCGCTCATCCTTGGGTTCTCCCAACACGTCCAACAGACGCCCCAGGCACTCGCGCCCCACCGGCACGGTGATGGGGGCGCCTTCGTTGACGACCGTCATGCCCCGGCACACGCCTTCAGACGGCCCCAAGGCGATGGTGCGAACGGCGTTGTCCCCCAAATGCTGCGCCACTTCGAGGGTCAAATTGATTTTCCGCGTCTTTCCGCCGGCGTCATATTCGCCCTGCACCGTGAGGGCGGTGTTGATCTCCGGCAGCTGCCCTTCCGAAAACTCCACGTCCAAGACGGGACCGATGACCTGAACGACTTTTCCAGTATTCATTTACATAACTCCTATCGATTGCGTCATTGCGAGGTCGCCGCGGCGACCGAAGCAATCTGTCGTTCACAAGAATGCTTGAGACAAACATTACCCTAAACTACAGATTGCTTCACTTCGTTCGCAATGACGGCGGGCTCGCGATGACATCTCCCACTTAATTCTGTAAAGCCTCGACCCCGCCGACGACCTCCGCAATCTCTTTTGTAATCGCGGCCTGCCGGACCTTGTTCATGTTGAGGGTCAGAGACTCGATGATCTCCGTGGCGTTGTCGGTGGCCGCCTCCATCGCCGTCATTCGCGCCGCCAGCTCCGCCGCCTGCGATTCGAGCAATATCCGGTACACCTCGGCCAAAAAGGTGCGCGGCAGAAGCCGCTCCAAAATTGCTCCGCGGCTCGGTTCGTAAATAAAATCCTGCCGCGGCTTGACGCCTTCATAGGGCTCGATCGGCAGAAGCCGCCGTATGATGAGCCGCTGATGCAGCCTCGACTTAAACTCGTTGTAGATAAAAACGACTTCCCGCGTGTTCGTGTGGAGGAAGGCGTCGATGAGATCCTTCCCCAGAACTTCAGCCTGGGCAAATCCCAAGCGGTGAAAAATGTTCACGTAATCCTTCTCAATTGTTGCGCCGAGACGCCTAAAATAATCCCGCCCTTTCCGCCCCACGGCCCAGAAGCGGACGTCTTCATCCTTCCGTTCCCGCATGAATTGCAGGGCGGTCCGGATCAGGTTCGCGTTGAAAGCCCCGCACAAGCCGCGGTCGGCGGTGACCAGCACCACGTCCACGCGGTGGGAGAGCCTCTTCGCGAAAAACGGGTGTTCGGCCGTTAACAATCTCTCCCCCCGCAGGGGGGAATCCATGACGTGAACACCGGAATGGATTCCCCCCTGCGGGGGGAGACTGTCATCCGCCGCGGCGGATCCCATCCCGGTGTTCACGTCCTGGGATCCGCCGCGGCGGATGCCGGCTATCACCGGGATATCAACTCGGGCCTTCTCCTTCGCGTGCAAGTACGCCAACTCTTGAAGCAGGTAAACCAACTTCTGCGCGAAGGGGCGCGCCGACACAATCCTCTCCTGGGCGCGGTTGAGCCGGGCCGCGGCCACCAGTTTCATGGCCTTGGTGATCTGCTGCGTCGATTTGACGGATTTAACTTTGCGCCGAAGTTCGCGAAGAGAAAGCATAGACTAGAGATTGAAATTTGCAATCTGCAATTTATTTGAATCCTTTTTTAAACTCCTCAATCAATTGGGAAATCTTCGCCATGAGGGCGTCCGACATCTTTTGCCCGTTTTTGATTTCCGCCAAGACCTCCGGCGCGCGGGTGTCGAAAAATTTCAGGAGGCCTTCTTCAAAGGCGCGGATCCGCTCCACCGGAATCTCATCCAAGTGCCCCTTGACCCCGGCAAAAATCGCCACGACCTGATGGGCCACGTCCATCGGCTGGTATTGAACCTGCTTCAATATTTCCACCATGCGCTGCCCGCGGGCCAATTTATTCTGCGAGGTTTTGTCCAGTTCCGTCGAAAACTGGGCGAAGGCCGCCAGCTCATTGTACTGGGCCAGGTCCAGACGCAAAGACCCCGCCACCTGGCGCACGCTCCGGATTTGCGCATTGCCACCCACCCGGGAGACGGAAATCCCCACATTGACGGCGGGCCGGATGCCGGAATAAAAGAGGCTGCTCTCCAGATAGATCTGGCCGTCGGTGATGGAGATGACGTTGGTCGGAATATACGCCGTCACGTCGCCGGCCTGCGTCTCGATGATAGGGAGGGCGGTGAGGGAACCGCCTCCCAATTTGTCCGAGAGCTTGCACGCCCGCTCCAAAAGCCGCGAATGGAGATAAAAAACGTCGCCGGGATACGCTTCGCGCCCGGGCGGCCGCCGCAAAAGAAGGGACATCTGCCGGTAGGCCTGGGCGTGCTTTGACAGGTCATCATAAACACATAGAACATCTTTGCCGTCCCAGAGAAATTCCTCACCCATGGCGCAGCCGGCATAGGGCGCCAGGTATTGGAGGGGCGCCGGGTCGGAGGCCGTCGCTGAAACGACGATCGTGTAGTCCATGGCGCCGTGTTCGGTGAGGGTCTTCACGACGGAGGCCACCGTCGACTGCTTCTGGCCCACGGCGACATAGATGCAGATGGGCCGGTCCTTTTCTTTCTTCTGATTGATGATGGTGTCGATGACGAGGGCGGTTTTTCCCGTCTGGCGGTCGCCGATGATGAGCTCCCGCTGCCCGCGGCCGATGGGGATCATGCTGTCGATGGCTTTAAGCCCCGTCTGAAGGGGCTCATTCACCCGCTGCCGCTCGATCACCCGCGGGGCGATCACTTCAACGGCCCTCGCGCGCGAGGTCGAAATGGGGCCCCGGCCATCGAGCGGCTGTCCCAGGGGATTGACCACCCGGCCGATGAGACCCTCCCCGACCGGAACTTCCATGACACGGCGGGTTCTTTTCACGGGGTCGCCCTCTTTAATATGGGTGGTGTCTCCCATGAGCGCCACGCCGACGGAATCCCGCTCCAAATTCAAAATCAGGCCGTAGATGTTTCCGGGGAATTGGAGGAGCTCCCCGGCCATGGCGGACTCCAAGCCGTAGACGCGGGCGATGCCGTCGCCGACCTGAAGGACGTTGCCGACCTCCTGGAGCTCCGTTTTCAGCTCAAAGTCCTGGATCTGCCTTTTTATGGCGCTGGTGATTTCTTCGGTTTTAAGAGGCATAAAAAATTGTCATTGCGAACGAAGTGAAGCAATCCCGTTTCTATAATCAAAATTATCGACGGGACCATTCCGTGGCATGGTCTGGCGTTCAGAAAATTGTTTGCAGTAACTTTCTTCTGAAAAAACAGATGGCTTCGCTACGCTCGCCATGACAACCTCAATTGATGCTGTGGGCCAGGGCCGCCCTCAAATCGTCGATATGCCCTTTCAGGCTCGCATCCAAGACATGATCGCCCACTTTGAGCCAGATCCCGCCGATGAGTTCCTTGGCGACGGCGAAACTGCCCACGACCTTCCCGCCCCAGGAGGCGGCCAAGCTCTTTTCGACGGTTCTTCTCTGTTCGTCGCTTAAAGGAATCGCGGTTTTGACGAGGATCCGGCTGATGCCGTGGTCCACATCGGAGAAGATCTGCAATTGTTCGAAGATGAGCTCAAACAATTCCAGGCGGCGCCGTCGGGCCAGAAGGCGCACCAGGCGCAGGGCCAGCTTGTTGGAGGTGATGATTTTGATGACGGCTTCTTTGTCGGCGGCGGGGATAAGCGGGTTACGAAGGGCTTTTTGCAGATCGGTTGATTTTTTAAGGGCGTCCAGAATGTTGCCGAGGCTCTGCAACAAATCCTCGACACCTTTTGTTTCCGTCGCCAGTTGGTAGAGGGCCTTGGCATAACGCCTTGCGGTCGTTCCGTCTTTCATCGTCTCACCTCACTCGTAAACTTGAGAGATTCCTTAAAAACGTCCTGTTGGACCTTTTCGTCGACAGAGCGGTGGAGAAGTTTCTCCGCCACCTTGACCGAGAGATCGGCCACTTCCTTCCGGAGCTCCCCTTTCAGGCGCTCGGCCTCAAGCAAAAGGTCCTGGCGGCCTTTTTCCATGACGCCTCCCGCCTCTTCCTTGGCCGCCGCAACAATTTGCTGGCGCGTCTTCTCCGAATCGGAGCGAGCCTGGCTCACCATGTCTTGAATTGTCCGTTGGGCATCGGCCAGCTGCCCTTCAAACTTCTGCCGCAGGGCCTCGGCCTCCTTCTGCGCCGCTTCCGCCCGGTCGATATCGCCGCGGATCTTGGATTCGCGCTTATTGACCGCGTCGAGGACGGGCCGCCAGACGAACACGGTCAGAACGACCAAGAGGCACACAAACGTGACGGCCGTCCAAACCATCAAACCCACATCCGGTTGCAGCAACTTTTCCATACAGTTAACGTCATTCCGGCGAAAGCCGGAAACCAGGCCGTGAACACCGGACTGGATTCCGGCTTTCGCCGGAATGACGACGATGGCGCACGTTGTTCAACATGACAAAAGGTTCTACTTCGCCTCTGTAGCCGCAGGGGCTTCATGCACGCCGGCGCTCGATGCGCCCCCTTTCGGCAGTCCCAGGTTGAGGGCCACCAGCAAACACACTACCAACGCGAAAAATCCCAACCCTTCGATGAGAGCCGCCGGAATAATCATGGACGTCCGAATTGCCCCAGCCGCCTCCGGCTGGCGCGCCGTGCCCTCTAAAGCAGCACTCGCCAAACGGGCGATGCCAAATGCGGCAGCCAAAAGACAAAGGCCCGCTCCCAAACCCGCCCCCAAATAACCCAATCCCAAATACAACAAGTCATTACTCATCTAAATACCCCCTTTAGTGCGGGTGCAGGCTCGCACCCACAAAAATCGCCGACAAAAGCGTGAAGATATAAGCCTGTAAAAGAACGATAAAAATCTCCAACAGCTCGAGCCCCAAAGCCGCCAACACAGATTCCGGTGCGATTAGAAACGATCCAGAGATAAAAATCAAAGAAAGGAAGGCCAATATTACAATATGGCCCGCGATCATGTTCGCAAAAAGACGGATACACAAGGCAAAGCTCCGCGTTAACAGACCTAAAATTTCCAGCGGAAGGATGAGAATGGCGACGGGCCAGGGAATTCCGTGAGGGATGAAATTTTTAAAGTGCTGAAGGACGCCAAAGCGGCGGATGCCGGCGAAATTGATCAGAAAAAACGTGCAGAGGGCGAGGGTGGCGGTGACCGATATATTCCCCGTGGCGGTGGCGGCCCCGGGGACCAGACCCAACAGGCCGGCCACCAAAATGAAGAAAAAAACGGAGAGAAAGTAGGGTAGGTAGGGCCGGCCCTCTTCGCCGGTATTGGGCAAAACCACTTCATCCCGGATGAACACGACCGTCGCCTCCAGCATATTGCGAAACCCGGATGGCACGAGAGGCCAGGACCGTGCAAAAAGGGGCAGGGTAACGGCCAGCATACCCGCCGAGGCCCACAGCATGGTCACGTGTTTGGTGACGGGCAACGGGAACCCCAAAATCTGCACCACCGGCCCGAGGGGGTGATCGAGAACGTGATGCTCGAGGATTTTAAGGAAATCCATCAAGCCTTCCGGAAAATAACCGTCGATTCAATCAGCATAAAAAGGGTGGTCGCCATCACCAGAGAAATGAGCGTGGCAACGAAATGCAGGCTCGTGTACGAATAAACGATGAAAGCGGTCGCTGCAAAAACAATCAGCCGGAAAAGGATCCCCCCACCCCACACCCAGTAAAAATAGGGCCGCTTGAGAGCCCACTTCAAGGCGCCCATGGAAATAACGGTCTGGGCCAAGGCGATCAAAACGCCCACCTGAATGCCCGCCTGGATTGACGGTGGAAATCGGACCCGGCGCGAAACGAAAAACACCAATAAAGTGATGATGAGGGGGGCCATAAGGCCCCAGGTTTTCTTTTTCACAGGGTCTGCCTCGAAAAGTGTTTCAAAAAATTATAGAGGCCGACTCCCAAACCGATAAAAGACCCGATGAGCGTTCCCCACGGCAGAGTCCCTTTCGCTTTATCGATGCGATAACCGATGTAGAAGCCGATCAAGAGTGTGAGGGCGAGTTGGGTTCCTTCGTAGGCCTGGGCCCACGGGCTTTCCCCGGAGCTTTTTCCCCGGGAGGGGTCCCGTTGCGGAGCGGGCGGCGCCTTCTTTTCAGAACTCTGGACGATGGGATTCCACCCACAATTGAAGCCTAAAAATCACTGGGGATTGTAACAAAAATCGGCCTGTGAAAGCCGATCGAAAATTTCATAGACTCGAAATCCTCATGCCGACGATTGTCATTGCGAGCGAAGTCCGTCATTCCGGCGAAAGCCGTCATTCCGGCGAAAGCCGTCATTCCGGCGAAAGCCGGAATCCAGGTCTTAAACACTCTCCTAAATTCAGGCTTAAAAACTGGATACCGGCTTGCGCCGGTATGACGGTCCTGTTTCTCATCGGCTGCAGCCGGATCCCCTTCTCGGACAGGCTTCTATCCCCCGATCCGGCCGTCCAGGGCAAGGCCCTAAAAAAACTGGGGACCATGGCCTCGGCCAAGAAGGCGACCCTCGTGCCCCCGCTCATAAACGCCCTCGCCAGCAACGACAACGACCTGGTCTCCCGGGCCGAGGAAGCCCTGGTGACGATCGGCCCCGAAGCGGTGTCGAACCTGGCCCAAACCCTTCAAAATTCAGATCCCTTTGTCCGGCTGAAAGCCACGGAATCTCTTTCCCGCATCGGCCCCGCCGCCTACACGGCCGTGCCGGAAATCATCCGGGCTGTCCAGGACACACATCCTCTCGTCCGCGAAGAAGCGGTCTTCGCCCTTGAAAAAATCGGGGCCACCGGATCCGAAGCGATCATGGTCCTTGGGAAAGCGCTGGAAGATCAAAGCGAAGACGTCAGGGCTGCGGCGAAAGAGGTTTTGGAGCGGATCGGAACCGACGAAGCGAAGCAAGCCCTCAAAAAAGCCATCAAGAAAAAGCCCACCTTTAAATCAACTAAAAAAGCGGCCTGACCAAAGCTCTTCTAAGAACACCTTCCAGGGAAGAATTTCTATGTTTTTATCAACGCGGCGGGGCTCTTTTTCCATGCTGACAACGACGCAATTCTTAACCGGTCCGTCCTCAAGAAGGGCTGCTAAAGAGCGCGTTTCCCCTTCATGAACACGAGAAGAAGCTTTTATTTCCAGGGCGAGCTTCTTATCCCCCAAAATGAAATCGACCTCCTGCCCGGCGCTTGTCCGCCAGTAACAAATCGGCAGATCGGGATTGACATATGCCTGATACGCCTTCAATTCCATTAAAATATAGTGTTCGAATGATTTCCCAAATTCGGGCGTCCCCACGCTCGGCTTGCGCCCGATCAGATAATTGGCAAGACCGACATCGAACAGATAGAACTTCTCGGTGATAATCATGCGCCGCGTTTTCGACTTCTTCCAAGGGGAAATCCGGAATCCCAGCAGCGTATCCTCCAGAATATCGAAATAGGCGCGAACCGTCCGCTGCGACAACCCCACTTCCCGTGCCACGTTCGTGTAATTTAATAGCTCACTGCTCGTCAAGGCGGCCACACGCAGGAACTCAGAAAAAGAGGGGATATCCCGGGCCACGGCTTCCGCGGCTATTTCCTCCTTCAGATAATCGGCCACGTAGGCACGCAAATCCTCCAACGGATTCGGCGAAAGAAAATGAGGCGGTAAAAGGCCTGAGACCATAACGCGCTCCAGATCAAATCCCTCGACTTCGAAGACGGACAAGGGGGTCATGGTCCGGCGCCAGGCCCTTCCGGCCAGAAGATTGGCGTGCCCCTGCCGGAGTTTCCGGGCGCTGGAACCTGTGAGGAGAAAGCTTAAGCCTTTGTTTTCGATAAGCCAGTGAACTTCATCCAGAAGGGGAGGGGTTTTTTGAACCTCATCAATAACGATGAGGCCCCGGTGGCTTGAATACCGTTCCCGGAGAAGGGCCGGGCGGCTCGCATATTCGGCGAAGACGTCCGTTTTCAACAGGTCAATGACCATGGCCTCCGGAAGGTGGAGATTAATCCAATAACTTTTCCCCACCTTCCGAGGCCCCCACAAGAAGGCCGACTTCCCGCGGGGCAAATCCAGCTGAAAAAGCCTCTTGATAATTTTACACATGATGTAATTTTATCTAGATAAATTAACATAATCAATAAAAATATCCTTCTCTTCTAAAATGGCATTTCCGGGGCGTAGCTCACGTTCGGGAAGGGATTCGGCTGTGGAGGTTTCTGGAAGTCATAGTAAACGACCAACGCCTGCGAGAGCGTGTACATCCCCGTGTCGTAATGGAAATCCACCCATTGAATGGGGTGGGATTCCTTCTCTCCCATGCCGGTGCCGGCCTCCTGTTCCTCCACCATCCCTTCCGAGGCCGAATTTATTCCTCTGCGCGATCTCCCTTGTAAGGAGTCGGCCTCTTTTCTACACCCCCAAGACCACGGGCAGCAGGGCCGAGGGGTCGTGACATACATCGGATGTCTGTCAAAATAATCCTGCAGTTCTCTCTTGCTCCAAAAAAACGCGGCCCCGATGACGCCGCAATTGGCGGAGAGGTCCTTCCCCAGGACGTCCCCGCGCCACTCGGCGTAAGAAGCCGGCTTGTCGGTAAAGAAAAACCGCCTCAGTTCGCCGCCATTCACCTGCCAGCCGCGGAGGGTGATATAGGAGTAAGGCTCGAGGATCCACTTGTCGCCGTCGGCGATGCCGGAGGGTTTCCCCGTAATCGTGTTAAGACCATCGACGGTGAGGTTGACCGCAACCCGCACCGGCAGCGGATTGTGGAGCCGGAGGGCATACCGCTCGCCCTTTCGCGCCGTAATAAAGGGCCGGCCGTTTTTCTGCTCTTCACCCTTCACCCCTCCCTCGTCACTTAGAACTTCGGCCCAGAACGCATACGCCTGCGTCCGGTGTTCGTAGGACGTATGCCCATCTCGAATGAGGGTCAGGCGGTTCTCGATGGGGAACGTCTTAAGCGCCGCCTTGAGGGGCATTGAAGCCAGAAGCGGCCAGCCCAGCAAAATTGCCCACGTCGTCAAATTTATCTTCATTGGAAGTTCCTCCCTTATTTCAATTCCCGTTTTTTCCGGGTTCAACCCGTTGGACCCCGTCGGTGGGGCTTTGTTCCCCCCTTTTTCTTCGCTTTTTCCCCCCCTTGTCACAGGAACATCACAAAACCCCTCTAGACTGGGAGGGACGGAAAGGAGGCTTTCCATGTTCCAATTGAAGAGGACGCGCCATCTTGGGTATGAAGATTTGATGCGGGAAATCGCATTGATTGAGCAGCAGCTTCTCCGGGAGAACAGCGCCGCCGCCATGGATTTGATGGTTTTGGAAGCGAAACTCCGGGAGCGCTTCCAGCTCTACGAAACCCGCACAGGTGATAAATCCACTGCCTCCGATGACACCGTCACTCTCGGCGAAGAGCTCAGCTTTGAAGATATACAGGCCCTCATCCCTCAGGAGTTGCCGCCATTCCCAACGTTCGAGCATTTCGAGCAGAAGAGAAAAAGACGGAATTTCAAAAAGACCTTGGGAATGGCGGCGGTCTTCGCAGTGGTCACCGCCCTCGGTGTTTTCGGATTGGCCTCGATCCTCCAGATCATTTTGACCTGGCTCGCTTGACTCTTCTTTTTCACCCCGCCCGTTAATGCCTTCCGTATAGTCTTTTGCTAAAGTGACTTTATGGCATGGCGAGCGAAGCCATCTTAGTATCCTAAATCCCGCGAAAGCAGGAATCCAGTCCGGTGTTCACGTCCTGGATTCCTGCTTTCGCGGGATTGCATTTCGCACTTCGCGCTCCCTCGCAATGACATCTGAACACTATGCTCGATATCAAACTCATCCGCGATAACCCCGACCTCGTCCGCAAAGGCTTGCAAGACCGCGGCGGGCGGTATTTGCCAGACCTGGAGAAGGCCATCCAAAAGGACAAGGAGTGGCGCCAGCTCGTGACGGAGCTCGATCAGCTCCGCGCCAAAAGAAACGCCAACGCCGACGCCGTCGGAAAATTAAAGAAGGAAAAAAAGGACGCCTCCCTGCTCCTCAAGGAAATAGAGGGCGTCAAGGCCCAGCTCAAGGAAAAAGAGGAGAAGGAAACAGCCTTCACGAAGGACCTCGAAGAGCTGCTCCTCGGCCTGCCCAACCTTCCCGACAAGAGCGTCCCCCTCGGCCAGGGGCCCAAGGAGAACAAGGTCGTCCGGGAAGGCGGCAAAAAAGTCACCCCCCCCTTCACCCCCAAAGACCACCACGACCTGGGAACGAGTTTGGGAATCCTGGATTTTGAAACCGGAGCGAAGCTTTCGGGGGCCCGCTTCGCCCTTCTTCGCGGGGACGGGGCCCGGTTGGAGCGGGCCATCGCCAATTTCATGATCGACCTCCACACCAAGGAGCACGGCTACACCGAAATCCAGCCGCCCTACCTCGTGAGCGCCAACACGATGAAAAACACGGGCCAGCTCCCCAAATTCGAGGAAGAACTCTACAAATGCAAAGACGACGACCTCTACCTCATCCCCACCTCCGAAGTCTCCCTGGCCAATCTCCTGCAGGAGAAAACGGTGGATGAAAAGGAGCTGCCCCTGGCGGTGACGGCCCTGACCCCCTGCTTCCGCCGCGAAGCCGGCTCCTATGGGAAAGACGTCCGCGGCCTCATCCGCAACCACCAGTTCGACAAGGTGGAGCTGGTGCGCTTCTGCCGGATGGAAGATTCCTTAAAAGAGCTGGAGCTTTTGACGAAGCACGCCGAAGAGGTGCTCAAGCGGCTGGAACTCCCCTATCGCGTCGTGGCCCTTTGCACGGCGGACCTAGGCTTTGCCTCCGCCAAAACCTACGACCTGGAAGTGTGGATGCCGGGCGAGAAGGCCTGGCGGGAGATCTCCTCCTGCTCCACCTGCGGCGATTTTCAGGCGCGCCGGATGAACTTCAAAGTCGTCAAAGACAAGAAGCGGGAGTTCGGCTGCACCTTGAACGGCTCCGGCCTCGCCGTCGGCCGCACCCTGGCCGCCGTTTTGGAAAACGGCCAACAACCCGACGGCAGCATCAACATCCCCAAAGCCCTCCACCCCTTCTTCGGTGGGGCCCAAATCCCCCCCCTCCCGACGAAAAAGTCCTTGTAACGAAGAGCTCATCTGCGGTATACTTATGGTATAACCGCGGTATAACCGCATCAGGAAGGAACCCCTCCCATGGCTAGAATGATAAAGACAGCTGTTTCCATACCAAAAGAGGACTTTAAGATTGTGGAGTCACTCCGGAAAAAAACGGGGAAGACCCGCAGCCAAATTATCGTCGAAGCGTTCCACAGTTGGCTGAGAGAAATCCGCATGAAAGAACTGGACGATCAATATGAAGAAGGCTACCGGAAGCAACCCGAAGATCCCAGGGAAGTTGAAGCCTTTTTTAAAGTTGGCTTGGAGACATGGGGAAAGGAGAAGTGGTAATGCAACGCGGCGAAGTGTGGTGGGCAAATCTCCCCTCCCCTTTCGGACGACGCCCTGTCGTTCTCATTTCACGAGATCGAGCCATCCGAGTTAGAAACTCCGTTACCGTTGCTCAACTTACGAGCACTCAAAGGAATCTTCACACCGAGGTTCGCGTGGGTCCGGAGGACGGTCTCCCCAAGGAATGCGTTATCAATTGCGACACTCTCCACACCATTCATAAAAGCCTTCTTTCCAACCGCATCACACTTCTTTCTCAATCGAAACGTGGGGCGTTGAATTACGCCTTGCGGTTCGCTCTCGATCTGCTTTAATGATGCCAAAAAATACCATTTCAATTTTTCTACTCAGTTTCCTTATCTTTTGCAGCCCTTCTTTCGGGAAAATCCGTGAAGGGGTCGGGGCTCCCGAAAAGAAGACGACGGTTTCATCCCAGAACAAAAAGACGGACGCCAAACCACGAAAATACAAGTTGGGAGGGGTGAAGGATGAAAGTTCGATGGACGGCTGGCAAAAAACGGGGCGGTTTCTTTTGACGGTCGGAAGCTTGGGGATTCTGGCCATCACTCCCGGAGCGAGCTTCAGCTTTTCATCGGGCGGAACGTCGGTTCAAATCAACAAAAGGCGCTAGGCACTTTTCGTCACCCCCGCGAAAGCGGGGGTCCAGCCTGTAGACATGCTTCTAAATTCAGTTCCGCTACCTGGATTCCCGCCTGCCTGTCCGGCAGGCAGGCTTGCGCGGGAATGACGAATCTGTCTCCGGTTTATCCAATTTCGGGTACTTCCATTTCATAAAGCCCGCCACCAGAAGCGTCATCCCGCCGCCGAAAATAACCGATGGCACCGTCCCCAAAAGCTTCGCCGCCAGGCCCGACTCAAAGGCCCCGATCTCATTCGACGTCCGTATAAATATGCCGCTCACCGACGCCACGCGCCCCCGCAAGCGGTCCGGCGTGTAGGCCTGATAGATGCTCTGCCGGATGACGACGCTCACGCCGTCGGCCATCCCGCCGATCATGAGGCAAAGACAGGAAAGAACGATGTTTTTCGACAGCGCAAAGCAAACGATGGCCGCGCCGAAAACAAAAGAGGACCTCAAGAGAGAATCCCATTTTGGTTGGACAACGGGATGGGACGCCTGATAAATGGCGACGGCGAGCGAACCCGCCGCCGGCGCCGCGCGCAGAAATCCCAACCCGATCGCCCCGCCCCCGAGCATCTCCGCAAAGATGGGGAGGATGGCGACCACATCGCCGAAGAGAACCGCCAGCATGTCCAGCGTCATGGCGGCCAAAATAATTTGATGGGATTTGATGTAGCGGAGCCCCTCTTTGATGCTCTCAAAACCCGAGGTTTCGGCCTTGGGAGGCTGGGGGTGAATCGCCCCCAAGCCCAGGGTGAACAGGACGGATACCGCCGTGAGGACGGCCACCCCTCCATAGGCCGACACGGGGCTCACGCGCGAGAGCGCCCACCCGCCCAAAAGGGGCCCGGCAATGGTCGCCACCTGGAAGAGCATCAAATGCCACGCGATGGCCCGCGGAAAAATCTCCTTCGGCATAATAATTTGGACGTAAGCCGAGGAGGACACCGTTTCATAACTGGTAAACACCCCGGCCAAACCGATGACAAGATAAATGAGAAGGAGAGACGGCTGCGGCTTAAGCGAAATCAGGATCAAGGCCACGGCGCAAAACAAATGCCCGAGCATCGATAAAAGAAGGATCCCTTTCTTCTCCCTTCGGTCCGTCAGCTGCCCCACCCAAAGAGCCACGGCCACATAGGGAAGCGCCTCCGCCAGCCCGATGTAGCCGAGCATGAGCGGATCCTTCGTCAGGGCATAGACCTGCCACATGACGATGAGGGATCGCATCTGCTTCCCGAAATTCGAAAAGAAGCGGGACAGGAGCCAAACGGCAAACCCATTAACGCTAAAGACGCTGTTGGTATTTTGTGAACTCATAAAATGTGCCACCAAAGGTCAGGCCCAAAATGGCAAATAGTGAGCGTATTTCCTTGATTTACTCAACGGATCGCCAGGCTTGATCAATCCCTGTTTGACGGCCGAATCGATTGTCTTCCAAGCCTGGGGAGATTGACTCTCTCTAAGCCCTAAGCGTTGACGGAAAGAGGCATTGGTCATCTTGTCGTTCGAAACGAACTTCAAACAACAATGCTGATAGCACGCTCTTAAACGTTCCTCCGTTGTCATCTGCTTGAAATTTCTAGGCCGGTGGAGGATAGCCTTGAAGGCATTCGGACCGTCAACAAACTCGACGGGTGGGAGACCGTACACCTCAATGGCGAACAAGGCCTTGTCGATTCCGCTTCCCCTTTCCTCGCATATGCCCAGACGCCTCATAAAACTGGCAAAGATTTCGTTTCTCGACTCAGGAGCGGAATCGATGATCCGCTCAATTTTAATGGAAGGCAGCAGAGTCCCGGGATTGAGAATTTCGATTCGATCTAAAAATATCTCAATCATGGGATTGGTTGCGGTGATGGTGCAATCACGGTGGATGAGGGCGTTGGCCACAAGCTCCCGGATTGTAATTTCAGGATAAATGGGGACATCTTTTCTCAAAGCGTCCTTGATAATCTCGCTGGTGGGGAGTTGCGATAATATGAAGCGGATGACGTCCTGGAATCCGACGCCATATCCAGAGGGAAATTCCTTTTCCACCTCGGCTTCCATTCTCGAATGACCTTTATATTTCACCACTCGGACCGGGAACCTCTCTTTTCCTGGGAATTGACGCAAATCGCGCGCAGACACCATCACCCCCAGATTACTGATCGAATAATCGGGGCCGTTCCGGTACACCAGCTTCTGGTTTACCAGCAGTTCTAAAAGAGATTCCTCGCTCTCCGGCGGTGTCAAGCCGAGCAGCTGCACCAGCCTTTCGTGGTCTAAAAGAGTTAAGACTTCATTGCGTTGACAGGGCCGGGCCTCGAGCTCTTCAAACCGGATTTGGCGGGAGGATAAAACAGCATTGGCGACTTCATGCCGGCTCATTTTGCGGGTTTGGCCACCGGAACGGATGTAGCTACCCTCCAATCCCTGGCCGCGCAGGTGCACCGGTTTTTGCTCTGACTCGCGGACATAAACAAAGGTGATGGTCTTGC
Organism: Candidatus Obscuribacterium magneticum; assembly: GCA_020523905.1. Classification (GTDB taxonomy): domain Bacteria; phylum Elusimicrobiota; class Elusimicrobia; order F11; family F11; genus Obscuribacterium; species Obscuribacterium magneticum. Next base: position 26,543 of record JAJAPZ010000013.1, read on the forward strand.
CCTGGAATCCATCACTGAAGTGGTCGATTAATTGCGGAGGTTCCAACCCCTCCCTTGCTAGGTTGGCAATCCTGGTAACAATGTCTTTACTTTCCTGACTTCCAACCCCTTTCACCTGGGCATTGGACGCGATGCCGAATACAAAATAGCCACCTCCTCTTTGATTGGCAAAGGCGGATATGTGCCGACACAGGCTCTCATTTTTTTCAGAGAGCGCAGCTTTCCAGTCCAACTCATTCAACTCGTGAGGAATCGGATGGAGACTGGCCTCCAAATACTTTCGCGCTGTTTCAATCCATGGTTTCATCATTTCCATAACATTGACCAAATCCTAATCTATCGAAATATAAGAGTAATATAAGAGTAATATAAATAGATGTTCATAATCAATCACTTTCTTATTTTCCATGGAATTGTCAGTAGGATGCGAAATGAAAGAATTGGTGGCTTACGCGGCTTGGTGGATGGCGCGCCGTTCCCGGCGGAGCTGGTCGAAGAAATCGCCGATGGACTTACCACAATGGCGCCTAATTTTTTGATAAATTGCCAATCCTAATGGATTTTGAAAAGCTAACTTTTAGAGTACACGCCATCAAACGAATGTTTGAACGGCGTATTACACAAGCGGATGTTCTGGAAGTTTTGAATCATGGACAAGTAATCGCTACATACCCTGATGACAAACCCTATCCAAGTCAGCTCTTATCAGGAAAGTTGAGAAACCGTTCGCTCCATGTCGTCGTGGCGTATAACAACGAGGATCAAGAAAGGATAATAGTGACCGTTTACGAACCGGACACTGAAAAATGGGAGAACGATTTTACGAGGAGGAAGAAATGAAGTGTGTAATCTGCAAAAAAGGCGAAACGGAACCTGGGAAAGCGACGATCACTTTAGAAAGGAACGGCATGACGCTGGTTTTTAAAAACGTTCCTGCGAACATCTGCTCAAACTGCGGCGAACAGTATGTCGACGACAAAATCTCAGGAAACCTCCTAAAAACAGCTGAGGACGCCGCCGAGGCAGGTGTTGAAGTCGACATCCGGGAATACAAAGCCGCTTAATCTTTCAACTCCACCTGCAAGGGGTGAGGGAACCTCAGTTCTACGCGGCTTGGTGGATGGCGCGCCGTTCCCGGCGGAGCTGGTCGAAGAAATCGCTGATGGATTGGGCCTCACGCAACCCGCCCAGTAGTTCCGTAAGGAACCGGCTTAAATAGACGCGGATCGGCAAGGACTCGAGAGGAACCGATTGATGCCGCAGATAAACCTGGCCGGAGGCGTCCCACCGTTCCGACGAAGCGAAAAGGCGAACGGTCAGATCTTGCCGAAGCAGACTTTCGGCGAAAGGCCGCAAGAGCGGGTTACCCGACTTAAACACCTCGCCCATCGCCCCGCCCAAACTGATGGCGCCATTCACTCTCCGGCTCATGGCCCGACCTTGAGGGATGATGAGCGTGATTAAAGCCATCTGATGTGTCAACTCTTCCAAACGTTTCCCAAAGTCCGCCGTCTTTACAAGAAGAACAAAAACCTGGGTCGCAGGGTCGACGCCGCCTTCCTGCCACGAGCGAAGGCGGTCGGCGGCCTCAACCATCTCACCTTCCGTATTGACCTCAAAAACGTTAAGCCCCAGGCCGGACAACTCTTGCGCCCGGCGCTGGACATACGCGGGCTCCCCCAAATCCTCCACCCAAATCCGCTCCGGCTTCGGACCCGCCAATAATACTCTTAGAATGTCATTGCGAGCGGCGGTGTCATTGCGAGGGAGGTTCGTCATTCCGGTGAAAGCCGGTATCCCGTTTCGATAATTGAAATAATCGACGGGACCGTTCCGTGACACGGTCCAGTCTGTAAAACTGCCTTTAATTCCATGTTTAATACCTGGATACCGGCTTTCGCCGGTATGACGAGCCCGCTGCAGCGGGCTCGCAATGACATGTTTTTTCAACCATCGGCGATTGGCGATGCTGTGAACCGTCGTCACAAAGAGCGCGAAAAACAAACCCGCGCTCGGCGAAGCGCTCAAAAGAACGACCAAAACGGCCAGCCAGGTGACGCCGACGATGGCTTTCCACCCGGAAGCGTACAAGAGAGCGTCGTTGCGAGGGAGGTCCGTCATACCGGCGAAAGCCGGTATCCAGGTATTAAACATGGAATTAAAGGCAGTTTTACAGACTGGACCGTGTCACGGAACGGTCCCGTCGATTATTTCAATTATCGAAACGGGATACCGGCTTTCACCGGAATGACGAACCTCCCTCGCAATGACACCGCCGCTCGCAATGACATTCTAAGAGTATTATTGGCGGGTCCGAAGCCGGAGCGGATTTGGGTGGAGGATTTGGGGGAGCCCGCGTATGTCCAGCGCCGGGCGCAAGAGTTGTCCGGCCTGGGGCTTAACGTTTTTGAGGTCAATACGGAAGGTGAGATGGTTGAGGCCGCCGACCGCCTTCGCTCGTGGCAGGAAGGCGGCGTCGACCCTGCGACCCAGGTTTTTGTTCTTCTTGTAAAGACGGCGGACTTTGGGAAACGTTTGGAAGAGTTGACACATCAGATGGCTTTAATCACGCTCATCATCCCTCAAGGTCGGGCCATGAGCCGGAGAGTGAATGGCGCCATCAGTTTGGGCGGGGCGATGGGCGAGGTGTTTAAGTCGGGTAACCCGCTCTTGCGGCCTTTCGCCGAAAGTCTGCTTCGGCAAGATCTGACCGTTCGCCTTTTCGCTTCGTCGGAACGGTGGGACGCCTCCGGCCAGGTTTATCTGCGGCATCAATCGGTTCCTCTCGAGTCCTTGCCGATCCGCGTCTATTTAAGCCGGTTCCTTACGGAACTACTGGGCGGGTTGCGTGAGGCCCAATCCATCAGCGATTTCTTCGACCAGCTCCGCCGGGAACGGCGCGCCATCCACCAAGCCGCGTAGAACTGAGGTTCCCTCACCCCTTGCAGGTGGAGTTGAAAGATTAAGCGGCTTTGTATTCCCGGATGTCGACTTCAACACCTGCCTCGGCGGCGTCCTCAGCTGTTTTTAGGAGGTTTCCTGAGATTTTGTCGTCGACATACTGTTCGCCGCAGTTTGAGCAGATGTTCGCAGGAACGTTTTTAAAAACCAGCGTCATGCCGTTCCTTTCTAAAGTGATCGTCGCTTTCCCAGGTTCCGTTTCGCCTTTTTTGCAGATTACACACTTCATTTCTTCCTCCTCGTAAAATCGTTCTCCCATTTTTCAGTGTCCGGTTCGTAAACGGTCACTATTATCCTTTCTTGATCCTCGTTGTTATACGCCACGACGACATGGAGCGAACGGTTTCTCAACTTTCCTGATAAGAGCTGACTTGGATAGGGTTTGTCATCAGGGTATGTAGCGATTACTTGTCCATGATTCAAAACTTCCAGAACATCCGCTTGTGTAATACGCCGTTCAAACATTCGTTTGATGGCGTGTACTCTAAAAGTTAGCTTTTCAAAATCCATTAGGATTGGCAATTTATCAAAAAATTAGGCGCCATTGTGGTAAGTCCATCGGCGATTTCTTCGACCAGCTCCGCCGGGAACGGCGCGCCATCCACCAAGCCGCGTAAGCCACCAATTCTTTCATTTCGCATCCTACTGACAATTCCATGGAAAATAAGAAAGTGATTGATTATGAACATCTATTTATATTACTCTTATATTACTCTTATATTTCGATAGATTAGGATTTGGTCAATGTTATGGAAATGATGAAACCATGGATTGAAACAGCGCGAAAGTATTTGGAGGCCAGTCTCCATCCGATTCCTCACGAGTTGAATGAGTTGGACTGGAAAGCTGCGCTCTCTGAAAAAAATGAGAGCCTGTGTCGGCACATATCCGCCTTTGCCAATCAAAGAGGAGGTGGCTATTTTGTATTCGGCATCGCGTCCAATGCCCAGGTGAAAGGGGTTGGAAGTCAGGAAAGTAAAGACATTGTTACCAGGATTGCCAACCTAGCAAGGGAGGGGTTGGAACCTCCGCAATTAATCGACCACTTCAGTGATGGATTCCAGGGCAAGACCATCACCTTTGTTTATGTCCGCGAGTCAGAGCAAAAACCGGTGCACCTGCGCGGCCAGGGATTGGAGGGTAGCTACATCCGTTCCGGTGGCCAAACCCGCAAAATGAGCCGGCATGAAGTCGCCAATGCTGTTTTATCCTCCCGCCAAATCCGGTTTGAAGAGCTCGAGGCCCGGCCCTGTCAACGCAATGAAGTCTTAACTCTTTTAGACCACGAAAGGCTGGTGCAGCTGCTCGGCTTGACACCGCCGGAGAGCGAGGAATCTCTTTTAGAACTGCTGGTAAACCAGAAGCTGGTGTACCGGAACGGCCCCGATTATTCGATCAGTAATCTGGGGGTGATGGTGTCTGCGCGCGATTTGCGTCAATTCCCAGGAAAAGAGAGGTTCCCGGTCCGAGTGGTGAAATATAAAGGTCATTCGAGAATGGAAGCCGAGGTGGAAAAGGAATTTCCCTCTGGATATGGCGTCGGATTCCAGGACGTCATCCGCTTCATATTATCGCAACTCCCCACCAGCGAGATTATCAAGGACGCTTTGAGAAAAGATGTCCCCATTTATCCTGAAATTACAATCCGGGAGCTTGTGGCCAACGCCCTCATCCACCGTGATTGCACCATCACCGCAACCAATCCCATGATTGAGATATTTTTAGATCGAATCGAAATTCTCAATCCCGGGACTCTGCTGCCTTCCATTAAAATTGAGCGGATCATCGATTCCGCTCCTGAGTCGAGAAACGAAATCTTTGCCAGTTTTATGAGGCGTCTGGGCATATGCGAGGAAAGGGGAAGCGGAATCGACAAGGCCTTGTTCGCCATTGAGGTGTACGGTCTCCCACCCGTCGAGTTTGTTGACGGTCCGAATGCCTTCAAGGCTATCCTCCACCGGCCTAGAAATTTCAAGCAGATGACAACGGAGGAACGTTTAAGAGCGTGCTATCAGCATTGTTGTTTGAAGTTCGTTTCGAACGACAAGATGACCAATGCCTCTTTCCGTCAACGCTTAGGGCTTAGAGAGAGTCAATCTCCCCAGGCTTGGAAGACAATCGATTCGGCCGTCAAACAGGGATTGATCAAGCCTGGCGATCCGTTGAGTAAATCAAGGAAATACGCTCACTATTTGCCATTTTGGGCCTGACCTTTGGTGGCACATTTTATGAGTTCACAAAATACCAACAGCGTCTTTAGCGTTAATGGGTTTGCCGTTTGGCTCCTGTCCCGCTTCTTTTCGAATTTCGGGAAGCAGATGCGATCCCTCATCGTCATGTGGCAGGTCTATGCCCTGACGAAGGATCCGCTCATGCTCGGCTACATCGGGCTGGCGGAGGCGCTTCCCTATGTGGCCGTGGCTCTTTGGGTGGGGCAGCTGACGGACCGAAGGGAGAAGAAAGGGATCCTTCTTTTATCGATGCTCGGGCATTTGTTTTGCGCCGTGGCCTTGATCCTGATTTCGCTTAAGCCGCAGCCGTCTCTCCTTCTCATTTATCTTGTCATCGGTTTGGCCGGGGTGTTTACCAGTTATGAAACGGTGTCCTCCTCGGCTTACGTCCAAATTATTATGCCGAAGGAGATTTTTCCGCGGGCCATCGCGTGGCATTTGATGCTCTTCCAGGTGGCGACCATTGCCGGGCCCCTTTTGGGCGGGTGGGCGCTCTCGCGCGTGAGCCCCGTGTCGGCCTATGGAGGGGTGGCCGTCCTCACGGCGGTATCCGTCCTGTTCACCCTGGGCTTGGGGGCGATTCACCCCCAGCCTCCCAAGGCCGAAACCTCGGGTTTTGAGAGCATCAAAGAGGGGCTCCGCTACATCAAATCCCATCAAATTATTTTGGCCGCCATGACGCTGGACATGCTGGCGGTTCTCTTCGGCGATGTGGTCGCCATCCTCCCCATCTTTGCGGAGATGCTCGGGGGCGGGGCGATCGGGTTGGGATTTCTGCGCGCGGCGCCGGCGGCGGGTTCGCTCGCCGTCGCCATTTATCAGGCGTCCCATCCCGTTGTCCAACCAAAATGGGATTCTCTCTTGAGGTCCTCTTTTGTTTTCGGCGCGGCCATCGTTTGCTTTGCGCTGTCGAAAAACATCGTTCTTTCCTGTCTTTGCCTCATGATCGGCGGGATGGCCGACGGCGTGAGCGTCGTCATCCGGCAGAGCATCTATCAGGCCTACACGCCGGACCGCTTGCGGGGGCGCGTGGCGTCGGTGAGCGGCATATTTATACGGACGTCGAATGAGATCGGGGCCTTTGAGTCGGGCCTGGCGGCGAAGCTTTTGGGGACGGTGCCATCGGTTATTTTCGGCGGCGGGATGACGCTTCTGGTGGCGGGCTTTATGAAATGGAAGTACCCGAAATTGGATAAACCGGAGACAGATTCGTCATTCCCGCGCAAGCCTGCCTGCCGGACAGGCAGGCGGGAATCCAGGTAGCGGAACTGAATTTAGAAGCATGTCTACAGGCTGGACCCCCGCTTTCGCGGGGGTGACGAAAAGTGCCTAGCGCCTTTTGTTGATTTGAACCGACGTTCCGCCCGATGAAAAGCTGAAGCTCGCTCCGGGAGTGATGGCCAGAATCCCCAAGCTTCCGACCGTCAAAAGAAACCGCCCCGTTTTTTGCCAGCCGTCCATCGAACTTTCATCCTTCACCCCTCCCAACTTGTATTTTCGTGGTTTGGCGTCCGTCTTTTTGTTCTGGGATGAAACCGTCGTCTTCTTTTCGGGAGCCCCGACCCCTTCACGGATTTTCCCGAAAGAAGGGCTGCAAAAGATAAGGAAACTGAGTAGAAAAATTGAAATGGTATTTTTTGGCATCATTAAAGCAGATCGAGAGCGAACCGCAAGGCGTAATTCAACGCCCCACGTTTCGATTGAGAAAGAAGTGTGATGCGGTTGGAAAGAAGGCTTTTATGAATGGTGTGGAGAGTGTCGCAATTGATAACGCATTCCTTGGGGAGACCGTCCTCCGGACCCACGCGAACCTCGGTGTGAAGATTCCTTTGAGTGCTCGTAAGTTGAGCAACGGTAACGGAGTTTCTAACTCGGATGGCTCGATCTCGTGAAATGAGAACGACAGGGCGTCGTCCGAAAGGGGAGGGGAGATTTGCCCACCACACTTCGCCGCGTTGCATTACCACTTCTCCTTTCCCCATGTCTCCAAGCCAACTTTAAAAAAGGCTTCAACTTCCCTGGGATCTTCGGGTTGCTTCCGGTAGCCTTCTTCATATTGATCGTCCAGTTCTTTCATGCGGATTTCTCTCAGCCAACTGTGGAACGCTTCGACGATAATTTGGCTGCGGGTCTTCCCCGTTTTTTTCCGGAGTGACTCCACAATCTTAAAGTCCTCTTTTGGTATGGAAACAGCTGTCTTTATCATTCTAGCCATGGGAGGGGTTCCTTCCTGATGCGGTTATACCGCGGTTATACCATAAGTATACCGCAGATGAGCTCTTCGTTACAAGGACTTTTTCGTCGGGAGGGGGGGGATTTGGGCCCCACCGAAGAAGGGGTGGAGGGCTTTGGGGATGTTGATGCTGCCGTCGGGTTGTTGGCCGTTTTCCAAAACGGCGGCCAGGGTGCGGCCGACGGCGAGGCCGGAGCCGTTCAAGGTGCAGCCGAACTCCCGCTTCTTGTCTTTGACGACTTTGAAGTTCATCCGGCGCGCCTGAAAATCGCCGCAGGTGGAGCAGGAGGAGATCTCCCGCCAGGCCTTCTCGCCCGGCATCCACACTTCCAGGTCGTAGGTTTTGGCGGAGGCAAAGCCTAGGTCCGCCGTGCAAAGGGCCACGACGCGATAGGGGAGTTCCAGCCGCTTGAGCACCTCTTCGGCGTGCTTCGTCAAAAGCTCCAGCTCTTTTAAGGAATCTTCCATCCGGCAGAAGCGCACCAGCTCCACCTTGTCGAACTGGTGGTTGCGGATGAGGCCGCGGACGTCTTTCCCATAGGAGCCGGCTTCGCGGCGGAAGCAGGGGGTCAGGGCCGTCACCGCCAGGGGCAGCTCCTTTTCATCCACCGTTTTCTCCTGCAGGAGATTGGCCAGGGAGACTTCGGAGGTGGGGATGAGGTAGAGGTCGTCGTCTTTGCATTTGTAGAGTTCTTCCTCGAATTTGGGGAGCTGGCCCGTGTTTTTCATCGTGTTGGCGCTCACGAGGTAGGGCGGCTGGATTTCGGTGTAGCCGTGCTCCTTGGTGTGGAGGTCGATCATGAAATTGGCGATGGCCCGCTCCAACCGGGCCCCGTCCCCGCGAAGAAGGGCGAAGCGGGCCCCCGAAAGCTTCGCTCCGGTTTCAAAATCCAGGATTCCCAAACTCGTTCCCAGGTCGTGGTGGTCTTTGGGGGTGAAGGGGGGGGTGACTTTTTTGCCGCCTTCCCGGACGACCTTGTTCTCCTTGGGCCCCTGGCCGAGGGGGACGCTCTTGTCGGGAAGGTTGGGCAGGCCGAGGAGCAGCTCTTCGAGGTCCTTCGTGAAGGCTGTTTCCTTCTCCTCTTTTTCCTTGAGCTGGGCCTTGACGCCCTCTATTTCCTTGAGGAGCAGGGAGGCGTCCTTTTTTTCCTTCTTTAATTTTCCGACGGCGTCGGCGTTGGCGTTTCTTTTGGCGCGGAGCTGATCGAGCTCCGTCACGAGCTGGCGCCACTCCTTGTCCTTTTGGATGGCCTTCTCCAGGTCTGGCAAATACCGCCCGCCGCGGTCTTGCAAGCCTTTGCGGACGAGGTCGGGGTTATCGCGGATGAGTTTGATATCGAGCATAGTGTTCAGATGTCATTGCGAGGGAGCGCGAAGTGCGAAATGCAATCCCGCGAAAGCAGGAATCCAGGACGTGAACACCGGACTGGATTCCTGCTTTCGCGGGATTTAGGATACTAAGATGGCTTCGCTCGCCATGCCATAAAGTCACTTTAGCAAAAGACTATACGGAAGGCATTAACGGGCGGGGTGAAAAAGAAGAGTCAAGCGAGCCAGGTCAAAATGATCTGGAGGATCGAGGCCAATCCGAAAACACCGAGGGCGGTGACCACTGCGAAGACCGCCGCCATTCCCAAGGTCTTTTTGAAATTCCGTCTTTTTCTCTTCTGCTCGAAATGCTCGAACGTTGGGAATGGCGGCAACTCCTGAGGGATGAGGGCCTGTATATCTTCAAAGCTGAGCTCTTCGCCGAGAGTGACGGTGTCATCGGAGGCAGTGGATTTATCACCTGTGCGGGTTTCGTAGAGCTGGAAGCGCTCCCGGAGTTTCGCTTCCAAAACCATCAAATCCATGGCGGCGGCGCTGTTCTCCCGGAGAAGCTGCTGCTCAATCAATGCGATTTCCCGCATCAAATCTTCATACCCAAGATGGCGCGTCCTCTTCAATTGGAACATGGAAAGCCTCCTTTCCGTCCCTCCCAGTCTAGAGGGGTTTTGTGATGTTCCTGTGACAAGGGGGGGAAAAAGCGAAGAAAAAGGGGGGAACAAAGCCCCACCGACGGGGTCCAACGGGTTGAACCCGGAAAAAACGGGAATTGAAATAAGGGAGGAACTTCCAATGAAGATAAATTTGACGACGTGGGCAATTTTGCTGGGCTGGCCGCTTCTGGCTTCAATGCCCCTCAAGGCGGCGCTTAAGACGTTCCCCATCGAGAACCGCCTGACCCTCATTCGAGATGGGCATACGTCCTACGAACACCGGACGCAGGCGTATGCGTTCTGGGCCGAAGTTCTAAGTGACGAGGGAGGGGTGAAGGGTGAAGAGCAGAAAAACGGCCGGCCCTTTATTACGGCGCGAAAGGGCGAGCGGTATGCCCTCCGGCTCCACAATCCGCTGCCGGTGCGGGTTGCGGTCAACCTCACCGTCGATGGTCTTAACACGATTACGGGGAAACCCTCCGGCATCGCCGACGGCGACAAGTGGATCCTCGAGCCTTACTCCTATATCACCCTCCGCGGCTGGCAGGTGAATGGCGGCGAACTGAGGCGGTTTTTCTTTACCGACAAGCCGGCTTCTTACGCCGAGTGGCGCGGGGACGTCCTGGGGAAGGACCTCTCCGCCAATTGCGGCGTCATCGGGGCCGCGTTTTTTTGGAGCAAGAGAGAACTGCAGGATTATTTTGACAGACATCCGATGTATGTCACGACCCCTCGGCCCTGCTGCCCGTGGTCTTGGGGGTGTAGAAAAGAGGCCGACTCCTTACAAGGGAGATCGCGCAGAGGAATAAATTCGGCCTCGGAAGGGATGGTGGAGGAACAGGAGGCCGGCACCGGCATGGGAGAGAAGGAATCCCACCCCATTCAATGGGTGGATTTCCATTACGACACGGGGATGTACACGCTCTCGCAGGCGTTGGTCGTTTACTATGACTTCCAGAAACCTCCACAGCCGAATCCCTTCCCGAACGTGAGCTACGCCCCGGAAATGCCATTTTAGAAGAGAAGGATATTTTTATTGATTATGTTAATTTATCTAGATAAAATTACATCATGTGTAAAATTATCAAGAGGCTTTTTCAGCTGGATTTGCCCCGCGGGAAGTCGGCCTTCTTGTGGGGGCCTCGGAAGGTGGGGAAAAGTTATTGGATTAATCTCCACCTTCCGGAGGCCATGGTCATTGACCTGTTGAAAACGGACGTCTTCGCCGAATATGCGAGCCGCCCGGCCCTTCTCCGGGAACGGTATTCAAGCCACCGGGGCCTCATCGTTATTGATGAGGTTCAAAAAACCCCTCCCCTTCTGGATGAAGTTCACTGGCTTATCGAAAACAAAGGCTTAAGCTTTCTCCTCACAGGTTCCAGCGCCCGGAAACTCCGGCAGGGGCACGCCAATCTTCTGGCCGGAAGGGCCTGGCGCCGGACCATGACCCCCTTGTCCGTCTTCGAAGTCGAGGGATTTGATCTGGAGCGCGTTATGGTCTCAGGCCTTTTACCGCCTCATTTTCTTTCGCCGAATCCGTTGGAGGATTTGCGTGCCTACGTGGCCGATTATCTGAAGGAGGAAATAGCCGCGGAAGCCGTGGCCCGGGATATCCCCTCTTTTTCTGAGTTCCTGCGTGTGGCCGCCTTGACGAGCAGTGAGCTATTAAATTACACGAACGTGGCACGGGAAGTGGGGTTGTCGCAGCGGACGGTTCGCGCCTATTTCGATATTCTGGAGGATACGCTGCTGGGATTCCGGATTTCCCCTTGGAAGAAGTCGAAAACGCGGCGCATGATTATCACCGAGAAGTTCTATCTGTTCGATGTCGGTCTTGCCAATTATCTGATCGGGCGCAAGCCGAGCGTGGGGACGCCCGAATTTGGGAAATCATTCGAACACTATATTTTAATGGAATTGAAGGCGTATCAGGCATATGTCAATCCCGATCTGCCGATTTGTTACTGGCGGACAAGCGCCGGGCAGGAGGTCGATTTCATTTTGGGGGATAAGAAGCTCGCCCTGGAAATAAAAGCTTCTTCTCGTGTTCATGAAGGGGAAACGCGCTCTTTAGCAGCCCTTCTTGAGGACGGACCGGTTAAGAATTGCGTCGTTGTCAGCATGGAAAAAGAGCCCCGCCGCGTTGATAAAAACATAGAAATTCTTCCCTGGAAGGTGTTCTTAGAAGAGCTTTGGTCAGGCCGCTTTTTTAGTTGATTTAAAGGTGGGCTTTTTCTTGATGGCTTTTTTGAGGGCTTGCTTCGCTTCGTCGGTTCCGATCCGCTCCAAAACCTCTTTCGCCGCAGCCCTGACGTCTTCGCTTTGATCTTCCAGCGCTTTCCCAAGGACCATGATCGCTTCGGATCCGGTGGCCCCGATTTTTTCAAGGGCGAAGACCGCTTCTTCGCGGACGAGAGGATGTGTGTCCTGGACAGCCCGGATGATTTCCGGCACGGCCGTGTAGGCGGCGGGGCCGATGCGGGAAAGAGATTCCGTGGCTTTCAGCCGGACAAAGGGATCTGAATTTTGAAGGGTTTGGGCCAGGTTCGACACCGCTTCGGGGCCGATCGTCACCAGGGCTTCCTCGGCCCGGGAGACCAGGTCGTTGTCGTTGCTGGCGAGGGCGTTTATGAGCGGGGGCACGAGGGTCGCCTTCTTGGCCGAGGCCATGGTCCCCAGTTTTTTTAGGGCCTTGCCCTGGACGGCCGGATCGGGGGATAGAAGCCTGTCCGAGAAGGGGATCCGGCTGCAGCCGATGAGAAACAGGACCGTCATACCGGCGCAAGCCGGTATCCAGTTTTTAAGCCTGAATTTAGGAGAGTGTTTAAGACCTGGATTCCGGCTTTCGCCGGAATGACGGCTTTCGCCGGAATGACGGCTTTCGCCGGAATGACGGACTTCGCTCGCAATGACAATCGTCGGCATGAGGATTTCGAGTCTATGAAATTTTCGATCGGCTTTCACAGGCCGATTTTTGTTACAATCCCCAGTGATTTTTAGGCTTCAATTGTGGGTGGAATCCCATCGTCCAGAGTTCTGAAAAGAAGGCGCCGCCCGCTCCGCAACGGGACCCCTCCCGGGGAAAAAGCTCCGGGGAAAGCCCGTGGGCCCAGGCCTACGAAGGAACCCAACTCGCCCTCACACTCTTGATCGGCTTCTACATCGGTTATCGCATCGATAAAGCGAAAGGGACTCTGCCGTGGGGAACGCTCATCGGGTCTTTTATCGGTTTGGGAGTCGGCCTCTATAATTTTTTGAAACACTTTTCGAGGCAGACCCTGTGAAAAAGAAAACCTGGGGCCTTATGGCCCCCCTCATCATCACTTTATTGGTGTTTTTCGTTTCGCGCCGGGTCCGATTTCCACCGTCAATCCAGGCGGGCATTCAGGTGGGCGTTTTGATCGCCTTGGCCCAGACCGTTATTTCCATGGGCGCCTTGAAGTGGGCTCTCAAGCGGCCCTATTTTTACTGGGTGTGGGGTGGGGGGATCCTTTTCCGGCTGATTGTTTTTGCAGCGACCGCTTTCATCGTTTATTCGTACACGAGCCTGCATTTCGTTGCCACGCTCATTTCTCTGGTGATGGCGACCACCCTTTTTATGCTGATTGAATCGACGGTTATTTTCCGGAAGGCTTGATGGATTTCCTTAAAATCCTCGAGCATCACGTTCTCGATCACCCCCTCGGGCCGGTGGTGCAGATTTTGGGGTTCCCGTTGCCCGTCACCAAACACGTGACCATGCTGTGGGCCTCGGCGGGTATGCTGGCCGTTACCCTGCCCCTTTTTGCACGGTCCTGGCCTCTCGTGCCATCCGGGTTTCGCAATATGCTGGAGGCGACGGTCGTGTTCATCCGGGATGAAGTGGTTTTGCCCAATACCGGCGAAGAGGGCCGGCCCTACCTACCCTACTTTCTCTCCGTTTTTTTCTTCATTTTGGTGGCCGGCCTGTTGGGTCTGGTCCCCGGGGCCGCCACCGCCACGGGGAATATATCGGTCACCGCCACCCTCGCCCTCTGCACGTTTTTTCTGATCAATTTCGCCGGCATCCGCCGCTTTGGCGTCCTTCAGCACTTTAAAAATTTCATCCCTCACGGAATTCCCTGGCCCGTCGCCATTCTCATCCTTCCGCTGGAAATTTTAGGTCTGTTAACGCGGAGCTTTGCCTTGTGTATCCGTCTTTTTGCGAACATGATCGCGGGCCATATTGTAATATTGGCCTTCCTTTCTTTGATTTTTATCTCTGGATCGTTTCTAATCGCACCGGAATCTGTGTTGGCGGCTTTGGGGCTCGAGCTGTTGGAGATTTTTATCGTTCTTTTACAGGCTTATATCTTCACGCTTTTGTCGGCGATTTTTGTGGGTGCGAGCCTGCACCCGCACTAAAGGGGGTATTTAGATGAGTAATGACTTGTTGTATTTGGGATTGGGTTATTTGGGGGCGGGTTTGGGAGCGGGCCTTTGTCTTTTGGCTGCCGCATTTGGCATCGCCCGTTTGGCGAGTGCTGCTTTAGAGGGCACGGCGCGCCAGCCGGAGGCGGCTGGGGCAATTCGGACGTCCATGATTATTCCGGCGGCTCTCATCGAAGGGTTGGGATTTTTCGCGTTGGTAGTGTGTTTGCTGGTGGCCCTCAACCTGGGACTGCCGAAAGGGGGCGCATCGAGCGCCGGCGTGCATGAAGCCCCTGCGGCTACAGAGGCGAAGTAGAACCTTTTGTCATGTTGAACAACGTGCGCCATCGTCGTCATTCCGGCGAAAGCCGGAATCCAGTCCGGTGTTCACGGCCTGGTTTCCGGCTTTCGCCGGAATGACGTTAACTGTATGGAAAAGTTGCTGCAACCGGATGTGGGTTTGATGGTTTGGACGGCCGTCACGTTTGTGTGCCTCTTGGTCGTTCTGACCGTGTTCGTCTGGCGGCCCGTCCTCGACGCGGTCAATAAGCGCGAATCCAAGATCCGCGGCGATATCGACCGGGCGGAAGCGGCGCAGAAGGAGGCCGAGGCCCTGCGGCAGAAGTTTGAAGGGCAGCTGGCCGATGCCCAACGGACAATTCAAGACATGGTGAGCCAGGCTCGCTCCGATTCGGAGAAGACGCGCCAGCAAATTGTTGCGGCGGCCAAGGAAGAGGCGGGAGGCGTCATGGAAAAAGGCCGCCAGGACCTTTTGCTTGAGGCCGAGCGCCTGAAAGGGGAGCTCCGGAAGGAAGTGGCCGATCTCTCGGTCAAGGTGGCGGAGAAACTTCTCCACCGCTCTGTCGACGAAAAGGTCCAACAGGACGTTTTTAAGGAATCTCTCAAGTTTACGAGTGAGGTGAGACGATGAAAGACGGAACGACCGCAAGGCGTTATGCCAAGGCCCTCTACCAACTGGCGACGGAAACAAAAGGTGTCGAGGATTTGTTGCAGAGCCTCGGCAACATTCTGGACGCCCTTAAAAAATCAACCGATCTGCAAAAAGCCCTTCGTAACCCGCTTATCCCCGCCGCCGACAAAGAAGCCGTCATCAAAATCATCACCTCCAACAAGCTGGCCCTGCGCCTGGTGCGCCTTCTGGCCCGACGGCGCCGCCTGGAATTGTTTGAGCTCATCTTCGAACAATTGCAGATCTTCTCCGATGTGGACCACGGCATCAGCCGGATCCTCGTCAAAACCGCGATTCCTTTAAGCGACGAACAGAGAAGAACCGTCGAAAAGAGCTTGGCCGCCTCCTGGGGCGGGAAGGTCGTGGGCAGTTTCGCCGTCGCCAAGGAACTCATCGGCGGGATCTGGCTCAAAGTGGGCGATCATGTCTTGGATGCGAGCCTGAAAGGGCATATCGACGATTTGAGGGCGGCCCTGGCCCACAGCATCAATTGAGGTTGTCATGGCGAGCGTAGCGAAGCCATCTGTTTTTTCAGAAGAAAGTTACTGCAAACAATTTTCTGAACGCCAGACCATGCCACGGAATGGTCCCGTCGATAATTTTGATTATAGAAACGGGATTGCTTCACTTCGTTCGCAATGACAATTTTTTATGCCTCTTAAAACCGAAGAAATCACCAGCGCCATAAAAAGGCAGATCCAGGACTTTGAGCTGAAAACGGAGCTCCAGGAGGTCGGCAACGTCCTTCAGGTCGGCGACGGCATCGCCCGCGTCTACGGCTTGGAGTCCGCCATGGCCGGGGAGCTCCTCCAATTCCCCGGAAACATCTACGGCCTGATTTTGAATTTGGAGCGGGATTCCGTCGGCGTGGCGCTCATGGGAGACACCACCCATATTAAAGAGGGCGACCCCGTGAAAAGAACCCGCCGTGTCATGGAAGTTCCGGTCGGGGAGGGTCTCATCGGCCGGGTGGTCAATCCCCTGGGACAGCCGCTCGATGGCCGGGGCCCCATTTCGACCTCGCGCGCGAGGGCCGTTGAAGTGATCGCCCCGCGGGTGATCGAGCGGCAGCGGGTGAATGAGCCCCTTCAGACGGGGCTTAAAGCCATCGACAGCATGATCCCCATCGGCCGCGGGCAGCGGGAGCTCATCATCGGCGACCGCCAGACGGGAAAAACCGCCCTCGTCATCGACACCATCATCAATCAGAAGAAAGAAAAGGACCGGCCCATCTGCATCTATGTCGCCGTGGGCCAGAAGCAGTCGACGGTGGCCTCCGTCGTGAAGACCCTCACCGAACACGGCGCCATGGACTACACGATCGTCGTTTCAGCGACGGCCTCCGACCCGGCGCCCCTCCAATACCTGGCGCCCTATGCCGGCTGCGCCATGGGTGAGGAATTTCTCTGGGACGGCAAAGATGTTCTATGTGTTTATGATGACCTGTCAAAGCACGCCCAGGCCTACCGGCAGATGTCCCTTCTTTTGCGGCGGCCGCCCGGGCGCGAAGCGTATCCCGGCGACGTTTTTTATCTCCATTCGCGGCTTTTGGAGCGGGCGTGCAAGCTCTCGGACAAATTGGGAGGCGGTTCCCTCACCGCCCTCCCTATCATCGAGACGCAGGCCGGCGACGTGACGGCGTATATTCCGACCAACGTCATCTCCATCACCGACGGCCAGATCTATCTGGAGAGCAGCCTCTTTTATTCCGGCATCCGGCCCGCCGTCAATGTGGGGATTTCCGTCTCCCGGGTGGGTGGCAATGCGCAAATCCGGAGCGTGCGCCAGGTGGCGGGGTCTTTGCGTCTGGACCTGGCCCAGTACAATGAGCTGGCGGCCTTCGCCCAGTTTTCGACGGAACTGGACAAAACCTCGCAGAATAAATTGGCCCGCGGGCAGCGCATGGTGGAAATATTGAAGCAGGTTCAATACCAGCCGATGGACGTGGCCCATCAGGTCGTGGCGATTTTTGCCGGGGTCAAGGGGCACTTGGATGAGATTCCGGTGGAGCGGATCCGCGCCTTTGAAGAAGGCCTCCTGAAATTTTTCGACACCCGCGCGCCGGAGGTCTTGGCGGAAATCAAAAACGGGCAAAAGATGTCGGACGCCCTCATGGCGAAGATTTCCCAATTGATTGAGGAGTTTAAAAAAGGATTCAAATAAATTGCAGATTGCAAATTTCAATCTCTAGTCTATGCTTTCTCTTCGCGAACTTCGGCGCAAAGTTAAATCCGTCAAATCGACGCAGCAGATCACCAAGGCCATGAAACTGGTGGCCGCGGCCCGGCTCAACCGCGCCCAGGAGAGGATTGTGTCGGCGCGCCCCTTCGCGCAGAAGTTGGTTTACCTGCTTCAAGAGTTGGCGTACTTGCACGCGAAGGAGAAGGCCCGAGTTGATATCCCGGTGATAGCCGGCATCCGCCGCGGCGGATCCCAGGACGTGAACACCGGGATGGGATCCGCCGCGGCGGATGACAGTCTCCCCCCGCAGGGGGGAATCCATTCCGGTGTTCACGTCATGGATTCCCCCCTGCGGGGGGAGAGATTGTTAACGGCCGAACACCCGTTTTTCGCGAAGAGGCTCTCCCACCGCGTGGACGTGGTGCTGGTCACCGCCGACCGCGGCTTGTGCGGGGCTTTCAACGCGAACCTGATCCGGACCGCCCTGCAATTCATGCGGGAACGGAAGGATGAAGACGTCCGCTTCTGGGCCGTGGGGCGGAAAGGGCGGGATTATTTTAGGCGTCTCGGCGCAACAATTGAGAAGGATTACGTGAACATTTTTCACCGCTTGGGATTTGCCCAGGCTGAAGTTCTGGGGAAGGATCTCATCGACGCCTTCCTCCACACGAACACGCGGGAAGTCGTTTTTATCTACAACGAGTTTAAGTCGAGGCTGCATCAGCGGCTCATCATACGGCGGCTTCTGCCGATCGAGCCCTATGAAGGCGTCAAGCCGCGGCAGGATTTTATTTACGAACCGAGCCGCGGAGCAATTTTGGAGCGGCTTCTGCCGCGCACCTTTTTGGCCGAGGTGTACCGGATATTGCTCGAATCGCAGGCGGCGGAGCTGGCGGCGCGAATGACGGCGATGGAGGCGGCCACCGACAACGCCACGGAGATCATCGAGTCTCTGACCCTCAACATGAACAAGGTCCGGCAGGCCGCGATTACAAAAGAGATTGCGGAGGTCGTCGGCGGGGTCGAGGCTTTACAGAATTAAGTGGGAGATGTCATCGCGAGCCCGCCGTCATTGCGAACGAAGTGAAGCAATCTGTAGTTTAGGGTAATGTTTGTCTCAAGCATTCTTGTGAACGACAGATTGCTTCGGTCGCCGCGGCGACCTCGCAATGACGCAATCGATAGGAGTTATGTAAATGAATACTGGAAAAGTCGTTCAGGTCATCGGTCCCGTCTTGGACGTGGAGTTTTCGGAAGGGCAGCTGCCGGAGATCAACACCGCCCTCACGGTGCAGGGCGAATATGACGCCGGCGGAAAGACGCGGAAAATCAATTTGACCCTCGAAGTGGCGCAGCATTTGGGGGACAACGCCGTTCGCACCATCGCCTTGGGGCCGTCTGAAGGCGTGTGCCGGGGCATGACGGTCGTCAACGAAGGCGCCCCCATCACCGTGCCGGTGGGGCGCGAGTGCCTGGGGCGTCTGTTGGACGTGTTGGGAGAACCCAAGGATGAGCGGGGCCCGGTGGAGGCCAAAAAGAGATACCCGATTCACCGGCCGCCGCCCGCCTTCACGGACCAGGTCACAACACCCGAAGTTTTTGAGACCGGCATCAAGGTGATCGATCTTCTGGAGCCGTACATGAAAGGCGGCAAGATCGGCCTTTTCGGTGGCGCCGGGGTGGGGAAAACCGTCATCATCATGGAGCTCATCAACAACGTCGCCAAGCAGCACGGCGGCGTCTCGGTGTTCGGCGGCGTGGGAGAGAGGACGCGCGAGGGAAACGACCTCTGGAACGAGATGCAGGAGGCGAAGCTCTCCGACGGGAATTCGGTGCTGTCGAAAACGGTCCTGGTTTACGGACAGATGAACGAGCCGCCGGGGTCCCGCCTCCGGGTGGGCCTGACGGCCCTGACCCAGGCGGAATATTTCCGCGACGACGAGGGCCAGAACGTCCTCCTTTTTATCGACAACGTATTCCGCTTCGTGCTGGCCGGGGCGGAGGTCTCGGCTCTTTTGGGGCGGATGCCGTCCGCCGTCGGTTATCAGCCGACCCTGGGTACGGAGATGGGCGGTTTTCAAGAGCGGATCACCTCCACCAAACGGGGCTCCATCACCAGCGTTCAGGCCGTCTATGTGCCGGCCGACGATTTGACGGACCCCGGGGTGGCGACCACCTTCACCCATCTGGATGCGACCACGGTTTTGTCGCGGGCCATCGTGGAACTGGGGATTTATCCCGCGGTCGACCCCTTGGATTCGACCTCCCGGATTCTGGACCCGCGCATTGTCGGCGAGGAGCACTACAATGTCGCCCGCCGGGTGCAGCAGATTTTAAACCGTTACAAAGAACTCCAGGACATCATCGCCATCCTCGGGATGGATGAATTGTCGGAGGACGACAAGATCGCGGTGGGCCGGGCCCGGCGGATCCAGCGGTTTTTGTCTCAGCCCTTCCACGTGGCGACCCAGTTCACCGGCCAGGAAGGCCGCTACGTGAAGCTGGCCGACACCATCCGGGGTTTCAAGGAGTTGTGCGAGGGGAAGTGGGACCATCTGCCGGAAGCGGCTTTCCACATGGTGGGTTCCATCGAAGAAGCCGCCGAGAAAGCGAAGTCTTTATGATTGCTAATAGGCTGTGTCATAATGCTGAGAGTATTACCGTCATTCCCGCGGAAGCGGGAATCCAGGTCGTAAATCTTTCTTTTAATGGCATGTTTAATACCTGGACCCCTGCTTTCGCAGGGGTGACGATGTTGTGAGACAGTCTGGAATTGCGTAATTAAAATTTACAATCCTGCAATGTGCGATTGTCTTTAGGAAGAACGAATGTCGATTAAAGTTGATCTAATAACGCCGGAACGCCCGGTCTTAAGCGAGACCGTTGAGTTTATCGCGGCGCCCGCGGTGGATGGGGAAATCGGCGTCCTTCCTCATCACACGCCTCTTTTAACGCAGCTGGGTCCCGGGGAGATTCGATTGAAGAAAAGCGATGGGGAAACCCACTTCGTCATCTCCGGCGGCTTTTTGGAAGTGCAAGAGGGAAGTGTTGTGCAGATCTTCGCCGAAACCGCCGAGATGGAAGCCGACATCGATGAGGAGCGGGCCCGGCAGGCGGCCGAACGGGCGAAGAATCAACTAAAGTCTTCCCGCGCCTTGAACGAGCAGGATTTGATCACGGCGGAAGCGGCGCTCCGGCGCGCGGTGGCCCGGCTCCATGTTGCCCAGGGCCGCAAACGACCACTCCCTAAGAAGGAAATTCGATGATCGGCATTTCCGCAGAACACGTCATTCCGGCGAAAGCCGGAATCCATGACGTGAACACCGGAATGGACCGTGTCACGGAACGGTCCCGTCGATTATTCCAATTATCGAAACGGGATTCCGGCTTTCGCCGGAATGACGGCTTTCGCGGGGATGACGACTCTCGTTTTGATGGCCGAGGTGACCTGCCTAGAGGAGGCTTTTTACTGTCATGGCGCTCTTGAGAATTACCAAATACGGCGAACCCGTTCTGCGAAAGGTGGCCAAGCCGGTCGAAGATTTAGGCCCCAAAACCCAGGAGCTCATCCGCGACATGTTTGAAACCATGTACGCGGCCAACGGCGTCGGCCTGGCGGCCCCTCAGATCGGGTTGTCCCTCCGGTTGGCCGTCATCAATGTCACGCCGGATGAGAAAAAGAACCAAGTCGTTATCATCAATCCCGTCATCGTGAAAAAAGATGGCCGGGCGGGGGGCGAGGAAGGGTGCCTGTCTTTGCCCGGCGTGGGCGGCGCCAAAGTGAAGCGCGCGGAGCGAGTGACCGTGACCGCCTTGAACGAGAAGGGCCTTCCCATCACCATCAAGGCCGAAGGGATTCTCGCCCGGTGCCTCCAGCATGAAATCGAACATTTGAACGGCAAGCTCATCCTCCACCGCGCCCCCTTGAAACGCCGCCTGGAGATGTCGTTCGCCATCCGGAGATTAAAGAAAGAGAAGTTGTGGTGATAGGGGAATCTGTCATTGCGAACGAAGTGAAGCAATCCGTCTTTCAGAAAAGGGTTTCCGCTGACATTCCTCCGGAACAACAGATTGCTTCGGACCCTTCGGGTCCTCGCAATGACGAGTTTATCTAATGAAAGTCCTGTTTTTCGGCACCCCCGCCCTCACGATCCCCTATCTCGAGTGGCTATTAAAAAATGAAACCGTGGTCGGGGTCGTCTGCCGGCCCGATGAGCCCGTCGGGCGCGGCTACGAGATCGCTCCGCCTCCGACAAAAAAGCTGGCGAAGGAATTAGGCCTCCCCGTCTTTCAGCCGAAAGGCCCCTGGGAGCCGTCTCTTGTTCAGTCTTTAAAAGGTCTGGGCGCCGAGGTCGGAATTGTGGTGGCCTACGGCCGCATTATCCCGAAAGACGTTTTTCTAGCGCCGAAGTTGGGATCTTTAAACGTCCATTTTTCGCTTCTCCCCAAATACCGCGGGGCGGCTCCCATCCAGTGGTCCTTGATCCGGGGCGAAAAGGAGACGGGCGTGAGCCTCTTCTGGCTGGAAGAAGGGCTCGATTCCGGCCCTCTTTTCAGCCAGGCCGCTCAAGTGATCTCACCGGAGGACGACGCCCTCACGCTCCGGGAAAAATTGGTCCCGTTGGGCGTGGATCTATTGGCGAAGGCCATGGCGGATTTGAAAGCGGGGCGCCTTCCGCGCAAGCCTCAGGAGGGCGAGGTCATCCTGGCCCCGCCTCTTAAGAAAGAAGACGGCGTCATCGATTGGAAAAAGCCTGCCGAAGAGATCGTGAATCTCGTCCGCGGCGTGGTGGAGTGGCCCGTGGCCCACACGGCGTTTAAGGATCGGGAAGGGCATAGCAAACAGCTCAAGATTTATAAGGCGGCCGTGGATTCGGCGCCCCCCGGCCGCGGCGGCCAGCCGGGAGAGATCGTCGAAGGGAGGATAAACGAAGGGCTTCTAGTCCAGGCGGGAGAAGGCCGCCTTCTCTTACGCCAGGTTCAGCCCGAAAGCGGGAAATTGATGTCCGCTTGGGCCTTCTGGCAAGGCGCCCGGCTACCAATTGGAACCGTATTGGGAAAATAGGCAGCTATTTTCTGGGACCGACCTTTTGACCTATCACCGCCTCTCTCACGTCCCGAATGTCTCTACGCTGTCGAGACAATTGGGAAGGAGCCAATGAAAGGATCTGCAATGGAATCACTACTGAATATTCCCTTTGACCGGTGGCCGGGGCTGATGGCCGAGCTGGGCGGCGAGCCGTTCCGGGCGGTGCAAGTCCGGGATTGGGTTTTTAAGAACCGCGTCTCCCACTTTTCCAAGATGTCCAACCTGCCGGCGCCCTTGCGGAAGGCGCTGGAAGAAAAGTTCACGCTCCGCTCACTCGTGGTCCACGACACCCGCCAGTCCAAGCTGGATGGAACGATCCGCTATAATTTTAAAACGGAGGACGGCCGGCATTTCCCGGCGGTCTACCTTCCCTATGAAAAGAGGCACTCGTTGTGCCTGTCCACCCAGATCGGCTGCGCCTGGGAGTGCCTTTTTTGCGCCTCCGGCCAGGTCCAATTCCGCCGAAATTTAACCGCGGCGGAGATGCTGGATCAGATTTTCATCGTGGAAGAAGCCGTCGGAGAGCCGCTCGATAGTCTTCTATTTATGGGCATGGGAGAACCGCTGGCGAATTTCGCGAACCTGGTTTCCGCCCTGCGCCTGATCCGCTCGCCCCTCGGCTTAAACAGGGGAGCCCGCCATGTGACGGTCTCCACCTGCGGTTTGGTCCCGCAGATTAAGATGCTGGCGGAGGAAGCTCCCAAGGTGAATCTGGCCATCTCCCTCCATGCCGTGACGGACGAGGTCCGGAAGAAAATTCTTCCCAAAGCCTCATCCTGGACGATAAAAGAGCTCCTCCAGGCCGCCAAATATTTCTCCATGAAAACCAACGCCCGCGTGACTTTTGAATATCTTCTTTTGGAGGGGGTGAACGATTCGGAGACGGAAGCCAAGCGCCTGGCCAATCTGATCCGGCGCTTTGCCGAGCGCGGGGATTATCGGGTCAACCTCATCGCCTACAATCCGGTGCCGAAGCTATCCACCAAACGACCGGAGGATGCTAAGATTGGGCGGTTTCAGGAAATTCTCACCCAGCGCAAGGTGCCGGTGAGATTGCGAAAGCCCCAGGGCGTCGACATCGGCGCCGGCTGCGGCCAATTGGGAGAAGCCAGATGAACGAAATCCCTCCGGAGATTCCAAAGACCCCGAGCCCCTCCTACAAGAGGCGGCGCCTGTGGCGTTTTTTGAGAAAACCGTGGGTCATCATTGTCCTGACGCTTTTCGTGATCGCCGGGGTGGCGGCCTTCTCCGTCAACCAAATCATGCAGACCCTTCTTCATGCGCGGGCGGAAGTGATTGTGCCGAACCTGGAGGGCAAGGGGCTCATGGAGGCGCTGGAGATAGTCTCCCACCTCCAGCTTTCGCTTAAGCAAGACGGCTCCGAGTTTGATGAGAGCCTGCCCGCGGGGACGATTTTGCGCCAGCAGCCGCCTTCGGGAATGCAGGTGCGTGAGGGCCGGTCGATCCGTGTCGTCCTGTCCAAAGGAGGGCAGGCGGTTTTTGTGCCCGTGGTGATCGGGAAACCCCTGGCCGAGGCCCAGAGCGTTCTGGCGACGGAGAGTTTGCAATTGGGGGCCGTCACCGATATGTATTCATTGGATTTAGACCAGAAGTACGTGATGAGCCAGGACCCCAGTTCGGGAACCGTGGTGGCCCGGGGGGCGTTGGTGGATGTGGTGGTTTCGAAAGGCATGCCGCCCTCGGGGGCGCCGCTATTGCCTGATTTCTTAGGTCAGCCGGTTAAAAACGTGGAGGATTGGGCTAGCGGCGTCAACGCCAAGGTCCGCGTGAACGAGGACGCGGAAGCGGTCGGGGTTTCCGGAACGGTGGTGAAGCAAGACCCGATGGCGGGTCAGCCGCTTTTGGAAGGGGAGGACGTCGAGATCACGATTGTCCCCGTCACCGCCTCCGCCAAAGGGTACCGGCTCAATTATCAGATCCCAAGCGAGTCCGGCGTCTTGGCGGTGCGCATCATGGCCCGGGACAACAAAGGCGAAAGCGAGGTTTACAAGGGCGAACACGAAGGCGGCCAGACCATTGAAATTCCGATCCATGTCACCGCCACCACGCGCCTCAGAATTTATGTCAATGACGTCCTTAAAGATGAGCGGGTCGTCGAACCGTGAGGATGTTTCCTTTATGATCGTTGCTCCATCGATATTGTCGGCCGATTTCTCGCGCTTGGCGGAGGAAGCCCGGCTCATGGAATCCGCCGGGGCGGACTGGCTCCACGTGGACGTCATGGACGGCCACTTCGTGCCGAACATCACCATCGGCCCCGTGGTCGTCAAATGGCTGAAGAAGGCCACCAAGCTCCCCTTGGATGTGCACCTTATGATCACAGATCCTCTCACCTACGCGGCGCCCTTCGCTGATGCGGGGGCCTGGGGGTTGACATTCCACTTGGAAGCGGTGAAGGATCCGAAAAGTGTCATTGCCGCTATAAAAAAACTGGGCGTCAAGCCGGGGATTTCCATCAAGCCCAAGACGCCGGCTTCGGCCGTCCTCCCCTATTTGAAAGAGGTCCATCTCGTCCTCGTCATGACGGTGGAGCCCGGCTTCGGCGGCCAATCCTTCATGGCCGACATGCTCCCCAAAATTCAGGAGATTTCAACTTACATCAAAGCCAATAAATTGGATTGCCTGGTGGAGGTGGACGGCGGCATCGACCCGAAGACGGGCGCTCAAACCGTCCAAGCCGGCGCCCAGGCCCTTGTGGCCGGCCATTCCATTTTCTCCGCCCCCGACCCCGTCGCCGTCGTCAAATCCCTCAAATCCCTCCGCAATCCCTAGCACCTCTCATAAAGGGGGATCTGAAGGTTTTTCAATGGGCGAGTTTCTCGAACGTTTTCTGATGCTTCGATAGAACTTTCGCCATCGTTGTCCGGAACTTCGTCGCAACAATGTTTGCCGCCTTCTTAATTTCTTGGGATTCGTACTCGGGGAACATAATAGTGGCGGGGTGCACATCGAAAGCTTTGGCCAGCTGTTCTGCCCGCCTCTTTCCAATGTCAATCTTGCCGTTTTCGAGAAGACTCAAGTTGGTCGGTGTAATTCCGGACCGCTTCGCCAGCTCTTCCTGAGTCCATCCCTTTAGCCCGACTTGCGCACATCTCCCCCGAAAATGACTATTTGATGCATTCTATTGCAGATTTGGGTTAAAGTCTGGACTACATCACTATGTCGGCAGAAAGCCTGTCAGGAAGGGTGATGCGCAATTTCCGCAAGAGTTCTTTCTCTTCCGTGTCTGGTGTACTGATGCGACGCAGCCGTAGAATGCGGCCATCGACAGCTGGCAAGATGATGTCTCCGCTCTTGATTCGTGAAAGGATTTTCAGTGCTTTCCAAGGAGATGTATCGTACTCGTAAGCCTGCAGCGAAGCGGTTTGTTTCAACGCCTGCTTCAACGTTACCCACAGCGCATAGCCGAGGAAAGCCACAAGAATGTGCGCCTGCACGCGGTGCGTCTTGTGATGCCACACAGGTCGAATCATCAACTCGCTTTTAATCGCTCGGAACGCCGCCTCCGCTTCAGTGAGTTGCGTGTAGATTTCCCACAGCTGTCCCAACTCCACGTCACTTAAGTTGGTCCGAATCAAATACGTTCCCGCCGTGATCTGTTTCCAACGCAACTTGGCCACCTGGCGCGACCAAATCATTTCCAAATGTCGGCCTGCTCTCAGTTTCACATTAATGGCATAGAGGCTGGCCACCGACGGATAGTGCCCCAGAATCTGTCCAGCCTTAAAGTGAATTTTCCTCTCGTCTTTGAGCCGTCCTTTCTTCACCTGTTGCGCCAAACCATTCAAGCTTTTCTCCAGGCGTTTCATCTTCAATTCTCGCATCGCGTCCTCTTTCAAACGTCGCCCCGTGCTGCGCACCAACAGGAACGTTTCTTCCCCGCTCACCCGTGGAACCCGGTGGATCTCAACGTCCTCTCGCACCCGTTCCCAATTCCGTGAGGTGAGCTCTTTCTCGAAAGACTTCAGTGCAGAACGCGGAGTGCCGCAGACATAGGGCATTTTCCGTCGCCGCAACAGCTTCAGATTCTTCTCACTCACCACCCCGCGGTCGAACACCCAGACCCGCCGCGCTACCCCATACTTGGTTTCCACGGCCTCCAGCATCTCCTCCAATGTTGTCACGTCTCGACGGTTGCCGTCCATAACCTCGAACGCAAAGGGAAACCCCTCCTCACTCACGATCAACGCCACGATCACCTGTTTGCAATCTGGTCGGTGATCTCGCGAGTAACCCCGTTTCGCTTGCGAATTGCCCAGCGCCTCTCCTTCAAAGTACGTGCTCGTCAGGTCGTAGAGGAGGACATCGTAAGTGGCTTTGAATAGCTCCCCCCATTTCGCTTTCAGGTGCTGCTCCAGTTCTGCCTTCTTTTCGATCAGCCGGTCCAGACAAGCATAGAGGCGATCCTTGTGTACCTTTGGCTCAGGCACCCCCACAATATCGTCGAGCGCCGTGAGCCGGTACCACTGCTCGTCGATGAACAGTTCGCTGCGCGGTGCGCAGAGCCGGTTGATCGCCAGAATCGCCGCGACCGAACTCCATGGCACGTCAGCGGTTCGTGTCACCGCTCCATCAAAGGTTTGTCGATAGAAGGCGTCAAGCCCCAAACGCTTCCATAGCATCCATCCCGTGTACACCGCTCCGAATTCTCGCGGTCTCTCCCATCGTATGCCCCGTAGGCGAATTGTCACCTCGGCGTCGCTTCTCAGCATATTCCCCGTGTTGTCCGACCACAACGTCAGTTGCCGCGCTTGACCGTCGGTATCCACCACCTCCACTGTCTTACGCCAGGCGCGCTGCGCATCGGTGTTCAATTCTCCCAGATAACACACGCGACGATGCCGGGGCCCGTGTTCCGTACGAATCGTCTCACACAGGGAATAGTAGTGATGCTTCTTTCCATCCTTTCGACGTGGGTGATCTTTGAGAAACATGACCATACACTGCCAGAATTAAATGGAAGGAGAAAGAGGGGAGGTCTGGACTACGTCGCAAAAAAGGCCGCTGGAGAGAAGTCTTCCGTCGAAACGATTTATTCGAAAGAGTTAAAAAAGGTCGGATTCAGGACAGATGTGCGCAAGTCGGGTTAGCTCGCGAAGCATTTGAATCACTTCCCCCGTCGATAAAGGCGCTCGAGGTTTAGCAGTTAAACATTCATCTTTTTGAATCGAAGCCATAGCTCCTCTTGGACGTAAAAGGCTCACAGGTGCGGAGGCGTCCTGCGCTGGCGTTGGTTAGTGCCAAATTATATATCCCATCTAATTCTAATATCATGAATTTCTTCTGGCGTTCTATGTACTGATATTTCTTTATCATTGGGTTTTAATCCTAACGTTTTGAATCGCCATGAATTAGTAAAAAGAAATGAATTAATTATTCGGACAAAGGATTCCTCCAGACTTTTTGAATATATTTTTGTTAGAGATAGAATTTTCTCGACTCGAGAGCTACCCAATAAAGAGTAGTCGTTTTTCGGGGTTTCATTGTTGAAGTAATAAATCCACTCACTGATTTGTTTAAAGTCCATTCTGACTTCCGAAGGCAACATTGCCGCGAGCTTAGTATCTAGAAACGATAAGATGTGTGCATTATCAATTTCTTTTCTGGGGCTCACTTTAATATTTCTCCATAAATAATAATCGTCCCAGAACGCTAATTCTGACGAAAAATCAACCACATCGTTAAGTGCTAGGAGTAATTTATGAGCCTCGTTTTCACGTTCCTTGAATTTATCGTATTGACGAGTAATTACTGATCCAAGATAAGCACCAAGAAAGAGGGATAATAAGTGAGTAAGCATAAATCAACTTTGTTTGGCGTTTAACGTATCAGCCTCATGCACGCGAGCCGCAGGCGAGTGTCCGGTGCGATGATTGGTTAGCCAGCCTCGCTTAGTAACGAGTTCTATTGGCAAAACCTGAAACCATGATTCCAAGGAGGGTGGCACCAAGAATGGCCTCGATTGAGTCAATTCCACTTTTGAATTCACATCCAATAGTGGCGAAATTAGATGCGGAACAGTACAAAGACCTGAGTACGTTCCCACGGAGTTCTGCCACAGAGCTCCAATAATATAGGGCCGTAAAGACCCCCAAAACACATGCCATCCAAATGAAAACGCGCCACGGTTTTTCACCAAATCCCCAGACGCCCCAGTCAAAGCTATCAGTGATCAAGGCCTTCTTAATCCACAGAAAGCGAAGTAGGAGGTGCGGATAAAATAATATTTTTAGGGCACAAAGAAGATTATTTTTCAGCTTGTGCAAGACCTCTTTTCCATCAATTCTTTTCTGAAGCCAAAGGTCATACAACGAGAAAAGATTGCCGCGATAGCCTATCGATGGAAAACCCTTTCCAGTTGGAATTAAGGGGTTGAGGTGACTTAAGAGCTGTTGGGACCGCTCCTCGTAATAATAATGTGCAGCTTCTGCTCGGTCCCCTTGGTTTTGAAAGGCGACACGAAACCGTTTGTAAATGTCCCGGAGTCCCAAGGGAGACCTGTTATCAGGCGGATCTACAAAGCTGAGTTCGCTTAGCTCACAGTCGTCAAAATCAACACCATCAGGGGTTGTTTTCTGAAAGCTAATCTTGAACAGGCGTGATTTTCGAAATACAGGGCGATGGAGGGTACATTCGTTAAAGTGAAGATCCTGAATGCGCGAACTAGCGACGAGAAACTCTTCAACATAGCATTTCTCAAAAGTGACGAATGCCTTCTCACATCCATGGAATGAAAATCGATTGCAAGATGAATATGTGATTTTTGTCGTGTGTGTCCATCCTTCACCTGTAACGACTAAATCATCGAGCGATACAAAGTCCAAATTGCGGCTATCAAACTGCCATGGGGTTACCGTGACACTGCCCATTTTCAAAACTTTGTGTTTTTTGAAAAGGAATGCCTCACTGTATTTTGTCCCCATAGCCTGCCAAAGACCGTAACTAAAGTCCGTTGCGAAAGACCTGTTTCGATCACCGATAATCGGGAACTCTTTCAGCGACTTGGCAGTGTTGAGCCAATGGAAGTACGGAACGAAGGCTACCGATGAATCAATTTCATAACGGATTTCCCCGTGGTGTCTGCGCTGCGTTTCTCGATGATCATCAGCACTCATCGTGGAAAAATAGACTTTTGATTCATTCACTCCATTGGAATTTGGTCCAGTGACTCTCTGTAGGTAGAGTTGCTCTTTGCCGCAAAAGAACCGCGATGGAGCATCAGATGACAGAAATACTTCATCGGTCACCTGAAAATTACGTTGCCACTCCCCGAAGCATGGAAGATCGCTTTGAAAAAAGCCTAACAGGCCAATTAGGTCATTCTTCCGGCGCCAGTCGTTAAACTCCCGCTCTGACATCAGCCACAACTTTTTGACAGCTGGATTTTCTGAATTCGTGATCATAAATAGCTAGCTAATGTATCTTAGACTGCAAAAATGCTGGTTATTATTTAACCGCTTTTGGCGGGATTTACCATCGAAAACATTGAATAAGTTTTGGCGGCAGTAAATCCTCTAGTGCAAAACCCGGCTACATTTATTCACGGGGGTTATTAATCCTGAACGAATGGACCGTCTCATTTCAAGTTTATTTATAAATCATTGGATATTTGGAAGGATCTTGCAGAGAACTTAGGTCAAGATCAACATCCAAATTTGGCCAGAAGAGGTGGGAACCGTGGAATAATTTCAAGTTGTGAATGTCTGAGACTTTCGCCTTTTTAAACCACGGGAAATCTTCATAAGGAAGGAAATATTCCTTCCCGTTAATAAAAATCCAGACCCCATGTCCTGAGATATCTAGAACTTCAGCTTTTGAAATGTTTTTTCCACGCTTTGATGATTTCATCTTTTTTCCCTTCGACAACCTTTTGAAGCCCCCTTAATTTTCTCGGCGAGAGCCCATGATATTCACACAGCGAAACGATCGGCTCCAGCCAAAATTTGGCTTCGCCGTCAGGACAGCTAACGTGAATGTGAACCCTCCTTTCTTCTCGGGAGAAGAAAAAGAACCGGTAATTTTTATGGCGAAAGACTGTGGGGCTCACGGCTTTATTCTACCTCCCCGGGGGGCTAAAGTATATTCGGATTTTTGGCATCCAGTGAATCGCCGGAGGCGAAACGAGGCCGCGATAGGGTGGGCGGCGGAGAGGGAGATAAATAGATCGGGGCCGCGAGGGGAAGAGTTACCTCTTCGGCTCGTGGCCCCGATCTCATGTCGTCAACCATGACGGACATTCACGTGTAAAGTGGGAGGCTGTGGGGAATATTTTGGTTGGTGACCCACGCTCGGTTAGGGTGACCTCGCCCAACAGGCCTCCCGAAAACGGCGCTTTTCAAAGAACCCTTTGTCAATCGGACAATCACTCTCGCTTCAGTAGTAATCCCAGCCGCGTCGGAAGTCAAGTGAATTTCCTGTGACAAACCCGTGAGAAAGAATCAGCGCGGTTTTTCGTGGAGAATGAGTTTGGAGGGGGGCTGTAACTTATGTCACTCGAGGGCTTCGAGGTACCGT
>JAJAPZ010000014.1 GCA_020523905.1 Candidatus Obscuribacterium magneticum
CCCAAGGTGGCTGATGAAATCAGGAAGACGCTCAAGCTTTTAAAGATTGATTTTGATGCCAATCCCATTCATCAAGCGCTTGTGCGCGCCATCCGCCGGCTCTTGGAGAGAAAGAGCCACGAAGGGATTACGGAACTGATCACGCAAGCGGCACGGGAGCGGCGGTTTTTGGGGTGATTGCCGAGCCGTCATTCCTGCGAAAGCGGGAATCCAGGACGTGAACACCGGACTGGATTCCCGCTTTCGCAGGAATGACGGCTTGTGTGGGAATGACGAAGGAGGAAACATCATGCAAATCGGGTTAATTGGTTTGGGTCGGATGGGCATGAACATGGCCCGGCGGCTTTTACGGGCCAAGCACGAGGTTGTCGTTTTTAACCGGACGTTGGAGAAAGTGGATTTGATCAGCAAGGAAGGGGCGGTGGGGACGAGATCCCTGGAAGAGTTTGTTCAAAAGCTTAAAGCACCGCGGGTGGCCTGGCTCATGTTGCCGGCAGGGCAGACTTTAGACGACCATATCGAAAAGCTGGGCGCCCTTCTGGAAAAAGGGGACATCGTCATCGATGGGGGCAACAGCTATTACAAGGATGATCTGCGTCACGCCGAAGCGCTCAAGAAGAAAGGGATTCGGTATTTGGACGCCGGCGTGTCCGGCGGAATTTGGGGCCTGAAAAACGGCTATTGCTCCATGGTGGGAGGAGAGAAAAAGGATTTTGATACGATCGAGCCCCTCCTCAAAGATTTGGCTCCCAAAGACGGCTATTTCTATTGCGGTCCGACCGGGGCGGGCCACTACGTCAAAATGGTGCACAACGGGATTGAATACGGCCTCATGCAGGCGTATGCCGAAGGGTTGGAGCTTCTGAAGGCCTCGCCCTATGATCTGGATCTCAAAAAGATCGCCGATTTGTGGAATCATGGCAGTGTGGTGCGCTCCTGGCTGTTGGAGCTGGCCGCGGAAGCCCTGGCCGAGGATCCTCAATTGGCCTCTTTGTCCGGTTATGTCGAGGATTCAGGGGAAGGGCGCTGGACGGCGAAAGAGGCGATCGATCGGGGTGTGGCGGCCCCCGTCATCTCGATGGCGCTTTATCAACGTTTCCTGTCGCGGGAGAAAGACACTTTTGGCAATAAAGTGTTGGCGGCCCTCCGGAATAAATTCGGCGGCCACGAAGTGGTGAAAGAGGCCGAGGCGCTTCGACAAGCGGGCGCAGGAGCGGGAGGCGTTGAAGCCGCCCATGGTCAGAAGGGTGTCAAGCCGCGATGAAAAAGTTGATGAACCGTCATTCCGGCGAAAGCCGGAATCCAGTACGTGAACACCGTACTGGACCGTGTCACGGAACGGTCCCGTCGATTATTTCAATTATCGAAACGGGATTCCCGCTTTCGCCGGAATGACGGTGCTAAAAGATGTCGTCACCCCTTGTCGTCTCTAAAGTTTACACCAAAGAAGAGCTCTGCCTTTTCGAGCGCATTCCCCGGCCGTGCGCCATCGTCGTTTTCGGCGCCTCAGGGGATCTGGCCCACCGGAAGCTTTTCCCCGCCCTTTTTTATCTCTATGAGCAGAATCTGCTCCCCAAGGCGTTCTATATCTTGGGGGCAGCCCGCACCGCGATGACGATGGAGGCCTTCCGGGAAGGTTTGCGGAAGAACCTGCCGAAGGCGGCCTCCTCCGAGAGCCTCGAGAAATTCCTCCATCGGTGCCATTACTTGGCCGGATCTTATTCGGCCCCCGGCACCTATGCCTCGATCCAAAAAACCCTTTTGAAATTCGACAAGGAATTCAACGTGTCTCCGCGCCGCCTGTATTATTTGTCGACTCCACCGGAGGTGTTTGAAGACATTCTTGAAAACCTGGGGACGTCCGGACTGGCGGCGTGTAAGGAGACCGGAACCGGTTGCGCCGCCGTGGTGGTGGAGAAGCCGTTCGGCCACTCCTTGGCGTCGGCCCGCGACCTGAACGAAAAAATGAAAAAAGTTCTCCGGGAAGAGCAGATCTACCGCATCGACCACTATTTGGCCAAAGAGACCGTCCAGAACATTCTCATGTTCCGGTTCGCCAACATTCTTTTTGAGCCGGTGTGGAACCGAAATTACATCGACCATGTTCAGATTTCGGCGTTGGAGCGGCTGGGGGTGGAGCACCGGGCGGGCTACTACGACCGCGCCGGGGTGGTCCGGGATATGTTGCAAAACCACATGCTCCAGTTGATGGCCTTGATCGCAATGGAGCCTCCGACCAGCCTGGAGGCGGATGCCGTCCGGGACAAACGAATTGACGTCTTCCGGTCTCTCAAAACCTTTTCTCCGAAGGAGGTGGCCTCCCAAACGGTTTGCTCTCAGTATGCCGCTGGCTCGATTGACGGCAAGCCGGTGGCGGGCTACCGGGAGGAAGCGGGCATCGATCCCCGGTCACACACTCCCACCTACGTCGCCGTCAAGTTGGAATTGGACGACTGGCGCTGGAAAGGGGTTCCGTTTTACATCCGGACCGGAAAAAGGATGGGGCCACATCGTGTGGAGATCGCCGTTCATTTCAAGCACGTGCCGACCTCCATCTTCAAGCCTCTTCTGGCGGAGCAGCTGACGCCCAATGTCTTGAAATTCCGCATACAGCCTGATGAAGGCATTACCATGGGATTTGAAGCCAAGCATCCGGGGCCAAAGCTGTGCATGAGCACTGTCACCATGGATTTCGGCTATGAAAAATCCTTCGGCCTTCCGCCGCCGGAAGCCTATGCGCGCTTGTTTTTGGATGTGATGCTGGGTGACCAGACCCTCTTTGCCCGCAGTGACGGGGTGGAGGAAGCATGGCGGTTGGTCGACCCCATCATCAATTATTGGGAAGGAGAAAAGGCACCGCCCTTACCGGTTTATCCGGCGGGTTCTTTGGGGCCTACCGAAGCCGATGCGCTCATCGCACGTGACGGTCGGACCTGGGACTGAAAATAGCGTAGTATCAATGGGTATAGTGGGCCGAGGGCGGTTTGAGCAATAGTTGGGAAAAAGCTGTCGGCAAAAAACTGATAAAATTAGACCCATGAAGAATGTGTCGTACATGAAATTTCAAAAGAAGAGCGCCTGAATACTTAACCATTGGTAAAAGTGGATTCGGTTGGAAGGAGATGACGATGAAAAACAAAAAACAGAAACTTCTGGATATGACACCACTCTACCGGAAATTTGCGGGACATTTTGTGGCGCTTAATCGCTCTCGAACCAAAGTTCTAGGGACAGGTCGCACCCACCGAGAGGCGCTGAGGGAAGCCAAGAATCATGGGATTGAGCATCCGACCTTGGAATGGATTCCCTGGGAAGGCAAGAGTTACTTGCTTTGAGAATTCTTAAATTTTTCTATCGCAGGTATCCTGCTTCACCACCAGGAATTCGTCCCGCCCGTTTCACTTATCGCCCGGTGATCGACGTCACGCTCTCCACCAAAAAAGAACAGGTTGAATTCAGCGCCCTGATTGATTCCGGCGCAGATCAATGCACCTTCCCTGGATGGGTAGCGGAAGAATTAGGATTCAAAGTTGAGAAGGGAGAGCGGCGCTTATTTTCAGGAATTGGAGGCTCCGTATTGGCCTATCGGCATAAGACCAACATTGTTGTCGGGAAGCGCCATTTTTTGACGGATGTCTTTTATTCCCACCAATGGGACGACATGCCGTTCGGACTTCTCGGCCAAGAGGGCTTCTTTTCACGGTTTGCCATATACTTCGACCACGAGAAAAAACTCATTCATCTATCGTAAGGGAAGGAATTTGTAATCCTCCCTGCAAAATCTTGCAATCACTTTGTAATACAAAAGTTGCTATATTTCGTACGTTCGTATTAATGATAAAGCACCCCTCTCGGCACGGCTTCTTCCTGTTTGAAAGGTGGTTTCCAACGAAAGCTTAATATCGCTCCACCGCCGCCGTCGAAATAGTCAATCTTTATCCTGTGGGGGCCCTTCGTCAGCTTGACCCGTCGGTCCTTTCTTTCGATCCCGTGCGTGCCGCCGTTGTCGATAATTTCATAATCATTCAAACAAAGCCGGGACCCGTCGTCGGATTCGAGGGCAAAAGTGTAGGTGCCATCGAGAGGGATATTGATGAATCCTTCCCAAACCATGGAGCAAGGGGTCGGAAAGGGCCTTTTTTGGTTGGCGTGATAGGTGAAGTTGAAATCGATTGAGTTTTCGTTGAATTTCCAGATCCGCCCGCTGAAATATTTATCACTATAAATCTTTTGTTGAAGACCTGTTTTTAAATCGGCAAGGCCGACGACGGGACGGGCTCCGGGTTTCAACTTAAGCAATGATTCCATGTCAATGAGACCCTGTGCGGGTACGGGGGAAGGCGGCTGTCGTAAGGGATCGTCCTCGCGCGTGGCCAGGATGATGTAGTTGCCGGTCTTTTTGACCAAAGGAAACGCCTTCATAAATTTCTCTTTCGATGCGTTCAATTCTCTGACCTCATTGGGTCCGATCGCAATATAGTCCACCTTGTGGATTTTAAAGAGATCTTTATTTTCGGGGTGGAGAAACATTTGGCGATAGTCCTTTTCGATGGCGTTAAAATTATAGCCATGGGTCCAGAGCCAGCCGGGGTAGGCGAGAAGCACCTGCCGGCCGGTGAAATTGAAAAGCCAATTGTTGTGATGGTTCCCGGTCAGCCAAAGGGACTGAAGCGGGGTGTTTTTTTTGACCCAATCAACAAGGAGAAGCTCTTCCTGGGTGCAAAACTGGTATTGATGGAGTTTGGGCCGGAGGTTCCGATAGGCATCAATGGCTCCGGAGGCCGTCATGAAGGTAAAAAGCAGAATTCCAAGTATCATTTTCATGAGATTGATCGGTCTTGGAAATAACCGTCCTGCAAAGGAGTGTATCCAGGCCGTGAACACCGGCCTGGATACACTCCTTTGCAGGACGGATGAATCGTCGGGGGCCATTTCGGTGATAGGCGAAGGGAGCAAAAGAGCGCCGAGGGCATAAGCCGCCAACCCGGAGATGCCGAGAGAGGCCCAGACGAGCATTTTCGTGTTGTCCCAAACCCAGGGCTGGAATAAAAAGAGATTGACGAGCGCAAAGAGGATGAAGAAAGGGGAGAAAATAAGAGAGACGCCCCACTTTTCTTTCAGCGTGAGTTGCTTCTTGAGAAGAAGCCAGAATCCCAACAGGCCCATGAGGGGAGTAATCCCCCAGTTTTTGAACCAAAAATAGAGCCATCCGATTTTCTCTTCTTTGGCGTACCAGCCTGGAAACCACCGCATGAACCGTTCCGATAGACCGCCTGTGACAAACAAATACATGAAGGGCAAAGCGAGAATAGCCGTGACGGTGAAAAGGAGCGCCCACCGTTTCAGATGGACGAGGATATGACTTTCTCGTTGAATCAAATCCGCGATCATCCAGAAAGGAAGAATCACTGACAGAGCGATGATCGAATGGATGTGCATGATCGGCATGTAGCCGAGAATAAATCCGGCCAAGATCAGCTTCACTATGTTTTTTCCCTCTCCCGTAGAAGTGCCAGGCTCCCTCTCCCAACGGGAGAGGTCTCCGGAGGCGACTCGCCGTGGCGAGGTTGGGGTGAAGGGAAGACGTATGATTGAATAGATCAATACCAGCGCCGCCAACGCCAGTGGAAACCCCAGCTGAAACGCCCGCTGCGGGATCATCATGCTGTCGATCACGGAGACCCAGTGGATATGGAAATGATCCATTTTCGTGTAGGTCGTGGGGGGATTGAAAAAAGTCTGCCAGGGTTTGGTGGAATGAGCGAAGTCTTTCAGAAAATAGAGAAAACCCAGCCCGCCGTTAAATAGAAATAAAAGTGAGGAAAGCATGGCGATTCCATCCGAGCGAAAAAGCTTTTTATAAAAGAAAAACAGGGCGCCGATGATGCCGAGACAAAAAATGAAACTGGGAATCGTGAAGGAAGCGAAATAGGGAAGGCCGAGCCGTATAAGAACCGCCGATATCAGGTTGGCCAAAAAGGGGTAATGGAAAGGGGCGCCGATCAAGAGCGGGCTCGTGAGAGGGATCAGTTGTCGGAACGCCATGGCCGAGCCCATCGTGAAGTGGACCGCCCAGTCTCCCCACATGTTGATGTGGCCGAGGATCAGGTTGTGTTTGTCATCCAGCGTTATGGACCGACCCCAGAAGAAGGCGAAGTAAAAAAACCAGGCGATAAAATAGACCGCCAGGAGAATTCTCGATATGCACGTCGCCATCCCCGCGACATCCGTCATCCCCGCGAAAGCGGGGATCCAGTTTTTAAACTTTTCTTTGAAGGAAAGCTTAAAGCCTGGATTCCCGCCTTCGCGGGAATGACATAGTCGTCGGATGTTCAGCCAGCGGACCATGTGGTAAAGAGGGCGTTTTTCCCGTCGACGTTGATATCTCGGTTAAATAATTTCTTGATGCACATGTTGTTTCCCCGGCAAGGCGGCGTTTCCGTCACGTGAATGCAGGGAGAGCAATGGATTTTTTCGTAATGGACTTCTTCTTCTAAATCGGCGATGGGTTTGAGGCGGGTGTGGGGGCTGGTGGGACCCCAAAAGGACACGCCCCTTTTTCCCAGAAGTCGGGCGAAATGAAGGAGGGAAGAGTCGATCCCCCAAAATTCGTCCGCGTTTCGGATGAAGGCGAGAGAATCCTCCAATTTAAAGAGACCGCAAAAATTGGTAATGGTGAAGGTCGGGAAGGCCGCTTTCAATTCGCCGATGATTTGATCCGCCGCGTCTTTGTCGCGAGTGGAGCCAAGAAAAGTGAGTCGCCGCGGCCGTCCGTCCGCCGCTCTCTTTTGAAGAGTGCGGAGCCATTCGGAGGGTTTCAGCATCCGTTCCATACCAAATTCAGAGCAGGCGTGCCCCACCGCAATGCCTCCTTCTTGTCTGGCTCGGAGGGGGAGCCCTTTCAGCAACAGCTCCCGGCATTCGGTGATGTTTGCCGGCGTCGCCCCCACGAGATACGCCATCTGTTCGTAAAAGAGATAGACGCCGGAGGCGCGGTTGAAATAGACCAGGTGCGTGTGGATGTTCTGCCGCCAGAAAATGTTTTCCAGATAGAAACCGAAACGGTTTCTCGCCATCGTGAACAGGGAAAACAATGTGGAGAGGCGGCTGTACACTTCCAAATCGATCACCGTGTCGGCGAACGCGCATTTTAGAAGGGCCCAAAGCCCTGTTCCCGAAAGAGAAAGGAACGAGCCGTCGTTGATGATGACGATTTGATCAAAAACACCGAGGAGCTCAGCAAACGGCCGGACGGCGGGTGTCGTCACGAGGATCAGGCGCGCCTGCGGGAATTTTTTTCGGATCCCGAGAAGGGCGGGGAAGGCGATGACGAGGCTCCCGCCTCCCACGAGCTTCAGAAAAACAATCCGCCCTTGAGGGGTGGGGGAGTGGTCCCTTTTCAACAGTTTTCCCAAAAGGATCACGACGGGTTTGATCAGGAAGATCAAAAGCCCCCCCGCGTAATAGTCGATGATTTTCTTAGCTTTAAGCTGCATCGGAGGCCCTTTTCCTTATAAAGAGAAGACCCATTTCGCCGATATTGAAAGGGAGAGCCATGTTGGGAACAAGGGGGTAAAGGCGGCTGTGGTTGAGGCGGGTGTGAACGTAGTGATCGATGTAAAAAAGCACGGTCCGGAGGGGAACAAATTTTAATGGAAAGAAGCTTTTCTCCAAAAGAAACCCCTTTTTCTCCATCAATTCGACGAGTCCTTTCTTGGACCAATGAAATGTATGATCCGGCCTCCGGTGCGGCCAAAAGCGGCCCAGCAGTTTCTGTGACCACGAGTCCGCCCGCGGACACACGATCAGGATTCTACTGGAAACCGACGAGTTCGGAACCATCCACTCCAAAAAAGCGCCCGGATCCTCCAGATGTTCGAAACTGTCGAGAAACAGCCAGAGGTCGATTTTCTCCGGCAGGAGGTCCGGCCTTCGGGAAAAATGAAATAAATTGTCTTTCGAAACTCCCATTTGAGCGGCGCGTTCCACGTTTTTATCAATCGCTTCGATGCCGTAAACCCTCCTTGCGGTATGGATTAAATATTTTAACGTTGATCCGCTCCCAAAGCCCACTTCACAGACATGGCTGTCGGCGGGCACCAAATCCAAGGGGCCGAGCCATGCCCGCAGCGTTTTCACCTTCAATTTCCCTACCGACGGGTCGTCGTGGTGTCGTTGGTCGGGATAGGATTCGTCGTAGGTGAACTTAATCGAAGAGGAAGACAGGTCGATGAAAGACCCGCAGGTCATGCAAATCCGCCTCTCTTTCTTTATGTGGGCGAAGCATGAGTCGGGGTGACACAGCATAGGGGTTAAAGGAGAATCCGTTTTTCCGACGTCAGGCAAAAGCCGAGATAAAGCACGCCGAGGATCCATCCCAGAGCCGATAATTTGTTGGCGGCTTGGACGGGGAAGGGGGGGACGTATCGAATCTCAAGGGTGACAATGTTCTCCGCCTTCTCCGGTAGAACCATCTGAAAATTTGCATTGTGTGATTTAGAGATTTCTTTTCCATTCGCCTTGACCTGAAGCCAAGGGTGGTAATTGAGGGTGAGGGATGTCTTGGCTTCTAATGTGACGGGTTTTTCAAATTGAATCAGGTACTGTCCTGGAGCCTGATAGGTGAGGTCTTTTATCAAAGCGGACGCCTCAGGCGGCAGGCCGAAGCGCGTGTTGAAATTTTTCAATTCAAAAAGGGCGAGGAAATCGGCGCCGGGACTCCATTCTCCGGTCAGACGCGGGTCGGGCCA
Source organism: Candidatus Obscuribacterium magneticum (assembly GCA_020523905.1). GTDB lineage: Bacteria > Elusimicrobiota > Elusimicrobia > F11 > F11 > Obscuribacterium > Obscuribacterium magneticum. The sequence goes on from JAJAPZ010000014.1 coordinate 8,751, forward strand.
AGTCAATCTCAGCCAATGTTCTTTCAGGAGCGTCCGGCGGCTTAATCCCGTTGAGGTCACGACGTATCGGACTCCGCGATGACGAAGATAGTCTTCTTCGTTTCCGATCCAGCCCGTTTTGTCCAGATGGTAAGAGATGTCTGAGGGGCGGACGCAGCCGCGGGTTCCTTCCGGCAAACCGCCGCTCAAGTCCCATAGGCGGTCGGTGCCTTGCGGGAGATTGTGGTGCAAGAAATGGGGTGTCCCCAACGAAGGGATGGCAGCCCAGTTGTCTTCCGTGAGAATGAAGTCCCCCGGTTGTAAATGGTCAAGAAGGTATTGGCGCAGGGGTTCAATTTGCCGGGTGGCCGGGTTCGAAATAGGGTGAATGAATCCCCGTACGTTATCTCTGACGGTCAGGATCATCGAAAAGAGGAATATCGAAAAGCTAAGGCGGAGCGCTTTTATCAACGTCGGCCAGGGAAAGAAACCGGCCAGGGTCCAGGCCAGAGGAATGGAAAAGGCCGCCAGAGTGATGATGAAAAAGTAATAGTAAGCCTCGAAGCGGAGCCGCTGGCTGGTTTGGATCATTTCACCCATGGGGAGGAAAGGGTTGATGACACCGGTCGAAAGAAGGAAGCTGAGCACGGCGGCACCCCCCAGAAAACCCAGCGTTTTCCATTCTTTTTTTACAAATAAATAAATTATTCCGAAGGCCGCCAGAAGGACGATCTTCCATCCCCCGTTGTGTTCCATGGAGATCAATTTTCCCGCGATGTCGGTGAGGGCGAAAGGGTCCGTTCTTTTCATTTCATCGAGGTTCAGGAGGAAAGCGATCCACCAATAGGCCGACAACAATAGGCCCAACGACAAAACCAGGAGATATCTCTTGAGCAAGGTCGCCCAAGCCTGATGTCCCCCGATGATCTCCGTGATTAAAAGGAGAAGGGAGGCCCAAATCCACCAATAGGCGCAAAATGGATGGGAGAGGATGGTAAAAGCGACACAGATGCCGGTGACAAGCAAGGCGGACAAGGCACGCCTATCTCCGGCCAGATCCTCTTTCAGCCGGCGAAGGGCAATGATCGAAAAAATAAATCCCGTGGCATTGGGAAGAAAACCTTCCTGATAAAGGGCGGTGGTGCCCACGCTCAGCTCGCCGTTCAAAAGGGGGATGAGAAACGTTCCCAGCGCCGCGTGCGTTGGCCGGAGACGAAAACCCCTTAAGAAATAGTAGGCCGTGGGAACCAGCGCCAGCCAAAGGAAAGCCATCGTGAACTTTAAGGCCGGAAGGGCGGGCAGGATTAACGTCAGTAATCCCAGTAGATAATAGGTGAGAACCGGATAGACATGATAGAGATTGAACCCCCCATACCAGAGGGGAAACCATCCCCACGCGGTACCCTTTGGCAGAAGATAATGGGCCCAATACTGGGCTCGAAGAAGATGACCTCCCGCATCCCGTGCGAACAGATATCCGTCGTTGACCAGGTTCGGCCATGTGGTGTAAATCATGAAAACGATGGGAACGAGGAGCGCAAAAAAAGCCAGTGTTTGTTCTTTAAATTTCACTTTCGTCATCATCGGATCGTGGGTTGATTCCCTATCTAGTAATAATACCGCTTGATAATCACCAGCGTCGTATACACAAGGCTGACCAGAGACCATGTGAAAAGAAGTATTTGAGCGCCGCCTTTCCTGTGTAGAAAGGCCAGTTTACGATTATAGAGTAATAGAAAGGGGAGCGAGCCGATGGGAATGAAATACCGCCCCTGCAGATGAATGTAGTTATCCTTGTTTTGAGTGCCGCTGATGTACAAAGACACAAATATCAACAATGTCGATGAAAGGATTGCGGAGAAAATAATCATTCTGTGGCCCATTTTAATTTCTATTCGCTCATTCCCGTCGCTCAGGGCCGAAATGACCAGGGCCATGCCCAAGAGGATGAGAAATGGCGTGCTTAAAGAGGTGTCCAACCACCCCAATTGTCCCAGGAACTCCTTAATATAACGGAGTTTATCCGAGACAGCCGTTTTTAATGCAACGGTGAAAAAGTGCGCCGGATGCGATAGGAGAAGGTTGGTTTGATTCGAGAGATAAGCGCCGAATGTCGACGGCATGTTATATTTATTTGTCACCAGGGTGGTCGCGATTAACCAGACGACGAGACAACAAGAACTCCCCACGGAAAAAGCGGACCAATACCTTTTTGGAGAACCGATATTTGTAAGCGGGATGAGGAAATAGAGGAGGAGAAGTAAAATGTAAGCCTGTTTTGAAAGCGCGACGAGAAGGGCAAGGGAAAAGTAAGCGAGGAGTAATTTATTGGGAATGAATCCTCTTCGCACAAACGCCAGCTTGAGGGTGACGGCAATAAAGAGGAGGGAGATCGCGTTGGTGAACGGATCCGCCGAGAGGGAGGATCGCAGAAAAACCGTCATGGGTGTGAGCGCATAAAGGAAGAAGAACCATTGGTAAAAGGGAGCCGTCGCAATGGCCAGAAATGTTATGCTCACAGACGCCAGAAGGTTTGTAAGCCGACCGAAATAGAAAAATAGAAGGGGCGGGCTCTTTAACCAATTCCCGATAGCTATTCCGATGACTTGCGGAATGTAAGGTACAGGCGTGTAGAGGGCCGTATTAGGGAAATTTAAAAATTTTTTCTCTTCTTGTTGGGGTTGACTGAATGAAGAGAAGATACGATTCAGGTTGATTTTCCTTTCGGGATGGAACATGATCGAAAAACCTTCGGTGGTGGCCGAGGCGGTATCGAAGAGGCTTTTCGGGATCCATCCCCCCAACTGGTCTCCTTCTCGCACAGTGATCAGTTGTCCTTGTGATATTTGATAAGCGCGAAAGAAATGGTTGACTTCGTCTGGCACTTGAAAAGGAGGGGTGATAAAACAGAGCGGAATTCCAAATAAAAGACTAACCAGCAGGAAAATCTTTTCGGGTTTTTGTGGAAACCGTTCTAAGAGGGATCGAGATCTGAGGACTTTAAAAGCAAATGAGCCCATGTGTAATTAACAAGGTTGTTGAGTTCATTAATACAAATTATCATGTAACGTGAAAAGATGAATTTTCTGGGAGTATTCTCAAGGTGGCCTCGGTTCAGGATGACTTGGAGAGATCGATAATGAGACGAAGTGTTTTATCCCCTTTGCGGTGCCTTGGGAAGATCTCCTTCCACATTCGGTTATGGCTTCGACTCCTCTTTTTTGGCGTAGCCGTTTGCGTTTTCCTCGTCAGTTTTTATCAACGCCGGTCTTTCGGTCCCATTGATTTTTATCAGTATTGGGTCACGGGTCAAGCGCTGACCTCCTATTCCATCGACGCTATGTATTCGTCATCCGATCAGCTTCAGGTGACGAAAGAATTCCTCCGGTCAGCTCCCTTACGGTCGTACCGTTATTACCGAGCAGCTAAATTCCGGGCGGGAGAATTCCAGCCGGCACAAACCCCCTTTTTATTTTTCTTTTTCCATCTCGTTTCAACGGGTCAATACGATCTCGATTACAATATTTTTTTCTTTGTGTCTTTGCTTTTATTTTTTACAGGTTTTTTCATTTATGCTTCCATTTTTAATCTCCCCGTTGCCGCTGCGTTGCTGGCGTATCTTTTGGTGGTCAATTACTTTGGGCCATTCATCCATGATTGCGATGTCGCTAATTTGAACACTTTTCAGGTTGGCCTATTGGCGTTATTGTTGTTGTTTAGGCGAAGCTTGAATTCTCAATGGGCATGGGGTATATCGGGAGCCCTGTTGGCTTTCCTTTTGTTTTTAAAACCGAATGCAATTTATATTGCCCTATTGCTTTTCTTCGCCTGGATAACGGAAAAGGAACTACGGCGTTTTTCAGCTACCATGCGGGGTTTTCTCATCATGGGGTTGGTGGCTTTTTTGGGTCCTATGTTTTTGTTTCGCTCTTGGCACTGCTGGTATGATTGGGGGGTGGGTTACGCCAACATGGTATCCGGGTGGCTAAATAATAATTTTCTTTGTAAGTTGGGCGTTCAAGTTCCTTCGTCTGTGCATTGGTTGATGGGAGGAGGCCTCGCCTTACCGCCAAGCGTCATACTGGTTTGGAGAAGAATGAAAGTGAAAAGGAGTGCCCTCCCTTACTTTGATGATACGATCAAAAGGGACGGGCTAATGATAGGTTTGGGGGGAGTGATCTATATTCTATCGGGGCAACTTATTCATTACCACTATTTCGTTTTGGTGTTGCCTTTGATCGCCTTTCTGCTGCGATTTCCCGATAGAGTCTCGTCATCGTGGGTCAAAGGCTTGAGACCACGCCATCTAGTGGCGATTTCCTCTGTTTTGTTCGTTGGCTCCTCTCTCACAAAATGGAGTTTTATTGGTGTACTTTTTTTGTATGTGATGGGATTATGGGACCTTCTTTCCCTTGGAAAAAGATGGAGACCATGAAGCTTTTTTTATTAGGAAGGTGCTGAACCAAATCAGAGCAGTAACCCAAACCATGTTCCAGTGCGAAGGCACCCATGGGACATGAATATTGTTAGGACTCCCCACCAGAAATAAAGCCGCTGAGACAGTAAATATCCAATACCATGGTGTATGAAAAAGGCTCCCCCAGATGATGGGCAAGATGAAGTATTGCTCTCCAATCATGTAGGTGAGGGCCAAAAACGCCACGAAGGAGAATTCCATCGCTTTGAGGAGGGGTAGTTTTAAGAACTCTTTGGTGAAGACAGGCAACAAAGTCATCAAGCAGAGGAAAGTGACCTTTCCCACCGGCAGAGGTAGGAACTTCCCCAGCCCATAGAGGCCGTGCGCTCCTTGTGAGAATAAGATCCGCCTCATGATGATGAAGTGGGCGTCCCACCAACAGGGAAAGAGGGAAAGAAGAAAGACGGCCGCCGAACACGCCATCAAAAGAAAAGCGCGCCGGTAAGTCGGCGAGATGTAAACGAAAAACATCCAGACCCCGAACGTTGTAATGTGTTTGATGGTGAGAGATAGCGTGCCGAGTATCCAGAGGGTTAGAAAGGGGGGGCTGTGGCGTTGGCGGCTATAAATATAAACGGCCAAAAGGAGGGGGAGGATCGCTAGGTTATCGAACTGGCCGTGGTAACCTGTTAGGAGAATGGCCACGGGATTGAGAAGGTAGATATAGGAACTTTTCCAATTTTTCGATGAGGAAATCTGGTGGTGTATGAGCCCTAAAAGAACGGCGATGTTGATATCGACCAAAGTGAGAAAACCCCGCACCCAGGTGTGGAGGGGCAGCCCCGTTAAGAACGCCCCTTTGTTAAAGAGAGCCAGCAAATAGGCCCACAAGGGAGTGTACCGGTACCGATCCGTATAGAGGTAAACGTTTTTTCCACGATGAATAAGGTCGGCCACGATATCCCACGACCACTGATCGTAGTTGCCGTAGAAGACGGAGGCCAAGGTGAGGCGAAGGCTGATGCCGACAAGGATGGAAGTGATCGCGAGCATTGATACGAGCTAGCTATTAATGGTGATGTTAGGGGCGACTCGACCGCAGGTAGGCCGGGCTGACGATTTGTTTGAATAGGCCTCCGGGTTTCTTCCAGAGCAGTTGGATAATGGCCCCACCCGTGTTTTGGAAGTATTCCAGTTTGAGTTTATGGGGGCCGCGCGTGAGACGAGCCGTGCCCTGGTCGAGCTGATTGAAGTGGACGGCCCAGTTATCGATGAGGATATTGTCGTCGATCCACAAGCGCACCCCATCATCCGAGATCGTGTAAAACACGTACTCGCTATCTTTGGGAATCGTGATCCAGCCAGACCAGCGAACGGAGAAATTGTCGGTGTTAAAATTCGTGGAAGGAGCCTTTCTTGTCCAATTGAAGTTGATTGTTTTGTCCACCTTATGAAAGGCTAATTTGCCGAAGTTGGTCCCATGGTAATACGCTCCTTCCAAGCCCCGTCCTCGACAACGTAAAAATTGGATCGCGTAATAGCCGATGACCAAAAAGGCCGCGGCGGCGCCAACGAGCACAATCTTTTTCTTGTTGTTTCGGAAAAAAGGCCTCCAAAAAGGGGGATTTGGGAAGATGTGGCGGATCTCACTTTCCAAAGTGTTTGCAAGGCGGTGGAGCCGGGATATGATCCGGTTGAATTTCATTTGTTCCGCTTCCACGTCTCGATCCTCGGCCTGTTTTTCGAGCTCTGTTAAATAAGCCCTGTCTTCGTCCAAGCCGGCCCACTTGTTTTTGAGAGTCATATTCATGTAAATTTTCGTCTCTTCGTTTGCTTTTCTCAGGTCGTCAATAAGGCGGTCAAGCATCCGCATGGTACGGCCGGCCAGAATGATCGATTCCGTGATGAAGGCCTGTTCCTGAAGAAGAAAGGCAGCCTCCAGGGACCTTTTGATTCGCCACATCTGTTTCAAAAGCCCTTTTTTCAGGAGGTGAATTTCAGCCATAACGTATCCTTTCTCGATATTTATTAATAAAGGAAAGTTTAAACCTAGGCGATCATACCAAATGTTTATATAACTTCTGAGGGGCGGACGCTTCAATGGAGTTCTATTAGGATGGCATTTTGTATGATTAATTTGATTCCTAAGTGTCGAGAATACCGAAGGAGAAGAGCGATTCATAACCAGATCGTTAGGGCCTCGCCGATGATTTTATGCTTCGTCCAACCCTGAAAAACGACTTTTTTTCAATCATTATCCGGAAGAGTTTCTTTTGGATCGCCAAAAACGAATGTTTGGTGAACGTATTGATCTCCCTTATTTTGGGGGCCGGAGCTTTGTGGATGGGATTCAGTTGGAAGGGTCCCATGGGAAATGATTTTGCTGCTGAAGCGGCTTCAGTAAACGATGCGGACAAAATATTTCATGGGATGCATTCGTTTGGAATTGTTGAATATACCCACTATCCCAATGGTTCCAGCTATATTCTTATTCCTTTTTTAGCCATGGGTGTTCCAAATCAATGGTTGACCTTAAGACTGATCCCCCTTATTACCTCAGCCTGTGCCGTCGCCATTTTTTCGTTTATCGTGCTCCTTCAAGCCTCCAATTTAGGCATGAAAATCTGGTTTATATTCTTTACCGTTGTACTGTTAAATCAGCCGGCTTTTTTTGCATGGCAAGGAGCTCTTCATGAATTTTCATTTTTTCTCTCCATAACTTTTCTGCTGGTCGCCATCTCATCTCACCAAAAATTATTCAAACACGGGCTCGTTTGGATTATCGGGTTTTTCTCGGGTTGGTTAGGGTACGATTTCCTTCCCTTGCAATTTTTCGCGATCATAACAATCCGGTGTTTGATTTATGGAAACGATTCTCATATGAAATTAAGCTCTCTTCTTTTAATGGCATTTTATGACGGCTTCGTTTTCCTATCGGGAGTGACAACGGCCATTCTGTCGCATCTGTTTCAGAATTTTCTCTATTTTTCCGATTTCGATCGTGCCGTCCGGGATTTATTGGGATCGGCATCCATTCGGATGGGAATAGGGGATCCAAAGGCCCATGCAACAGGCTTTGCCCCATCATTTATCGGAACAATCGATCCATTTTGGATTTTATCGTCAATGCTGGAAAGTTTCCTTCACGGCACGTGGAGTTCATGGGGACAGGGGGTTGTTTACGATGGTCAGGTTCGGTGGTCGAATCCCACATCAGTTATTCTTGTTATAGCGTTGAGTTATTTATTTTCCTTATTGAAAATTGCTAACAATAATAGTAACGAGGTCTATCTTCGTCGAGTTTTTCGAAGTTTCTTGCTATTGGTTATTGTCACATTCGGAGTAGTTTGTTCGTCTGTGGCTTGGTTTTTCCTCATGCGCAACCACGCCGCGACACATTTAATATATCTACCCCGCCATTTTTTAGTGGGGTTCATCTTGATTGGCGTGATTCCTATTCTTTTTTTGAATAACAAAATAAGGGCTCAATTTATTATTCGTTCCTACAAGTTATTAAAAAGTTTTACTTTTTCAATTCCCTTCGCCTTAATGGTTTTTGTTCTGACATATTATCTCGTATTAAGGTTGCACGATTAAAGTTGATGGGGAACGTGATCGGTGAATACATTTGCTGAGCCTGCGAGATGGTTTAAATCGCCCCCGCGGTTTCTCCTCATTATCTTGTGAAGATGACCATTAGAAGAACATCCTTACGAAAAACCGCCGTTTATCTTGCGGTTCTTACATTTGCAATCCTGGCATGGAACCTAGGTTATAAAACTCTCGGTCGAGCTTTTCCAACAGTTAGTCCAGGCTGGTCTGAATCCCAGGCTGTTGAAGACGCCCAAAGAATAATTAACGGGATCCATTCCGTTGGTATTGTCAAGTATTCTCATTACCCAAATGGGCCTATTTACGTTCTGATTCCATTTTTGAAAGCCGGATTAGCCAGCGATTGGAATACGCTTCGTCTCATTCCCCTCGCGATTTCCGTGATTTGCCTCGCCCTTTTGTCCTGGAGGCTTTTTTCTTTGGGCAAGTCTCTTTTGGACGATATTACGACGGCAGTTTTCTTAGCATGTTTTATCTTGCAGCCGGCTTTTTATATATGGCAAGGAACGTTGCACCATGAGTCCTATTCTTTGTCCTTGGTTCTATTGTCCTCCGTTGCGGTCTCCAGCCGCAAGGGATTTTCACCTTGGATCTTAATGATTATTGGGTTCGGGGCGGGCTGGTTCGGGTATGATTTTCTCCCTGGGCATGTCCTCGTGCTATTGACTCTCCGGATTGCCGTTTATTTTGGTTACGTTAATTTGAGTTTCAGAAAAATTTTATATCTTGCAACGAGAGATTCCCTCTTTTTTATTTCCGGATGTTTGTACGCAATCGTAGCCCATTTATTTCAAAATATCCTTTTCTTTGGCTCGGTGAAAGGCGGCCTGTTGGATTTAATTGGTTCAGCCTCAATGCGGATGGGTCTCGAATATAATCCTCGTTACAATGAAGCGGGAAACCTCTCGGGCACATTCAATCCGCTTATTATTTCCCGTGATATGGCAAAAAGTTTTTTAGGGGGATGGCAGACCTTGGAAAGAACAGGGGTTTCCTATTCGGGCATTTACAAATGGTCGAACGATCTGGCCCTTATATTGATGGGAGTTTTTAGTTTTGGAAATTATTTCGTCAATTGGGCCAAGTATCGAGAAATTGGGGTCCATTATCACCGCTTGAAGATCGCAGCCTTTTTAATTTTTTCAGTCGGAATTTGTTTGTCATGTATATCTTGGTTTTTCCTTATGCCCAATCATGCCGCAAACCATTTCGTGAATTTGCCGAGGCACTTCCTTCTCGGGCTCCTCTTAATCGGTTACCTTCCCCTTACTTTGCGCTGCGATACCTTCAGCTTCTTTCAATCAATGATGAAACCGATGAATGTGAGTACACGTTTCTTTATTCTTTTTCCGATTGTCCCGTTGGCTGTTTCTTTTTTCTACTATTTACTACTAGTGGTAATTTTAAAGATTCATTAAGCGTTCAATCGGATGGGAGAACATATGAACAGGATTATTCAGAGTGATGAGAAATTGAAAATTGTGATTGAGATTCTAAAGGATGAGGCAAGCGCCAAATCAATTTGTGAAAAGTATGGAATTGAAACCACGCTTGCCAAAGAGTGGGTGCAGGCATTTCTTCATTCGGGGAAAAGCAGCCTCGTGACGATCGATGTTGATCTATCCGTTACCGAACGCCTGGATCAGATTAAGCAATCGATTCAATCATCGCACGCTTTGTTTGAGATCAGAGATTATGATTCGGCCCTGATTATGTTTGCCAGGGCCCTCCTGTTTTTACAGGATTTCTTAAAAAATTTAGAAGCGCGGGGTATTCCCATTGGTCAAATTTCGGAGCTTAAAAGCAAGCGTGTCTTTGACGACCTAAACCAGCTTAAGGACCTCAATCTGCGATCCACTCTCTTGGAAATCGGGCTCGACGAATCTCAGCTTGCCTTCCTTCTTTCCCGTTGGATGAAAGACATTGAAGTCATTGAGAACAAGGTGAAAAAATTACTCCATATAGTGCCCCCCTGGCTTAAGTCGTTGAAGAAGTTCATCCACTACTTACATATCGTATGGAATAGAAACCTCGGACCTTATCGATGGTATATTTCCGCCATAGCGCTGGGCTTGTTGTCTATATTTGTGATCAGAATTTATGATCGCCATCGAGAATCAATAAAACATGGGCTTATTGGCGAATACTTTTCGGATACAAATTTTACACAATTGATTTATAAGCAAAGGGATCAAGCCATCGATTTTAACTATGGGACAAGGGGCCCTTCCCGTCCCATGAGGAAAAACCGGGATAATTTCGCGATAAGATGGACGGGATATCTTGAAGTCCCTAAAACAGGCAGATGGTTCTTTTATGTCAGGGCGGATGATGGAGTGAGAATTTGGATTGATGATAAGTTAATCATGCAGGAGCAGAATTGGCAAGCAACCACCGTTAAGGACGTGCAACTCGAACAAGGGCTCCATTCTATTAAAATCGAATATTGGGAGTTCGGTGGCTTGGCCGGAATCCACTTGAATTGGCGACATGAAAGTGATTTTACTCCGTCCCCTGTTGAAAAAAGGTTCTTATATCCGATAAGAGACGACTTTAAAAGCCCTTAGCTGAGCTTTTTCCCTATTTGGGGGAGGACTTCCATATCTCATCAAGTTCCTGAAAAAAGAGGCGTTGCGCTTCTGTTATGCCTTGTGGGGTTGATATACGCCATCGCCATTTTTGCACAGCCGGTCTCCTCCCGCGATTTTATCAAGGGCGATTGTTATTATTACCGAGCCGTGGTTCAGTCGCTATTAAACGACGGGGATCTCCGGCTTGAGAATAACGTCGATGTGGATCCCTATAACGGACAGCTCGCGCTGGGGAAAAACGGGGGTTTTGTCCCCAAACATTCCGTGCTGATGCCGATTGTATCTCTCCCTTTTTATTTTGTTTTTGGGGATTATGGCCTTTTGTTTTTCAATTTCATCGTTAGCCTTTTGGTCGTCTGGTTGATCTACCGTTTGAACCGGTTCTTTATGAGGTCGGTGCTTTCTGCGATCACGACATTTTTGTATGCCACGACGACCCTTTTTTTGAACTACTCTTATAATTATTCTCCGGATGTGTTTTCGACGATGCTGGTTCTGTCGGGCCTGTATGCGGCGCTGCGCCGCTCGTATTACGGAGGAGCGTTTCTTCTGGGTCTTTCCGTTTTTGCAAAGCTGACCAATATCGTCCCCGTCCTTCTTGTTTTCTTGTTTTTGGTCGGGGAGATCACAAAGGAGGGGCTGCGGCCGGAGAGGCCCGCCGGCTCGAAGTTAATCGGGATCGGGCGTCGCCTTGTTGGCATGGCTTTTTTCTTTTGCCTCGGGCTTCTTCCCTTGGGATTGGCCGATGAGGCCCTTTTTGGGTCTCCTTTTATGACAGGTTATGAACGAGTGGTCATCGGAAAGGATTTATCGGGGATACCCCTTATTCTAAAGCACACGGGGTTGTTTAATCGTTCATTCCCGGAAGGGATTCGTCTCCTTCTTTTCGATAAAGCGAATGGGATCCTGCCGACGAATCCTATTCTCTGGGTGTCTTTTTTAGGGATGTTTTTGATTTTCCGGGAGCGCCATGGAAAATGGCTTTGGCTCTTCTTCTTTATGGGTTTGTCTCAATTTCTCTTTTTCGCCAAGTTTGACCAAAGCTTGGCCAGCCACTACAGCAACCGTTATCTGATGACGCCCATCGCTTTGTCCTCGGTGTTCACAGGCCTTTTTCTGCGGTTCGTGTATGAGAAGACGGCTTCCCTCCGGGCTCGTGTAGGAGGAAGACTAGGAAGCGGGTGGAAATAAAACCGATGTTCTCCCTTGTGTTACCAACCTATAACGAATCCGGCAATATTTTGCCGATGTTGCGGCAGGCTCACGAGGCGTTGCGGGATTATTCCCATGAAATTCTGGTTGTGGACGACGACTCGCCGGACGGAACATGGAAATTGGCGGAAGAATTCGGCAGGGCGAATCCCTGGGTGAGGGTGATAAGGCGCATCGGGAAGAGGGGCCTCAGCTCGGCGGCCCTGGCCGGATTTGAAGCGGCCCAAGGAAACATCATGGGCGCCATGGATGCCGACCTTTCTCATGATGAGCGCATTCTGCCGGCATTGATCGGAAAGGTTGAGGAGGGATGTGATTTGGCGGTCGGTTCCCGGCGCATCTCGGGCGGCGGGGCCACGGCGTGGCCGTGGTATCGGCGCCTCAGTAGCACCATGGCGACCCTGATGGCCAAATCCCTTCTTAATTTGGAGCTTTCAGATTCGATGAGCGGGTTTTTTGTGATGAAGCGCTCCCTTTTTGAAAGGTGCCATGACCGGCTGATGCCGCAGGGGTACAAGATCCTTCTGGAAATTTATTGTCAGGGGCGGCCCCTTCGGTTGGCTGAGGTCCCGTACATTTTCAAGGATCGCCGGCAGAACGTCAGCAAGTTAACCCCCTGGGTGATGGTCCAATATGTCCGCATGTTGCTGAGGTTGAAGAAGGAATTTTCGCAACGTTGCGGAAGGGCGAAAACCGATGTAAAATAAGCTTGTCTACGACGATGTAGCGGCCAGAGTCGTTTGCTCCCAGTGTTGTGAGCCATTGAAGAGTTGGATGCCGGATGATGGTTCAGCTGGGAGACCTTCCGTTGACCTCACCGAAAGTCCACAAAAATCAACTTAAGGAACATATCACCAAATAGGTGCGTTTAAAATGACCGTGAATAACTCAAAACAGGGGCTTTACGACCCGCGGTTTGAAAAAGACAGCTGCGGGGTCGGCTTCGTGGCGGACATAAAAGGGCGGGCGTCCCACCAGATCATCGAGGATGGGATCACCGTCCTGGAGAATTTGGCCCACCGCGGTGCCTCCGGCAGCGACCCGGAGACGGGGGACGGCGCGGGGCTTTTGATCCAGGTTCCGCATGAATTTCTGAAACACGAATGCGGTCCGCTGAACATTTCACTACCGGGGCCCGGGGACTACGGGGTGGGGCTCGTTTTCCTTCCGAAGGACCGATCCGAGCAGCAGGTATGCCTCCGGACGTTGAAAGAGACTGTCGAAGAAGAAGGGGCTCTGGTTCTCGGCTGGCGCGACGTCCCCGTCAACAGCATGGCCGTGGGAAAAGTCGCCCGAAGCGCCGAGCCCGGCATGAAGCAGGTGTTCATTGGGCGGGGCTCCGCCGTGGAGGACTCGGCCGCCTTCGAGCGCAAATTGCTCGTCATTCGCAAGGTGACGGAGAAAAAAATTTCAACTTACGACCTCCGCCATAAAAAGATGTTTTACATCACGAACCTCTCGTCCCGGACGCTGATTTATAAGGGGCAGCTCATGGCCCACCAGCTTCACCCCTACTTCCCGGATCTGGCGGATATGAGGATGACCAGCGCCCTGGCCCTCGTCCATTCCCGCTACAGCACCAACACCTTCCCCAGCTGGGATCTGGCCCAGCCCTTCCGCTATCTGGCCCATAACGGCGAGATCAATACCCTGCGGGGCAACATCAACTGGATGCGCGCCCGGGAGCCCCTATTTAAAAGCGACCTCTTCGGCGACGATATAAAAAAGATTCTCCCGGCCATTACGATGGGCGGCAGCGACTCGGCCATCTTCGATAATGCGGTCGAGATCTTGGTGGCCGCCGGCCGGTCCCTCCCGCATGCGATGCTCATGATGATCCCCGAAGCCTGGAGTGGCCCGGAGTTTATGGATGAGGAGAGAAAAGCTTTTTACGAGTACCATGCCTGTCTCATGGAACCTTGGGACGGCCCGGCGTCGATGGCCTTCACCGACGGCCGCGTCATTGGGGCCATCCTGGACCGGAATGGCCTTAGGCCCTCGCGCTATGTGGTAACGAAAGAGGGTCGGGTGGTCATGGCCTCCGAAGTGGGCGTCCTTCCGATTGACCCCTCCCAGGTCCTGACCAAAGGGCGGCTTCAAGCGGGGCGGATGTTTTTTGTGGATACGGTTCAGGGACGAATCATCTCGGATGAGGAAATTAAAGACGGCCTCGTGCGGCGGAAGCCCTACACGCAATGGCTCAAGGAAAAAATCGTCCGCATCGAGAACCTTCCGGAACCGCCCCGTTTGCCTTCGCCCGATCACGAAACGCTTCTGGAGCGCCAGAAAGCGTTCGGTTATACGTTGGAGGATTTTAAATACGTTCTCCAGCCCATGGCCGGCCTGGGAGAAGAGGGCGTGAGCTCCATGGGGGAAGACACGCCGCTGGCGGTTTTGTCGGAGAAACCCCGGCTTCTCTACGATTACTTTAAGCAACTTTTTGCCCAGGTCACCAACCCGGCCATTGACTCGATTCGGGAAGAGCTGGTGATGTCGACCGAATCGGCCTTGGGCCCCAAATCGAACCTTCTGGATGAAACGCCGGAGCATTGCCATCAATTCAAGGTTCCCCATGTCATTATCTCCAATAGAGATTTTGAAAAAATACGGCGCGTCCGTAACGGACAACTTAAAGCCGTGACGATCCCGATCCTGTTTCCGGTCGCCGCCGGCCCGGAGGGCCTGGCGCCCGCCCTTCAGAAGCTTTGCTTGGACGTTTCAAAGGCGATCCGGCAGGGGTTTACCATTATTATTCTCTCCGACCGCGGCGTGGATCGGGAGAATGTGCCCATTCCGGCCCTTTTGGCGACGACCGCCGTTCACCATCACCTCATCCGCGAGGGGACGCGCGTCCGCGCGGGGCTGGTGGTGGAGACGGGCGAGGCGCGGGAAATCCACCATTTCGCCCTTTTGCTCGGCTATGGAGCGGGCCTCATCAATCCCTACCTGGCTTTTGAAACCCTCCCCGACATGATTCGCCTCGGGCAGCTTCCGGACGGCCTCACCGATGAGGAGGCCGTCAAGAACTATATCAAGGCTACCCGGAAAGGCCTCTTGAAGGTCATCGCCAAGATGGGGATTTCGACGGTTCAAAGTTATCGGGGCGCCCAGATTTTCGAGGCGGTGGGGCTCAACGCTTCCGTCATTGATACCTATTTTACCGACACCGTCTCTCGCGTGGCCGGCGTGGGCCTGGACACGATTGCCGAGGAGGCGCTCCTGCGCCATCGGCGGGCCTATTCGGGAGCTTCCACTGCCGGCCCCGAGCTTGATGTCGGCGGGCGCATCCAGTGGCGAAAAGAAGGAGAGTATCACCAGATCAATCCGGCCACAATTTCCAAACTCCAGCAGGCGGTGCGGAACAATGACCGCCTGGCCTTCAAGGAGTTTTGCCGGTTGATTGATGAAAGGAATCACAACCTGGCGACCTTGCGCGGACTGATGAAGCTTCGCATGGCGGAAAAATCCATTCCGCTTGAGGAGGTGGAACCCGTCTCCAAGATCGTGAGGCGATTTTGCACCGGAGCGATGTCCTTCGGCTCCATCAGCCGTGAAACCCACGAAGCGCTGGCGATCGCCATGAACCGCCTGGGGGGCCGCAGCAACACGGGCGAGGGCGGAGAGGACGAGGGCCGGTTTAAACCCCTTCCCAACGGGGATTCCAAGCGAAGCGCCATCAAGCAGGTGGCCTCCGGGCGATTTGGTGTGACGAGCCATTACCTCGTCAACGCCGATGAGCTCCAGATCAAGATCGCTCAAGGGGCGAAGCCGGGGGAAGGCGGCCAGCTCCATGGGCGGAAGATCACGCCTGAAATCGCCGCGGTTCGTCATTCCATCCCCGGCGTGACGCTTATTTCACCACCGCCGCACCACGATATTTATTCCATCGAGGACCTGGCCCAGCTTATATTCGATCTGAAAAGCGGGAATCCAAAGGCCGCCGTGAGCGTGAAGCTGGTGGCCGAGGTGGGTGTGGGCACCATCGCGGCGGGGGTGGCCAAGGGGAAAGCGGATTTGGTCCTCATCAGCGGTCATGATGGGGGAACCGGCGCATCGCCTTTGACCTCGATCAAGTATGCGGGGCTCCCTTGGGAACTGGGGCTGTCCGAAACCCAGCAGGTGCTTGTTCTTAACGACCTCCGCGGCCGCATCCGCGTCCAGACCGACGGCCAGATGAAAACGGCCCGGGATTGTCTGATGGCTTTTCTATTGGGGGCCGATGAAATCGGCTTCTCCATTGTGCCCCTCATTTCCCTTGGCTGCATCATGATGCGGGTGTGCCATACCAATACCTGCCCCGTGGGCGTGGCCACGCAGGATCCCGAGCTGAGGAAGAATTTCAAGGGAAAACCGGACTATGTGGTCAACTTTTTCACGATGCTGGCCGAGGAAATCCGGGAGCTCATGGCCCGGATGGGCTTTCGCACCGTCGAGGAGCTGATCGGGCGATCGGAACACATCGAAATGGCGCCGGCGGTGGATCACTGGAAAGCCCGTGGCGTGGATGTCTCTTCCATTCTGTATCGGCCGAAGACGGAAGAGCCGCTCCCGATTCGTTGCGTGACGAAGCAAGAACACAATTTAAATACGGCCTTGGATTATGTTTTGATCCGGGAAGCCAAGGCCGCTTTTGAAAGTCAGGCGCCTGTCCGTATCGAAAGCGCCATTCGAAATCTAAACCGGGCCGTAGGGGCCATTTTATCGAGCGAGGTCTCTTTGAAATTTGGATCCCGGGGCCTCCCTGACGAAACGATTCACTGCCGATTCAAAGGATCGGCCGGACAGAGTTTTGGAGCCTGGCTGGCGCCGGGGATCACCCTGGAATTGGAAGGAGACGCCAATGATTATGTCGGCAAGGGTTTGTCCGGCGGCCGGATCACAGTTTATCCTCCCAAAGAAAGCCCCTTCGTTCCCGAAGAAAACGTCATTGTGGGGAACGTCGTCCTTTACGGGGCGACGAGCGGGGAGGCCTTCTTCCGGGGCCTCGCGGGCGAGCGGTTTTGCGTTCGAAACAGCGGTGCCCGCGCCGTGGTCGAGGGAGTGGGCGACCATGGATGCGAGTATATGACAGGCGGCGTCGTTGTTATATTGGGCCCAACCGGTCGGAATTTCGGCGCGGGCATGAGCGGGGGATTGGCGTTCGTTTATGACGAAGATGGGACCTTTCGGACGCGCTGTAATCTATCCATGGTCGATTTGGAAGAAGTCGTCGAACCGGAGGATGTCGTCGTCCTGAAAGATCTCATTCAAAAACACGCGGAGCGGACAGGAAGCGCCGTGGCCGTTCGCCTTTTGCAGGACTGGGATCGGACAAGGCCGATGTTTGTCAAGGTTTTCCCGAAAGAATACCGCCGGGCACTGGCGGAGATGGTCGGGAAGAAGTTGAAGGGTCCGGTGGAAGAGGTGGAGGAGATGCAAACATGGGGGAGCTGAGGGGATTTTTAAAATATCCCAGAGAAGATCCACCCTATCGTCCCGTTGACGAGAGGATTCGGGATCATCAGGAGGTCAATACTCCTCTGGCGGAAGAGCGGGTGAAGCTCCAGGGGGCGCGGTGCATGGATTGCGGCGTGCCCACCTGCCAGTGGGGTTGCCCCGTCGACAATCTGATCCCGGATTGGAACGACCTCGTTTCGAAAGGCCGCTGGCGCGAGGCCTTGGAGCGGCTCCATCGCACCAATAATCTGCCGGAGATCACGGGGCGCGTGTGTCCGGCGCCGTGCGAGGTCGCCTGCGTTTTGGGGCTCATTCAGCCGGCGGTCAGCATCAAGTTAAATGAACTCACGATCATAGAGAAGGGGTTTGCCGAAGGCTGGGTCCAACCGGAGCTTCCAAAAAAACGGACAGGAAAGAAGGTCGCCGTGGTGGGATCGGGCCCGGCGGGACTGTCGGCGGCCCAAGAGCTCAATCGCTCCGGGCACGAGGTGACCGTGTTTGAAAAAGCCGACCGGATCGGCGGGCTCCTTCGCTACGGCATCCCGGATTTCAAACTGGAGAAACATATCCTCGATCGCCGGATCAATTTGCTCAAGGCCGAAGGCATCGACTTTAAAACCAAAGCCCATGTGGGCGTGAACGTCGATGTCGACGAATTGCTAAAGGAATTTGATGCGCTTCTTTTGTGCGGGGGAGCGGAGAAGCCGCGTGATCTGCCTGTTCCAGGCCGCGATCTTAAAGGGATTCATTTTGCCATGGATTTTTTGCGGCAGCAGAACCGGCTCGGCGCGGGGGAAAGAATCGAACCCCATGAGGAGATTTCGGCCAAAGGAAAGCGCGTGATCGTCTTAGGCGGGGGCGATACGGGATCGGACTGCATCGGCACCAGCCTCCGCCAGGGGGCTGCGAGCGTCACCTCCTTCGAGCTTTTGCCGAAACCTCCCCTCGAAAGAGCGCGGGACAATCCCTGGCCGGAATGGTCGCGCGTCCTTCGATTGTCCTCCTCCCATAAAGAGGGCGGGAGCCTCGATTACAACATCCTCACCAACAGTTTCAGCGGAGATCATGGCGCCGTGCGCGGCCTCCAGGCGGTGCGGGTGTCATGGGAAAAAGACGACGCCGGCCGGATCAAGATGACAGAGATTCCAGGCTCTCAATTTTCCGTAGAAACGGAGCTCGTCCTATTAGCCCTGGGCTTTGTCCATCCGGTTCACGAGGGATTAATTCAAAAGTTGGGGGTTCCCTTGGATGCGCGCGGCAATGTCTTGGTGGATCAAAACCACATGACCCGTCGGGAGGGGGTCTTTGCCGCCGGCGACATGGCGACGGGACAATCCTTGGTCGTGCGCGCCATCAAAGAGGGCCGCTCCGCCGCGCGGGGAATTGACGAATATTTGGGAATATAGATTCGCACCGGGTGTGAATATCGGTAAATCGGTCAAAGGAAGTTTTCCGGCCGTGAACATCGGCAAGGGAAACTTTCTTTGACCGATTTGGCTGCTTATTCGGAAGGGGACAACATTCCGGGAAGCCGTCCTTGCAGCGAAAGCCGGATTCCATGACCGTGTCACGGAACGGTCCCGTCGATAATTTCGATAATCGAAACGGGACGTGCACACCGGAATGGATTCCGGCTTTCGCCGGAATGACGTTCTCCTCACCAGGATTTCTGAGTTTGGGTGACCTTCCCTTCCATGGGTTGGAGCTTGACCGGCATGAGGACTTCTTTGGTGATTTCGGTCCTCGTTTTACGGTAGAGCATGAGATCTTGCTTTTGAGCAGAGCCAATCGGGATGACGAGCCGGCCCCCGACTGCCAGCTGTTCGAGAAGGGGTTTGGGGGTCGCCGGCGCGGAAGCCGTCACAAGAATTGCCTGGAAAGGCTGCTTCTCCGGCCAGCCCTGGTAGCCATCACCGATCCTCGTGTAGATATTCTTGTAATTAAGGTCCTTGAGAATTTTTTCTGCTTCTTGAGCCATCGTGGGGACGATTTCGATCGTGTAAACGTCATTGGCCAGCTCGGCCAAAAGGGCGCTTTCGTAGCCCCGGCCCGTCCCCACCTCCAGCACACGTTCGTTCCCTTTCAGCTCGAGGGCTTCGATGGTTTTTGCGACGATAAATGGTCGAGGCGTGGTGAGAAAGGGATTGATCGGCAGGTCGACATCCTGATAGGCGTCTTTGGTGAATTCCGGCGGCAAGAACAAATGACGGGGCACGGTGGCCATCGCGTCCAAGACGCGGGGCGACTTAATGCCTTTCGCTTTCAAGTCCCAGCGGACCATGTTGCGCCGCTGGAGGAGATAAATGTCCGGTTGAACGCCGCTTTTATTGCATGATGTTTGAAAAAAGAGGCTCCCGAACGACAGCCCCATGATGGCCCATTTGTGCAGGTTCATAGTCGCCCTCCCAGATTTATAAGTGGCGCCATTCTAGCACGTATTATGATCAACGTCATTCTTGCGAGAACATCATCCACACGAAGGGTATTAATCCCGCGAAAGAGGGAATCCATGACGTGAACACCGGAATGGATTCCCTCTTTCGCGGGATTGACATCCTTCACAAAAATAACGACCTGTCATAGGCGTCGGAAAGAGATAAAATTTTGATCTATGATATTCAATCCTTTTGTCTACCGGCGTCGCCCGACGCGGGTGGTTGAGGTGGGAGCTGTCGCCGTCGGGGGAGAGAATCCCATCCGTGTTCAATCCATGACCACCACGCCGACGCTCGAGACGCAGGCGATTATCGAGCAGGTGATTCGTTTGGTGGAAGCGGGGTGTGAGATTGTCCGGATCACCGCCCCCACCGTCAAGGAGGCCGCTCAACTCGAAAAGATAAAGCTCGGTTTGGAGAAGCGGGGACTCGACGTTCCCCTCGTCGCTGACATCCATTTCCGCCCGGATGCGGCGTGCCTGGCGGCTGATTTTGTGGAAAAGGTGCGGATCAATCCGGGGAATTTCGCCGATTCGAAAGCTTTTCGCCTGAAGGAGTATACAGACGAGGAGTATCAAAGCGAACTCCGCCGCCTGGAGGAAACGTTTGCGCCGCTTGTCTTGAAACTGAAAAAGTTGGGGAGGGCCCTGCGCATCGGCACCAATCACGGCTCTTTATCCGACCGGATCATGAACCGTTACGGGGACACCCCGCAGGGGATGGTGGAATCGGCGCTGGAGTATGTCCGGGTTTGCGAGCAATATGACTTTCGCAACGTCATCCTTTCCCTGAAATCATCCAATCCCCGGGTGATGATCGCCGCCAACCGGCTGTTGGTGGAGAAGATGGGCGAGGAAGGCATGGATTACCCCATCCATCTGGGGGTCACAGAAGCCGGCGGCGGGGAGGATGGCCGGTTGAAGTCCGCGGTGGGCATCGGGAGTTTACTGGAGGATGGCATCGGCGATACGATTCGGGTCTCCTTGACCGAGGATCCGGAGCGTGAAATCCCTGTGGCGAAAGATCTGGCGGATAGATACGCCCCTTCCCGGGCGGCTAGGTGGGCGCCGCCGGAAACGTTTCCCCTTCCTAAGGAACAGGGGATCTGGGGACCCTTTGGAAGGCGCGAAACACCGTTTCTATTGTCGGGCCCCATAGAGGTGGGGGGCAAAGCCCCGATCCGGGTGGTTTCGCGCGTCAGCGATTCTTCACGGACTCCGAATCGAATCCCTGTCGATACCCCTCCGGAGATTTTGATCCTCCGCTCGGAGGCGAAGGACTTGATTTCGATGAATGACCGAAAAAACTTAAGTTTGTGGGTTTCCATTTCGACAGCATCCCCGCCGACAGAGCCGGATTTCGATGGGGATGGGATTGTCTATTCTCTCCCAACCAATGATTTCAACGGGCTGGCGGCTTTTTGCCTTGAAAAGAAGCTCCCTCTTATTCTTCGATTCGAGAACAGCAATTTAGATACCCAAACTCTCGGGCGCATTGGAAATTTAAAAGGCAAGGCCATGGTGTGGCTGGATTTTTCCTGCACCTCCGGTTCCGTTCATTCCTATCGGCGAGCCATCGCGTTGTTGAAGGAAGGAGGGTTTGAAGGGCCCCTGGTGTTGGGGAGTCGCGATGAAAAACCAACCCTGTCGACGGCGATTGTTATCGGCAGCCTTCTTTGTGATGGTTATGGGGATGCCGTCTCCGTCAGCTCCGGCGGACTAACGGCTGACCGCTTGGCTTTTGCCTATGACGTGCTTCAGGCGTGCGGGGCCCGGATCACGAGGGCGGAGTATGTGGCTTGCCCCTCCTGCGGGCGGACGATGTTTGACATCCAGAAGACGACCTTGCAAATCATGGCCAAGACGCGGCACCTCAAAGGCGTCAAGATCGCCGTCATGGGCTGCATTGTGAACGGCCCCGGCGAAATGGCGGACGCCGATTTCGGGTATGTCGGCGGCGGTCCGGGAGAAATCAATTTGTTTGTGGGAAAAGCGTGCGTGGAAAGATCCATTCCCGAAGCCGGCGCCGTCGATAAGTTGATTCATCTCATCAAAACTTACGGGCGTTGGGTGGAGCCTTGAAAAGAATCCCGCCTCTTCCGTCATGAATCCCAGAAGAGGCGGGATGTGGTTTAAAACTGTTCAGTTTGAATATTTCAAATGAAGCAGTCTAACTTATACCCTCACCACGTTGGTGGCCTTCGGGCCCTTTTCCCCTTGAGTTTCATCAAAGGTGACCTGCTGGCCTTCCGAGAGGCTTTTGAAACCATCGCCGCCGATCGAGGAGTAATGCACAAACACATCCCCTGAACCGTCTTCTTTGGCGATGAAGCCAAAGCCCTTCGCGTTATTAAACCACTTCACTGTACCTCGCTGACTCATATACTATTTACCTCAACTTATTTAACTTTCTTTTCATTCTCCCTTAAAACCAGGCCTCGGCATTTCTAAAACAGCCGAGACCAGTCGTTGGGGGAACAAATCTGTTATTTGAAAATTGGCGATGTGCCGGCATCAAGGAAACAATTCCAAGAGGGAGACGTTCACAACGGGGGTGGTACCAACCGCGGGGAATTCATCCACACAAAAATCCGACGATACATCCTCATAAAACAGCAGGATGATACCAGAAGGGATCAAGATGAGCAAGGTGAATTTTCGGGCGAGCTTTGCTGGTTTGGCTCCATTTTTGCTTGAATGCCGTGTGCCCATGAAAATAACGCAAAGAAAGGCCGATTCCGGGCTCACCGTTCTCGAAATCCTTATTATGATCGCGGTTTTGGGTTTGGTCGGCTTTATCACCCTTCCGAAGTTCAAATTGATGCTTTATCAATCCCGCGAGGGCCGCACCAAGGCCAGCCTCGGCGAAATCCGGGGGGCTTTGGCCATTTACTATTCGGATAATATTGGCCTCTATCCGTCGGATGAGGGAACGCCCGAGACCCGCCTCTCCTCGTCCTTGGTTCCCGCCTATTTGAAAGCCATGCCCACTGTGGATCTTGCCCATTATTACCCGAAAAAACTCAGCACCGTCCAGGACCGGTTCACGGACGGGGGGGATTGGGTCTACATGACGCTCCACGGTTTTGTCGCTGTCAACTCCAACCGAGAGGACACCAAAGGTCAGCCTCTGGCCAACTGGTGAGGCTGGCGTGAACGGAGCTCCTGAAGAAGAAGAGAAGCCGAAATTCAATGTGATTGATTTCGGCCTAAACCTTCAACACAAACCCGTCGTCCTTGTGGTGGACGATGAACCCTCCATTCAGTCGCTTGTTTTTGACTCCCTGTCGGACGACTTCAGCGTGATGACGGCCCCCAACGGGCGGGAGGGGGTCGCGAAAGCGCGCCATTGCGGCCCCGACCTTGTTTTGATGGACGTTTTACTTCCGGACATCAGCGGCCGGGAGGCGGTGCGGCTTCTCCGAGAAGATCCCAGCACGAAAGAAATACCG
This sequence comes from Candidatus Obscuribacterium magneticum, assembly GCA_020523905.1. Classification (GTDB taxonomy): domain Bacteria; phylum Elusimicrobiota; class Elusimicrobia; order F11; family F11; genus Obscuribacterium; species Obscuribacterium magneticum. Next base: position 31,884 of record JAJAPZ010000014.1, read on the forward strand.
GTGGTCATGGTGACCGCCCATGATTTTGATAAATCCGCCGTACAGGCCATCCAGGGCGAACCCAACGTCGCCGGTTTCTTGACCAAGCCTTTCAAACCGAAGGTCTTGCGGGAGATGGTGAAGGCCGCGCTGGAGAGAAGGAGGCATGTGTGAATTGTCATCGCGAGCGTAGCGACGCGATCTGTCGTTCAGAAGGAAAAACACGGTCGGCATCTTTAGCAACGACAGATTGCTTCGCTACGCTCGCAATGACAAATTGATCGGATACCCAGTGATATTCTGATGACTAAAAAAGTCCAACTCATCCTCGACACCAGCCTTTTCGTCAACCCGGCGTGCGCCCACGTCTTCGGGCATTCCCCCACCTCCGCTCTCACCCAATTCCTGGAGAAGGCGAAGGAGGTTAAAAACGTCGACTTCCTGATGCCCCCCAGCGTCTATGCGGAGCTCATGCATTTCGCCGAAGAGCCGAAAATTCCGAAGTCTCAACTTCTCTTGATTCATAAAAGAGCGCCCAAAAAGCATGAGCTGCGCGTTCCCGGCATCTTTTTATATCAGTTGGTGGACGAAACGCGGGACCGCGTGGATCGGGGCTTGCGCCTCGCCGAGCGGCATGTACGGGAGGCTCTTCAAATCTCTCTTGGTGCCCCTCACCCCGGCCCTCTCCCGTTGGGAGAGGGAGCCCGCCTTCTTGGGCGGATGAACAACGAACTCCCTCTCCCAACGGGAGAGGGCCGGGGTGAGGGGAGAAAAATGGTCCGCCCCGACGCCGAAATCATCGGACGGTTGCGGGATTCCTACCGGCGGATGATGCGGGAGGGCATGCTGGACTCCAAAGCCGATGTGGATTTGCTCCTTCTCACCTACGAGGTGGAAGGGACTCTCGCCACCGGCGACATCGGCCTTCAAACCTGGGCGGAAAATTTGGGGTTGACACTGTTATCTCCAGAGCATCTGCCGGAGTTTTTGGAGAAACATTTGTGACACCGTCATTCCGGCGAAAGCCGGAATCTAGAAGCGTGTTAAAAGCCTGGATCCCGACGTTCGTCGGGATGACAATGAGAGGCCATTGTCACTTTTTAGAAAAAGCTCTTGACACAAAATCTGACTGATGATAGAAAGTAAATGCGTCATGAAATCAAAGCGTTCACTCTTTAGCCTGCCCTCGCTTCTTTCACTCAGCCTTTTATTCTTCTTTCCGCACATCTCGCATGCCATTAATCTGACGTTAACTCAAACGCCGGGTGGTCCCGGAAAAACATATACGCTAACGTGGACGGCGGCGACGAAATCGACAGACACATCGAAGACGACGTATTACGTATTTGAGGAATTTGGAAGGGATGCCGTTGGGTATGACACCAACAATCCGACAGGTCATGCAAATTTTGTGGTGAGCAAATACGAAGAAACGTCGGTTCCCATTGGTTCTTTTGTCGGGTCACGTGGCTTTGTCGTGACTTCTTCCGACAGTTACGATGGAAGAATCGAAGTTTCAAACACGGTTTATCACAGATTTATTCATTTGAGTCAAGATAATGATGGGGCAGTAATAGGCAGGACGGATGGCGATGGGACGCAGCGCGGTGTCGATCAGATATGGAAGTTCACCTACGCGATGGATGATGACGCTTATGTGACAATGAGGATTTATGCACCTGGGACGACATTTGTGTACGACGCGAATGGTTTTGCCGTAGGTTTTGTTGGAACATTGGTGAAAACCTTGATGGAAAACACACCGCGTTCGGGGGAACTTGACGGGAACATCATGGCGTCTAACGGTGATGACACGTGGGATAGCCGCTCGTCGTCTGGCGTCATTGTTGGTAATGGTATCTATTATGTGGCCATTCTAGCCTCCCTTGATGCGGGTCAATCGGGCTACAGTGAGGGAGCTTTGAGGCAGGGCTCCGTGCTTACCATTCCCGTTGATATTTTGAGAGTTATTAATCTAATGGCAACGGGAATCACGCTCAACAGCCCTACTTCGACGATTTCTTACGATTTGACCGGTGACGCCCTCGTGCGGGTGGTCATTGCCCAGCCGGGGTCGGCGTTTACGCTTGTGGGCGGGGACGTTTATCCCTCCAATCGCACAACGCTGGCGGCAGACTCAACGTTGATTGTCAGCTCTTTCACTTTTCAGAGAAAGGCGGGAACCAATGTCGAGGCGTGGGATGGGGTGAGCTCCACTGGAACGGTGATGCCCTCCGGGGTTTATCCGATTGGCGTTTCCGCCAGCGATGACTACGGCAATCATGCGGTCGATGCCTCCGGCAATGATTTCCCGATATTTACGACGATTACACTGGAGAGGTCGGCAGGATCGGATGAGGGAGTCACGACTATTTCTGATACAACGCCTCCCACCCTGACCTCGATTTCGCCGGCCGATGGCGCCGAGGTATCGGCGACGGTTTCCACGATCACGATCGTGCTGGCGGATGATACGGCGCTGAATCTAAACGGCACGCAGGTCACGATTGTGGGGCCCAATAACACGACGGTGACGGGAACCCGCGCCACCAGCGGGCAGAACACGATTTATCTTACGTTTTCCCCTCCTTTAAGTACCAACGGGACTTACACGATCACCATCATCGCCTATGATACGGCGGGCAACACGGTGACCTTTACCCGGACCTTTACCATTAATATCCGGCTTGAGACCAACAACTTTACAGCCACCACCAAGGTTTATCCCAACCCGGTGCAAAATGCGAACGTCACCTTCAGCTACGATTTGAGCGTGGATTCCACGGTTCAAATCGAAATCTTTGATCTTCTGGGAGAGCGGGTCTATTCCCAAACCTATAACGATGCCATGGCCAACGGCGTGACGCACCAATGGGACTTAAGAAACGTCGATGGTCAGAAGATCGGCTCCGGGCTTTACCTGGTGCGGATCAGGGCCACGGGGGGCGGCAATAAAGTCGAGACCGTCAAAAAGCTGGTGATCATCCAATGAAACTGTCATTGCGAGCGCAGCGAAGCAATCTGTCTTTCCCTAAGGCGTATCGGCGACGTCATTTGGACACAACAGATGGCTTCGCTTCGCTCGCCATGACAGGCTTGGTCATCAGTTTGTTGTTAGTGTTTACCCTCAACCTCCACGCCGCCAATCAAAATGGAACCTCGACGGCGCAATTTTTGCGGATCAGCCAGGGCGCACGGGCGGAAGGGATGGGCGGGGCCTTTACGGCGATCGCCAACGATGCCTACGCCGTCCACTTCAATCCCGCCGGCTTGGCGCAGATCTCCAAGCGAATGGTCGCCTTCAACCATATGGAATACATCGAGAAAATCAACAGTCAGTATGCGGCGTTTGTGCTGCCGGTGAATCCCGTCGCGGGAAGCTTAGGCGTTGATGTGGCGTATGTGAACATGGGAAATATTGAGCGTTTTGACGCAGGGGGCGCAGCTCTTTCGGGGGAAACCAAGGTGGATGCCTATTCCGCCACCCTGGCCTGGGGACAGGCCATCGGCAATATGCTGGCGTTGGGCGTGGGCGGCAAGTATTTCAAGCAGAATCTGGCCGGGACGGCGGATTCCAGCTTCGCCGGCGATGTGGGAGTGCTCATCCATGTTGTCCCGAACCGTCTGGCCGTTGGAGCCTCGGCCTTGAACATCGGGCCGAAGCTCAAGGTCGGAACCGTTGAGGAAAGCATTCCCTTTACCGTTCGGGGCGGCGCCGCCTATTACGCCATCCCGAAGAAACTGGTTTTTTCAGCAGAAGCCGAAAAAGAAAGAGACACCGACGCCATTGGCCACATCGGGGCCGAGTATGTCTACATGGGACGTTTCGTCGCGCGGGCCGGATACCGGGATCCCTTGGGCTCGAAAGGCGGCTGGGGCGCGGGGCTGGGGTATATCTGGAAGCCGGGCAGCACCGAAGGCGCGGACTTTTTCGGCAAACAGGATAAGGCCTACGAATACGATGAAGGTGTGACCATTCGCATCGACTACGCCTTCGTCGATTACGGCGATTTTGACGCCACCCACCGCATCGGCGTCCACTTCTCGTTTTAGTATAATCCCCTCCGTCGTCTTATTCTCCTCTTTGTAATTCCCTTCGTATAGTAATTTCCCTCAAGACCGTTGTTCCCCTCCGGAAGGAGGCGTTATGTCTACCCTAAAATGGTTGTGTTATCCCCTATTGGCTATCCCCTGTTTATGTTGGGCGCGAGAACCTGCAAAAAAAATTGAGGCGATCGATTGTTTTCTCATCGAGCGCGAGGCTCTCGTAAAAGCGTTGGAATCAGATCCTGCCAATCCTCAGCTGAAGACCTCTCTGCAGACTTTGGACGGATTTGTTTTAAAAAGATGTGAATCCGTCGATTGTACAGTTGGAGAGAAGAATTATTATGAGGGCTACTTGGCGTGGGTGGCCGGCGATCGGCAAAAGGCCCGGAACATGTGGTTTAAGGTTCTCGAGCTGGTGCGCCGTGGGCTGGCGACCGTCTCGCCCCAGCGTTTCAAAGAGGTGGAGGAGCATTGTGTTACGCTTGAGGCGACGTTGCAAGAGGAAAGGGCCCGGTCGCGGGATATTTTCCTGGATGGCGAGGAGCCCATGCCGCAGGGAGCTGTCAAGAAGACAAAAAGGCAGCGGCCTCGGAAATCGAGTTATATGACGTCTCCATCGACCCCGCCTCCGACCCGCGAGTTGGTGATCCGCGCCATGCGAGCGCACCAGGACGGCCAGCTGGAGCAAGCCAAAAGGCTATATGAGAGGGCGCAGAAAATAGACCCTGGCTCCGCTGAAGTTCAGCAGCAACTCGCGGAGTTGGCGAGGGAGATGGAGTAACTGAGATCCTACCATCCTCCCCGCGCAAGAGGGAATCCATGACGTGAACACCGGAATGGATTCCCTCTTGCGCGGGGAGGACTATCGGTCAAATCTTAGCTGGGGCGGTAGCGGTTGGTGATGGGCATCCGGTGGTCGCGGCCGAAGGAGCGGGGCGTTATTTTAATCCCGGGCGGGGCCTGGCGCCTTTTGTATTCGCTCTTATCGATCAGGCCGATGATCTTCCATAAGTAATCCGCCCGACCGGGGAATTCTTTCGAGAGTTCTTGAAGGGAGGCGTTTTCCTCCACATACCGGACCACGACGGGATCCAATTGGGCGTAGGGACCCAGGGTGTCTTCATCCCGCTGGTCTTCTTTCAGTTCCGCTGTGGGAGGCCGGGTGAGAATACCTTGAGGGATGAGATCCCGGCCGGCCTTTTTGTTGATGGCTCGAGCCAAATCGTAAACCGTTGTTTTAAGAACATCTTTGATAACGGCAAAGCCGCCGGCCGTGTCCCCGTAGAGCGTGCAATAACCCGTTGAGGTCTCCGATTTATTGCCGGTCGTCAGCACCAGCCAGCCGAATTTGTTCGACAAGGCCATCATGAGGGTTCCCCGAATCCGGGCCTGCAGGTTTTCTTCTGCGATACCGGCGGCCGTGCCTTCAAAATGTGGGTTTAACGCGGACATGAAGGAATCGAGAATGGGCTTGATGGGGATATCAATGAGCCGGACATTCAAGTTTTTGGCCAGCTGACGGGCGTCCCCGCGGGTTTCGGGTAAATTATACGGCGAAGGCATGGTGATGCCGACGACACAATCGGCTCCCAGCGCCTCTTGGGCCAGGGCTGCGACAAGGGCCGAATCGATGCCGCCTGAAACGGCCACGGCCACTTTTTGAAATCCATTTTTAGACACATAATCGCGAAGACCCGACAAAAGAGCCTCATGAATCTCCTTGGTCAACGTCCGTGGCGGCTCCTGTTTGGTCTGTGTTGATACCACGGGCCTTCCTTTCTGAAACGTGAGATCGAAGCAGAAGAGCCCGCTTTTAAATTGCGGGAAGCGGATCTTGATTTGACCATTGGGAAGGGCGACGAAACTGCCGCCGTCAAAGACGAGCTCGTCCTGCCCCCCCACCAAGTTGACGTAGACGAGGGGAGTGTGCAGGAAGCGAGCGGCTTCTTTGACGATTTTCTCACGCACGTGGAGTTTGCCGGCATGAAAGGGGCTCGCCGATATGTTGACGACGAAATCCGGCTTCCGTTTTTTAAGGGGCACTAGAAATCTTTTTTCTTTCCAGATGTCTTCGCAAATGGTGATTCCAACGCGCCGGTTTTGGAAGGGGACAACGAGGAAGTGGCGTCCCGGATCGAAGTAGCGCTCCTCATCGAAAACGCCGTAGTTGGGCAGAAACTGTTTATGGGTGATGGCTTTGATTTTCCGGCCCTGGATCCAGGCGGCCGCGTTGTACCGTTTTCCTTTAGAGTGGTCGGCAAAGCCGATCAGGGCCGCTGTTTTATCGATAAGAGGAACCAGGCTTTTCAATATTTTAATGTTGTCATCAATGAAGGCCGGTTTGAGAAGAAGGTCTTCCGTCGGGTAGCCCGTCAGGGCCATTTCCGGAAAAACGACCAGGTCGCAGCCGGCCCTTTCGGCGTCGCGGAGGTAGGTGAGAAGGATGTCCCGGTTACCGGACAAGTCCCCGACGGTGGGGTTCATTTGAGCGATTCCGATTTTCATTTCTTCTCCGTCATTTCGTACGCGAGAATAATGGCTTCGCTGATTTCTTTCATGGATTTGCGCCGGTCCATGCTCTGGCGCTGGATTTCTCGGAAAGCGTCTTGTTCCGGCAGGTTTTTCTGCTTCATGAGGATCCCTTTGGCGCGCTCCACCGCTTTTCGGGTTTCCAAGGCTTCCTGAGCAAAGAGCTTTTCCGACAAAAGCCGTGTGTTTTCGATGGCCGCCGCGCATTGATTGGCCACCGATTGGGTGAAAGCGAGCTCGTCGGGGCTAAATTCGTGTTCCACCGGCGTGTAGACATTCAAGACGCCCAATACCTTGTTCTTGTACATCATGGGAACCGACAGTAGGGAGACCAATCCCTGGTGAATGGCGATGTCCCTGAATTGGTACGACGGTTCTTTTCGGACATCCTTCACAAGCGTGGGTCGTTTGGCCAGGACCGCCTGGCCGGAGAGGCTGCCGTGGACCTTCACCGGCGGCTTCGTCTTGTATTCGGGGGAGAGGGATTGTGTCGACATGATTTTCAGCTCCCCTTTTTTTTCATCAAGGAGCATGACGGAACAGATATTGGAGCTCATCATTTGGGCGGTCATGTTGACGATGCGCTCCATGATGTCTTCGAGGTAGCGGTCCTGAACGATGGCGCTGGAAACCTCGGTGAGCGTATCCAGGGCTTTGGCTTTCCATTCCTCTTTTTTAATTTTTTTCGTCATCGGAGCCCGTATCTTATCAAGAAAAGGGGTAAAGAATGTCATTGCGAGCGAAGCGAAGCAATCTGTTGTTTCAAGAAAAAGTTACCGTCGACAATTCTTCTGAACGACAGATTGCTTCGCTTCGCTCGCAATGACAGACGAACCCTTCCCCCTTTTGTTAAACTCATTCTATGGAAACCGCTCAAATCGTCATGGCTCATACACAGCCCGAGGTGTCGACGCGATTCGCTTCCTTCCTCCAGGAAAACGGCCTGCGAGTTCTTTTTGCGGACAGCGGCCATAAATTACTGGAGCTCCTTCGGCAGGACCCCAAGCCGGATCTGATGGTCGTCGATTATAATCTTCAGGATCCGGCGATTAATGAGTTTTGCCACACCATTAAGTCCGATCCAAATTTAAGCGGCATCCCCGCCATTCTTTTGGTGGCCGAGAATCAGGTCACCGAAGTGAGCCACATCATTGAATCGGGGTGCGGCGATATCATCGTTCAACCCGTCAGTCCTCCGGTTCTTTTGGCCCGGATCCGGTTTTTACTGCGCTTAAAAGGCATGTCACCCCCTGCGGATGATGCCGAAAGCGTTCTTTATACACTGACGCGTACCATCGAAGCCAAGGACAGCTACACCATGGGGCACGCCGACCGGGTGGCCCTGTTTGCCATGGACTTGGGGGCCGCCACCGGCGTGAACGGGGCGGAGTTGGAGATCCTGCGCAAAGGCGGGAAGCTGCATGACATCGGAAAGATAGCCATCCCGGATGCCATTTTGATGAAGCCCGGAAAATACGAACCCGCCGAATTTGAAGTGATGAAGAAGCATCCGGTCCTGGGGTGTGAAATCTGCGGGAAGCTGAAGTCCGTGCAGGAGGCGCTGCCTTTGATCCGCCATCATCACGAACACTTGGACGGCACGGGCTACCCGGACGGATTAACCGGGGACCAAATCCCGGCGCTGGTGCGCATCGTCGCCATCGTCGATATTTACGACGCCTTGCGCTCCAAGCGAATCTACAAGGAAGCCTTCCCCATGGATGAGACCTTTCAAACGATGTGGGAGGAAGCCCATCGCGGTTGGTGGGACAAGGATCTTCTCGACCGGTGGGAATCTTTGGTCAGAAATCAGCAGTCCGGTTTGATCACTTCTTAGTTAGTATGATCCTGCGCATCGGTTCTCGCGGGTCCCCTCTGGCGCGCCGCCAGGCGGAGTGGGTGGCCGGCGAGTTGAAAAAGAAGGCTTCTCACCTCGATATTTCATTTCGTTTTATCACCACCCGCGCCGACAAATCAGGCGGCACCCCCATCCAACAAATCGGCGGCAAAGGCGTCTTCGTCAAGGAGATTGAAGAGGCCCTCCTCCGGCAGCAAATCGATCTCGGCGTTCATTCTCTCAAGGACCTCCCGCGCCAATTGCCAAAGGGGTTGATGCTGGGTCCTTGTCCGCAACGCGAGGATCCACGGGACTGCCTGATCTCCCGGTCGGGTCAAAGGCTTGAGCAACTTCCGGTCGGAGCCCGCATAGGGACAAGCTCTCCTCGCCGCCAGGCCATGATCAAGCATCTCTATGGGGAACGATTTGTTGTGGAGCCTTTCCGGGGAAATATTGATACGCGTCTAAAAAAGCTGGAATCAGGTTCGGTCGATGCCATTATCGTGGCCCTGGCGGGGCTCAAAAGAATGGGGTTAGGAATAAAGGCGACGCAGATTTTTGAAACGGACGAGTTCGTCCCGGCGCCCGGGCAGGGTTGCTTGGGATTGGAGATTCGAAACAGCGATGAAGCCGTCGCCTCTCTCCTTCAATTGATTCGGGACGATGAATCCGACCGGACCGCACGGGCTGAACGGGCCTTCCTTCTTAAATTGGGTGGCGATTGTTTTGTGCCTGTAGGGGCGACAGCCCGGATTCAGAAAGATCAGCTGGAAATGCATGGGCTTATTCTTGACCAAACCGGCGAAAAGGTGGTCAAAGCCGCGGAATCAGGATCCAAGGAGGATCCGGAATCCGTTGGGACCCGGCTGGCCGAGCGGCTTTTAACAGAAGGGGGCGCAGAAATCATCGCCCGTTGTTCGCGTCCATGAATCGACGAAACGTCACCCCGGCGAAAGCCGGGGTCCAGAATAATGGCCTGGATCCCGACTTTCGTCGGGATGACGACTTCCATCAGGATTTCCCGTTACTTGGTAAAACCGTCGTTGTGACCCGCCCCCGGAATCAAAGCGAGGAATTGGTCGCCCTTCTTAAAAACAGAGGGGCCCGCGTTGTCGTTTGTCCAGCCATAAAAATAGTGCCATTAATGAGCGCCTCCCTCTCGACCGGATTGAAGTCCCGTTTGGCCGCCGGGGGTCCCCTTTGTGATTGGTTGGTATTTTTAAGCGCCAACGGGGTTCGGTATTTCGAAAAGCTTTTGGGGCGGTCACGCCAGTGTCTGGCGGGGGTGAAGATTTGCGCGGTCGGCCCGAAAACGCGGCAGGCCATTCAGGCCCAAGGTTGGGTGGTTAACAAAATGGCGCCGGTCTATCGATCAGAAAGTTTGTTGAAAGTTTTGGGACGGGTGAGGGGGCAACGGATTCTCATCCCGCGGGGGAAGGGGGGGCCAAAGGATTTCATCTTACGCCTGAAAGCAAATGGAGCGATCGTTGAAGAACTCCCTGTCTACAAAACTGTTTTTGTATCGCCGCCACCGAGGCTGGTGAAAAAGAGGTTGTTGAACGGCGTTGACGCGGTCTTGTTTACCTCACCTTCAACCGTGGAGGGCTTCCGTCGTTTTTTTAACAACAATGAATGGACGCGGGTTTTCCGATCCGCCGTGGCCGCCTCCATCGGGCCGACGACATCCCGGGCCCTTCAGCGGATTCACGTGAAGTGTATGGTTCAAGCCAAAAGAGCCACCGCGGCAGATGTGGTGAAAGCCCTCGGGACCTATTTTCAACGAAATTCCTCCGCCCGCTCCTTGAAAAGGCCTTCCGGTTCAGGCATGCTTGCATGAGCATGCGCTCTCTCAAAAGATTCCTTCTTGTTGGACTCCTTTTCGGTTTCGCCTGTCCGGCCTTGGGATTAGCGGCCGATCCGTACGTTCCCCATCAAGTTCTCGTTCGATTAAAAAGCACGCCTTCCGTTTCCCGCGAGGGAATGGCGGCGAGTGAGTTTGGCCGTCTCTCGGCCGACGTGCAATCCCTTCTTTCAACGGTCAAAGCCCTGCATGTCCGACCTTTACTCTTTGACACGCAACCAAGTGAAGTTCCCTTCCGGATTCGGGGGCAGGCAGCGAATCAATACCAATGGGCTCGTTTGCGGTCGGCGCTTGAAAGAACGGTTGTGGTGACGTTGGAGGAAGACGTGACGGTGGAGGAGGCAATCAAAAAGTTAAGGCGCGATCCGCAGGTGGAGATTTGCGAACCCAATTATTTGCGGCGCCCCTCTCGCACAGCAAACGACACCTCTTATGCCCAGCTGTGGGCTCTCCAGAACACGGGTCAGGCGGGAAATCTGACGGATTATGATCCCGCCGCCGGGGTCGCTGGGCGTGACATCGACGCCGAAGCCGCCTGGGATACCGTGACGGGGAGCGCCACGGTGATTGTGGCCGTCGTCGACTCCGGAGCCGATCTGGACCATCCCGACTTGGCGGCCAATCTGATGAGCGGCCGTGATTTTGTTCTCAATAACAGTAATCCCAATGATGATTGTGCCGCGGCCAGCGGCCACGGAACCCATGTCGCCGGAATCATCGGGGCGGTGGGAAATAACGGGGCCGGCGTTACGGGTGTGGGCTGGAATGTCCGCCTCATGCCCCTTAAAGTGGCTGATGCCAGCCTGGGTTGTCTTTATCCGGATAGCGCGATTGCCGATGCCATCGATTATGCGGTCACAAACGGGGCGGACATCATCAATATGTCTTTTGGCGGCGATAACGACAATGCCGCCATGCGCACATCCATTGAAGCGGCGGTGGCGGCGGGTGTTGTGATGGTGGCGGCCGCCGGAAACGAAAGCACAAGCGCTTTGCGTTATCCCGCCGCCAATGCGGGTGTATTGGCCGTGGCGGCCACGGATCGGACGGACCGCGTGGCGCCTTTTTCCAACTACGGCTCGTATGTGGACTTGGCGGCACCGGGCGTGGCCATCTACTCCACCATTCCCGATAACACCTATATCTTCATGAACGGAACCTCGATGGCCTCGCCCATGGTCGCGGGCGTGGCGGCGCTGGTTTTGTCCGAGTATCCCAGCCTCAGCGCATCCGAGATCACGACGCGGATCCTTCAATCGTGTGAAAATATCGATGCCTATAATCCCGCTTATGTGGGACAGATCGGAGCCGGTCGGGTCAATGCCGCCCGCGCCCTTCTTGGCATCACGTCGGTTTCTCCCGCGGCCGGCATCCGGGACAGCCCTGCGACTTTGACCCTGAACGGTGTTTCCTTCATGGATCCCATGCGCGTTCAGCTCACCCGCACCGGCGAGAATCCCGTCACGGCGACAGGCGTCACCTGGGCCTCGCGAACCTCCCTCTCCTGCACGATGGATTTAACGGGAGCTGCGACGGGCTTGTGGAATGTCACGGTGAGCACGGACCAGACGTCACAGTCCCTGGCCAACGCGTTCACCGTGGAATCGATTGTCCTCACCTCCATGGCGCCTTCCAGCGCGACGAATGTGGGGACGACCGGGATCGTGACGCTGACCGGGAACAATTTTGCCGATTCCATGACCATTCGCCTGGTGAAAACCGGAGAGACGGATATCATCGGCACGGGACTGACCCTTCAATCGGTGACGCAGGCCACGGTGACCTTCAATGTGGACGGCGTGGATGGAGGCCGATGGGATATCCTGATGACCAAGGGGACGGCGGAATACCGACTGTCGCGCTTTTTTCTCATCACGTCCGATGCGTTTCAGGTGTTTGGCGTCGATCCCGCCGCGGATTATACGTTGACAGTCAATGCGGCCCAAGGGGCCCAGTCGGTGACCTGGCCGCAAGGGACGCTTAATCAGGCGGCGGTCCTGGATTTGGACGGGAGTCCGATCTTGCCCAGTGTGGATGCCACCCGGGACCCTTATGTGGCCACGGGCATTGGGATGGAAATTCTGTCCACCCCATCAACCGTTGTCTTTAACAAAGCCTTCACGGTGACGTTGCCCTACCGATTGTCGGACCTGAGTGATCCGTACAACGAACGCGCCCTGACCATGGCCCGGTATGACGCGACGACCGGCCGGTGGGGTCCCCTCCCCTCCATCATCGACACCCAAGTGAAGACGGTCTCTGCCGCCGTTGATCACTTGAGCTTTTTTGCCGTTCTGCAGCACGTTCCTTCCTTGGATCTTAAAAAGATCGTCGCCTTCCCCAATCCCTTCCGGTCCGATCGGGGTCATGCCCGCGTGGTATTTGATTTTCTAACGGCGGGATCCCGGGTCCGGATCTACGACATTTCCGGCCAGTCGATTTGCGACCTTCGCGACGACAATGACGACGGCCAAATTATTTGGCTTGTGACGAACGACTCAGGAGGGAAGGTGGCGAGCGGCGTCTATTATTATTTGGTGACCGATCCCCAGGGGAATCGGGAAACGGGACGCGTGGGGATCATCCGATGAAAAGGATGTCGCTTCAAATGCCTCGTCATACCGGCGAAAGCCGGTATCCAAGTGACCACCGCGAGTCGTCATCCCGACGTAAGTCGGGATCCATGCCTTTAACATTATTCTGGATTCCGGCGTTCGCCGGAATGACGAGGGCCTGGATACCGGCTTGCGCCGGTATGACGACGTCAGGACGGCTCCGTTACGCTCGCCATGGCATTTCAGCTGCGCTCATTTCCCTTTTCTTGTTGGCGCCCCTCTATGCCTCCGATGTAGGCACCACGGGGGCTGCCTTTTTGAAGTTAGGTGTGGGGGCGCGGGGACTGGGCATGGGAGAGGCTTACACCGCAGCGGCCGCGGGGGCCGACGCTCTTTATTGGAATCCCGCCGCCCTCATTGAGACCGGACGCCCCGCCGTCATGTTGACCTACAACCCGATATTGGAAGACACGCAATACAACCAAGCCTCTTTGGCCATGCGGGCGAAGTGGTTCGCCCTGGGGCTGGGTTACAGCGGGCTGAGCAACAATGCGATGGCTTCTTATGACGACATGGGCAACAAGGGGGAAAGTTTTGACGCGACAGACCAGCTCGGCGCCCTTGGTTTTGCCATCGGCGGGAAAAATTTCAGTTTGGGTTTAAGTGGGAAGTACTGGCAATCACGCATCGACAAGATTTCGTACAGCGCCTTGGCGGGGGACGGCGGCCTGTTGTTTGTGAACCCCTTTTTTAAGCCGCTTCGACACGCCGTGGTGGTAAAGAATATCGGCGGGAAGGTCTCCTTCATAACTCAGGAGGATCCTTTGCCCCTGCAAGCCACCTTTGGCAATGCGCTCTCTTTGGGGAAGCATTTGATCGTGACGGCCGATGGGTCCTCCCTCCGGGGATCAGGGGGGGTTTTTTCCGGTGGCGTGGAGTGGAACGCCGTCGCCAAGGAAAGGCTGGGCCTCTCCCTCCGAGGGGGTTATACGACGAAACGAAACGAGATCGATAAACTGTCAGGGGCGAGCTTTGGAGTGGGGTTTTTGTTGTCCGCGATCTCATTGGATTATGCCTGGATTCCTTACGGGGAATTGGGGGATACCCATGCCGTGACCTTATTGTGGCGGATTCCCAAATGGGAAAAGAAGCCGAAGGCGGCGAGGTCGCCCTCGGAAAAGCACACGCTGCGGGAAACACTCGGAACGGAGGAATCGCTTAAAGAGGTCGTTATCACCTTGGACAGCGGGAAGAAAGTGAGGGGTGAGATTTTGAGGGAAACGCCGACACGCTACCTCATCAAGACGGGCGGCCTGACGATCAACGTTTACAAGGATTCCGTCATTCGCGTGGAGAAGGCGAAGGCCTCCCATAAAAAGAGTTTGGGGACGTTGGACCCGCCATGACCATTTCCTTATCGACTCTGTTTCAAACCGTGAAAGGATCCCTGTTGGCCGGCGGGCGCCACTTGCAACGGGGGTTGCAGGGGGGGCTCCGTGTCACCTACAAAACGCCGACGAGTCCCGTCACCCAGTTCGACCGCGCCATCGAAAAGGCCATCATGGATCTCATTCGGAAGCGGTTTCCCGATCACGTCTTTTTGGCGGAGGAATCCCACTATTCCAATGTGAAAAAGATGGCAAAGCGGTCCTCCTTGAATTACCGCTGGATCATCGACCCCCTGGATGGGACGATCAATTTTATTCACGGGGTGCCCCAGTCCGGCATTTCCGTCGCTGTGGAAAGGGCTGGCGTCGTGTGGGCGGGCGGCGTTTACGATCCCTTTCGTAAGGAACTCTTTCTGGCGGTCAAAGGCAAAGGAGCCACCCTGAACGGCCGTCCCATTCACGTCTCGAAAGAAAGAAAACTCGTGCGGTCGCTTCTGATTACAGGCTTCCCCTATGACCGGGAGAAATATGCGGATCTTTATCTTTCTCTGGTGAGGGCGGTCATGAAGCGGGGGATCGACATCCGGCGTTTCGGAGCGGCCGCCCAGGACATGGCGTGGGTGGCCTGCGGCCGGGCGGATGGCTTTTGGGAATACCGGCTCAATCCCTGGGATGTGGCGGCCGGCTATCTCCTGGTTCAAGAGGCCGGCGGCCGGGTGAGCGACTTTCATGGACGGCCCTACAATCTTGACGATCCCTTCGAAACGCTGGCCACCAACGGCCTGATCCACCCGTCTCTCGTGAGAATTTTTCGCCGCTTTTTAACCCGTTCTTAAAGATTTCTTAATCCCCCCTGTTTTATACTTTGACTACCATCAGGCAAGCCGAGCTTATCGGCTGGCACCACGTGAACGGGGGTCAGATTAGGTTAGGGGTCTGGCCCCTGTCTTTTGAAGGGGTCAAGTCGCGACATGCGACAAAAAATGTCGCATGTCGCGACTTGACCCCTTCCCCTTCCTCGCTTACAGTTCGGAAACGGCGGGGATTCTTTCCCAGACGCGGGTGCCGTTAACAATCTTGGTGGGGAAAATGTCGCGGGTGATCTCATCCGGCTTGAACCACAACTTTATTTCTCTTTCCGCTTCGGGGGGGGTCGCGGAGGCGTGAACGACGTTTTCCATGAGCCCGGTGGTCATGATCCGGCCAAACATGCCCCGGATCGTATTCGATTGGGCTTTTTCCGGATTTGTGTCGCCGCATAAATGGCGGATGGATTGGATGGCATTCTCCCCTTCGTAAACCAGCGCCAGAACCTTGTCGTGAGGAGCCCCGTGGATTTTTCCTGTGATATAGTCCATGAGTTGATTGTAAAAGGGTTTTCCATAATGTTGCGCGTAATGTTCCGCCGCCAGTTCAGGGGACACTTTTGTTAAACGGGCTGCGATCAGATTGAGTTTTGCTTCTTCCAGCTTCGTGAGCACCCGTCCCATCAAGGACCGTTTGATCGCATCGGGCTTGATGAGAACCAGCGTGAATTGAATCGCCATTCAGCAATAATATCAGTTTGTCTTGGGGGTTTCGCCACCAAACTTCGGGGCGGGCGTGATTTTCCCTTCGTAATTGTCGGGGATGGGGCCTTGGTAATAACGGTAGAAATTTTGCACGAGGGCCAGCTGTTCCGGTGTGGGGTGGGTTGCCTGGCTGGCCCGCAGCAGATCTTCCATCGAATAGGGGGACATTTCCACCAAAGGAAGTGGATCCAGCTTATTGAGGTAATCGGACACGTGAATGCTGACGAAATTCGTGACCGGTATCTTGAAGAGGGCGTTCACGCACGCGGGATCAAACTGCCCGCCGGCCTCCCTTTTCATGATGGCTAGGACGTCCCGGATAGACATGGCCGTGCGGTAGTGGCGCCGTGAGGTGATGGCGTCCAGCACGTCGGCCACACAAAGAACGCGGCCCAAGAGGGAAATTTCCTCCCCTTTGAGGCCGCGGGGGTAGCCTTTTCCATCGAAGCGTTCGTGGTGGCTCGAGGCGATGAGGGGAACGTCCGCCAGGGCGGCGCGGAAAGCGAATTTTGAGAGGAGCGAATAGGTTCCCTTCGCATGGCTTTGAATTTCCCTGTACTCTTCCGGCGTCAATGATCCTTCTTTACAGAGAATGTCCACTTCCAGTTCGATTTTCCCCAAGTCGTGCATGAGGCCGGCATAGCGGAGCTTCTCCAAGTCTTGGTTGCTGAAATTCATCGTTTTTCCGATTTCCTGAGCGTATTGCGTCATGCGGAAAGAATGGCTGTAGGTCAAAGGATCGCGTTGGTCGATCGCGATGGCCAAAACTTCCATGGTGGATTCGAAATTTTTCTTGAGTTCCTCATACAGGCTGATGGTGTGCCGGTGGGCGGCGGCCAGCTGTTCCGTCCGGGCTTTCACCTTTTCCTCCAGCATCGAGCTCCATTCGCGAAGGGCGGCGGCCATGGCCCGGTTTTCTTCCAGGAGCCTTTGGTGTTCAATGGCCTGGTTGAGGAGGCATTTGATCTGTTCGATGTTGATGGGTTTAAGGACGTAGGCCGATGCCCCGGAGTTAAGCGCTTGAATGGCGTAGTCGGATTCGGAATACCCCGTCATCATAATGACACTCATTTCTGGAAATTGGATTTTGAGCTCTTTGAGAACATCGATGCCTGTGATGTCGGGCATCTTGATGTCTAAGAGGGCGGCGGCGAATTCTTCCTCTTTGGCGGCGGAAAGGGCGGCTTGGCCGCAATCCACGCTTCTTAACGCGTATCCCGATTTTTTTAGGATGCCTTCCAAAGTCAATCGCTGGCCGTTGTTGTCATCGGCCAAAAGTATTTTATTGAGGGGCATGGGGGCTTTCCTCCTTTTCGTCCGGGGGGTGCAAGGGGAGTTTAACCGTAAAGCAGGAACCC
This sequence comes from Candidatus Obscuribacterium magneticum, assembly GCA_020523905.1. Taxonomy (GTDB): domain Bacteria; phylum Elusimicrobiota; class Elusimicrobia; order F11; family F11; genus Obscuribacterium; species Obscuribacterium magneticum. The sequence goes on from JAJAPZ010000014.1 coordinate 49,009, forward strand.
TTGCCCGGTTGGCTTGTGACCAGGATGGCACCGCCGTGTTTTTCCACAATGTTGTTGCTGATGGCTAACCCAAGCCCCGTTCCCCGCGCTTTCGTGGTAAAGAGGGGCTCGAAAATCTTTGGAAGATGCCAGGTTTCAATTCCCACCCCTGAGTCTTCAATCCCGACGGCAATCAGTTCTTCGCTTGGCTTTTCCTTGCCCGCCGATCCAACCTCATAGCGCGAGATGATTTTCAGCTTGCCGCCCTTGGGCATGGCTTGGATGGCGTTATTGGCGATGTTGCAAAAAACCTGGGTGAGCCGGTCCGGATCCACCCGGGCCGAGGGCAGGGTGGGATCCAGGTCAAATTGAAGCTCAACATTGTCCGGGATCTTGATGATGCTGGGCAGCTGTTCGAGAAGTTCGTTGACGATCGTTCTGCGGGGGACGATCTGGACGACGCGGGAGAAGTCCAGAAGTTCGCCGATAATCGTGACGGAGCTGTCCACTTCCCCTTCGGCCAGTTTGAGGATTTCCTTTAAATGGGGGTCGGATTCGAGGAGGGGATTGTTGGTGAGGGCGTCCCGAACGTAGTAAATGGCGTTTTTGATGGCGCCCAGCGGGTTTTTCAGCTCGTGGGCGACGCTGGCGGCGAGGCGGCCGATGCTCGAGAGCCGTTCGCTGCGGTTCAGTTGTTCCAGCAGGTCCTTCTCTTTGCGCTCCGAGGTTTTGAGGTCGGTGATGTCCCGGATCGCGCTTTGAATGGCGCGCCGGCCGCCGAAGGACAGGAGTTTCGATGAAATCAAAACAGATCGGAGAGCGCCGTCTTTACGGACGATCGTGAATTCGTGATCGTCCACCTTTTCGGTCGTCTTAAGTTGCTTTAAATAATCGATGACAACCTGGTGGTCTGTGGAGGGCCTTAAATCAAACACGTTCATGTTTAACAGGTCTTCTCTCGTGTAACCGGTGAGTTCCTCCGCGGCGATGTTGGCGTCAAGATATTGGCCTGTGTCCGGATCGACGATGAGGAGGGGAACGCTTGAATATTCAAAGAGATTCTGGTAGCGGTTTTTTGTTTGGGAGAGCTGGTCGCAGACGTCCGCCAGTTCCCGGGCCATGTTGTCCTCCTCAAAAAGCCCGATCAATACGCTTTCGGCTTCGTCGGACCAGTCCCGGCTTCTTTTCCCGATGAATTGGCACCGCTCGTCGCCTTTGGCCACGCACTGTGTTTCCAGAAAATAGATGGTATGGTTGAAGTGGCCGCTGTAGAAACCGGTGAGGTAACCGGCCAGCATCCAGCATTGACTCGTTTTGGCCTTGACCGGGAAGAAACGTTTGACCTCCGTGGCTTCGCAGGAGTCCACGGTTTCAAGGGTGAATTCGCCGCGGGTCGGGTCGGGCGTGTATTTTTGGAGGGCGGCGATGCCGTGCAGGGAAGGATATGTCAGAAGGGGATTCATGGCGTCCGCCTGGCCGCAGGAAAATCCGAACCGGGCCCAAAGGCCTTGCGCCCGTGTTTCGCCGATGGTCCAGATCAATTCCCGGCGGAGCCGGCCGAAGGCCTCGGCATCCAGGAGGATCCCCTGGTGATCGAGCTTTTTTAGGACGTCGGAGGCCACTGTGATATCGACACCGTTAGTCAGGTCACCGTTTGTTGTGGCTGTTGCCAGTTTCACTCTCCCCCCTCCCTTTTCGTGCCGGTTTCTGTGCTCACCCGAATCGTCATTCCGGCGAAAGCCGGTATGACGTTGCCTTCAGCGAGAACCTATGTAGTTAATCCTTCTTCTATTTCGGGGCCAAAAGGGCCGCGACAGATTCTTCTCCTGTGGAAATAAGATAACCCGATTCGTTGCGGAAATAGCGATCCGAGGTTTGGATCCCGATGAGCGGGGTGTCCCCCACAAGAGGCTTGGCTGAGACTAAAATTTCTTTCAACTGTTCCGGAGGAACCGTGTCAAGCGGTGTGTTAAACGATAGAAATCCAAACGCCGGCGAGGCGCCCTCCATTTGGGAGAGGGCGTCGCGGAGGACCGCTTTGACCGCTTCTTTGGTGACATCCGGTTGACCCTTGAACGCCGAGACGTGGACCTCGCTTAAGCCCCAGGCTGGAGACGATAGGCATTCAATGGCGGCAAATCCTCGGGGGAGGACGTTGTCCTTGCAGACCAGGCTGGCCTTTTGTTGAGACCGGAGCGCGAGCCCGACCACCCATGAGTCGAGACCGATGTCGGCCGCCATCCGCCGTGAGGGTTCCAATATTTTTTTTGATTCCGTGTTATCGAAAAAAACAAGACCCCGGTGATCGTACTCGCGGTGAAGGTTTCCCCGGCTGTTTCTCAGTTGTGTCGAGAGGGAGGTGATCGCGGCCAAGACATTGTCGCCTTCGAGAGGTGCCGAGGCCAAGGTGAAAAGGATTTCCGATGATTGAATCAGCACCACGAATGAGGAATCCGGCGAAAGAAATTCGCTTGTAAAAACACGTTGAAAGGGAATGCCAATGAGTTTTTCCTCGCCTGTGACGAGTCGGACGCCTTCCACGAGATTTTGGAACTGGAAATTGTCGGAACCAAGGACCAGTGCGAGGCCGATGGGACCTTGATGGAGTTGTCCTTTGGCCATTTGCGCCGCCTCCCGCCCGCACTGGAAGGCGTCCGCTTGATGGCCGTGACCGACCGAGACGTGGGTTGATTCCGATAAGGACAGACTCATAGCAATAATAAGGATTGTCCTTATAATGAGGCGTTTCAAGGGAAACATAAAACCTATTTCTTGCCTTGAATTATTTTTATTTTGAGTCTAAATTTAGGGTGGATTTTATGACCCCCGTATTGATTTCAATCGCGGTCGTTGGATTTTTCCTGGGCCTTGGCTTTTGGTGGCTGTGGCGGGGGCAGGTCCGCCAGATGGTCGCTTATAAATCAGCCCTTGAAATCAGCCAGAAACGGCTTGACCAACAAGTCTCCCAGACAAGCATTCTCATGCGGGCCTTGCCGAGCCTGCAGAGCATCCTGATGAGTTCAAAACTCTCCGAAACGTGGAAGGTCATATGTCTTGAGGAAGCACAGTCGATGGTTCACGGTCAGCTCGCTGTTTTCTGGAAATATGTTGAAAACAGTGACGATTTTGCCATTGATAGCATCCGTGAGTCGGGGAATTTGTCCCGGAAGGAGCTTCCACAGGCCTCGAAGGATGTTTATGAGTTGAAGACGGCTTTAAAAACGCGGTTGCCCGTCATCATCTCGTCGCCGCAGGGCAGCGCCGGTGAAAGCCGGCTGTCGGTCCCTTTTCTTGTCAGCGGCCGGCCCTTGGGCGTTTTCCAGTTCGTTCGTAAAGGCCAGGACAGTATCACGCAGCGGGAAGCGGATTTGGTCCATCTCTTTTTTCGGCAGTTGGCCTTGACCCTTGAAAACCGGGACATGGTTGAAAACCGGGAAAAGTTTTACCTGGAGTTGGTGCAGACGCTGGCGGACATCCTGGATTCAAAAGACGCCTCCAAAGAGGGCCAGACGCGTAGAGCCCGGCGCCTGGCGCAGGCGATCGCCCGGGAATTGGAGCTTCCCGATGAATTTATTTATTACCTGGAATTTGCGGCGCTTCTCCATGACATCGGGAAGATTGCCATCGACGAGCAGGTGTTGAAAAAGCCGGGGAAGCTCACCCCCCAGGAGTTTGAGATCGTGAAAAAGCATCCCGAACTGGGGCATAAAATTTTGGCTCCGGTGTCTCTCCTGGCTCCCGTGGCTCCCATGGTCCTGTATCATCAGGAGTGGTTTAATGGGAAAGGGTATCCCGAGGGCTTAAGCGGGGAGGAGATTCCGCTCGGGGCTCGGATCGTGGCGATTTTAGATGCCTGGGGAGCCATGACGTGCGACCGGCCATGGCGGAAGTCGTTGACAAGAGAAGAGGCCGTGCAAGAAATCAAGAGGGGCGCCGGCACGCAATTTGATCCCAAGGTGGTCGACGCCTTTTTGGCCGCCATCGAAAAGGACGGGTGATGATACCGCGTCATTCCGGCGAAAGCCGGAATCCATTCCGGTGTTCACGTCCTGGATTCCGGCTTTTGCCGGAATGACGGAAGACCGGCTACGCCGCGGGAATGACGATTTGGTAATCTTCCTAAATGAGCGGAATTCTTTACCTTGTCCCCACGCCGATTGGAAACCTGTCGGACATCACCCTCCGGGCCATCGAGACCCTGAAAACCGTCCAAGTCGTCGCCTGCGAAGATACGCGGCGGACAGAGATTCTTTTGCGGCATCTCCAGATAAAGAAACCCTTGATGCGTTATGACGAGCATACGCATGCAAAAGCCAGTAGGGAGATTCTGCGCCTCTTAGAAACGGGGCAATCGGTGGCGCTCGTTTCGGATTCCGGGACCCCGACCATTTCCGATCCGGGCCGGCGTTTGGTGGAGGACGCCCTTCGGGCCCAGCGAACGGTGGTCCCTCTCCCAGGTCCCAGCGCCGTCCTCGCGGCCTTAAGCGCCGCCGGTCTTCCGGGAGAAGGCTTTGTTTTTTTAGGATTTCTTCCCCGTCGGGCGGGGCGGGCGGAGCGCGTATTGCGGGAGGCGCTCGGATTAGGTAGAAACGTCGTTGTTTTTGAGTCGCCCTTTCGGGTGATGGGAACACTGCAATGGATTGCTAAAATAGATCCGGCCTTGCGTGTCGTGATCGCCAGGGAATTGACGAAGGTGTATGAAGAATTCCTCCGCGGGCGGGCCGATGAACTGATGGAACGGATGGCCGGCCGGGAGGTCAAAGGCGAAGTGGTCCTGGTGATCGGACCTCCGGAGGAGAGAAAGGTCATTGAATAGAGGAGAAACATACTTTGATTCGCGTATCAATTTTGGGAGCCAGTGGTTATTCCGGCGGCGAGTTGATTCGCCTCCTGACTAACCGGCCCAATATAAAACTGCAGCATCTGACCTCCGAATCCTCCGGCGGCGAGGATATCGCCGCCCTTCATCCGTCTTTGCGCGGGCGCGTCCGCCGGCGGTTTGAAAATCTGGATGTCAAAAAGATAAGTCGGGATTCCGACGTGGTCTTTTCCTGCTATCCGGCCGCGGTCGGGGTTAAACCGATTGTCCAGTTCCTGAAAGCGGGACTCAAGGTCATTGATCTGTCGGCTGATTTCCGGTTGCCCACCGCTCACCTGTATAAGACCTGGTATAAGGTCACGCATCCGGCGCCGGGTTTCATCGCCAAAGCCGTTTATGGATTGCCGGAATATTTCCGTGCCGAGATCCGGCAGGCATCTCTGATTGCCAACCCCGGCTGTTACGCCACGGCGACTCTTTTGGCGGTCCTGCCCCTTCTCAAGCACCGCTTGATTGAGACCGATAGCGTCATCGTGGATGCCAAATCCGGCGTATCGGGGGCGGGAAAGAAAGTGACGTCCCAATATATGTATTGTGAAGCCAATGAGAACCTTCAAGCCTATGCGGTGGCGGTTCACCGCCATCAACCGGAGATTGAGCAGGTCATTAAGAAAGTCACCCGTTTATCTGCGCGGGTGACCTTTGTTCCTCATCTTGTCCCCATGAATCGGGGGATCTTGTCGGTCATCTATGCCACACTGAAAAAGTCGATGAATAAGCGGGATCTTCGCGCCGTATTTTTGGAGGCCGCCACGGGGGAGCCTTTTGTCCGCCTTCTCCCCGAGGGCGAGCTCCCGCAAACGAAGAATGTCCTCAACACCAATTATTGTGATATCGGGATCGCTCAGGATGTCCGCATGAAACGCGTCATTGTCCTGTCGGCCATTGACAACCTTGTCAAAGGGGCCGCGGGACAGGCCTTACAGAATATGAATCTTTGTCTGCGTCGCCCTGAAACGGAGGGTTTGCTGTGATCCCGGGTCATCGGAAAGGAGTCGTCTATGGGTTTATGGTCTGTCTTAAAGCGTCTATTTGGTCTCGGAATGTCTCCGGCGAAGGGGTCGCCGGGGGATCGCTTGTTGCGTTGTATCGATTGCAACACCGAGTTTGTCTTTGATGAAGGGGAGCAGCACTTTTTCCGCTCCAAAGGATTCACCGATCCCAAACGCTGTCCCCGTTGCCGGAAACGGATGAAGGATCGGACGAAGCGGCGCGGGCGGTTCCAGCGCTTTTTCCGCGGCGGTCGGCCCCGTCGCCACAACGGACGGCGGGAGGAATCCCCTTACGTTGACGATTAGGTATTGATAAACCGTGAACGTTTCCCATTGGCCTCTCGGCTTTTCGGCGACCGGTTTGTCGGCCGGCCTTTCCCAAAAGAAGAACAAAAAGGACATGGCCCTTTTTGTCTCTCACCTGCCCGCCCACGGGGCGGCGCTTTTCACCAGCAATCAAGTCAAGGCGGCTCCGCTCCTTCTGACCCAGGAACGCCTTCTAGCTCATCGCGGTCGTGTGCGGGCCATTGTGGTCAATTCCGGAAGCGCCAACGCCGCCACGGGGAAAGCCGGTTTTGAGGATGCCCGGCAATCAACCGAATGGGTCGCCAAGCGATTGGGCGTCTCTCCGGAGGATGTCTGGGTGGCCTCCACCGGCGTGATCGGCCCCCGGATCAATATGGTGAAGTACAAAAAAGGGGTGGACCGCTTGGTCCGCAACCTA
>JAJAPZ010000015.1 GCA_020523905.1 Candidatus Obscuribacterium magneticum
CTGGGGAGCAAGGTGCGCCTCAATAAATACGGCATCGATTTGAACGTGCTGGATAAGATGGGGGTTAAGGCGGTTGAAGAGGCATTGAAGGTGAGCCGCGTGGTGGTGGTCGATGAAATCGGAACGATGGAGATGATGTCGCCTCTTTTTTGCGAAACGATTGCGGCTGCCCTGATCCGCCCCACGCCTCTTTTGGCGACCATCCGCCTGAAAGCGGAGCCTTTCACCTCCCAGATCAAAAAATTGTCCGATACTCTTTTATTAAAGCTTGACCGCGACAACTTTCTCGAAGTTAAAGAGAAAGTCCGCGTGTGGTTGTCAGAGAAATTGGGGTGATGTCGATGGCTTTGGTGTGTTTGTTGACGGATTTCGGGTCTTCGGATGGTTATGTCGGCGTGATGAAAGGAGTGATCCTTTCGATTGCGCCGGAGGCCCGGTTCGTGGATCTCACCCACGGGATTGCGCCCCAGGATGTGCGGTCGGCGGCGTTTCAACTTTTGGCGGCCTATCGCTATTTTCCGAAAGGAACCCTTTTTCTTTCCGTGGTGGATCCGGGGGTCGGGTCCAACCGGCGCATCCTCTATACCGAAGCCGGTGGATGGCATTTTCTGGCGCCGGACAACGGCCTTCTTTCATGGGTTTTGGAGGAGGAGAAGCCGGAGTTGGTCTTGGCGGTGTCAAAGGCGCTGACCTCGGGGGAAAGTTTAAGCCGCACCTTTCACGGGCGGGACGTGTTTGCGCCTCTGGCGGGACGTTTCCTTAAAGGAGAGAAGCCGACCTCCTGGGGTTCGAAGGTCGACGACTGGGCCCGGCTTCCGTTTCCGTCCGTAAAAAAAACCGGTCGCCGGTGGACCGGAGAAATTCTGGCCGTGGATCATTTTGGAAACCTCATCACGAACATTCGGAACAAGGACCTATCCCCTGTGGCGGAGAAAGGGCGGATTGAAATACGGCTCGGCAAGAAGGCGGGCGTGATCAAAGGGCTGGCTTCCACTTACAACAGCGTTCCGACGGGCCGGCTGTTGGCGATCGCCGGGTCGGCAGGCTTTGTCGAGATCTCCCAGCGCGATGGAAACGCCGCCAAAAAGACCGGGCTTAATGTTGGAGATCCCTTTACCTTAATGCCCGTCATTCCGGCGAAAGCCGGAATCCCGTTTCTATGATTAAAATAATCGACGGGACCGTTACGTGACACGGTCCAGGTCGTAAAACGGACTCTAAATGAAAGTTAACGGCCTGGATCCCGACTTTCGTCGGGATGACGACTTTCGTCGGGATGACGTCCTTCGTCAGCGAATCATTCTTTTTTTGGTGCCCCTCTTTTTATCCCTTCCATTCCTCAACCGGGCGTTCTTTGTCGACGATCACTATTTTGTGGAGATCGCCTCCTGGTTGAAGGACCATCCCACCCTCCCCTACCATTTCCGGGCCGATGACGCCGGCCTTCAGAACCGCGGGTGGGAAGAGGACGGCTTCGTGCGGATGGTGAATCCGCTCCTTCACCATTACTATCTGGCAGGCCTTATTAAGATCGGCGGAACGCGGGAGGGGTTCTTGCGGTTGGGTTGCGTGCTGTTGAGCTGCCTGGCGGCCCTTTTTATCTTTGAGCTGGCGCGGCGGTGGACGACGTATCCTTTTTTGGTGACGCTCTTGGTCCTCGTGACGCCCGTCCACTGGTTGTCCGCGCACAGCCTTCTCATCGATTCCACGATGGGGATGTTTTTCTTCGGGGCTCTTTACTTATTTTTGCGGGGGATGGAGAAAGATTCGATCCCCATTCTTGTTGCCAGCGGAATTTTTATGGGGTGCGCCATTTTGTCCAAGTACACCGCCCTCCTCATCCTGCCGGTGACAGGATTTTTAGTGCTATTGTATTGGAAGAGGTTGCCCCGAAAAGGGATCGCGATCGTCCCGTGGGCGATTGGGTTATCCTTTCTCCTTATTTATAGTCTCTACACAAAGCATCTCTATGGGAGCCCTCATATATTTGCCGCGTCCTCGCGAATGGTCCGGTCCGCCGGCTGGGCCAAAGGGCTCGAGTTTTTTATCTTCTTATCGGGATCTTCGCTGGCCCTCTTATTGGCATGGGGGCTTCTGGGCTTAAGGCGTTCCCTCATCGCCGCCTTGACGGTTTTTACAGTTGGGCAGATCTTTTCCAGCCGGATCGGCGGATTTAATTTTATCCAGGGGCAGCTTCTTGGGCTTTGGATCGTGACCAGTTTTATTTTTGTCGGGCTTCTCATGGCCCGATGGAAGGATTGGGTTTACCCGCGGGATCATTTTTTATTCCTTTGGTTTTTGGGTTATGCCGGCATGATGTACGCGGTGATGGATTGGGTGGCCGTGCGGTATTATGTGATTGTGACGCCCGCTCTTATCTTTCTTTTGTCGCGGTTGGTGGATTGGCGCTGGCCCCGGGTGTCGCCCCGGGTATTAAAAGGCGCCATCGGCGTGACCTTCCTTTTAACTCTCGGGATTGGCTACGCCGATTACAAGCAAGCAGCCGCCTCCCGTTTGCTGGTGGGGGATCTGAAGGCGCGGGGATTTTCCGGGGGGGATCGCCATTTCTATTTGGGGGATTCCTTCACGATGAGCTATTTGATGCATCACGGGTGGGCGGCCTGCTTTCCGGAAACGAGGTTCCAAATCGGAGATCAGATCATCGGAAACGAAGTGACCATGCCCCTCAAATGGTTCGACCGGCGCCCGGTTTATTTAAAAGAGCTCGCTCAGTTTGAATATCCGACGAGATTCCCCATCAAGGTCATGGACTACCAGGGATCGGCGGGTTTTTATGCGTCTGTTTGGGGGGCCCTGCCTTTTACGATTTCTTTCGGGCCATGGGAGAGGTTTCACCTTTTTGAGGTGACGGGTTTGAAAGAGCCAGGCGCCAAAGGAGGGCAAACCGATCGGAAATAATTCTCGATCAATGATATGGCTATCATCCTGGGGGCCGGTTCTTCTCTGGGCCGGGCTTATTTTTTACCTCTCCAGCGTGCCCCGGCTCACCACAGGCTGGGGTCTGTGGGACCTCCTCCTGCGTAAGGGCGCCCATATGTTTGAGTACGCCGTTTTGGCGTTATTTTTGGTCCGGGCTGGACGGAAAACTTGGCCCACCTCGGTTCGTCCGAACGTGCTATTATGGAGCCTCTTTGGAGCCGTTCTTTATGCCGCTTCGGATGAAATCCACCAGGCGTACGTACCCGGGCGCGGGCCCTCGGTGGTCGATGTTTTGATTGATTCCTCCGGCGCTTTGATTGCTGTCATTTGGTGCCGCAAAAAGTGGGATGCTATTAATGAATTCTTTAAATATTAAGCGCGCGTTTGTTGGGGCGTTGGGTTGTCTGGTCGTTTTGTCCCTTGGCGTCGGTTGCGGGCCGAAGATGGAATTTAATTCGGCCAGGAAACTGGAGAAAAAGGGCAAGTTTTATCAAGCCTGGGAAAAGTACCAGGAGTTTGTGGCCAGCTACCCCAAGCATGAGCTGGCGCCGGAGGCCCTTTTCCGGGCGGGTTGGGTCGCGCAGAAGCAGATTAACGATTGCTACATGGCTAGGACCTTTTACGAGCGGGTGATGGCGATGTATCCCCAATCAGACCCCTGGGCGCGGGCGGCGGTCCTGCAGATCAACAGCTGCCCCGATTATTTCCCTCTTCTGGCCGGCTGGAGCTGGACCGAAGGCGACTCGGACACGAAAGGCAAAAACGCCCGCATCGAGATCGTCTGCGAGCCGCTCCGGGGCGGCAAGCGATGGCTGCCTTCGGAGGCGGGGATTTTGGTGAAGTCATTTTACGCGGGGGATCGCAAATCGTATGAGACCCGCTTGGTTTATAAAAAAGTCGAAGGCGAGTTGTTGGAGTTCCCGTCGGAGGACGATCCCCGTTCCAAAGCGATTATGAGGTGGCCGCTTCGTCTCGGCAACCAGTGGAGAACCGTGAGCGACAAGAAGGTTTTTATTTACGAGGTGAAGGATGTCGAAGCCAAGGTCAAGGTGGCCGCGGGGGAATTTTTGGACTGTCTTCAAGTTCAGTCCGTGATCGAAGGCATATCCTCCGCCGCCACCAACGAGTATTATGCGCCGGGCGTGGGGCGCGTCCTCACCACCGTGTCTGTCAAAGGGGAAGAGAAGCGCGTCACCGAGCTTCTTTCCTACAAGCGGGTCGATTATCCCGATTTTTCGGTGGATGAGAGCAAGAAATGAACCAGTTGACCTTTGAAGGCCGTGTCGAACCCGTCAAGGGTGAGCCCGGCTCCGGCGCCCCGGCGGCCTCTTCAAGCGAGCCCCCCAAGAAAGACAGTTGGTACAAGGGCCGCATTCTATCCCACTCCTCGGTTTCCACCTACCGCGCCTGCCCGCAACGCTGGAAATTTCGGTATGTGGACAAAATCCCCGAGCGTCCGCGGTCTTTCTTTTCTTTCGGGAAAAGCATCCATGCAGGGCTTGAGTTTTTACTGGTGAAGCTGCCGGAGCCATTGCCCCTCTTGGAGGAGCTCCTGGCCGCCTATAAAGCCAATTGGCTGCGCGAAGGGTATGATTCGCCGCTCCAGGAGAAGTGGTTCTATCAGGAAGGGGAGCGGATTTTGCGGGCCTTTTATGCCAAGCATCAAGCGGACTTTAAAAACGTGTTTAAAATCGAATACAAGTTCACGTTTGATATCGATGGGGTGCCTGTCACCGGGTTTGTGGACCGCATCGACCAAACCGCCTCAGGGAAGCTTGCTCTGATCGATTACAAAACCGGGAAGGCCTTCGACCGCTCCCGCGTTCGGACCGACCCGCAGCTCACCCTTTATCAGATGGCGTGTGCGCAGTTGTTGGGCATGGAGGTTGACACCGTCACCCTCTACCATCTCAATTCCTTGACGCCCGTGACGGCGCCGGCTCATCCGCCGGAGCTCCTCCATCAAGTGCGGGAACAGGTGGTGGAGGCCGCCCGGGGAATCTCCGACAACAAGTTTGATCCCAAACCGGAGCAGAGCGGCCAGTGCCAGTGGTGCGATTATCTCCAGATTTGTCCCGCCTTCGCCGGCAAGAGAAAGTCGGCTTCGGGGGCCGGGTCGTCGCAAGAATCCATCAATCGGGTCGCCGACCGCTACGGCCAGCTCGATCGGAAGATTCGGGAACTGACCGCCGAGCGGGATCAGTTGGGCCAGACCCTATCCTCCCACCTCACTCAGATCCAGATGGATCAACTGGATGGCGAGTATTACTCCGTGAAGCGGGTGACTGGCGGTATTGAAGTCACCCCGAAAGAGGATTAAGATTAGGTACCGGTTCTCAAGGGGACACCTTTCATGAAAATATCTAAATATCAATGGCTTATTGGAAAGGTGTCCCCTTGAGAACCGGTACCACATATATCTGGTTCAACACGCCGCACCGGAAAGACATCATCAACATCACCAAGCAGGTCGGGGAAATGGTGGAGAAATCCAAAATCAAAGAGGGCCTTTGTTTGGTGAGCGCCATGCACATCACGGCGGGGATTTGGGTCAATGATGAAGAAGAAGGCCTCAAAGCGGACATGATGGAGTGGATCGAAAAATTGGCTCCGGTCAATCCGAACTACCGCCATCATCGAACCGGGGAGGATAATGGGGATGCGCACCTGAAAAGAACGCTCCTCCATCATCAGGCGGTTCTCCCGGTGACGAAAGGAGAGCTGGATTTAGGGCCGTGGGAGCAGATTTTTTATGTCGAGTTTGACGGTCAGCGGAAGAAAAGAGTCGTCGTCAAAATAATCGGTGAATAAACCAATGGCCCGGCGCGTTCTTGTCGCGGTTGTTATTGTCGTCGTTCTGGCGGTCGTCCTTGGGGTTTGGATGGCGCGCCGCCGGCGGGCGCAACAACTGACGACCGCTCCCCTGGTTCCCGTTTCGACGCAGGCCGTGACCGTTCCCGTGGTTCCGGTCCCGGCGACAACGCCGGTGGCCCTGCCTTTGAAACCGGCGAAAAAACCGGCGGCTGCTCCGAAACCCGTCCCCAAACCGGAAGCGGCGGTGCCGCCCGTTGTTCCCCCGATGGCTCCGCCTCCCGTTGAAATTCACGAAGAATTAATCCCGAAGAATATCGAAATTATCCGCGTTTATTACGAGCATTCCCTCACAGGACCTGGAAGCACGGTCAACTTTGATATCAATGGCTCGGGGTTTACGAAAGAGTTCGAGCAGATGATCACCGTGGAGTCGGGACATGAAAACGTGGCGGTAAAAAATCTTCACCTGGTGACGCCCAATCAGATTGAAGGCCAACTGGTGGTGGACGAAAAAACCCCGACCGGCGTCATCTTCCCGCGGGTCCTCATTCAGGGGAAGGTGGTGTTCCAGGCGACGGACCCCTTCGCCGTCATCCGTCCCTGCGAGGTGTTGAATCTCGTTTTTACCGCCATGGGGGAAACCGGACGCACGGGCCGCTTCCGTGTGTTCACCAATTTGACGGAGGATATGTATAAGAAGTTTTCAGTCGAGGCGTCGACGCCGGGCATTGTCATCACCGACCCCATGCCGTCCCTTCCTTTCATTGTGGACGCCACGGTCAACATCAATATGGCCGTGGGAGGCGAGTACGGCCTCATGGTCAAGCTGGGAGGGAAAACGATTTTTGACCGGCCGGGCATCATCCGTGTGGTAAGGCCCAATGTCGGCGACACTGGGCTCATTCAACGGATCACGGCGGAAGACGGCTATCACCGGCCCGGGGACCAGGCCAAGTTCATGATTCAAGGAAGCGGTTTCCAGCCTCAGGACGGCGGGATATTGAAGGTCAAGGTCAAAGGGGTTGACGTCGCACAGAGTTCCATTGTCGTCTTGGCGCCCGGTCGCATGGATATGACACTCGATATCCCAACGGATGCCAAAGAGGGGCCCTATTCCTTTTCCGTCTTAAGCGGGGATCAGGTCGTGGGGGAGGCCCCCAACGCCTTTGTGGTGGTGCCCAAAAATTGGGCCCGGTCATTGAACGTGGACCCGCCGGTCACTCCCGGCGGCAAGAGCAGCCTCGTCCTCTTGGGCCGGGATTTCGACAAAGATTTTGTGAAGGGCATGACGATGGAGGCGGACGAACCGGGCTTGGTGATGGGACCTTTTAAGTGGGTCAATGCCGGGAGGGCCACGGCGGAAATAACCGTCAAACCGGAGGTCGTGCCCGGCGATTATTGGATCCGGCTCTCCGCCGGCAAGGAACCCGTTCTTCCCGCTTTTGGCAGCATTATTCAAGTCGGCGAAAAGAAGTAAGGCGACCGAAACGAATCGTCCTTCCCGCGAAAGAGGCTGTGTCATAATGTCGTCACCCCTGCGAAAGCAGGGGTCCAGGTCTTAAACATGTCATTAAAAGAAGGTTTTACGACCTGGATTCCCGCCCGCCTGCCGGCGAGGCAGGCTTTCGCGGGAATGACGTGATGCCATTTGTATTATCGGCTTAGTAACGCTTCCAGCCCCCGCCGGATCATCATGATGCCGATCGCCGCCAGGAAGATGGCAATGATTTTGGCGACCACCTTTGAAAACACCTCTCCGGTCATCTTGATAATCCAATCCGAGAAGTAGAGAAGGACCCAGGCGATGAGAAGATTCACGACCAAGGCCAGCGTGATGAGCTGGAAATTATACTGGTCGTGAAGAATGAGAAGGGTGGTGATCATGGCGGGGCCGGCGATCAAAGGGATGCCGATGGGAACGACACCGATCAGCCGGTCGGCCGCGGCTCCCGACGCCTCTTTGGCGGAAGCCCCGAATATCTCTCGGACAGAAAGGATGACGAGAAGAAGCCCCCCACCGATTTTAAAATCCGCCGAGGTAATTCCCAGAAGCCGGAAAACGAGGGCACCGCCCGTGCCGAAGGTGAGACCGATGATGAGGGCGGTTATGACGGCCTGAAGTGCCAAGCGCCTTTTTTCCTTGAGGGTCAGCCCCTCGGTGAGGCCGAGAAATAAAGGGAGGGCTCCAATGGGATCAATCGCCACAAAAAGCGGGATGAAGACAACCAGAAACAATTCCATGGAGTGGGAAGATTAGAATTTTTAACGCTTTAGCGCTCGCACAATTTCGCTCGCGATGATTTTGTGGGCGTCAGGATTGGGGTGGCTGTCGACAAGAACCGGAGGCGTTCCCCGCCAGTGATTGAAAAGCCGGCTGTATTCCGCTTCGTTGTTGCCGGCTCTGGCCATGAGGACACGTTCGGCGTCAATGATCTGGAACCCGGAGATTTTCTTGAGGGTTTCCACATCGCCCCGGGACTTTTCATCTGTTCCTAAACGAAGAACCACCATCCTGGCTTTGTTCTTTCGGCAGATCTGGGCGATTTCAGAATAAACGGCGGTGATCATTTCCTCCTTGGATGGCAGCGTGAAGTGATCGTAGGTCCAGAAACGAAACCAGCGATAGACATGAGTGTAAAAGTGATCGTGGATGAAATACGGGAGGGATACCTCGCGACAAAAAGCGAGGAAATCAAGCGGACCACTCTTCGTTTCCCGGTATTTGTCCATGGGCGGATCAAAGAGGATCGTCCGGAAAAGAGGCGGGTGAAGCGCCAGGGTGCCGTCTTTCTTCTTCACGAAAAAAGGCTGGGGTAGACGCCCAAAGTAGGTCGGAGCAAAAGGAAGGAGGCCGCGGTTCGTGATCCAGGGGGACAATTGAACGACCACGACATCGGGTTTGTAGGTCGGGATGAGGTCGCGGGCCCTCAGGAGCATTTGAGGAAGGCCGTAGCCGGGAAGCCCTGCGTTGATGACGTTCTCCTGTAATTTTTTTCCTACGAGAAAAGAGAAGGTTTCTTCCGCCAGGCAGGAATCCCCGAACGTGAAAGAGCAACCGAGAAATAAGAGCAAGGGGCGGGCGCGGGACGTTTTCCGGGACGCGCCCTCCGGGATGCGGAAGCCGTTTTCGTCAAATCGGGCCGGAATAAAAGGGCCCACGGGAAAAACGCTCTGGCCGGTTGAGTTGGGAACGGAAACAAATCCCATATGAGCGTCGTATTTAAAGATATTCCCTTTCCATCCGCGCTGGTGGGATTTAAGATAGTTATAAAGCCAGAAGGATCGGTGAATCAAAATGCCGGCATAAGAAAGGACGGAAAAAAGGAGTAGCGTAACGGCGGTGAATACTAATTTTTGTCTTAAACTCAGCATGTTTGGAGGCCCGCAGTATATCTTTGTGACTTCTTTTCGTCCATTGACTTGTCACGCTTCGATCTTTGTCCGAATCCGAAAGGAGAAATTAGGTAAAATCTCTCCCCACGGCGCGGTAGCTCAGTTGGTAGAGCATGGGACTCATAAGCCCAGGGTCGGCGGTTCGATCCCGCCCCGCGCTAGTGTTCGCACCGCTTTTCTAGGCGTCTTGATTAACAGGCAATTGTCTGTTAAGATAGACATATGCGAAATCTCCGACATTGGCAATATCCCCTCGACCGCGTCTTCTCTGCGTCCAGCCACATCGCTATTCTCCACGCGCTGCAGCATCGTCGTGAAGGCATGAGCGGTCGGGCGATTGCGCGCGAGGCGCGGCTCAACCATCAGGCTTGCGCGGTGGCCTCGAGGAATTTAGAGTCCATGGGCCTCCTTCGGCGGAGCGGGGCGGGGCATACACAGCTGGTGGCCCTAAATTTCGACAATTATCTCATTCGTGAACTTCTGCTTCCCTTGTTTCGGAAAGAGCGGGATTTGTTGGACACGGTCCGAAAGGAGATTGTGGACGCTTTCGCCGGCGCGTTGGCGGTGACCCTTTACGGGAGCGTGGCGCGGGGCCAGGATTCCATGGATAGCGACATGGACGTCTTGATCGTCGTCCCGAACGACAGCAAGTTGAAGGCAATCGATCGGGCCACGCATAACAGCGCGGAATTCATGGTCAAGTACGGCCTCCGTTTATCGCCGTTGGTGATGACGCTGGCTGAAGCGCGCCGGCGCGCCCAAAAAGGAGATTCCTTGTTGCGGAACATTCTGGCCGAAGGCGTGGATCTATCGGCGCGAAGGCTCTCTCAAGTCATTGGAGCGAGCCGGTGAATAAGCGGGTTTCCATCGACCGAGAACGGTATCTCGACCATCTAAAAAAGGCGGACAACTTCTATGTCGCCGCCGGCGCCGAGAAGGATCAGGAACGATGGAATGCCGCGGGGCTCCTCATCGTTCATGCCGCCATTTCGTACGCGGATGCCGTTACGATCAAGCTCGGCGGCGTTAAGAGCCAGGGCAGCGACCACCGTGCTGTGATTGACCTCATCAAAGAAAAGATCGTTCATGACGCTTCCGCCCAACAAGCGCTCAATCATTTGGGAAGAATCATCGCGCAAAAGAATCTCATTGCCTACACCAGCGAAGAGCCCCGAAAGGGCGACATTGAGAGCTTGTGGAAGAACCTGGAGCGGTATCGCACATGGGTCCTTTCCGTGTTGGGCCGGGTTCGATAGTGTGAGTCCTCTCGAAAAGCACCATGATTGATCCGATCACACGCAAACTTGAGTATCCCGTTGTTCAGTCGCCGATGGCGGGGTGCACGGATTTGGCGTTTCGGTTGGTGGCCCGCCGGCGGGGACTCGAGTTTGCCTTCCTGGAAATGATTTCCGCCAACGGCCTTGTCTATGATAGCCCGGAGACGACGGAACTCATGAAGACGGTGCCGGAGGAGGGGCCGCTCGGCGTCCAGTTGGTGGGATCGGACCCGGGGGTCATGGCGGAGGCGGCCGCGCGGATGTCGGAGATGGGATTTTCCGTTCTGGATTTGAATCTCGGCTGCCCGGTGAGAAAGATCACCGCTCAGGGAGGGGGCGCGGCTCTTCTCAAAGAGCCCAGGAGGGCCGAGGCCATCTTCAAAAAAGTGATGAAGTCGGTGAAAAAGATGCCCGTCACCATCAAGATCCGGAAGGGATTTGACGACCCCTCCGGGAAGCAAGCCATAGAGATCGCACAAATCGCCGAGGCGTGCGGGATAGCCGCCGTCACCGTGCACGGGCGGCTGCGAGCGCAGTTTTATGCGGGAGCGGCGGATTGGGACATTGTGGCCCGGGTGAAAAAGGCGGTGCGGATTCCGGTGCTAGGCAATGGCGGCATTTTTTCCGCCGATGATGCCTGGCGATTTAAAGAGGAGAGCGGTTGTGACGGGGTGATGGTGGGACGAGGCGGTTTGGGAAACCCTTGGATTTATTCGGCCATCAAGGCCGAGCTTCTTGGCGGCGGGAAACCTCCGGCGCCGACGGCTAAAGACCGTTTGGACGCCGCTCTGGAACATTTGGAACTGGAAGCCAAGTTTGAGGGAGAACGACGAGCGGTGCTCCATATGCGGCGGATGGGCATGTGGTACCTGGCGGGCCTCCCCTTCGCTGCAACGTGGCGGGATCGGCTGCAGAAGGCCGAGACATTGGAGCAGGTGAGCGATGTCTTACAATCTGCCCTTGTCGTTCCTGAAGACTCCGTCATCCCGGCGAAAGCCGGGATCCAGTCCGGTGTTCACGTCCTGGCTCCCGGCTTTCGCCGGGATGACGATTCCCATGGGATGACGTTTCCCGCGGGATGACGATTCAAGCCAGGCTGAGCCAGGGCCCATCCGTTCGGTAAAAGTCCGCGGGCACTTTCGTTTTCGTTAAAGCGTAGGAATCCAAATCCACCCAGTCAAATTTCCCATCTCCGATGGCCCATTGGACGCTGACGGCCAACCCCCTGGCGGATTCCGCCATGCAGCTGATCATCGTCTTTTTCCGGCGGGCTCGAGCCCATCGCACCATCTCGATCGCCTGGAGAAGCCCGCTTTTGGCAATCTTGATGACAAATCCGTCAACCGCGTCGATGGATGTGAGTCTTTTGACGTCCGCCAACGTGCCCGCCGACTCGTCCGCATAAACAGGAAAGGGGCTCTTCCGTCGGATCCGGCGGAGGAGATCGAAATCTTTTTTGGGGGTGGGCTGTTCCAGGCCTTTGATCTTCCACCGGGCTCCTTTGGCGGTCTCAATAAATTTTAGGGCACGGCGTTCGTCAAAACCTTGATTGGCGTCAATCCACAATTCACAATCAGGGAAACGATGGGAGAGAGTGTTTATCCGTTCCAGATCGGCTTCGATCGCGGCGCGGCCCACTTTGATCTTGAATCGCCGGAAGCCAATTCGATGGTTGTGTTTTGCGATGCGCAGCGTCTCGTTTTGGTCCCACGCGGAGAGGGTGATGTCGGTTTGAACAGGAGCCGTTTTGTTTCCGAAATAAGAGGCCGGGGATTTATCCTCCGCTTTTGCCATGAGATCGAGGAGTGCCGATTCCAGGGCGCCGAGGGCCGTGGGGTGGCGGAGATCCGGTTTTTGTAGGAAATGTTTCAGCCGGAATCGGCGTTTAAGATCCTTGATGCCAAGGCCGATGAGTTGCGCTTTAACGCGGCCCATCCAATCCGCCATGGCTGCTCTCGTTTCCTGAGGGAGGGCGAGGGAGGCGGAGGCTTCGCCCTGCCCCACGAGGCCGGAGCGGGTGATCACGTTGAGGGTAAGGTTCTTGGAAATCGTTTTTCGGCCGAGCGCCGTCACGAAGGGGTCGTGCAGTCGCACGTCGAGAGGTTTCGTTCGGATATCCCGGATGACGTCCATGGTAAAATCATAACAAACCCATTGCCTTCAGGCGGCGACAAATGTTCACATAAGTGACGTTTTCGGGAGGATTTTGAGATGAAGGCCCATTTCCGGTTTGACATCATAACGATGGCTGGCGTTTTTTTATTCACTGTCCCGTCATCCTTTGCCGATGAACTTGATTCCTTGATAAAGGAAGAGCAGAAAGAGGAAAGCGCCTGGGCAGAGGAGCCCGCGGAACTCCCGGAGATCACTCTTTTCGGCGATGCCCAGGGAGTTGAGGTCATTTCTCCCATGACCGTGCAAGGGGTTTCTGTCGGCCTGTGCGAACCCATGGAATATGACGAGATCGTGGAGATGTCGCGGGGCGATAAAGACGAAAAAGAAACCGTGCTCAATTGGCACCTGCCGCGGGTTCGGGAGGTTTTGGAGCGAAGCTGCCTGGTGAGGCCGGGGGATACGCTTCTGGCCGTCGGCAAGGGCTGGCAGAAGCTCGCGGTGATCCGGGATTTTGCGGTTCGAAAGGAAGGCCAGCGCTGCCAGGACAAGGCCCCCTATGCCCTTTGGTTGAACATCAAGGAACGGTTGCCGGAGGAGCCGATCTTTTTTACCGCGCCGCCCGACTTGAAAGAGGGGGCCAACATGTTTAAATCCGTTGACGATCTGCCGCGCGGGACATTGGGTCGGGAGCACAAGAAATTGCTCGAGGAAGAAGAAGTCACATTTCTGGACGATTATAAGATCACCGTTTACGCGGTGGATCAGCCGAATTGCCAGGAGCTCATCGAACTGAAAAGGCAGAACGTCGGCCCGGAGGACGACGGGCTTCCCAATGCCCTCCTCTATGGGAAGAAAGGAGAGCATATGGAGCTCATCCTTTCAGAACCGGTCGATATCAAGAAAGGATCCGGGCACATCGAGCTTGAGGGACTGTTGGATTTTAACGGGGACGGCCGGGTGGATTTGTGGATGCGGGGCGATCGGGAAGGTTGTGTTTATCAGAAGTTATTTCGGGGCGAGGAGGAGGGTTTCACCCCTCTGTCGACGCCGGAAAAACGGTGCCGCTGCGACTCCCCCAACCCTTAATTTGTGTCGTCAAATGTGTCAGAAATCACATGTACGATGATCTTGTTTTAGCATAGTTCATCTTGTATCCTTCCAGCGAATGGAAATATTCTTTCGACTTTTATTCGGGCACCTTCTGGCCGACTTCACTTTCCAGACCAATTTTATTGCGGATTGGAAGAGGCGGAGTTATTTGGGGCTTTTCGTCCATGTCTTCACCCATCCGGCGTGCTATATTCCCCTGCTCTGGCCTTTCCTTGGGGACGTATGGGTGAGCCCCTTCGGGATTCCCCTCACGGGTTGGGTGTGCCTCGTCATCATCACGATTCTCCATTTCGTGGAGGATTGGTTCCGGGTGACGATGGTCAACCGCGGCTGGCCGGACAACACGGCCTTCTACACCTGGGATCAGTTCATTCACATTTTCATCATTTGGCTGGTGTCGCCGCTAAAAGCGCAGCCGATGATGACCCAGTGGCCTTATCTCGGAATATTTTTCGTGGTCGTCACCCACTTTGCCACGGTGACCGTCTATTTCATTGAAAAAGACATTTACGGCGGAGAGTACCCCGAGACCAATGAGAAATACATCTCGATCATGCAGCGGCTGGTGGTCTGGATGGCGTTCTTTCTGCCGAGTCCCTGGTGGTTTCTGGTTTTGCTGTTCGTCTTGGTGAGCTTCGGCCGGCACGTGTGGACCCGCCGCCTCGAATTTACCTGGTCGAGCGTCGTCCTGGGTAATTTCATCGCGATTGCCTGCGGCCTGATCACCCGCTTCGGCTTGAAAAACCATTTCTAAGTAAGACCCTTCCTTTATTTTAATCGTCCATAACCTTTTACGTTCCCCAGTATTTTCTTATGATAAGAAGGTAAGGTTATGGTGAAAAGCATACTTTCTTATATCGATAAGCGCCTTGATGCCCTATCCCGGACGAAATGGGTTATTCCCGTCCTTTTTCTTCTCGGTTTTGTCACTCGCTTCGTCGGCGCTTATTTTGGAGAGACTCGCGGTGATGACGATGGGATATACCTGACGATGGCCCGCTATTTCTTGGGGGGCCAAGGTTTCGGATTCGTTTATCACAATTTCGGTTTCCTCTATTCGTGGCTGCCACCGGGAATGGGAATGTTGAGAGCTCTTTTCTTGACTTTGTTTCCCGCCAATGAACTCCTTGCCCTGCGATTTTTTTTCATATTGTTAACCTCTTCGACGATTGTGGTTCATTTCCTCTTGGCCAAGCGTCTTTTCCCCCCAAAATACGCACTTTTGGCAACGCTCATGTGGATTTTATACGTACCACAATGGTTCTGGGGATCGCGGATAGACGGGAAAAATTACGCTGAAAATTTGACCGTCATTTCCCTTTACCTACTCTTCCTGTCTTGGGAAAAGCGGTCAAACTGGTTGGCTTTTTTGATTGGGATTTTATGGACGAGCGTCACCCTCATGAGGGGGGAGTTTTTATTTGTGGTGGCGGTTATGGCCGTTACATCAATTCTCCATCACGGGAAAAATTTCACGGGTTTTCGTACGGCCAGCCTATTGTTATTGGGATGCGGACTGGCTTTTGCCCCTTGGATCATTCGCAATTACAGAATTCATAAGAGATTTGTGCTGATATCCACTAACTTTTATGATGCCTGTCAAAAAGCCTTCCGGGAAGGTTATGATTTTTCCGGAGATGACCCGAGTTATTCGCCTGAATTGATGGCGCGTTTGAAAGCCGCTCCGGGTGAAGTGGAGCGCGGGAAAGTATTTAAAGAAGAAGTTATCCATTTTATTAAAGGCCATCCCTTGGGAGCGGCGAGAGTTGTCATCGGAAATTATCTTAATTTTTGGCGGCCGTGGGTGTCCTTGTCGAAAGCGTCCTTAAAGGAAGGCATGGTTTATGTTGTGTCATATGTGCCTCTCTTTATCTTATTTGTCGTCGCATTGTTTCGGATTCCATGGAAAAATTCTTTTTGGCTGACCATTGTCGGGATTATTTTTTATA
Source organism: Candidatus Obscuribacterium magneticum (assembly GCA_020523905.1). Lineage (GTDB taxonomy): Bacteria > Elusimicrobiota > Elusimicrobia > F11 > F11 > Obscuribacterium > Obscuribacterium magneticum. Next base: position 15,599 of record JAJAPZ010000015.1, read on the forward strand.
AATCGTTTATCCATGTTTTGTTTTATACCATCGTGGCTTTTCGGGAAACAATAATGCCGCTGGTTATAGTGGTGGCCACTTACCCTCTGGTGCGCTATTGGGAGACAAAATTGAAGTGAACACGCTATCCCTTCAATTGTCGATATTGATGCCGGTCCGTAACGAAGGCGTCAATATGGGAATGATGCTTAAAATCCTCCATGCGGTGGTGGACGTCCCCCATGAGATTCTCGTTGTTTACGACGACCCTGCGGATACGACCGTTCCGGTCGTGAACCGGTGGAAAGCGGTTTTTCCAAACCTCCGGTTGGTCCACAACCAACAGGGGTGCGGGGTGGCCAATGCGATCAAGTCCGGGGTGGAGGCGGCTCACGGAGACTTTGTGTTGATTTTTGCAGTCGATGAGGTGGGCCCCGTTATCGCCATCCCGGAAATGATTTCCCTCATGCAGGACGGCTGCGACTTTGTCAGCTGCACGCGTTACGCGCACGGGGGGCGGCGGTTGGGGGGGTCTTTCGTCGGGGGGCTTTTGTCCCGTTTTGCCAACAAATTGTTCCAACTTTTAACGAGGTGTTCGTTTACGGATGCCACCACCGGCATCAAGATGTTCCGCCGCTCCATTTTTGATAAGGTTCAGCTCACGGCCCGACCGGTTGGCTGGGCTGTCGCTTTTGAGATGGCGATCAAAGCGCAGCTGGCGGGCTTGGTTCTAGGAGAAGTGCCCATTGTCTCCATTGATCGGCTTTACGGGGGGACGTCCACCTTCTCCTTGGGATCGTGGTTGGTGGAGTATTTGCGATGGTTTTTTTGGGGCGTCCGCCGCCTCCACCTTTTTTCCGGCGTGAAGAAGGTGCCCGTGCGGGTGCGGATGCCCTCGTATCAATGACAGCTTTCTTTTTGTGAGGAGGTCGTTTTTTGTCGTCGACAACGAGCAAAATTCCGTTGGCCATCGTCAGTGGTGATAAAGAGATCATCGAGCTCGCGAACGAATGCGGCGGGTACGACGTCGTGGGCGTGTTCGATCCCGATGCCCAGGCGGATCTTCACGGGACGAAGGCGCTGGGTCCGGATTCAGAATGGGAGAAGGTGCGAAAGGCGAATCCGGCGTTGAAGGTGGCCCTGGCGTTGGATCCGACCGCCCTCAAGGAAAAGGCGGCCCGCCATTTTGGGCTTGAGTCGCTGGCCACTCTTGTTTCGCCGGAGGCCTATGTGTCGCCCACCGCGGAGGTGGGAAACGGCTGTCTTCTTCAGAGGGGCGTCAAAATCATGGCCAAGGCCCGTGTCGGCAGGGGTTGCAAAATCAATGTCAACGCGGTGGTCCATCACGATTGCGTGGTGGGCGACTTTTGCACCCTGGCGCCGGGGTCTCAATTATTGGGGACCGTGAAGCTGGAGACCCGGGTTTATGTCGGCGCGGGGGCTATCATCTTGCCGAAAATACATGTCGGCGAAGGCGCGGTGATCGGGGCGGGGGCCGTCGTGGTGCGCGACGTCCCTTCGGGGATCACCGTGGTGGGCGTCCCCGCGCGTGAGTTGGTACGTGAAAGTGACATGTCATTGCGAGCGAAGCGATGACACAATCGTCATCCCCGCGCAAGCGGCCGTGTCGCAATGTCGAAAAAGGGTTCGTCATACCGGCGCAAGCCGGTATCCAGGTCTTAAACATGAATTTAAAGGCAGTTTTACGGCCTGGATTCCGGCTTTCGCCGGAATGACGTTAGGAGTAATAACACATGTTAACGCTTGATGAAAAATTTCCGGATCGTTATGTCTGTGTGCTCGGCCTCGGATACGTCGGATTGACCCTGGCGGCCGTCATGGCGGATGTGGGATTTAAAGTTCTCGGCGTCGAGATTCGGGAGACGGTGGTTCGTGATCTGCGCAAGGGGAAGGCCCATTTTTTTGAGCCGGGGTTGGATGATCTGCTCGAGCGTCTGGTGGAGAAAAAACAGATCAAGTTCGTTCAATACATTCCACGACAGGTGAGGGCCAACGTCTATATCATCACCGTGGGCACGCCCTTAGGGCCCAACGGCAAGGCCCGATTGGATATGGTGGACCATATGAGCCGTGAGGTGAGCCAGCACCTCAAACATGGGGATTTGGTGATTGTCCGCTCCACGATGAAAATCGGGACGACGCGACGGATCGTCCTTCCTATGTTGGAGAAGGCCAAGGTGGATTTCGATCTGGCCTTTTGTCCGGAACGGACCTTAGAGGGGCAGGCCATGATGGAGTTGAGGCAATTGCCTCAGATCGTGGGGGGGGTGAGCTTCCGGTCCTCGGTTCGTGCGGCGCAGCTCTTTCAGTTTTTAACGCCGACGGTTGTGCGCGTGAGCGACATCGAAACGGCGGAAATGATTAAGCTGATTGACAACGCCCAGCGCGATGTCTCCTTTGCCTACGCCAATGAGGTGGCACGGATCTGCGACCGTGTGGGGATCAGTGCCATGGAGGTGATACGAGCCGGCAAGCTCGGCTACCCCCGGACCCACCTACCGATGCCGGGGCCCGTGGGCGGTCCCTGCTTGGAAAAAGATCCGTATATTCTCGCCGAAGGCTTGCGGGAGTTGGGATTGGAGACGGAGATGACCCTCATCTCCCGCCGTATTAATGAGCGGCAACCGCGCGAAGCGGTCAGCTTCATCCATGAGACGGTCCGCCGTCTCAAAGGCTTCCCTGCCCGGCCGGTCATCAGCCTCATGGGCCTCGCTTTTAAAGGGCGGCCGGCCACCGACGATTTGCGGGGGACCATGGCAAAGCCGATCTTTGAGCAGTTGAAGCGACATTTTCCAAATGCGACTTATCGGGGTTTTGATGCCGTGGTGGCGGCCTCCCAGATTCGGGCGTTCGGGTTAACTCCCGTCTCAAATCTCGAGAAGGCCATGCGCAAGGCCCATCTGGTCCTCATTATGAATAATCACCCCGTCTTTTCCGCCATGCCTGTGGAAACACTCGCCCGTGGGATGGGCCGGCCCGGTCTGATTTACGACTTCTGGAATTCGTTTACCGCTTCCACCCTCCGTTTACCGGATGGCGTCGGCTACATGGCTCTCGGCAGCCACGGGAAAGCCATCCTGCCTCTGAAAGGAAAGTGATGTCAACCCGCACTCTGGTTACGGGGGGAACGGGGTTTATCGGTTCAGCCATCGTCAAACGCCTCGTCGCCGAAGGGTTTGCCGTCAAATCGTTGGATAATGATTCGCGGGGATCCCGCGAGGCCTTGGCGGAGGTTCGGGACAAGGTGGAGCTCGTGGAAGGCGACATTCGCAATCCCGACCTTGTGAAGAAAGCTGCCCGGGGTGTCGAGGCGGTCGTTCATCTGGCCTTCATTAACGGGACTGAATTTTTCTATCAAAAGCCCGAGCTGGTGTTGGATGTCGCCGTCCGAGGGATGCTGAACGTTCTGGACGCGTGCCGGGAAAACGGGATCAAAGAGTTGATTTTGGCGTCCAGCTCGGAAGTGTACCAGACGCCGACAAAAGTCCCCACCGATGAATCGGTGCCTTTGGTTGTGCCCGATGTGCTCAATCCCCGATATTCTTACGGCGGGGGGAAAATCATCAGCGAGCTTTTGGCCATCAACTACGGACGGAAAGATTTTAAACGGGTTCTCATCTTCCGCCCCCACAATGTTTACGGCCCACGCATGGGCCATGAGCACGTTCTTCCCCAGTTTATTCTCCGCGCTTTAAAGGCCATTCAGGAGACCCCCGCGGGTCCCGTTCCCTTTCCGATTCAGGGAGATGGTTCTCAAACGCGATCCTTCATCCATATTGATGATTTTGTGGAGGGCTTCATGTGCCTGTTGAAAAAGGGGGAGCATCTCAACATTTACAATATTGGGAACCCCGAGGAGATCGCGATCAAGGACGTGGCCCGGCAGGTGGTCGCTTACTTCGGCCGCGAAGCGAAGGTCGTGCCTCAGGAAGCCCCCCCTGGCGGGACGCCGCGCCGCTGTCCCGATATTTCGAAGCTGAAGAAACTTGGTTTTAAGCCTCGGATCTCGTTCGCCCAAGGCTTGCCCTCCATCGCGGCGTGGTATAAAGCCCATGCGGCGATGAATCAGACGGTGTAGATCCGTCATTCCCGCGAAAGCGGGAATCCATTCCGGTGTTCACGTCTTGGATTCCCGCTTTCGCGGGAATGACGTAAAGTCTTTCGCCCGCCACGGCGGATGACGTTGTTAAAGTCGCAGCTATTTTTTAGGAGAAATGACAATGAAAAAGGGTTTTACCTCTCGGCCCATCACCCGCTGCCAGATTTGCGGTTCAAAGAAGTTGGAGTCAATTATTTTTCTCGGGTTTATTCCCCCCGTCAATACCATGCCGATCGTCGGCAGCGTCCCCCTTGAGCAGCCGAGCTATCCCTTGGAGCTTCTGCGCTGTCCAAACTGCACCTTGGTTCAGATTGGCCTGGAGGTGAATCCTGAAATCCTCTTCCCGCCGGACTACCCCTATTTAAGCGGAAGCACCCGCATTCTTCGGGAAAATTTTGCCGAGCTCTCCCGGGAATCATCCCAATTATTGGGATTAAAGCCGGAGCATTTGGTGATCGATATCGGCTCCAACGACGGCACGCTTTTGTCCAATTTTAAGGAGGGAGGGCATCGCGTCTTAGGAATCGAACCGTCGAAGGCCTCTGTGGTGGCCAACAAACGCGGGGTCCGGACGATGATGGCTTTCTTTGATGACGCCTTGGCGAAAAAAGTGCGAAAGAAGGAAGGGCCCGCCCGGGTGATCACGGCGGCGAATGTGTTCGCGCATATCGGCGACATTCATTCGGTGGTCAAGGGAATCTTGACCCTTTTGGACAAGGAGGGTGTTTTTATCTCCGAGTCCCATTACCTGCCTGGGCTTGTGGAGACCGTTCAATATGACACGATTTATCATGAGCACCTCCGCTATTATTCGTTGGGGAGCCTGATGTTTTTGTTGGAGAAGCACGGCCTCGAGGTCTTTCATGCCAAGAAAATTCCGACGCATGGCGGGTCCATCCGCGTGTATGCGGCCCGCAAAGGGCAAGAGCGGGTCCATCCCACGGTCGAATTATTAAGGAAAGAGGAGAAGGAGGCGGGCATTGATGACGGTCGCGCTTTTGCGGCGTTTCGGGAGCGGGTGATCAAGTCCAAGCATAGTCTTTATGCTCTTTTGGCCCAGCTCAAGAAGAACAAAGCCCGTATTTTTGGCATTGGGGCGCCCTCGCGGGCGAGTACCCTGATCAACTACACAGGTCTGGACGACGGCTTGATCGATTGCGTGATGGAGGTCAAAACCTCCAACAAGGTGGGTAAATACATCCCCGGAACACGGATCCCTGTCTTGGAGGAATCAAAGCTCTATAACGAGCAGCCCGAATACGCCCTTTTTCTTTCCTGGCACATCGCCGGTGAGTTGGCGGCCAATCTTCGGAAAAACGGTTACCGGGGGCGCTTTATCGTGCCGCTCCCGGAGCCGCATCTCCTGGAGGCTTGATTGATGCTGAAGATTCCCTGGTTTCAGGCCCAGACCGACGCGGAGGAGATCCGGTTTGTGACGCGCGTCCTCAGGAGCCAGTATCTGAACGATGGCTTGGTGACGCGCCAATTCGAAGCCCAGATTGCCTCTGCCATTGGAGTGAAGCATTGCGTGGGGGTGACCAGCGGCACCGCCGCCATCACCTTGGCCCTCATGGGGTTGGGGGTGGGACCCGGGGATGAGGTGCTGGTTCCGGATTTGACGTTTATCGCCACCGCCAACGCGGTCCGCCTGGCGGGAGCTCAAGTGAAGCTGGTGGACATCGAGCCCGACCGGTTGTCGATCGATCCGGATAAGGCGGCCAAAGCGGTTGGCCCCAAAACAAAAGCCATGGTGACGGTGGATGTGAACGGCCGCGGGGCTCATTACGAGGTTTTAGAGCCGTTGGCCAAAAAAAACGGGCTTTTCATCGTTTGCGATGCCGCCGAAGCCCTCGGCTCAAAGTACCGGGGGCGTTTTCTGGGGACCACCGGCGATGCCGGCTGTTTTTCATTCTCTCCCAACAAATCCCTCACCACCGGCCAGGGGGGCATGATCGCCACCAACAACACGAAGCTTTATTATCGGTTACTGGAATTAAAGGACCAGGGGCGCCGACAACAAGGGACCGGCGGCAATGATCTTCATCCGGTTATAGGATACAATTTCAAACTGACAAATCTTCAGGCGGCTGTCGGTCTTGCGCAGTGGAAAAAGTTTAAAAAAAGAGCGTCTCAGGCTCGTCGTCGGGAGATATGGTATCGCGAAATGTTGCAGGATTGCCCCGGTCTTCGCTTTCTGGAATGGAACGCGTCGGAAGGCGAGCTCCTGCAATGGACGGACGTCCTTATTGATGCCCGTGATAAGGTTGAAAAAGCACTGACGAAAGCCAAAATTGGGTCTCGCATGTTTTGGTATCCCCTCCACACCCAAAAACCCTATCAAACCTCTGGCACAAGCTTCCCTATCTCCTGTGATGTTTCTTCTAAAGGATTATGGCTCCCGTCGGTCTTTGACTTAACAAAGGAGAAAGCAAAAAGAGTTTGTGACATCACTCGGTCCGCATGTTGATTTCTCATTTGATCTCAATGGCTCTTATTCCGGCCCCCCTACCTTAGGAAGGTTCGATTAACCCCGTGATCACGAATGTCATCCGTCGCGCCGGCACCCTTTTAAATAAGTACTACTTGGCTTTCATGATCGTTGTCTCCCCGTTTGTTTTGGTTTTAAATTGGCGGGCCAAAGTCATGCGGGGGATTCTTCCGAACTATTTACAATTCAAAAGTGTTTTCTCATCTTGGTTCCAACCGACGGGTTCGGCCCCTGACCCCTTGACTTTTCCTATGTGGGGTTACGGGTGGTTATTATTCTTTACAGAGAATAAATTGATTCTTCTTTTGTTTCAGCTTGCCTTGGGTTTATTTTCGACCTGGTTTCTTATTCGGGATTTGGAAAAATGTAAACTGGGATCCCCTGGTATGATCCTATCAATAAAATTTTTGATGGTGATCGCGTTCCCCTGGTATGCGCTTCACTCCTTACAATGGCCGCATAGCCCGACTGTCAGTTTGATGGTTTTGTCTTTTGTTTTATTTCTTCGGTTTTCTGAGGCCTCCTCCAAATCGATTTTTTTGCCTATCATTTCAGGTGCATTGTTCGGGATCAGTTTAAATTTCCGATCCGATTTCATTTTTATCCCGCTCCTTTTCCTCATTCTTTCTCTTCTCCTTCGGGGATCAGGCCCCTCTTTGGTGAGGGCCGTGATGTGGGTCCTTTCCGTCTACATCATGCTCTTACCATGGGCCTTCTATACGCATAAAGTGACAGGCCATTATTTGATGACCTCGACAAATGGGGGGGCCGTTCTTTATTGTGGCCTTGGCCAATTACCCGGCAACAAATGGGGGATTACGGTGTCGGATGAAGACCCGTCGATGGTCCGCCTGTTGAGGGAACGTTTTGGAGACAATATTAATTACGTTTCTTATGAAGCCAGCCAACTTCTTAAAAAGGAGTTTTTCCGCCTGGTGCGGGAGGATCCAAAAGAATTCTTGAGAAAAGCGGCTTATGCCGCTTTTCGTGTGTGGCACAACGGAGCTTATCGAGGGGAGTTTTTTGAAAGGCCGTCTTGCGAGCCGAATTGCGAGACGGAGTTCCTGCGGATTCGGCGGCATTTTATGCGCCATCCATTGACCCTCTTGCCGCTTCCGATGAACATCCGAATTCGGTTTCTCGCCGAATTTTACTCCGATTGTTTTGGGCGAATCATCGTCTTGCTGTCTTTTTTAATGGTCCCGGCAACCCTACTATACTCTCTTAAATCAAAAAACTTACTTATTCTCTCTTCCATTCTGTTTATCCTTTACAACGCCGCCATCAATATTATTGCAGTGAACGTGGTTTCTTCGACGTTGACTTTTGTTTTTCACATCAACAATTTTAGTTATGGTCTCGACTTGATAGTGCAACGCTTCCGCAAATCATAGAGACCAGCGACTTTGGAATTAACACCGTATCCGAGATTATTCGGTCGGCTCTCGATAAATAACGAACCTCACCAACTCCCTTCCACCAAGAAATAAGAGAACGATCGCCGAAACCAGGCGGATCAGCATGAAAAACATGTAAACGGACAGCGACAGGGATCTCATGATCCAGAGAATGTCTGCGACGGCGGTAAAAAGACAAACCCATGAAAGAAGGACGGTCTTGTGGTTATTTAGGGAGAGGGCCGCGTAAAAGAGACAAATGGCGGTGATTCCGAAGGGAACCGGATAATAATACATCACACTGGGCCATGCCAAAATTCCCTGCGAAACAAGAAGTAACGACGTCAATCCAAAGGCAAAAATGATTGAAAATATGGGGTCCGGATCCCGGTTGCGATACAAGAGAATAAAATGGACAAGTCCAGCTCCTAAAAACGATAACGTGAAAAGCAGGATTTCGAAGGGGCCGAAACGTAGGATGGCAAAAGATCGGAATGTTTTTTCAATATAAATCCGCAGCACTTTCAAGGGAGCCGTTGAAACGAGGGAAAGATATTCCTTCCAAAGCAATCGGTAATACGACCGGCTTCTGATCTCGACATCGGGATAAAGTTGCTTAAATTTTTGGAACATGAATTCATCATTGTAAGTTATTCCCCACGGGTTGGAGGGAATCCCCAAACCGATATAAATGTTGTGGGAGAGGCCGTGGCTCGAGGGGGCATCCGGCGGTCTGAAATCGTACGCATAATTTCGAAGTGAGAAGAGGAACCGGGGAACGAAGGCACAGGTCATGACGGCCGTGCAAAGGAAAATCAACAAGCAAATACCTCTCCACCCTTTTTTCCGGAATATCTTTGCATTAAGAAGGAGAAGGCCCAGGGCGCTCATGATGCCAACGGCGCCGTACGGTTGGCGTATCAAGTAAGTAAAGCCGAGTAAGAATAGAATCACTACGAACCAAGAGAGGGCCTTGCCAGAGATCCCCCGCGGATTCCGCAACAGACGGATTAAAATGGTCAAAGCCACCAGAATGAAGCAGAACAAGGCGGGGGAACTGGAATAAACATCGGGACCGGCGAACGGCTCAAGTAACATTTCGGCCCCCGCCAGAATGGCCAGGCAACCGATCATTTCAAAGCCCCATAAAAATATTGTCAAGCCAAAACAGAACACGCCGAATGCGTTCAGAAGAATATTGAGCTTTACCGATGTCTCGAGTGTCGCCCTCTGCCCCCGTATGATGGTTATAAGTCCGAGAAGAAGGGGGTGCCCTTTGTCATCTCCAATGTTGCCGATTTTAGGATCCTCAAGAGGATAGATGTGCCCTTCGTCGTCACAAACCGTCAGCAGGGTTTTTGTCCGATGACTGCAATCAATATTTTTCAACCAGAAATTGACGTGAGACATGAGCTTTTCCGGGATGTACGTCTTGGCCTTTTTCATTTCACCGCCGGTTTTGACGAAAAGAAGAAGGGAGACGGCGAGGAATAAAAGCGAAAAAAAGGCCCTCCTTTTGACCGATGCCATTTTATTTTTCACCCAAGATCGTCCAGCTGTAGCCGTGCCGATGATGGAGCGCGATTTTGTCAAAGCCGACCTCGCGTAAAAGTTTTTCGATCTCGTCCTTCCGATAAAATTTGGCGTACGCCGGATTGAGCTGGTCGTAGATGACGAGTTCTCGTTTTTTCCTATCGAAGTTTCTGAGGACGTGCATCACATAGCCCTTAAGGGGCAGTGGAAAAAAGCGGCACAGGAACATGTATATGTCCAGCCCAAAGTTGAGAATTTTGGATAGGAAGACGCGGAAGGTATGGGGCATCCGTGTCGTGATGAGCCTCAAGGCGCTGACCAAGAAGATGTAAGGCAGATTGTTTTCCCGGCCATAAACCCAAATGACCAACTTTCCCTTCGGCTTTAGGGATTGGTGGGCCCGCTTAAGTATCGGCCGAGGATCCGGAACGTGATGGATGACGCCGATTGAAAAGATATAGTCCAGGTTTAAACCAAGGGGGAGTTCTTCTCCTGGAATGGGGAGGATGGTGACGCGCTCCCGGTCACCGGCCAAATTCTTTTCCAATGCCGGGACGGCTTCGGACGGCTCGATGGCCCAGACATGGCCCGCCCCCGCTTCCAGAAGGCTCTTCACAATCCGGCCCGTCCCGCTTCCAATTTCCGCCACGCGGCCTCCGGCCACGTCACTGAGAGAAAACAAGGGCCCTATGGCGTCACGGAGAATGGCCGATGATCCGTAGAATCCCTCGTTGTCCGGAAAGTGGGTCCACTGCTCCCCGAAATCATCGATGGTTCTTTGCCTTAACGTTTGCGATTCCTGATTTTCCATTGTTCGTGTCTTTGTTGTTAATCTTTGTTAGCCACCAACGTATATTGGGCTCCCAGCGGTAGCCACCTCAGGGTGGGTTCGAGGAAATGAAAAAGGGAGAATGGTTTTGGGAAAAAGACAATGTAGTCACACCGAATGTCTTGGAAGCCGGCCTTTTTCAAGTGGCGCTTAAGTTGTCTCGAAAACACAAGCTGGGCGTCCCGGTCCAAGGGAGAGTAATGGACTGACAATTGCGTTAAAGGATTAAAGGGATTGTGCTCGAATATCGCGATTTGCCCTGAAGGCTTCAGTTTGGTGCGCAGGTTGTCGACCGTTCCTTGTCGGACCGGCGGCGGGATGTGATGAAACACGTTGGACACGACGATGAGGTCATAGTTCGACCCCAGTTGATCGAAGTCGTTGCTGATCTGGCCGTTGGATTTTACGTCGGGACCGACAAGATCGAGGCTTTTTTCCGACACGTCGAAGCCGTCCAATGTGGCTTGGGGGAGTTTTTCTTTAAGTATGGCCAGTAAGTTTCCCACCCCACAGCCAAAATCCAAAAGCCGTCCGCTAAAATGAGGAGGGAGTAACTTCTCAATATAGTTGGCTTTGTAGTGGGCAAAATACTCCCAGCCGTAACCCGACATGCGAATGGCGTCGTCGAGGATCTGGTTATAATCTTTCGCTAAATGATCAAATGTTATTCGTGTCTTCAATCGATGGGCCGATTCCCGCTGAGGATTCTATATTTTAAAAGTGCTTGATGCTGAATAGCTTTTTTCTTCTATATGTTATGAGCTATTTTAATATCATTCAACCAACATAGGGACACGTTAGAAAGGAGGAACGCTAATACGATGATTTTAATGGAAGATCGACATTGTCTTTTAGCGTGGGTCATTGACGGCATGAACAAAACAGGGATCCCATTGGTAGGTTATAATGGGAAAACATGGGTCCCCGGCGGGGGTCACGATGATGTGGGTATCTATTATTTTATACCGGCTTTGGCTCGTTCTTTTAATTTATCGCTTGATCAGGCCATTTCCCTTTTCTTTAACGGCATGATATTTGGTTCCTTTCTGTTGGGTTTGTTGGGTTGCTTCTTGGCATTCAAAAACACGTTGAGTCGGATGGGCTCGGCCGTGGGCCTTGTTATTCTTACCCTTATTCCAATTAAGCTTGGCGATATTTACACCATCCAATCTTGCGTGACCATCGCCTTGATCCCTTTATTCCTTTATTTGATTCGGAACCGGACGATATCGACGCCCCTCCTTGTGTTTGTGTTTGGGGCGGGCCTTCTGGCAGGAACGTCGAATTACATCCGCATCCATGCCGGGAGTCCCGTCTTGCTGTTTATCGGCATCGTCACGCTTTTTTACCTTCGAGGCTTTTTTAAGAAGAAAGTTATCCTTCTTTCCCTTTTATTCTTAGGGATTGGGGTACCAACCTTCTTTTTCAATCATTTGATGGATCACCGGGATGAATTTTTGCTCAAACAATCCGTTGATAAAGGGTATTTGGGGCGGCAACATTCAACCTGGCACACGATTTATCTCAGTTTCGGTTTTCTGCATAATAAATACGTCACCGGCGAGGGGGATCGTGCGTCCAATGAAAAGGTGAAATCCATCGATCCCACCGCCGTCTACGCGTCGCCCCGCTACGAGGCGATATTGAAAAAGGAAGTTTTTCAGTTAATAAAGGCTCATCCCTATTTTGTCATTCGGACCCTCTGGGCAAAGTTGGGAATTCTCCTCATGTATTTGTTGGTTTTCGCCAATGTCGGCCTCACCTTCGCTTTTCGTTACCCCAAACACCCCGCCTTGGAAGCCGCCTTCTGGAGTGCCTTGGCCTTTAACGCCCTGTTTGGGCTCGTGGCGATCCCGTACCATTTTTATCTTCTCGGTTTTTTTGCGTTCGGGGTGATCTACGGCGTGGCCAGCTTTGATCAGGCTGTAAATCACGGCTTTTTCCGGAAAGTCCACCACCAAAGAAGCCGCTGATCTAATTGTTGACCTTGAAAATCCTCGTCACGGCTTCATTCCGAAGGGCCATATAGTCCGGAATATCGCTGTAGAGTTTGTTTTTGACGGTTCCCACCAAGGTGCAGTGTGTCTCTAAAAAGGGCTCAACCGAGGGATCATTCTGATAGTAAAAGAGTGATTCATCAGCGATCAAATAATCAATCTTTTTTCGACGCACCGCCTCTGCGAATGATATATGGTCGATCTCTTTCATGCGATAGAGATAATATTCGTGGTAGAACGGCTGGTTGCGCAGGCCCATCCAATAAATGTACTGCCCCGCCACAGTGGAGCCGGGAGGAATGAATTTCGTCACGGCCGCTATGTATTTGTCAAAGTCGGTGTCTTCATAACCGTATTTGCTGAAAATGTCGTGCATGAATTGGGCGGGACGGACGAGGACGAAAAGGATCAGGCCTCCCTGAAAGAGGGTTTGCAAGAGTCGAGGATTGCAGAACCGGCGGCGGATGAGATGCGTGCCGATTTTTTCGTAGGCGTTCATCCAAAGAAGAGCGGCACCCGTGGCAACGAAAGGAACGACGGGGGACAAATAGATGGGTGTTTTATTGTGGATGAAGAGGCTGTAACCGATGAAAAACGTGAAAACGGCAGTGAGCAGATGCAGATGGTCCCTCCAATTTCGACGGACGACTATCAGGAAGATGATAAATGAGGGGATAAAGAAGGCAAACGTCTCCGCGGGCGGCCAGGGAAACCAGCGGATAAGTTCATGGCGGATATTATCGATATAGAAATCGAAAGAAGACACGTTCACTTTTTTCCCATGGAGGCCAACTTCTTGGTATATGAAAAGGGCCCAGTTCCGAAGAATCAATGTCGCAAACATCGCCAGCGGGATGGCCATTCCCAGTCCATAGAGCCACAGTTCTTTTTTCATGAATATTTTAAATCTAAATCGACGGAACATCAGAATGAGGATGCTAAAGGCCCCAATGCCTCCGAAAAAGTGAGAAAGGGGGGACAGAGCGCTAAAGAGTCCGGAAAAGAAGGCGGCCCATCCGTGGCGGCCGGGTTCCTCTGTTTTTAAATACATATGGAAGGCCGCCAAAAAGAAGAGCCCCGCCACCAGATCGTACCGGATCATGCGAAAAGCGTGGTACCACCACACAAAGGCAAAGGCGGTGCCGACCACGGCGACGGTTTCGTTGTAAAGTTTTTTGAAAATCTCGAAAGTTAGATAAACATAAAAGGTGCTGAGGATCGCTATAAGGAATTTCGCTTGGAAAACCCCAAATCCGAAAATTTTTATCCAGAGGGCGAGGAGAAGGCTGAGGACCGGCGCCTGAAAATTGATCTTATCCACCCCCATGAAGTCGCCCATGCCGGAGACGGCCCATCGTCCTGTCGTTATAAATGTCCAGGCCGTATCGAAGTGCCAGATTTCATCGATGTAGAGGCCCGGGATACGAGTGTTAAAAACAAGGACGAGTAAAGGCAACAGAAGGAGCCACACAGGTTTTAGCTGTAGTTGGAAGCTCGAGTCGGTCTTGGTCGTCATGCGTTCATCCTCCTTGTTCAATGTTGGTGTTCTCTAGAATTTTTTACAAAATATAACGTTTTCGGAAAAAACGGTGAAGCCGTGTTTGAGGTAGATATTAAAGGCTTTCCGGTTGTTGAGGGAAACGCAGGTGTCGAGCGCTTTTATGGCGGGAGCCTTTTGACGGAGATAACTGATCATATCTCCGATCATGGCGGTGAAGATTCCCTGTCCTTTCGCCTTCGGGTGAACGCCCCCCAGTGAATAACGGCCGGTTTCGTCGTCCTTTTTGACGTCGGCCATGAAGAAACCCACCGGTTCTTTTCGAACCTTGTATTGACAGATATGCACGCCATCGCGCCCCAATGAATTTTTGACCCAGTTCGCATACCTTTGCCCCGAAAGATCCCGGTCGAAATCGGGGTCAAGAAAATAGCGGTTTGTGTCAAAGGCGTGCAGGCAAATGTCGAAGACCGCATCCAATTTATCCGTGGTCGAGAGAGGTTGAACTTCGTGGATGAAGGCCAGAGAAGGTTTTTTATCAAAGTCTTTTATTCGCAAGTCGAGCTGGACTTCGGCGTATCGATACCCGTGCTCTTCGAGAAAGCGGGTTGCTCTTATCTGGTGAGGGGAAATTCGAGCGTAGATGACCTTCGGATTATTTTCCCGAATGAATTTTATTTCGCTCTCTTCGTACGACGTCTCATCGAAGTCACTGAGTTCAAAGAAGTTGAATCCGTAGACCTTGGTGTCCCAGGGAAGAGGTTTAAAGGAGACCATGCAACTAAATTATATTATTAATAGGTGCCATTGGGTTTCATGTGATATATTTGCGATGGTAAAAACGGATTTGGGAGAGGGAAAATGAGGCGTCCGGCAGCTTATCTATGGAATTATCGATCGTAACCACCTTGTATGAATCAACGCCGACCCTCGGCGAATTTTACCGCCGGATGAAAGGGGCGGCGGAGAAACTGACCCCCGATTACGAAATCATTTTTGTCATCGATGGCTCCCCCGATGATTCCCTGTCCCACGCCGTGGAGATCCAAAAAGAAGACGAGCGCGTTGTCGTCGTCGACCTGTCCCGGAATTTCGGCCACCACCGGGCGCTCATGACGGGTTTGTCCCTGGTGCGGGGGCGGAAGGTGTTTATGATCGATTCGGATTTGGAGGAGGATCCGGAACTTTTACACCCCTTTAATGAATCATTAGAAAGAGGCGGTGCGGATGTTGTCTTTGGGATTCAGGCCTCTCGGAAAGGGCGGCTGTTTGAGCGCCTTTCCGGATGGGTTTTCTATAAAGTCTTTAATTTTCTCTCCTCGATTCCGATCCCGAGCAATGTCGTCACCGTGCGGCTGATGACGAAGCGTTACGTCGATAGTTTGCTGCGCCACCATGAAACGGAGTTGTTTTTACCCGGGCTGTGGCAGCTGGCGGGATATCGCCAACTGCCTTTGGCCATTGAAAAACATGACAAAGGGCGGACCTCCTACAATTTGGCGCGCAAGGTCCGGCTCATGACCAACGCCATCACCTCCTTCTCCGATAAACCGCTGATCTTGATCTTTTATACGGGGCTTTTAATTTCTTTTTGCGCCCTTATCTATATCATCCGCCTCGTCACGAGGGCCTTGTTTTACGGGATCCCCGTTCCCGGCTATGCCTCGATCGTCGTTTCTTTTTGGTTTCTGGGAGGCCTCACGATATTTTTCATCGGCGTTTTGGGCATCTACATATCCAAAATCTTTCTGGAAACGAAAGGACGGCCGTATGTCCTTATCCGTGACGTCTATCCCCCTGATCGCCGGCCTCGGCCTCAATGAAAATTCCTTTCAATAAGCCCTCTTTGGTCGGGCGAGAGTTCAAATACATCAAACATGCCCTCCTCCATGGGCAGTTGTCTGGGGATGGAGTCTTTACTCGGAAATGTTCCGCTCATCTGGAGCACATTCTTAATGTCCCCAGGGTTTTGATGACCCCCTCTTGCACGCATGCGCTGGAGTTGGCCTATGCGGTGATAGATCTTCAGCCGGACGACGAGGTGATCCTTCCTTCCTTCACTTTTCCGTCAACGGCCAATGCCTTCGTTTTGCGGAGAGCCCGACCCCGCTTTGTCGACATCCGGCGGGATACACTTAATATCGATGACCGCCTTATCGAAGGGTATATCACGTCGCAGACGCGTGCCATCAGTCCCGTTCATTATGCCGGCGTTCCTTGTCAGATGGATGTCATCATGACGCAGGCCAAAAAGCATCGCTTGGTGGTGGTGGAGGATGCTGCGCAAGCGCTTGGCGCGCGGTTCAACGGGCAAGCCGCGGGAGCCATCGGGCATATGGGTGCTTTCAGTTTCCATGAGACCAAGAATGTCATCTGTGGCGAGGGGGGGGCGCTGGCCTTGAAAGATCCCCTGCACATTCAGCGGGCGGAGATCATCCGGCAAAAAGGCACCAATCGTGCGGCGTTCTACCGGGGGGAGGTCGACAAATATTCATGGGTGGAGTCGGGGTCGTCCCATGTTCCTTCGGAGTTGCAGACGGCCTTCCTGTACGCACAGCTTCACCATTTAGGGCGGATTTTAAAAAAGAGAAAACGTATTTTTTTGAATTATTATGAGGCTCTTCTGCCCCTGCAAAAGCAGGGGAAATGCCAGCTTCCCTATGTCCCTCAGGATTGTGTGTCGGCTTACCATATTTTTTATCTTCTCATGAACAGTATGAAGGAGCGGGACCGGGTCATTGCGAAGTTCAAAGAGAGAGGAATCCATGCGGTCTTCCATTTCTTTCCTTTGCATTTGTCGAAGATGGGAGAGCGTTACGGTTATCGTTCAGGGCAATTTCCCGTCACGGAGAATGTGAGCCGTTGTTTGGTTCGCCTTCCCTTTTACAATACCCTCACCGAACCGGAGCAAGCCCATGTGATTCGCAACCTGAAGAGAGTGTTGTAGGGATCACTTTTTTTCTGGGTCCGCCTATTTTTCCCATTTTTTTATGAAAATCCATTCACTTTGCACTTGGTTGCGGGAATCGACATTTGTCCGGAATGTCGCGGGGACTTTGGCCACGCGTTTTTTTCTTCTGGCGATTGGG
The DNA here is from genome assembly GCA_020523905.1 of Candidatus Obscuribacterium magneticum. Taxonomy (GTDB): domain Bacteria; phylum Elusimicrobiota; class Elusimicrobia; order F11; family F11; genus Obscuribacterium; species Obscuribacterium magneticum. The sequence goes on from JAJAPZ010000015.1 coordinate 32,529, forward strand.
CTTGTGACCTCGGTTTTGGTGGCGCGGATCCTGGGCCCGGAGGGACGAGGATTGTATGCCATAACTTTTGTCGTTGGAGCCATTGGAATTCAGTTTGGGAATTTGGGTTTGCACGCGGCGAACGTCTATTACGTGTCCCGTGATCCCAAGTCCCTCCCCGGTCTTTTAGGCAATTCCTTTGCCGTGAGTTTTATTATGGGGGTCTGCATGATTATCGGCGTGGGCCTCTGGTCGGGTCACGTGACTCAGTTATTGTTATTTTCGACATGGCTCTTGATGCTGGCTTTGGCGTGGATTCCCTTTGGCCTTTTCTACTTGTTTTTGCAGAACCTCCTTTTGGGTCTCAAACAAATTCGTTTTTTCAATGGCATTGAATTAACCATGAAAATTGTGACCGTGATATTGATCGGAGTTCTTATCATCCGGAAGGCGGTGACCGTTGAGCGTGTTTTTTTGATGAGCTTAATAACATTAATTTTTTCGAATATTTGGGCCCTTATTGTATTGAAGCCCTTTTTAACCGAGGCTCCTCGAGTGTCTTTCTCCTTGTTTAAGAGACATTTTCGATATGGATTGAAAGCTTACATCGCTGCCTTTTTTGGTTATTTGGTCGGTCGCTTGGATCTCCTTTTGGTGCAGTATATGATGGGGTCTGAACAATCAGGTTATTATTCCGTCTCGGTCAATATGGCGGATGTTTTATACACAGTGCCTTTGGTCATCGGCACGATCCTCTTTCCACGTCTCGCTGCCGTGTCCGACGCCAGTGAGAGATGGCGACTGGCCCACAAAACAACAATTGTGACACTTGTCATCATGATCCCCCTTGTTTTCGTTGCTTTGATTTTTGCGGAACCACTTATTACGATTCTTTTTGGTCGAGCTTTCCTTCCCGCTGTCACTCCCTTCCGCGTGATCGGAGGGTCCATGATTATGTATGGAGCCGCAGGTATTTTGTCCAATTATTTGGCGTCCGATGGGCTTCCTCCCTTTTTGATCGTCATTTGGATAATGGCCACTGTTTTGAATATCATTTTGAATCTCATTCTGATTCCTACCCACGGTATACTGGGCGCTGCTTGGGCCTCGTTCATTTGCTATGGGGGGATTTTCGTGGTGCAATATGGATATGCGCTCATTCGTTCCGAGCGAAGATATTTGAAAGTATAAAAGTATAGGGAGTTTTTTATTAACCTCATTATTTTGAAAGATGTGAATTATGAAACGGCCTTCGATAAGGAAGGGGTTCTTATCGATTTTAAAGAATTGAAGACGTGGATACGTAATGGGTCGTTGATTAAAAAATTATTTCGATACCGTAAGGTGGAACTTATCACCTATCGTTTGGGCCTGTTACCCAAACCCTTTCTGACGTGCCTGCTGCTTCGATCTTTGACAATAGGGGACTGCCGATTAAAGGACAAACAGAACCACGAGCAAGCCGTTACGTTTGCTTTGGTGTTCCGGCTTTTCCGGCATTTGTTAATGGATGGGATCAGCCTTGTTTTCATTTATCGGTGGGTTAAAAAAAGTCTTTGCATGATAGGCGGTTCAGAAAAGAATAGGATTCATAGCGGGAAGCGACTTGACTTGCGGTTGCCGGCTCTTTACGTAAGGACGGATCTCTCGTTTGGCGTCGTGGCCGGGGGATCGGTGGGGCACATCGCGGGCGTTGTCAACAATATGGACCAATGGACCGCCAAACCCTTGATGATTACGAGCGATCGAATCCCGACGGTTAGAGATGACATTGAATCTCATATTGTTCTACCGGAAGCGAGGTTCTGGGATTACAACGAAATTCCCAGCTTTTTCTACAACGTTACGCTCTTCGAAGCGGCGCGGGCTATTATTGGTCATATGAAATTCTCTTTCGTTTATCAGAGATACAGCCGAAACAATTTTGTCGGTTTAAGGTTGGCGGAGTGTTATGGAATCCCGTTTGTTTTGGAATACAATGGACCCGAAGTTTGGATCGGACGTCATTGGGGGAACCGCTTGCCTTACGAAGCCCTAACTGAAGAAATTGAACTCCTGAATTTGCGGAAAGCGGAGATGATTGTGGTCGTCAGCCGTGTCATACACGAGGAGTTGGAGAGACGCGGCATTGACAAAAAAAAGGTTGTTTTTATTCCTAATGGCGTGGACACGAATCAATACCATCCGGGGATCGATGGCGGATCGGTTAGAAAAAAATATGGTTTGGAGGGAAAAATTGTTATTGGATTCATCGGAACCTTTGGGCGTTGGCATGGGGCCGAGGTTTTGGCTGAGGCGGCGGGTTTGATCTTTAAGTTTAATCCTTCGTTGGGGGACAAGATTCATTTCTTGCTGATCGGAGATGGGCCCATGATGCCCCAGGTGAGAGAAACGATTGCTAAATATGACGTGTCTCCTCATGTTACCTTGCCGGGGCTTCTTCCACAGAGGGAAGGCCCTCGAACTATGGCTGCGTGCGATATCCTGGTCGCCTCTCATATTCCGAATCCCGATGGGACGCCCTTTTTCGGATCGCCGACAAAACTTTTTGAGTATATGGCCATGGGGAAGGGTATTGTTGCCTCTCGGCTGGATCAAATCGGTGACCTGTTGGCTCATGGCCGGACGGCTTGGCTGGTGGAGCCGGGGGATCCCCACTCCCTTCAAGAGGGAATTCAGGTGTTGGTCAACGACTTCTCTCTGTGTCAACGCCTCGGCCAAGCGGCACGGGAGGAGGTTGTCGCCAGATACACCTGGCGCGCCCACACACAACAAATCATTCAAAAGCTGAAAGAGGTCACGCATGGTGCGTGAGCGGCCTTTACCCCTTCCGAAGGAAAATATATATGGCCACCTCAATCGTCTTCATTGGATTCGTCATTTTCTCGATAAAAATCAACGAATTCTGGAATTTGGGTGTGGAACAGGATATATGATCACGTTCCCCTTGAGGAAGATTGGATTTAATGTTGTTGGTGTTGATACGGATGATAAAAGTATAGGTTTTGGCCTTTCCCAATTGAATTCGGACCAACTCCCATTTTTGAGGACCTGTTCCTTGTCTGAAATCAACGATGAATTCGAAGTGATCATTGCTTCTGAAGTTTTGGAACATATCCCCGACTCCGATTTAGATTCTCAACTCGAAGAAGTGAAAAAGATCCTTGTTAAGGACGGATTGTTTTTGGTAACGGTTCCCAACGGCTACGGATGGTTTGAGCTGGAGCATTTTCTATGGTGGGGAGTTGGTATCGGCTCTCTATTGGAAAAGTTAAAAATTGTGAGCGCCGTGCAAAAACTAAAATCCATCTTCGGCTGTGATGCCATCGATGCCGTTTATCCATCCACCTTGTCGAGTTCCCCCCACGTCCAGCGTTTTACGTTGAAGTCGATTACGGAAAAGTTAACGTCAAAAGGGTTCCGTATTGTTGAATGTCAAGGTTCTGTGCTGATATGCGGCCCTTTTTCCAATTTACTCTTTTCAGGTGTTGGTCCCGTTTTGAGGATAAATATCTGGTTGGGCGGAAAACTGACCCGTTTCGCTTCCGGATTTTATTTGGCATGCCGGAAGCGTTAACAAGTCAAGTGATGGCCATGGCCGTTTCATGCAATTGGCGTGCGATACAAAATTTGCGATCATAGATGAAGCGGAAGAGCACTTGCTTACGTGGAAAGTTGTTAGAGGTTCGAATCCTGCTGGTCTCGAGAGTTTAGGTGGAATCAATGAGCATCGCGTTAGATGTTGAAGAGAAAATTAAATTAGTTTACTTCCAAGCCGTTGATTTTTTAAAGCCGTATATTACTTATGAAACGCGTAAAAAGATGTCTGTTCTTAATGTTTCGTCGAATTCTGATCAACCCTACGATTTTGTCAATTACTTAGAGCGGTCTTTTATTCGGTATAAAAGGTTGTTAAGCCTCGATGGCCGATCCCATTGGTTGGAAATAGGGGCTCTTTTCCCGGCGCTCCCAATTAGTCTAGCCCTCCTCGGCAATAAAGTAACGGTTGTTGAAGAATTTGGTTTTTATCCACCCGAAATAAGGAATATGTACGAAGATGTCCAGAAGAAATTTGGTGTTAAATTTGTGGATTGCAACTTTTCGGTGAAACCGGTCAATTTGGGCAGCGAATATGACCGTATAAGTTTGATGGGTGTGTTAGAGCATTTACCTTATACGCCCAGGTTCCTCTTGCAGAATGCCCATGCGCATCTAAATTCGACGGGGCACTTCTATTTGGACGTTCCGAATTTGTTTTATGCGCCAAATGTGCTTCGATTTCTGTCGGGCAAACATATACAGCAACCCATCGACATTGTGTTTCGCAGCGGCATTCCATTTGTTGGACATCATCGCGAATATGCCATCGATGATTTAAAATACGTGGTTACGAATTCAGGTTTTGAAATAGAACGGGTGGAATTATTTAATTATAGCTGTGATTTTCATTTTAGATATTTTTTCCGATCCTGGGCGTGGCCATTGATTTTGTCACGAATAAAACCGTTGAGAGAGACGATATTTATGGAATGCAGGAAAGGCAAGGTTTCTGCGTAAATCAAGGCCTATGGCAACACCCGTGTTGGCGAAAGCGTGATTTATCCTTCCGGTCAGGTTAGATCTCATCAAGCGTAGTAAGATTTGAGTGGCCATAGCTGGAGCGGAAGAGCCTGCCCGCCAAGAACCCGGCCCTTCAGGAATCGGGCACTCGGCAGGCGGGCATCCGCCGCGGCGGAGGGTCGCAGGTTCAAATCCTGCTGGCCACGATTTGTCATCATAAATTCTGATCCCGTTGAAAGGGGCATGAGGTCAAGCTGTGGATAGAGACAAAGAAGAAGCCGTTAAACAATGGACCCATGATCCCTGTGGATTGCCCGATAATTGGGAAACTCTTGAAACCAAGGAGTTTTATGAATCAATCGATAGAAATAGATTTGAGGTCTATGCGCCCTGGCTCAAAAACGCTGTTAATTTCAGCAATTATCGAGCCAAGAAGGTTCTGGAAATTGGATACGGCTTAGGGACGGATTTGTTTCAGTTTGCCGCCGCGGGAGCCGACGTTTACGGGATCGACTTAACACCACGCCATTATGAGATGGCAAAAAGGAGATTTGATTTTTATGGGACGAAATCTGTTTTGCTCATTGGAGATGCTGAAAAGCTTCCCTTTCCATCCGATACATTTGATCTTGTTTATTCCTTCGGTGTGTTGCATCACACCCCCAATATCACATTGGCCTTAGCGGAAATATACCGTGTTCTAAAACAGGGCGGTGAAGCCGTCATCGGTGTCTACAATAAAGCATCTGTTTACTTTTTGTTGGGTTTTCTGTTTCCATCTTATTTAATGAGATTTCGGTTCTTGAAGGAGAGTTATCGAAGGCATATGTCCCGCATCGAGTACCGGAAAAATAGCGATGCTTGTCCATTGGTAAGAGTTTACACGGCCCGTGGCTTGAGGACGCTATTAAAGGATTTTAAGCACGTTGTTATTCAGCGATATCACTTGAAAAAAGAACACTTCGGCCCTTTTCGATTTTTTGTTTCAAATGAGCTCATTTCAAAATTGGAACCACATGCGGGCTGGTACTTGATCGCAAAAGCCGTGAAGTGAGATCGCCTGCAAACATTCTCCCTTTGTTCATCCCGAAATCCAATGTCTAGCGAACCCGATAAGATTTCCCATCTTGTCTTCATGAGTAAAGCATTGACGCTGGCCCGGCGGGCAGAGAAAAAGGGAGAAGTACCCATCGGAGCCCTTCTCGTTGTGGAAGGGAAAATAGTGGCCCGAGGGCATAACCTCACCCGGTCCAAAAAAGATCCCACCCTTCATGCGGAGATGGTTGTCATCCGCAAAGCCTCTAGATTACTTGGCAATGAGAGATTGTTGGGCGCCACTCTTTATGTGACTCTCGAACCCTGTGCGATGTGCGCGGGGGCGATCGTGCAGGCCCGAATTCTCTTGGTTGTGTATGGAGCGTCAGATCCCAAAGCGGGGGCGTGCGGCTCTGTCATGAGGGTCATTCCGAACCGTCGGCTGAATCATCGGCCGGCGGTGGTGAAAGGGGTGTGCGCCAAGGCGTGCGGGGAGTTGTTAAAGGCATTCTTTAGACGACGGAGAAGAGGTCGTCGCCAAGTACGCCTGGTGTGCCCATACCCGGCAGATCATTGAAAAGTTAAAGGTGCGGACAACGCCGGGGTGAGTTCGCAATCCCCTGGGTGCATGCGTGAGGTCACTTTAAAGAAAGCCGATAATTTTTGATAGGATTCCCTTTATATTTGTGGCTGACGTTTGAGAAGATATGAAAAGAGTTTGGATTCATAAAGCCAAGTCATTTCGTGAGGCCGAGATGTTCGACCTCAATTATTACATCAACATGTCACCATCAAAGAGATTGGCAACAGTCCAATATTTACGTGAACTCTGGATGCGGTTCAGGAAAAATAGACATGGGAATTATAGAGAAAGATTACGAAGAGTTTTTAAAATTATTAAACAAGCATAGGGTCAAGTATTGCATCGTGGGAGCCTATGCATTGGCTTTTTATGCCGTCCCACGATACACCAAAGACATGGACGTTTTTATGGAACAATCTCGAGATAACGCCTCGAAGATCTTAGCGGCTCTTCGAGATTTTGGGTTTGCAAATTTGCGTTTAACGGAAAAGGACCTAGTGGAACCGCATACGACGATCCAATTGGGTTATGAACCGGTCCGGATAGACTTGGTGAGTTCCATTGACGGATGTTCATTTCGACAAGTGTGGAAGAATCGCAAAAAGGGAAGTTATGGTAAAGAAAAGGTGTTTTTTATTGGATGGAGGGACCTCATCCGAAATAAAGAAGCCAGCAATCGCAAGCAAGATCAAGCCGACCTTGAATTGTTGAGACGATACTCTATGAAATTTAAAAAGAAATCTGGAAAGGCGAAGGCGTGATTTATCTTTCGGGTCAGGTTCAATCTCGTTAAGCCTAGTAATATTTAAGTGGCCATAGCTCAGCGGAAGAGCACTTGCCTACGAAGCAAGGGGTCGCAGGTTCAAATCCTGCTGGCCACGAAACATTTTTTGGGTCCATACCGGACGCTTTTGCGTTAATCCTGGAATCCGATGTTTAACGAATCCGATCAATCCTCCCATTTCGCCTTCATGCGAAAAGCGTTGACGCTGGCCCGGCAGGCGGAGAAAAAGGGAGAAGTGCCCGTCGGCGCCCTTCTCGTTAAAAATGGGAAAATAATGGCTCGGGGGCAAAACCTCACCAGAACCAAAAATGATCCCACCCTTCATGCGGAGATGGTGGCCATCCAGAAAGCTTCCAAAAGGCTTGGCAATGAAAGATTATTGGGCACGACTCTTTACGTGACGCTCGAGCCCTGCGCGATGTGCGCCGGGGCGATTGTGCAGGCCCGAATTCCCTTGGTTGTATTTGGAGCAAACGATCCCAAAGCGGGGGCGTGCGGCTCTGTCCTGAAAGTCATTCCGAACCGTCGGCTGAATCATCGACCGGCGGTGGTGAAAGGGGTGTGCGCCAAGGAAAGCGGGGAATTGTTAAAGGCATTCTTTAGACGGCGGAGAAGAGGTAAAATCAGGTTTTGAGAGCGTGATTTTCGGTTTGCCCGGCTTCGTCCGCCGCAACGGACTACGCCGGGCAGTCTTCGCATTTTTGTTATTTGATACTGAGTTTTTGGCTGGCTTGCCAGGCGTAGCCCTACTTTGCAAAACAAGTAGGACGAAGGCCGGGGGTGATCTGGTCTCGACGGTGGTTGAGGCAGTGTCTGTCGCAGGCCGGAGTTGGACGACGGCTCCGTTATCAAGTCGCCCACATTCATAACTGCCAACACAGAGTTGGCCCTCGCGGCCTAAGACGCCGCGACGTTCGCCCCAAGACGCCCGGGATTGGGGGAGGAACGTCATGACCGGGACCGGTCTTTAAAGCGCGTCTCGTCTTTGAAGGCTTAAAAACAACGAGGCTGGCGGTTCGGTGGTTCTGTCTAGTGACAACCGGATCGCGAGATTACGACTGGGCTAAGCCTGTAGGGACACCATTGGCTCCCCATCGGACGCGGGTTCGATTCCCGCCACCTCCAGCCTTCGCTCCTTCATTCGCTGCGCGAATGAAGGGGCTTTGGCCGGCAAGCCGAGTGTGAAGTACGTTGAGTTAACGCCCTTATGAATATTCTTCGATTGTTTAAAAAATCAGTCAAGGTCGGCGACAAGGCGCCGGATTTCACGCTGGTCGACCAATCCGGCAACGCGGTGAGGCTCAAAGATCATATCGGCAAAGAGATCGTCGTCCTTTATTTTTATCCGAAAGACGACACCTACGGTTGCATCGCCGAATCCTCGGCTTTCCGCGACCAATATGACCTTTTCAAACAGGCGGGAGCCGATATTATCGGTATCAGCTCGGATTCGCCGGAGTCCCATCTTCAATTCGCCGCCACGTACAAACTTCCCTTCATCCTTCTCAGCGATCCCCGCAACAAAGTGAGGACCCGCTACGGTGTTCCTGCGACAATGGGATTGATTCCGGGTCGCGTCACTTATGTGATCGACAAATCCGGCATCGTTCGATTTATTTTGAACTCGCAATTTAATCCCATCTCGCATGTTGAGGGGTCCCTAAAGACCGTTCGAGAACTTCGCTGAGGGCTTAACCTCCGCCCCCTCTGCCTTGACGCGGGCTTTCAGACATGGCATTCTTCCCTTATGCGGAAGCGATTAGGACAGATTAAAAAATCCGTTTGGATCCGCCTGGGGGCCGGCGCGGCGATCCTTCTTATCGGCATCGTCGCCCTCTGGCATTCGCCCTTGCGCCAATGGATCACCGTAGAACACATGACCGCCTGGGTGGAGAGAACGCAGGGATCAGGGTGGAAGGCCTACCTTTTTTATCTTTTTTTCACCGTCGGGGTCATGGCCCTGCCGGTGACGCCGTTTCCGATCATTGGTGGAGTTCTCTTTGATTTTTGGATAGCTCTACCGATGAATCTTTTGGCCACCACCGCCGGGGCTACCCTTTCATTTTTAATTACACGGACGTTCGGCCGTGAGGCTGTGCATTCTCTATTGAAGGGAAAATTGAAGCGATACGACCAGCTGGCTTCGGCCCGGGGGTTAAAGGCCGTCATCTTTCTTCGCTGGCTCGGTGTTCCCCCATTCATCATCACCAATTATGCTTTGGGTTTGTCTGGCGTCAAGTCGTGGGATTATATAGTCGGGACTCTTTTGGGCGTCTTCCCCTGGATCGCCGTTATGACCTACGCCGCGCATTCCATCTGGAAGGCCATTACCATTGGGGGCCGGGAGGGATTTAACGAGGCCGTCCGGCAGGCATTGATACCACTCATTATCCTTTCTGTTTTTGTTCTGATTGTTTTTTGGATAACCGTTTACGTCAAGAACCGGAAAGAAAAAACGCAGGAAGGAGAAGGGGTCAAGTCTTGCCGCAACAAGACTTGACCCCTTCTCCCTTCCGGCGTTAATCGAATTTGTATCCGAACCCTTCCACCGTCTGGATGTGAACCGACCCGTCCGTTCCCAGCTTCTGGCGCAGCCGTTTGATCGTCGCATCCACCGTCCGGTCCGTCACGGGGTAATCCGTTCCCCACACCGTCTCGATGAGGTAGCTCCGGCTTAACACCTGGGGACTTTTCTTCATGAGGACGTAGAGCAGGTCAAATTCCTTGCGCGTCAGACGACCGCGCGGCTGGCCGTTTACTTCTACCACGATCTGATCCACAAGGATCCGGATGTTGCCCCGTTCCAGAATCTTTTCGGTCGGCGATTCGTGCAAGGTGCGCCTCAAGATGGCGCGGATGCGGGCGATGAGTTCTTTCGGCTCAAACGGTTTGGGGAGATAGTCGTCGGCGCCGAGCTCAAGGCCCTTCACTTTGTCCTGCACATTGTTTTGAGCCGTGAGCATCAAGATGGGAATATGGCGGATCGCCGGGTCCTGACGTATGACACGGCAAACTTCCAGGCCCGGAATGTCAGGCAAGCCCAAATCGAGAATGATGATGTCCGGTTTCTCATCGTGGGCCATGGTGATTCCCGTCCCGCCGCGAGGCGTCGAAACAATCGAGAAACCCTCCTTCGGCAGGATGGTGTCGAAGAGCATTAAAATTGATTCGTCGTCATCGATCACGAGAACTTTTGACTTGAGTGCGTCCATCGTCATATTCCTCCCCGAGCGTAACCTTTAATGTGTCCGTTAAGATATATATGCCTCCAACGCACCGAAAAATCAACATGAAATTTTTTGTCATCAATTTGCCTCGATTTTGCCATCGGTTTGTCACAGCGGAAGAAAGGGGTCAAGTCGCGACATACGACATTTTTTCTTTGAGGGGGTTCAGGTGATGACAAACCAGAACCACCACGATTCTATTCTGAAAAAATGTCGTATGTCGCGACTTGACCCCTTTCTTTTGCGATAATCCCCACTCTCAAATTATGGTTGAACGGTTGAAAGAACTTCTTTTTGGAAAACCCAAGGATCCTCTGGATCCGGGGATTTTTCACCGGCTCTCTCTCATTGCCCTTTTCGCCTGGATTGGCTTGGGGGCGGACGGCCTGAGCTCCTCCTGTTATGGTCCGGAAGAGGCGTTCCTGGCCCTCGGACATTACAAGCATTTGGCCATCTTTTTGGCCATCGCCGTGGCCGCTACGGTCTTTATTTTGTCGGCCAGTTACTCCCAGATCATTGAGCTTTTCCCTTCCGGGGGCGGCGGCTATGTGGTGGCGACAAAGCTTCTCGGGTCGACACCGGGCGTTGTTTCCGGGTCGGCGCTTCTGGTGGACTACGTGCTGACGGTGGCCATGTCCACGGCGGCCAGCGTCGATGCGATCTTTAGCTTTCTTCCGCCGGAATTTTCCGCCTTTAAGCTGACCGCGACGATATTGGGCCTGGCCCTTCTCATCGTGCTTAACCTCCGAGGAATCAAAGAGTCCGTTTTGGTTTTAACGCCGATTTTTGCCGTCTTCGTGTTGGCCCATTCCGTTCTCATCCTTTATGGCATTTTTTCTCACGGATCCAATTTGCAGCCCTTGATTATTGACACCATCCGGGAAACGCGGTCGGGCCTTTCGGAGGTGGGGCTTATGGCGATGCTGTTTATCTTCATGAGGGCCTTCGCCTTGGGCGGCGGCACCTTTACAGGGATTGAAGCGGTGAGCAATGGCCTGCAAGTTTTAAGAGAGCCCCGCGTGGTCACCGGGAAAAAGACCATGTTTTACATGGCTCTCTCCCTGGCCTTTACCGCCGGCGGTATTCTCATTAATTATCTTCTCAATGGGGTTTCCCATGTTCCAGGACAGACGTTGAACGCGACGCTTGTCCATCGGCTCACCGATGGCTGGCCCTTCGGGAATCTTTTCTTTCTGGTGACGTTGGTATCGGAAGGGGCTTTGTTATTGGTGGCAGCCCAGACCGGTTTCATCGATGGTCCACGGGTGATGTCCAATATGGCCATTGATAATTGGTTTCCCCGCCGATTCAAAAACTTGAGCGATCGGCTGGTCATCAAAGACGGCATCTTGGTCATGGGATTGGCCTCATTGGCGGTCCTCCTGTACAGCGGGGGCTCCGTCAAAATCCTGGTGGTCTTGTACGCCATCAACGTGTTTCTTACCTTTTCTCTCTCCCAGTTCGCCATGGTTCATCATTGGTTAAAAGACCGTCAACCCGGATGGTGGAAGAAATTGATGGTGAATGTATTGGGATTGGTCTTAACGCTGACGATCCTCCTCATGACTTCGATCATTAAGTTTAAGGAAGGGGGCTGGGTCACCCTGGTTGTGACCGGGAGCCTGGTTATTTTTTGTTTTTGGGTTCGCCGTCATTATCGGCTAACCACCAAAGCCCTCCGGCATTTGGATGAGATTTTGAGCGAACTGCCGTTTGCGGAGAATCTGGCACAGCCGAAGAAACAGCCGAATCAACCGACGGCCATCCTCATGGTGAACGGCTATAACGGGATGGGCGTTCACTCCTATCTGGCCATCCACCGGACGTTTCCGGGGCATTTTAAAAACTTTGTATTCGCGTCCGTGGGCGTCATTGACAGCGACCGGTTCAAAGGAATCGCCGAGATCGACAACCTGAAATTGTCGGTGGAGGTCGATCTGAAAAAATACGTGGAACTGGCCGGGCGCACCGGGTTTTACGCGGAATACCGGATGGGACTCGATACCGATGTGACGGAAGGGCTGGAAACCCTCTGCCAGCAGATTGCCAAAGAATGGTCGCGAAAGGTCTTCTTTATGGGGCAACTCGTGTTTGAGCGCGAGTCCATGTGGACACGGGTTTTACACAATCAAACGTCTTATGTCCTGCAGCGGAACCTCCTTTTTAGCGGATTGGAAGCGGTGATTCTTCCCATCCGTGTTCGCTTGCCGGAGTCCCTCCGGGCTTGAACGAAATGAAAAAATCACCCGCTTCCATCCGACCCCTCCGATTCCAGAAGTCTTACCTTCCCCATGCGGAAGGGTCCTGCCTGGTGAGCATGGGAAACACCAAGGTTCTCTGCGTCGCCAGCGTCAGTGACAAGCCGCCGGATCACGCGAAAGAAAGAGGGATGGGTTGGATTCATGCCGAATATGCCATGCTCCCCCGCGCCGGAGAGAGCCGAAGCCCCCGGAATAAAGTATCTCAAGGCGGGCGGGTGCAGGAGATTTCCCGTCTGATCGGCCGGACCCTAAGGGCCGCCGTGGATCTTGAGAAATTGGCGCCGCTTCTGGTGACCATTGACTGCGATGTTATCCGGGCCGATGGGGGAACGCGGACAGCTTCCATAAACGGCGGCTTGGTGGCCTTGGTCCAGGCCCTCAAACAACTCCGCAAAAAGGGGATGCTTTCCCAATGGCCGCTCCACCATTTTGTCGGGGCCGTTTCGGTGGGGATTAAGAGCGGGACGCCGGCCGTTGATATGTGTTATTTGGAAGACAAGGAGGCCGACACCGACATGAACGTGGTCATGACCGAATCCGGGCACCTGATTGAAATCCAGGGGACGGCCGAAAAGAATCCCTTTTCCGTGAAAGAACTGAACAATTTGCTGAATCTGGCGCGTCGCGGAATCCGTCAGGTTATCCAAGCTCAGAAAAAGGCTTTGGGGTCCCTTCCAAAGAAATAATCCGGAACGTCCCCTCTCCATGTCTTCACCTCAATCAATTTCTCTCGTCCTCGCCACCCACAACCGGCACAAGGTGAAGGAAATTAAAGCGATCCTGAAGAAGGCGGGCCGGTCGAAGATCCGTGTGCTCACCCTTGATCATTTTCCTCATATCAAGCCTATCAAGGAGGATCTGCCCACTCTCGAAGGAAATGCCTCTAAGAAGGCCCGCGCCGTGGCCAGGGCCACGGGGCAGCTGGCCCTGGCGGATGACACGGGCTTGTTTGTGCCGGCGCTAAGGGGGAAGCCCGGCGTTCGGTCCGCCCGCTTTGCCGGGCCAAAATGCGATTACGCGGATAATTGCCGGAAGTTATTGCGTTTGATGCGGGGGAAACCTCTGTCGAAGAGAAAGGCGATTTTTAGATGTGTGGCCGCTTTGGCCACGTCGACGGGCAGGGTGTTCCTCGCTCAGGGGCGGGTTCGGGGAAAGATCACCTTCGCGCCCCGAGGGAAAAACGGCTTTGGTTACGATCCCGTGTTTTTCGTTCCTAAATATGGAAAAACCTTCGCTGAAATGCCCAGCCGACTTAAAAACGGCATCAGTCACCGCTATCAAGCGTTCGTGAAAGTCCCCCGACTTCTCAAAAAGGTCCATTCCATCAGGTATCGAGGAAGTTAAGTGGAATGGATTTTTAGATTTACACCTTCCCATCGACAATTTTTTACAACGTCTTTTTATCTTCTCTGTTTCCTGTTAATTACCACCTATATGGCTTTCCGCTTGAACACGTCACTGCGGAATTCCCCTATTTTTACCAACAATCCCGACTACGATGCGGAAGAGCGCGTTCGGGTGTGGGTCGCCAGCGCTCAGTGTATGCAAAAAACAGGGCTCCCTTTGGTAGTTTGCGGCTCTTCGGGAGGGGTTGTTCCCATCGAAGAGTGGGCGTTGGCTGATGATCGAGGGCATGCCTTGTTGGCCAACGTCGTAGCGCACTTCAAAAAGGAACCCTTCACGGCGGAGGATTTGACGAAAATAAATTTATGGATCACAGCGGTCGGTGTTTTTCTCCTCTCGCTTATGCTGGGACTGTCCGGCATGCCTTTATCGTCCTTGCTTTTTTTATTGATGGCTTCCCGAAAAGCCATACCCGGGCCGATTCCAGGGCCCGACGTGCCCTCGTCCTATATCGGAATTATCTCTTTGGGCCTTGTTCCCGTGGTGTTTCTTTATTCACGTATTTTCCGCTCTCTTTCGCGAAACAAGGTGATTTTTGGATGGGCGTTGAGTCTTTTATGTTTGGCGGCCGCTTGTTTGTTACGCCAGCCCATTGGAATCATCGGCGTGATGCTGTGCCTTTCCGTTTTACTCGGACGCTGCCTAGGAAAGACGTGTCGGGGCCGTCTCGGATGCTGGCTCCGGCAGGGGGTATTGGCTGTTTTAATAGCGGGAACCCTGTGGGGAAGTTCTCTCCTACTGGTTTTACGGGGAGCTTTCTATAAAATACCACCGGCTCCCCGTGTTGCGGCGCATGGCTTTTGGCACACCTTTTATCATGGGTTGGGCACACGGGCGAATCCATGGGGAATCGAATGGCGGGACGCCTACGGCTATCGACTGGCGCGGCAAATCGATCCGACCATCGTCTATTCAACGCCGCCCTATTTTAAGTTGATGCGGAAGCTTTATTTGACCACGGTTGCGAAGAACCCCTTGGACGTGCTGAAAATCTATTTTCTAAAGCTGGTTGAAATCATCTCTCAGCCCTTCCGGATCCTCGGGATCAACATCTACTCCTGGGCTTTGGCGGTTTTATTTTTACTTCCCCTTCTCATGGTGGTCACACCGATTGACAAGGCGTGGCCCCTTCATATCGTGGCCGGTCTGGAAGGGGCCCTTTTCCTTTTTATCCTGCAAGGGGTGGTGGGGATCCCTTGGTTGAAACATCTTTATCCAGCGAAGATGATCGTCCTATTGCAACTCATGTGTCTTTCAGATTATTTGTGGCTGATGTTCAAGTCCCGTTTTTCCATCATTTCTGATGCCATTGGAAAGTTTTTGCCCAAGATGAGAGCCTCCTGAATATTCCCTCAATATCAAGTAAACTTTCAGCGCAGTTGTGTGCCCGTAGCTCAGGTGGAAGAGCACCGGCCTTCTAAGCCGGGTGTCGCAGGTTCGACTCCTGCCGGGCACGCCCACCCACTTTCAATCGCCTTGCTTGACAACTTTTTTCATAAATCCCTTGAAAGGCAAGCCCATTGCTTATAAGCAATAGGGTGACCGCTTTGGTTAAGGGAGTCAATCTATGGCAGACATAAATTTAAGATTACAGCATACGGTGAGCCCACGGCTTTCCCAGCGGACCGTTCTTTTGGGCCGGGTCAAGATGGCCCAAGCGGTCAAGTTGCCAGAGACCGAATGGGCCAAACTCTTGGCCGAAATTGAAAAAGATCCTCTCTTTCAGGAACTTTTAGGGGCCTCTTCCAGCGGTCAGCATATCGTCCGCTACAAGAAAGCCAGCCGCTTTGGGATGGCCGGACAGTTTTATGACATGCAGGAGGCCAATGTTGTGGGGGGGAGCGGCGTATCTCCTGAGTCCCTGATTGCCCAAAAGAAGCAGCTTTTGGCCCTCATTAAAAAGCTTGGGCAGGAGAAGTTTGAAAAGTATTTCCTCTATCGCGAAGAAGGGGAATCCGTTGAAAATATGGCCAATGTGTGCGGCATTTCCATCGATGAGGTCAAGCAAGTCAATGACTTCATCCTCAACATGTCGGTTCTGTCCGAGTTTTATTATCCCTCCATGCTTCAAAATCCGCAGTTGTTGAAGCCGACGCTCGTGGGACGCATTGTGAAAAATGAGGACCGGACCTATTCCATCTCCTTTTTCTCTCCCCACCTGGCCCGTGGGACCTATGAGATCAATTATGCGGCGCTCCGGCTCTGGCAAAAAGGAAAGAAG
This sequence comes from Candidatus Obscuribacterium magneticum, assembly GCA_020523905.1. Classification (GTDB taxonomy): domain Bacteria; phylum Elusimicrobiota; class Elusimicrobia; order F11; family F11; genus Obscuribacterium; species Obscuribacterium magneticum. The sequence goes on from JAJAPZ010000015.1 coordinate 48,583, forward strand.
TTGGGGCGTCCCGAGGCCGCTCGGCTGAGGCGCTATATCGGCGTCCTGGAGATGTCCAATTTAAAGCAAGGCGCTTTTTTCCGGGTGCTCGATTATCTGGTGGATGTGCAAAAAGATTACTTTGATACCCAAGATGACACCAAGATGGCGCCGGTCTCTCTGCGCCACGTGGCCCGTCAGATCAAGTTTGCCCCCAGCACGATCAGCCGCGTCCTGTCTTTCAAAAGCGTCCTCTTGCCGTGGGAGCGCGAGGTTCTCATCACTCATTTGATGCCGGGGCAAAGGCGGGTTCTTTTGAGCATTATTGAAAAGATTCATTCCCACTCTCAGAAACGCGTGACGGACGCCGAACTGGCCCGAAAAATCGGCGAGACCCATGGCATTAAGGTCTCGCGCCGGACCATCACCGCCTGCCGGCATGTGCTGAGCGAAAAAGAAAACAAAGCCTCCTAGACCCTCACCTCAATCCCATCGTGCTATAATGCACGCCACCATGCCTGTGATGTATATGAAAAGATCATTTTTTTTGGTTTTTCTTTTGTCGACCGGTGCCGTCGTGTCCGCCGTCGCAGAAGACAGAAAACCACCTGAGAACTTGAGCGGGGCCTTGGGCACGCCGGTGGTCGGATCGTCGGGCCGGACGGCGTCAAACCTGAAAAGGGACGAGATCCGGCAGCTGCTTCAGGCCGGGAAGACCTCGAAGGCGCAGAAGGAATTGGACCGGTGGATGGGACAGGATAAAAAATCGCCGGAACCGTGGGTTTTGGCCGGCACGCTTCAATTTGAGAAGAAGAAATACAAAAAGTGTTTGTCTTTTTGTGCGAAGGCCCTTTCGAAATCCCCGCAATGCGCCGAAGCCTATTTTTGGCGGGGGCGAGCTTACGAAGCGTTGGGGAAGACCCTCGAGGCGTTAAATGAATACCGAGCCGCGGTCAAGGCCAAACCGGGCTATTCCGAAGCCCAGGACGCCCTGACCCAATTGAGCAACCAGCTGGGGGAGGGCGAGGCCGGCTACAAGTCCTTTTTCAGTTACTAAGCGGATGTGTCATCGTAGAGGGACAGTCACAAAATGCCGTCATTCCCGCGAAAGCGGGAATCCACTCCGATGTTCACGTCCTGGATTCCCGCTTTCGCGGGAATGACGTTTTTGCGCAGGTGGTGGAACGGCAGACACGCTAGCCCCAGGAGCTAGTGGGCGAAAGCCCTTGCGGGTTCAAATCCCGCCCTGCGCAGTTCGACTCGCATACGACGCTCGCTCACTGCAGGCAGAATTATTTTTTGCGAGAGAATACATGTCAAACTGCCCTGAGCGAGGCCGTAGGCCGAGTCGAAGGGCTTAAAATTCCGGTCTTTAAATTCATTCGATTCCCCGGTTGGATGAAAATAGATGGGAATGGCCTTGCGAGATATGGCTAAAATTAAGAAAGAAAAAGAAGAAAGGAAAATCGTCGCCACCAACCGGCGGGCCTTCGCCAAGTATGAGATATTGGAAAGCCTTGAGGCCGGCCTCGTTTTAACCGGTCCGGAAGTCAAATCCCTTCGTGCCGGCGCTGCCAACTTGAGCGAAGGTTTTGCGCGGATCGATAACGGCGAAGCCTTTCTTTGGAACGTCCATATTTCGCCCTATAGCCAGGGATCCCTCCATGTTAAACAAGATCCAACGCGGACCCGAAAGCTGCTACTAAAATACAAAGAGCTCATGAATTGGATGGGCCGGACCACCGCGAAGGGCTTGACCATCGTCCCTTTGGAAATTTATTTCAACCGGCGGGGAAAAGCCAAGGTCAAACTGGCTCTGGCCAAGGGCAAGCGGGGCCCCGACCGGCGGGAAGAAATCAAACGGCGAGAGGTGAACCGCGAGTTGCAGCGGGAGTTTGCCGGAAAACAGAAGATCAAGTGAAAACGGAGAGGGTGGGATTCGAACCCACGAGGGCCTTTTGGACCCTACACGCTTTCGAGGCGAGCCCTTTCAACCGCTCAGGCACCTCTCCAATAATTGACAATGATGGGTTTTAGCAGTTTCGGGGCGAGTGGCCAAATCGACTGGTGTCCAAATAGTAACCACTTGGTTAATTGGTTTTAAAATTGGGATGTAAGGCCACGCGAAATTTTACATTGTAAATTTGATCTGATTTATCGATGTGAAATTGAGGTTTTGAGATTTTCCTAAAAATCAACGCCCACAACTGGTATAATATTAGCAGAAGCCTAAATCCGAATTGTCACCGAATGGTGCGCGTGCCCCTTGAGGGCTAGGGTTTGGGCTTTTTTATTCCCTTCGGCCACATTTGCACATATATTTCCCTCGCATTGATGATTTTTCTATAGATAATCGCATCAGATTTTGTCCCGAGGCTTCGGTTAATCGCGCCGGCAATCATATCGACCATTTGGATCAGGTTGTTTTTGGATGAATCAACCGTCTTTATGTCCCGCAAATGCGTGTGATCTTGCTGATTGATTCGGCTTTTCAAGTACTGCTGCAATTCCCGACGGAATGTTTTTTCACCGCTTCCATCAATAAAAACAGTGGCTTGATCAAGGTGAGGTTTGGCATTGAGAAAGGCCAATTGACAGGCGTACTTGTAAAAGGATTCCTTGACGCGAAATCCCTCACCGGTTAATTTCGCCTTATCAATGCAAATGCCGTAGTAGAAAAAACTATACGGAAATATGGCTTTCAAAAAGGCAACACGCTGGATTTTTGTCAGTTTATTGAATTTGAACTCAACCCATGGCTTTAACCGCAATTCCGTCCGCAAAAGGTCAATGCGTTGGCTCACCTTGTCAGCCATGCCGGGA
>JAJAPZ010000016.1 GCA_020523905.1 Candidatus Obscuribacterium magneticum
GATTCGAGGGGCCAGCCGGTTGCTTTCCTGGGAAGATTACAACAACCTTGTGGATTTTGGCCGCGAGCGGAGCAACCAGAAACGTCTCGGTTGGAATCTGATTCGCTGGTTCCCTTGGCGGCGGATGGCCGACAAGATCTTTGCGCGACGGATCGCCGGCCTCTTCCCAAAACCCGAGACGCCCTACAAATTCCGAGTGGCCAAGCCCTATTTCATCGCCAATAACACGCTTCTGGGCGAACAGGCGGTGCCGGGCGTCAAGCTTTCGGACGAAGACGAACTCAAACGCCGCGGCACCGATTTGAACGAGCTCCGCGCCGCCATCGCCCACGAACTTTTCCGGCAGATTTTTATCGACGGCTTTTATCACGCGGATCCTCACGCGGGGAATATCTTCATCGATGGAAGAACAATTTACTTCATTGATTTGGGGGCGGCGACATCTAGCAGCCGGGAGAATCGACGTCTCCTGCAACTTTTCTTGGGAGCCATCGCCCAAAGGAATTCCGACGTACTAAAAGACTTCTTTAACGCTCTCGCACCCGGGCGGGGCGAACGGTTGGTTGCCGAAGCAAACCCTATTCTAACGGGGGATCGAAGCGTCGCCAGCCGGGCGCTGTCGATTTTGCAGATGATGGAAGATGAGGGTGTTGATTTGCCCGATGAGTTCATGGCCGTGTTCCGATTTCTCGGCGCAGGGGGTTTATTATTCGAACATCCGACAAATGTCGGGGGCGAACTTTTCGCTAATGGAGAAGCGTCGTCCGATCGTGGTGTCGGCGGCATCGTGGGGTGGTTGCGGGCCTTCGTATTGAAGATCGTGCCAAGCCTCGAGCCTTATTACGACGCAGGCGCTGCCTTCTTCTTGGAAAACTCCCTGGTCTTTATCGCGGAATGGATGTTGGTCGGATGGGGAGGCTGGAACTTCTGGAGCGCGCACCTGACCGTTTGGGGAGCCTTTGTGGTTGCCCACCTTCTGGATTGGCTTGTGGACATGAGCCGAAACGGCTGGCGCGCGCCGCCGGCCAATTTCCGGATCGCCTCCTTCTTCGCCGCCCTCAACATCCTCGCCGGCCTTCCCATCGGTTCCGGCCAACTCGATTTCCTTGTTTACCTCGTCTTGTCTTATCTCGTCCATCTTGTCGTGAACCTGCTGTTTGGGCAATGGGGATCGGATCGCGGGCTTAGGAGGTTTGAAGGATTTATAAGACGTCTCCGAGCCCCTGAGTTGATAAAGGAAGCATTAATCCGGATAGCAAAATACATTTGCGAAGCGCCGGAAAAAATTACGCCTGAAGATGTGGATTTATTATTCCAATTAATCGATGGGGGAAAAAGTTCCAATAATACAATAGCACTAACAGCTTCCTTGGCGATAGACGACATTATTCGAAATCCCGAGACGATCAAGTTGTTACGGGGTCAACATCTCGTTACCGTTTTAAAATATTTCCCTCGCCAGCCGTATGTGGCGAACGGGGTTGGCGTTGTCACCCCAACTGAAGCAAAGATAGCCCGTCCCATCTTTGAATTACTGCTCTATCAGATGGGAGAAAAGGCCACTCCGCCGCAACAAAATATCGAATTTGCCAATGCGGCTCTCGCCTTTTATAAAAGTCTCACCGACGATGATTACGCCGGTGATTTTGCTAAGGCCGTCGCTAAAATTATTGCGGCGATAAGTGAAGAGGCCCTCGAACGTTCTTTGAAGCGTCTTCTTTCTCACTGGAGAGATAGCAGTGATCCCATCGTACGAACGGCCATCCCAAGGGAAATAGGACAACTGAATACTCGCCTTCGTTCCCACGGTTACAGAATCGATTTTAATGGCCGGGATTTAACAATTGGTAAGGAGGAGGGTCGCCAGGATGAGACGGGGGCGAAAGGGCTCCGCCCCGGGGCGGCGGCGGTGTGGCACTGGATGGGGGAATGGTTGATGGCGGCGTTTCCGGAGCCTTGGCGGAGCGGTTTGAGACCTTTTGTTAAGGTCGCCGTAGCGGTTTTCGTGGAGGGGAGCCTAAGCCTTATCATCGGAGCCAGGACGGGCTACTCGATTGGCGGGGCTGCGGCGGTTCTCTTTATATTGTTCGCCGTTCACCTCATTTTCGGGTTTTTTGAGTGGAACACGGCGAGAGGCGATTGGCGGCCCCGGTGGTTTCCCTGGTGGCATAGGGGATTAAAGGGAATGGGACAGACCATGGGTCCCATTCTAATCGCGTGGATGTCTCTCGCCTGTTTCGCGCCTTCTCTTTTCCCCTCCGAGTTTCAAAATCTGTTGGGCCTTTTTCCGGGCCGCTGGCAGCCGGTTTTGCAGGGAGCGGCTTTCTTGGCGTATGTTCCCCATTTGATCATCAACGTGTGGATTACATTCAGCGAATGGATGATGACGTCCACTTCAATGAAGTACACAGACCAAAAAAATCGGGTCTATGAGATACGTCCCTTCCTGGAAACCAGGCGGGCCAAAAATATAGCCGGATTCGTGGAACGTTATTATGCGCACACCCGGCGGTTGCAAGCGCCTAAAACATATCTTGGCGTTCACCTCCTGGAAGGATTTGACTATGGAGATGTCGATGAAAGGTTTCAAGAGCTGTTCATCCATTTTTGGAGAGGTTTGTATGAGGCGAATGTGGGATTGGAGCATGATTCGCTGGCTGATCTCCTGGGCCGATTTAATGAGCCTCTCATGAAAATGGGATTGTATGTTGAATTGGTGCAAAGAACCGAGAAGGGGGAGACCTTCCGGCATCTTCGGTTTTCCAAAATCGACATGGTCCGGAAGGTCACGAAGAGTGAAAAAATGGCGGTGGTCCTGCACACCAGTTTTTTGGGTTCCGGTACCCCCACGGGAAAAGTGTTCGCCTTCGCTGAGCCGGAGGAGGGAATTGCTGTCATCAACCGAACGGAAGCTCATCAGCGCGTGATTGGCTGGTTTCCAGAAGTGGGTTATGGCCGCCAAAGGCTGTCGCAGGGCCGAGAGAATATCGCTAGACAATTATTGCTTCAGGATGTGGCGGAGTCGAAGATTGCAGATCCGAGTGTCGTTGAAGCGTTTTTGAACGATGGCCGGCCGGCTTCCCTGGATAAACGCGGTTCTGTTGGCAGCCTTTTGAAAGCGTTGTTTTCGGCCGGAAGCATCCGAGGGGCCCTTCGGATCATTAAGGAGGCGTTGGATTCACGGCGCTTCCGACGCCTTGTTGACGTGTTGAGCGAGGCCTTGACGGAGGTGGAGGAGATTCATGAACTGTCGCACGCTTTTCACGATTACCAATCGCGGCCAGCCGAGACCATTCGAACAGAACACAGAGCCCGGCTCAACGATCTGCGGCAGGCGCGGCTGATCCGGTGGCTCATTGCCAGCACCCTTCATTATGTGGCGCAAAAGTTGGAGGAGGGGAAACCTCGGGAGCGGATATATGGATATCGAGCCATGTCTTTGTTGGCTCAGCAGTTGCTTGGAACCGGGAATGTTCAGGAACCCCGTGTTCGGGAGCGTCTTCTTGAGGCTCTCCTGGAAAATAGCGGGCGCCGGCTGCGTTCGCTTATCAATCAGATTTATCAAACCGAGTTTGAAGATCTTCCGGTTGAGCGGGCGGACGTGGCGAAGGGCCATGTTCTTATGGCCCCTGATTTTCCCCTGCCCAAGGTCGCATGGGAGGGAGGATTAGCTTACGGCGGTATTATGGTGTGGATGCGGGACTGGCTGTTTCCGAGCCTTTCACTGAGAGAATACGGATCAAGGAAGGCCTGGTGGGTGGAAAATTTGTTTGCGTGGGGTGTTGGAGCGGTGGTAGGTGCGGTGGCCTTTGTTTTAACAGGCGATCTTTTCAATAGCCTTCAGATTGTCAACATAACGGCATGGACGTCCTTTGTCGGGGGGCATGTTTATGACTTGCTGAGATCGAAAGGCCAGCGTCCGCCGCCGGCCAATCTTCTTTTTGCCACCCTGATCGCCGTCATCAATATCACCCTACCCTCATTGGCCATGGTCGTCCTACCTTCCTCACTTTTCGCGTTAGCCGGTCCTGCTCTGCCGGTCATTCTTTTCACGGTGGCGGGTTCTTTTGTCACCCATTGGGGGACAAATAAATTGGCTCCTATACCGGGGAAAAACAAATTCGTTTTGTCTCCTTCGCGCCGCAGGTTTTTAAGAGCCGCTGCGACTTCCGGTTTCGGAATGATTTTTCTTTTTCCGTGGGTGGCCGCAACGGGGCAAATTGTTTCTTCAAAAGAAAAAAAACAAAATGGATCCTCTGATTTCAGTAAATATGAGGACGCTCTTCGCCATTTAAAAGAGATTTCCGGGATGCCTGAGGCGGGCATGCGTCTCGCACAGTGGGAAAAAGATTTGCATCAGGCGCTCATGGATGTCAAAAGGGAATATGAAAAGATTAATCCAACGCGGGCCCTTTTAGAGAAAACGTTTGACGTGTTTTACGACGCTTATGTCAATGCGTGGGAGAATAATGGAATTAGAAGCCTTGCTCACAAAAAAGTGGTCAACGCACTTGCCACGTTTGGCCCGGCTTTGATTGATGTTGCCGAGAGAAAAGGGGTGGACAGTGATGAGTTTAAGCGCCGTTTATTCTCCTTTTCTCTCGTTGAATTGAATTGCAAAGAGGAGGGGGCCAAGGGGAGCGCTATTCAAGCTTTTAAGAGATTGGCGGGGCATGAAAACGTTCGTGTCCGGAAAGATGTGGTCAAGCATTTTATTAGGGGTGCTCCGGCTGAGGCGATGAAAGTCTTTTGCTACACCACCGGTCGCGGATTGAGTGATTCCGAAGACGATGTCAGAAATGAAATATCCTATTGCATAAGCAGATTCGTTGGAGTCTATCGAGAACTTGAACCATTCGCTGATCTTATCATGGACACACCAGGTATCGGAATTAGGCACCCCGATTCTCGAACCCGGTTTTGGACTTGGGAAGTCATCGCTGAACTTGCCCGCCGAAATGAATTAAAGGCGAATCAAAAAAATAAAGTGTTTGTCTTTGCCCGGAAAACGACGGCTGTCGGCCTAAACGATCCCGATGAGCGTGTTCAGGGGATGGCATTCATGGTTCTGTTCGAATTGGACCGGGGAGAGGTGGCGAAGCAAATATTTGAACATGGTTTAGGCCTTATTCATCAGAATGTTTACATCAGGCAAAGCGCTGCCCAGATCGTAGCCGACGTCGGGCTCAAGGGGGCGCCGGATTCCGCTCTCTCATATATTTTTGGGAAAGGTGTTGGATTTAACGACCCGGACCAAGGTGTTCGCTTGTCTATTGTCAAAGCATTCGGATCAGCATCCGGGAGGATAGAGTTAAGATGTATTGAGGAGCTGACGCGGCAAGGAGCTGGGATCTACGACCGGGACCAACAGCTGGCGGATTATTCTGTTGAAGTCCTCTCTGCGTTGTTGCAGGAGCACCCGGAAAAAATAACGCCTGCCATCTTGAAACACATGTGTCATTTTGGAATGCAATACAACCTTAAAAACCTTATTGAGAAGATTCAAGGAACGGAAGTGGTAAGGAAACTCATTTCTGATGCCTTAACAGGATTATCCTCCCAAAAAGATCTCATCCCGCCGAAGGATGTAAATTTGGTTCTCTTTGCCACGACCTTGAAATCTTATTCCGCCGCGGAAAAGTCAGAGTTTATCCTCCGCCTTTATCTGTATGCTCAAAGGGCCCGGAGAAAAGAGCTGCTTGTTTTCCGTTCCTTGGCTGTGATGAGCGCCATTGTTCTTCTGTCTGATGGGGAGAAGGCGGATTTGGACCGGCGATATCCGGATATTCGCAAAAGTCTTGCTCCTCTTTTCTCATCGGCCAAACTTCCATATGACTCTTTATATGGCGGAAAGAAGAAAAACCATCTGACTATCAGAGCGTATGCGCCATTGGAGCCTGAATCTCTCATTGGCGTTTTTAAGAAGAAATTGGGCTTACAAACCATTGATATTAAAGAAATCGAGCCCGAAAAATACATGTTGCAGGGTACTTGTAACGACAAATCAGTCACCGTTCATGTGGATACCTCTGGCGATCCCAAGGATTATAAAAAAAGATTTTTGGAGAAGCTGGATGAAACCGACATCATCATTTACTGGGGACACGCGGGGATGGGGGCTTCCCTCGCCTTTGGCTTGGATAATGCGCCGGAAACGGATTTATTGATGCTGGGGACAAAATTGATTATATGCATGTGTTGTAGCAGCGCGCAGAACTATGCCGGAGAAATCGCTAAGCGCCTTCCGGGAAGCCATGGCGTTTTCTCCACCATGCCTTCTCATAATCCCTCCGATGCTTGGGCCTTGGAAGCAATTATTGATGGAATTACGAAAGAAAAAGATTGGGCAACAATTGAAAAGGGGGTGAAACAATCCGTCGCCAGGGATCCCAATCCGGTTGATTACCTTTTTCCTCATGATATCGATCGGCGGCTCAAATATGTGAATTTTAATCCCTTGAGCGATGGCCAAGGAGGTGGCGACATCATATACCTACCTACCACCGACACCGTTCTCCTTCAGGATCAGGATTCTTTCGAATTAATCCCCGGTCGCGTTGAAGTGGATCGTATTGTTTCCAATAAAGTGCGGGAAGTGGTTCAGAAAGTCGCCTATTTTTTCAATTGGAACGATGTCTTAAAAGGACCTGGCATTCAGATTGAACCCGGCGAATTTGAGCTCCCGACTGGAGATGAAACCAACGTTGCCTTTGTGAAGGATATGCCGGGAGAAAATGGGGCGAGAAAGTTCAGGGCCAATATTAACGCAAGCTACCGTCATTCTTCTAAAGCGGTTCTTGTCATGATGATTCTCTACGAGCTCAATAACCACATTTCAAGGGAAAGGAACAAAAATGGCCAACTGACCCCTTACGATACATTGCGAGGGCTCCAGATGGTGGCTGAATTTGCCAAAACCCACAACAAAGAAGCGTTGTACGAACCATTTTTAGCCAAAGTTGCCAAGGTTGGCCTCGATCCAAATACTGTTCCGCTCTCCCTCCTTTTGCAAACGCTCAACACCCATAGTTTAGATGATCGGAGAGAGGCCCTTCAGATGCTCCTTAGGAATTTAGGTATTCCCAAAAAACACGAGAAACAAGACCTCAAGGCCCAGGGGCTCCTCAGCGAAGTGGCCTTTCAACATTGGAATGAGATTTTTGACGGTCTTGTGTTTAACACGGGGATCGGGGACGCCATGGGCAGCTTTCAACCCTCTTCATCGGCGGATTCAGCGTTTCGGGATGGAATTGAATATGCGATGGCCGAAGGAGCATCCCAATCTTCACGTTTGTTAAGTTATTTCCCGAGCAGCGAAGCTTATACGAAGAGGTGGGCTTGGATCGAATCCCTCAGCGTAGGCGCGGTGGCGGGTTCCTTTGCGACCCACTGGGGGACAAATAAATTGGCTTCTAAACTCAATCCTGCGGCGGAATTGATCGGGCTTCTGCAAAATGAGTTGCGGCAGGAAAAGGCATCGGCTGAGGTAATGACCATTGCTTCCCCATTAGCGGGCGATGCTGCAGTGGGAGCGGGAGGGTTAAGTTTACTGCAAGCACCACCAGCGACATGGCCGCTCACGATCAAGTTCACTTACTTTTTGGCGTGGCTTTTCCCGGGGACATTTGGTTCGGATCTCCTTTCACGGGAAGCGAGAAGGGAGGAGATGAAACGAATCGCTTCCCTTAAAGTAGCTCCATGGTTCGAACCTGCTTTGACGCTGGGTGTCTTTTTTACATTTCTTTCCTTGTACTCCGCCGGTTTGATTGTCGGATGGAGGCGAGTTGTAATGATTCTATTGGTCGGGTTTACATCCAACATCATTTCCACTTTTCTTCACATCGGTTCAGATTCTTTCGATACTAATAGTGATAGTGATATGTTCAGGCGACTGGGAAAGATTTTTGCAGTCGGCCTTGTATTCCATACTCCTCTTATCCTTTCTCAAATTGCCGCCCCGTTTCTAGGATTTACTCCCAATCTAATTCTTCTAGTTATATCCGCCGCTTGGGTCTGTTGGGCTTTCTTCACACACCGAGCCTACAATCGGGCCGTCATTCTAGCGGAGGGCCCCGTGTGGCTGGTTAAGTGGGCAAGGAGGCAGTCGCTTCCCGGAGTAACGTTGAAAGCCATCCGCCATGTCGCGGGTGGACGTAGGGCTGAATTTGAGGAGCTTTTTCGTCTTACGTGGGAACTTCAGCAAGGCGAGATTGAGCATCGCTTTTGGACAACCGATACATTAGGGCGCATAATTCCAGCTCTTGCACGCACCTTGGGGGGCCGGGCATGGATTATGAAAAACAGCCTCTCCTTGGCCATCGGGATGGTAAAGAAAGGTATTGAGCCGTTTATGGCTTTGGAATCCATTGGTGAGTTCGTTCAGGTTCCCAACGCCCAGGAATGGATCATTGAAGAAGCTTTCTCCTTGGCTAACGCCATATTGGACAAGGGTTCCCTTCTACAGTTGGATAGGGAAGTGTGGCGTGACTTTACGGCTCTTGTTCGGGCCGGAGAAGGCCATGAGTGGTTGGTCAAAGAAGGGCTCTCCCTTTTCAGAACTTTAATTGAGAAGGATCTCTATGAGGGTCAAATTGCCAGCCTTTTCGATCGTCTCGGCCCACATAAAGATCTTCTTGGGAAAATTCTTAAAGATCTCCGCAGTCTCGAAGATGTGATTCTGGTGGGAGCCATTAATGCCGTAGCGGGCCTTTCAACTATCTTGGTGTCTAACCCCTCCGCGTGGGAACAGCTGATTCTTCCGGTGCTCCGAACGCGCGGTACCCAAGCCATTGGAATCTTCACAGCATTGTCAGAGATGCAACCTTTCTTAGCGAGCCTAGGTGACTTGAACGGCTTTCTCGGACGTTTAGAGCGAGTAATACCAGAGACGAGGGGTCGGTTCGATGCAGATAATCCCTGGCACCGGGCGGCCAATTATTACGACCTCTCGCTCCAGGGGATGATTCGAGGGGCCAGCCGGTTGCTTTCCTGGGAAGATTACAACAACCTTGTGGATCGGTCGTTGGAAAGTTCAGGCCCCGATATCCCAATTGAGCATCACGTCCAACTCAAGGCCCTCGCTTATGAAGGCTATCAGTTGGCAAAGTTTATCGAACGCCTCGAGAGTGTTGCTGTTCCACAAGGCAGGGAAGTCGTCGTCGTGGCAAACAAGTCTTATGGACGAGTGGCCCTGGATCCGATTCGGCTGTGGCTCGAACGAAAGGGCATTCGGGTTATTGAAACCAAGATTGGTTCTACGGATGCTCACGCCAATCCGTTTGTGATTGATTTCGATGAGGCCCCCTTGTTTACCGATGAAGAACTCAAATACTTTGCTAAGCAGCAACCCTATGTCGTCGTGGTGGACGGTTCTTATTCATTGGACGCCGTCAAGATGGCCAATTTAAACCGCCAAGAGCCTCGATTCCCAGATGCGTATCAAGGTTACCGCAACTGGTTCCTGGCATTGAATGAAGGGATTCGAAGGCAAGAAGCCGCCCAAGATCCAGACCAATTCCAGGTCGACGGGAACCACTTGAGTCAGCTAATGGCTCAGGACAAACCTCGCGTCATCGCCGAGAAGGCGCGAGCGTTGAGTGTCCATTCTCAAGATCTTTATCGAATGCGCTTTTGGACCCCCGCTTTCGGCGGGAAACCCGGTAAATTGGGTTTCTCCCAAAGTCGCCAAATGCGCTCGACGGTGCCGACGTATTTCGACTTTGGAAAGGATTCATCTGGCGCGACTGTGATAATGGTGCAATCCGCAATTGAAAGTCCGGATCACCCGCTCGCAGATCTTCGGTATCCGACTATTCCACCTCGGATTCAGGAATGGATGAGAAGTATCGAATTCGCTTCCAGTTCTATGGAAAACGATAAACCTACAGATAGCGAGAAGAGAGCAAGGCAAAATAATATTCCCGCTTTCTTTGACGATAGAAATCATTTTGCCGAGTTTAACTATGCCTTCGACCCCTTGTATGGCGTGGTTCCAAACCGACTTTATGCCCAAGTCAGTCAGCATTATTTTGAGGATTTAGGTGAGTTTTTGGGAGAAAAGCGATTTACGAAAAGTCCCGTCGTCTCCCGCCATATCCATTCTTTGGACGCCTACGTCTTTGATCTAACCGGAACGTTGACTTCTCTAAGAGACCCGATCCCCGACGATGTCAAAATGAAGTTGGAGGGTCTCTTGAGATGGGGCAAGAAAGTCGCCGTGGTCACGGATGACACCACCGACCAAAATGTTGAGGGACGCCTCATCAACCGCATCGATCCCTCCCTCCGCAAGAACCTATCGGTTTATCTCAATGGAGGTAATACCCTCTGGGCGTTTTCGGAGGAAGGCGAGCGGCAGGTTGTTTTCGACCGCCGTTTACAGGAAGGAGCGGTGGAAGCTTTGGAACAGCTTGTGAAAACGACCCTGCCTTCGCTTGTCGGTTCCTCCTTTAAGCTGATCGCCACGCCGTACGGTGTTCAAATCGATTTGAAAGGCGTTCCCCGTCCCAAAGGGGGACGGGCAAGTATTATCGAGTCGCTGGAAAAAAATGCGCGGCGGCCGCTCAAGATCTATAAGCTCGGCAAGAACCATATCTTGCTCGCGCTACGGCACAAAAGTGACGCTGTGCAGGATTTCCTGGATAGCAACAACCTGAACTCCTCGCGGCTTCTTATATCGGGTAATGAGGCAGGATCCCGAGAAAATGATCGAGAGATGTTTATCGCCTTTCCTCAGGCCGTCAAAGTTAACGTGGGTGGGATTTCGCGAAGTCTCCTTCGTGAATCGGGGCAAATGACCTATCAAATGATTGATGGGGGTATACGTCCACTTTTCGCCGCTATCGATGATGAAGGAAATCTTATGGTGGATCGTCTGGAGGCGCACTCTTATCAGCCTCCGCGACGTAAGCATGAGGCGGAACAAATAGGCATACCTTACAGACCTTTGAACGACATCCCAAGTAGCCAGATGGGATCCCAAATGATGGGAACTTTGAGTCTTTTTGCCCTTAGTCCTACCTACACGAAACATTGGGCTTGGGTGGAATCCGTGGGCGTGGGGGCGGCGGCGGGGGCGCTTTTGGCGGCGGCGCTGGCGGTGTCGTGGTGGGCGGGGGTTGACCTGGCCTCCTTCCGTAATGCTTCTTCCCCCTTGTTTTACTCACTTGCCTTCGTCGTTCTTGCCGCGCTTATCTTTCTCATTGAAAACCACATCTGGTTGCCGGCGCACGAATGGATTGATCGAATGATCGAAACGCGCACCGGGAAGAAAATCATCCGCAACTGGGCCGAGATGCGGAAGGGCGCGGGCCTTCTCAACGGTGCAGGCTTGATCGCTGCCCTGGCGTCCATGCCATTCACCCTTTCACTTGATCCCATGTCCGCCGTTCTCACCCTGCTCGGCGTCTACACGCTCACCCACGCGGCGGGGCACCACATCTGGAACAACCGGGTTCGGCCGGAGGCGGCGTTGTCGCTGGATCCGTCGATTCATACCAAGACAGCTGCAATGAAGGTGTTAAGGGCATTCAACCGCTTCCCGGAGGTAAGTAGGGTGAGCAAAGGCCCGTTTAGTTCTGTTGATGGGGATGGAAATTCCTTCAAGGGGATGCGGAAGCGTTTGATCGGATTTTATCTGGAATTGCTATTGGGTATGCCCTATCTCTTCTTAGTGCTTCTGGGGTCGTATTTGCTTTTGCGTACGCAGTTAATTTTTATTCCTCTGTACTTGATTTTTATTATTCCGCTCAGTCCCTTCCTGATTTTGTTCCTGTTGATCCCGTGGCGTGTTTTCGGCCACCGCGTCTTCAAGGAGGCGGTGCTGGGAAGTCGAATCAGTTGGCGGCCGAATTCCTCGGGATGGTTCAGCGCTTCGTATGCCCTCTCCGGTCTGATTTGGAAAGATCAAGTCGTGAGCAGCAGTGAGGTCCATATAACCTTTCTTAGGAATTTGGTTGATCGTGCCAAGGCCGCCGGAATTCCCATTCCTGATTTGTTCGAGGTACTATCTCGTCGCTACGAAAGTTCAGGAATCGGACTTAATCGTGTCTTAACGAACACTGATTTCTGGAAAGAGGTAAGCCGATTGCCTCCTTATCGAATCCTTTCCGCCGCCAGCGCCGTCTGGGAACTGATGAAGCGGTTTTCTATCTCCGAAGAACACATCGGCCAGTTGACCTCTTTTGTTTTAGATTTAAGAAGAAGGCCGGAAGTGGCCAATCGGGTCGTCTATGATCACTGGACGCCCGCCGTCAATGTTATCCATAAGGAAGCCCGTTTTAAAAAATCGGACCTGGAAGAGATTCAAGAAAAGGCCGACGTTCAAAATATTCAATCTTTCAAGGGACCGGAGTTTAAACAAAAAGCAATTGACGCGATCATTAAAATCAAAGGCCCCCTCACTATCAATTTCTACGGACATGGACTACCCGAAGGGTTTTTTCTTTCCGGGAATATTTTTATCACGCCCGGAGAATTGGCCGAGGTGCTTGCGGCTCGTCCCCACCTTGAACAGGTCGTACTGATTTTCAATTGCTGCTACTCTTATGATATCGCCGTTAAACTATATGTTGAGCTGAGCCGTCTCAATGTCGCTCAATATCCCTTAGTCATAACTTCATCCCATCGGCATAAAGTTAGTTATGGCGGAATGCTGGAGGATGCTATTTCGGCTGTGGGAGAGATAGGAAGTCCATTGCTCGTTGAAAAAATATATCACATAGAGCATGACAGTCAATTTATGAAATGGCACGACCCCGCATTATTCATTCCTTTGACCGCGGAAGACACCGCTTGGCTTAATAGCATCAAGGGGACCGTGCCTTATGAAAGGGATGCGGCGGCGAGGCTCCCTTCAAATATTCCTATTGATGCCATGGGATCGGCGGATGCAGCTCATGTTAGCGAGGATTTTATTCTGGCCACTTCTATCTCAGTATCGGAGGCCTCCATAGCTAATGACCAGGCCAAAACTGAATGGGGGGAGAACTCCTGGAAGTATTGGGTCTATACCATCACAAACCATGTGTGGGAGGGCCTCTTCATGTTCTTGGGTGACGGGGCACGGCTGGTGGTGAATAAATTGGGAATCAGCCGACTTTATGGATTCAAGGGGGACATGGTGACCCGAAGTCCTCCGTTTGGGGGCTGGGTCACAAGTCTTAGTGCCCTTACCTCTCTTTCCCTCCTGTTTTTTAATCCACCTCTCATGTTTCTATCAACCCCTGTTTTGGCTCACCTCATTTGGTCCGTCGCGGCGGGGTATTCATTCAGCGGCGCGCATGAGGAGTCCGTATTTAGTGGGAGAGGTCTGTGGCTATGGGTTTTCGGAAGCGTTTTGACGGCGGCCACATTCACGCCGCTCTTTTTTGTAACCCCAACCTTCCCAGGAGTTTCTGTCGCACTTCTCATTGGCCATGCCATGGGTTTCTTTGTTCACGCGTTCTATAACGGTTTTATTCTGGTCGGCCGGTGGCAGAAGTGGAAAGGGGCATTTTGGCAAGGCCTTAGGAGCGTCGCTCTTCGGCTCTCCCCGGCGTCGATTTTTAAAAAAGTCGAGGCGGTAGCCACGTCTTTTGAAGTCCAGACGGATGAAAGGGAGCTGGAGAAGACAATTATGGCCGTCCGGTTGGGGCGGGCCATATCAAATGAAATCCTCGGCCATCCCACGGAGAAAGTCGTCGAATTCATCAATAAGGTGACTCGCCGTGCGTTGAAACCCGGGGACTTTGCCGGCTTGGTTAAAATCAATTATTTCGCCGAGGGATACCACAAATTCGTTTTCCAGGTGACTTTTGAGATGAAGAGGAAATTGCCTTTTAAGGTTTTGGTCGCCGTAAAAAATGGGAAGGACAAGGATTCCATTTCAAACGAGGAGTTGGCTGATTTGCGGCAATTGTCGGGCGTTACGGAACACACGCCGCGATTCGGTGATATCTTCCATTATACGGATGAGGCTGGAGATTTTGATTATTACATTGAGGAATTTATCGATGGTCCGACGGCTCAGGAACTTAAAAAACAAGGGGAATTAAACCTCCAGAGGAGAAACAAAGTCGTGCACGCGCTCTTGGAAATCTCCGCCTGGCTGGGAAAAATGCCTAAAGATATCCACGCCAATAATTTCGTTTTAACGTCTCAAAGCAAAAGAACTGCGCAAATGCGACGAGGTGGAAGGATCGCGGATTTGTTTTCGGTGGCCGTCACGGGGTTGGACCAATTATTGAAACTCGTTTCCTTGAGCAGAGTCGCGCGTCTGACCGACGATAGGGATGAAATGGCGGTCATGGTTGACCTGGGGCAGAATCGAGTGGACTTGGACCGTTCGCTCCTGCGATTGATCTCTTTTTACGGTTATTTCGGCAATGAAAGGCGCAGTAACCGATTCATTTTCCAAGCTTACCTGGATGCTTTCCGACAGGATAAGAAGAATGGAATGGAGATTTTAAAAATGAATCTTGCCTATTTAAAAGATCGGATAACCGCGGATGAGAGAAAGGGAAAAAGGCCGGGCGCGACCTCCCTGCGAAAAAAAGAAATCCGGGAGGAACGCCTTGAGCCGGCTCTTCAGAAAGAAGATGTCCGCATTGTAATCCAAGAGCTGGAAAAGTTCATCGCCGACCGCGAGTCGCCAGGATCGGGATCGCTTTTGACCAAGCCGGATGTGGCAGATCAATTAAGCTTTTTACCTGGCAACGTAACCTACACCAAGGGCTGGGGGCCGATTGCGGAATCCTTCGGCGTGGGCGCGGTGGCGGGTTCTTTTGTCATCCATTGGGGGACAAATAAGATAGCTCCAAAACTAAGTCCCGCGGCGGAATTGATTGGACTTCTGCAAAATGAGTTGCGGCAGGAGAAGGCCTCATCTGAGGTTCTGAGGCGCGTCACACGGGAGTTTATTGACGGCGAGCGGTCCCAAGCACTTAAGGTGGGGGAAAAGACAGCGTCTCAGCCCGACGCCTTGTTAATGGAAGGGGGCCGATTGGCGGAGTCCTTAATAGAGGAACTGCAGAGACAATTGTCCGAGGGAAGGTTGACGAAAGAAGACGTTGAGCGGATGGCACCGATTCTCGCGGCCCTTTTATCCGTTGCCCTGACGGGAAATGAACTGAGCCGATTCTTGGTTTCTCTCGATCAGATTCGGAAGGCCGACGATCCTCGAAAACCGGTGTATGAGTATGAATGGCTTCCTGCGGGCAGTGAGGAAACGATTCAAGAAGCCGCCAGAATAGCGGCGGATCGTTATCGGGCCGAAAGCATTAGTCGATCCGTTGAGGGCCGCCTTATCCTGATTGCTGATCAAACCAGTGTCAGTGCCGTCGAGAAGGAAATAGCGATTAAAAAAGACACGCGCATTCGCGTGGTGAATGAGTCAAGGCTTAAATCGGTCTGGGATTTGCTGAAGGAGGACGATGGAGCGAATCGACCCGAGGATTTGGTCACTATGATAACACGAAGAATCAATCGTTTCAGGGTTCGCCCCGGCGCCGCCCTGGAGCGGGACTTCTTTAATCTGGCCTCCGTCGATGAATTAAAAGGGATGGATCCCGCCCTGCTGCACAAATTACAGGCGAGTTTCGACGTGATCCTGATCCTGAATGCCGTTCAGGCCATTCGTCTGGCTCCCGACCAACTCCCCACCTTCGAGAAGCTCCGAAAGATTCTTATCCAAGCGTAATTTTAAACAAGAATGGACACTCTGAATTGTCATTGCGAACGTAGTGAAGCAATCTGTCGTTCAGAGGAATGTGCGCTGCAACCCTTTTCTGAAAGACGGATTGCTTCGCTTCGCTCGCAATGACAAATAGCTCAATGTCCTAAGCAGGTTGGAGGGCGGCCTTTTTATCAGGGGCGGAAGTCGAAAGGCCGAGGTGCTTTTTGAGAACGGTTTGTTCCTGCCAGATCTCGGGGGGCAGGGCCCCGTTGAATTTGGAGAAAAATTGCGTCTGATCGTCGATTTCCGCCTTCCATTCATCGACGTTGATGCCGAAAAGCTTGTCCCAGGTTTCATCGGAGATGTCTAGACCTTTAAGGTTAATGTCCTTTTTGTGGGGGATGAGGCCGATGGGGGTTTCTTTCGGCTCGACGCGTGACCGGCAGCGGTCGATGATCCACAAGAGAACGCGCATGTTTTCGCCGTACCCTGGCCAGAGATAAGAGCCGTTTTCGTCTTGGCGGAACCAATTGACGTGAAAGATTTTCGGGGGGGCGGCCATTTTCTTTCCCATATCCAGCCAATGTTGAAAATAACGGCCCATGTTATAACCGCAGAAAGGGATCATGGCCATGGGGTCGCGGCGAACCTCGCCCAGCTTGCCGAATTGCGCGGCGGTCCTTTCGGAGGCCATGGCGGCGCCAAGAAACACCCCTTGTTGCCAGTTGCGAGCTTCGTAGACAAGGGGTTGGAGATGCGCCCGGCGGCCGCCGAAAATGAGGGCGGAAATCTTAACCCCCTTGGGGTCGAAGTACTTTTTGGAAAGGGAGGGGCATTGTTTGATGGGAGCCGTAAAGCGGCTGTTGGGATGCGCGCCTTGAACCGCTTTACCGTTGGCGTCTTTTAAACCGGGGTGCCAGGGTTGGCCGCGCCAGTCGAGCCCTTCGGATGGGGGGGCTCCGTCCATTCCTTCCCACCAGATGTCGTTGTCTTTTGTAAAGACGACGTTCGTAAAGATGGAATTTTCCCGAACCGTGGCCAGCGCATTTGGATTGGTTTTGGAATTGGTGCCGGTCGCAACCCCAAACATGCCGGTCTCGGGATTGATGGCCCGGAGCGCCCGCTCTTCATCCAGTCTCATCCACGCGATGTCGTCTCCGATGGTCCAGACCTTGTAGCCTCTCTTTTTGAACTCTTCCGGGGGAACGAGCATGGCCAGGTTCGTTTTTCCGCAGGCGCTGGGAAAGGCGGCGGCGACATAAGTGGTTTGGCCTTCAGGGTCTTCGATGCCCATGATCAGCATGTGTTCCGCCATCCAGCCCTCTTTTTGACCCAGGGAGCTGGCGATTCTTAAAGAAAGGCATTTCTTGCCAAGGAGGGCGTTCCCGCCGTAGCCGGAACCCACGCTCCAAATGGTGTTGTCTTGGGGGAAATGAAGGATGAGGCGGCGGTTTTCATCCAGATCCGCCTTCGAGTGCAGGCATTTTGTGAATTCGCCCTTGGACCCCAGCTTTTTGTAAATATCGGCGCCCATATACGTCATGATCCACATGTTGAGAACGACGTAAATGCTGTCGGTGAGCTGCACGCCGATTTTGGAGAAGGAGGAATCCGGACGGCCCATGGAAAAGGGGATCACATACATCGTTCGGCCCTTCATGGAGCCATGGTAAATCTCCCGCGTCCGTTGATAGGCTTCCTGAGGCGCCATCCAGTTGTTGGTGGGGCCGGCTTCTTCCTTTGTCGGGGTACAAATGTAGGTCAGATGTTCCGTCCGGGCGACGTCGTTTTGCGCCGTGCGATGAAAGAAGCAATTGGGCCATTTCTCGGGATTGAGCGGAACGATCTCGCCGGTCGCCGAGGCTTCCTTTTCAAGCCTCCTCTTTTCCGCCAAAGATCCGTCCAACCAGACAATCTTATCCGGTTGGCAGAGTTGGGCCATTTCCTGAACCCAGGCGCGAAGCTTTTTATGTTTTACGGTTATACTCAAGGAACTCCCCTAGGTGCCGTTGCTGACTCGCCGCGGCGAGTCAGCAACGGCACCATAATCGGCGGGGGATTATAGGAAAATGAAAGGGAATCTCTAAGCATTTATTTTTTAAGCACGGTGAATTTTTCCGAGTGAGTGGAAATTTTCACAAATTGTTTTCTATTATGCATCATCAAGGACCAATAAAATTATTGTAAATTCAGTTTCGACCTTTTTGCTAATTGAGGTGTTGCGATGGCCAAGAAGAAAGTGAGGAAGAAAAAGAAAGCGTTGAAGAAAAGAAGACCAAAGAAAGCGAAAGCGGCTGTTAGGAAAAAAACCCCCCAAAGTAAGGGGTCCTTATTTTCGGAAAAGGATGAAAAGGAGGAATTGCCGAAATTTGAGCGGATTCAAGACATTGAAGCCGCTGAAGGCGCCGATCCGGACGAACCGACGGATATCGTCGCTGTTGATGATGATGTGATCGATCTTCCGGAAAAAGAAGACGAATTTTAAATGGCCCCCCGGATTTATAATCGGCACGAAACCTTCGGCCTTTGATTGTTTTCGCCAGCCTTACCATTCCATGAAATCAATTCATAAAATACTTCGGTTTTTCATCTCATTTTTACACGCCATAAAACGGACTGTTTGCCGTCGCGTCGACCTGGAGCGGATTCCTCTTTTAAGGCCGTTACGGCGGGCTCTGATCGCCTACGCCAAACCTTCTCAGATCACCATTCATGGCCATATCATGAGGGTCGACAAAAATGATTCCCTGGGGTTGGCCTGGTATCGGGAGTTTGAACCTTTGGAGACCCTGTTTTTTCAAAGAGAGGCCAAACCGGGACAGGTGATTGTCGATGTGGGGGCCAACATCGGTTATTACACGCTCATGTTTGCGCGGGCGGTCGGCGGCGGGGGGCATGTCTATGCGTTTGAACCGGAACCCAGCAACGGAGAGCTCCTCCGCAAGAACATCGAGTTGAATGGATACCGGAATGTCACCCCCATCGGCAAAGCTGCGGCCGATCGAACCGGGCACACGCGGCTGTTTTTGAGTGGTCAAAACTTGGGGGACCACCGGACGTTCGATTCGAAAGAAGAAAAACGGGGTTCGATCGAGATCGAGACTGTTTCCCTGGACGATTATTTTGAACGTCTCTCCCCTGCCATCGATGTGGTCAAGATGGATATTCAAGGGGGGGAATACCATGCCTTGCGGGGGATGCGGAACATTATTCAACGGAATCCCAAGCTTATGATCGTCGCCGAATTTTGGCCCTATGGCCTGTCGCGATCCGGCGTGCAAGCAAAGGATATGCTGCAGCTGTTGCGAGAAGCCGGTTTTCAGCTTTACCAAATTCTCGAAAAGGCCCGGAAGATACGGCCCGCCGACGATGAAACCCTTTTGCGGGAGTACGGGCCGGACAATTTTGATCACACGAACCTCTTGTGCCTAAAAACCGGTTTGCCCGCCTGGATCAATGAACTATAATCCCCAGATTCGGGGCGTAGCTCAGTTGGCTAGAGCGCTTGCTTTGGGAGCAAGAGGCCGCTGGTTCAAGTCCAGTCGCCCCGACACTTCGACTCGGTCGCCTTCGGCGACCTCGCTCAGTGTTCGGGGGGCATGGTGAGCGACCGAAGGGAGTCGAACCATCGCCCCGAAATTTCTCAAGTGAGGTTGATATGAACCATCCCATCGGACGAAACGATCCCTGCCATTGCGGTTCGGGGAAGAAATATAAAAAGTGTCATCTCGAAGCGGATGAATTGAAGGAACGTAAGGCCCGTGAAAAGATGCTTGAAGAAGCGGCCAAAAAGGCCGCCGCCGAAGCGGAGGCCGCCAAGGGCGAAGCCAAGACAACGGCCGCCCCGGTTCCCAGACGGCAAGAGGAGACTCGGAAACACGGCTGGTTTTCAAAGGTGACGGATCGCATGGGTTTTTGGGGCAAACAGCAGCGGCGGACGCCCCCCAGCAGCAAAAGCGGTTAGGGAAGTCATCATGGTAAGAGAGATAAATATTCTTGGGACCCCGATCCCCTTATGGCTTGCTGTGCCGGGATTTTATTTGCTTTGGTTGTTGGTGGGGCTCCTTATCAAGCGCCCTCTCTTTTCGGTATTAAATTATCTCGCCAAAAAGACCACCTGGAAATTCGACGACTTGATTCTGGAATCTTTGCACATCCCTTATGTGATCATGGTATTGGTGTGGGGCTTCGTCTTACTGATCGGGGTTGTCATCCCTCAAGCGGAAAAAGGAGCCCTGACCAAATATTCTCTCCTGGCCCTCAAAATAGGGACCATTGTTTCGATTGTCGCTTTCATTGATCAACTTTTGAGCAAGCTCATCGAAACCTACGCGGTTAAAGTCGAACTCCTGCGCATATCCCAAAGCTTGGTGACCGGGTTCGTCCACATCCTCATCCTGGTCATCGGGGGCCTTGTCATTCTGGACAGTTTGGGAGTCTCGATCACGCCGATCATTGCGTCCCTGGGAATCGGGTCATTGGCGGTGGCTTTGGCGTTGCAACCGACTCTGGAAAATCTCTTTTCCGGGGTTCAAATTATTTTGGACAAGCTGATCATTCCGGGGCAATTCGTCAAGCTCAGTTCGGGAGAGGAAGGCTACGTCGAGCGGGTTGGATGGCGGTCGACGTGGATCCGGCAGCTTCCCAACAACATGGTGGTCATCCCCAATAAAGAGCTCGTCAATACGCGGGTGATCAACTACTATTATCCTTCTAAAGACCAGGCTGTGTTGGTCGATGTCGGGGTCCATTATTCCTCGGATCTGAAGAAAGTCGAGCGGGTGACGGCCGACGTGGCGGAAGGAATCATGAAAACAGTTCCGGGGGCGGTTCCGGAATTTAAACCCTTTATCCGGTTCCATACCTATTCCGATTCATCCATTAATTTCACGGTGATTTTGAGAGCGAAGGAGTTCGTGGATGGGTTCTTGATCAAGCATGAATTCATCAAGGCCCTCACGGAAAGGTATGTTCAGGAGAGGATTATCATTCCCTATCCCATCGTCGCCTTGAACACGGAACAGGAAAAAGCCGTTTTAAGTTGATAAAATAAATTTATTTACCCCCTGTTAAAACCGCCCAAAAAGATAATATAATTGGGACTTCCCGTAAAAACACCGACGAGCCACCTCTTCACTCGTCATAAATGAGAGAATATTAATGCTTAAAAGCCCTCACATTATTTGGGTGCGCCCGAATAGTGATATTGTTTATCGCTCCAAAGGAGAAGTGAAGTGCCAGCCCAGCTCGGTGGCGCCGAAGTTGTCTGAAAAAGGGTTGAGGATCAATATCCTTGTGCCCTACAATTCCGCTCTCCTTCCTAAAACAAAGCTCACACCCTCTCGGATAACACGTCACGCGATTCGTTTAAGCCAGGATTATCCCGTCGAAATCATCAAACTCAGTAAGGGCTCCGTGTCACCCGGGATTTTCATGGTGAAAATGCCGGACCTCGAGCCGGCCATGGTGGGGGCTCTTTTCTCGAAGTCCGCTCTGGCGTTGGCGCAGCAGTTGAAACGCCCCGTGGATGTTTTTCATATGTTTGAATGGGGCGCATCCCTTGTCCCTCTCTGGTTGGAGATGGGCGCCAACGGTTCCACCGTGACCAAAGAGGCGCGGACATTTTTAAGCATCCGGTCCCTGGCGGATCAGGGCAATTTTGCCCCCGCCATCATGGCCTATATCGGCATTCCGGAGACCCTGTTTCATCCGGATGGGATCGAGTATTACGGCAAAGTCAGCTTTCTAAAAACAGGGCTCCTCATGTCGGATGGTATAAGTCTTATCGATACCGGGCGGTCAAGCGTTTCCCTGCCAATGAATTCTATCAACGGAATGCAGGGTGTCCTGGATGCGCACGTGCACAAGTTGCGGCGCTGGGTCTCCGACCGGTCGGTCCGGAATTATCTCGATGTTTATCAGGAATTGTTGACACAACCCAAAGGTGGTCCTGTCCTACCGAAACTGGTCAAGAAACTTCATCAAACCAAGCGGGAAGTGAAAAGTTATGTCGACATCTGGGGGCCCGAGCCGCCGGACCGCTACCACCGAAGTTACATCGCCTTTTTGATTCAAGCCCCCAAAAAAGCCTTTGCCTTTTGGGAGCAGATCTACTCGCCCCACAAAGAATACGGGTTGGTGCTGGAAGACGTCAAAAGCGGGCACAGGCATCTTTTGTCACGCGGGTTGCCTCCCGTGGCCGACTATTGGATTGATGTCCAGCCGGACCGCGAGTACGCCGTGGAGCTGGTTGGTTTTGACGAGGGCGGCTTGATGCACATCCTCATGCGGTCCAAGATCGTTCGAACGCCGCGGGATTGGATGAGCGGCAATACCAATGCAATTTTCATTGATGTTCGCGAGCGGCGGCGAATCAAGATGAAGTGGCCGAAATGGCAATGGCGCACCTACCGGCCCGGCGCCAGCGAACAGCTGGTTGAATTGACCACCGAAATGGTCACGCAGTTTCCGAACCTGCCCAGTTCCTGGGGGAAAGTCCCCAGCTCATGGACCCAGGTGCCCGGGTCTTTTAGTCACGTCCCAAGTTCCTACAGCTCCCTTACGTTGGCGGGCAGTTCCTACACGTTTGCCGCCAGTTCTTTCAGCAACATCCCCAGTTCCTGGAGTCATATCCCAAGCTCGTGGGGCAAAGTCCCCAGTTCCTGGGGAGTCGCCTCCAATCCGGGGGCGGCTCTCGTTGGGGTCGGAACGGTTTACAGCGGCAAGACGTTGAGAAGTGGTCAACGAAAACTGGGTTGCAGCGGTCGAGTCCCACCCTCTCTGTGGCGTGCCCTGGGCTTCCGGATGTCCAATCCCGGGGCCAATATGCCACGGGCCTTAAAGAACATCCCCGATTTTTGGGGAAAACCCAACAACTCCACAACCAAGCTTAAAAAGAAGAAAAAATAAAAAATGCCCAACGAACCCACCGGTTATTTGGCGTTGGTTTTGCACGCCCATTTGCCCTTCATCCGGCATCCGGAATATCCGGACTTTCTGGAGGAAGACTGGTTTTTTGAAGGTGTGGTTGAAACCTACGCTCCCCTTCTTCTTCGGTTGGAACGGCTGCGGTACGAAGGCCTCAAGTTCCGATTGACGATGACGGTCTCCCCCACCTTGGCGGCCATGTTGGAAGACGAGTTGCTGCGGGGACGACTCTTTCAATACCTGGAGAAGCGAATTGATTTTTTGCATAAAGAGTCTATCGGAAACAACGGGAATCACCTCCAGCATCTCGCCGGGCATTACTTAGGAGAATTTTCTGAAGTTAAAGATTTCATTTTTAACCGTCACGGAGGCAGACTTTTATACAGCCTTCGGGATTTACAGAGCTCCGGCCATTTGGAAATCATCACGTGTGCGGCCAGCCACGGTTTGGCTCCCCTCATGAGCGGTGTGACGGCCTGGCGGGCCCAAGTGAACACAGCGGTTCGCACCCACGAGACCTATTTTGGCACCAAGCCCCGCGGCATTTGGCTCGCCGAATGCGGTTACGAAGACGGCATTGATCAAGTTGTGGCGGAAGCCGGCCTGGAATACTTTTATGTCGACACCCATGGGATTCTTTTCGGTGACCCCCAGCCGGCCTTTGGTCCGTACGCCCCGGTGATTACCGATAACGGAGTGAGTGTTTTCGCCCGCGATCCGGAATCCAGCAAACAAGTCTGGAGCCGCGAAGAAGGGTATCCGGGGGATTACTTTTACCGCGAGTTTTACCGCGATGTGGGGTACGACGCCGATTACGAATACATCAAGCCTTATCTCCATTCGGACGGAGTCCGGCGAGGGGTGGGCATCAAGTATCACCGCATCACAGGAAAAGTC
Source organism: Candidatus Obscuribacterium magneticum (assembly GCA_020523905.1). Classification (GTDB taxonomy): domain Bacteria; phylum Elusimicrobiota; class Elusimicrobia; order F11; family F11; genus Obscuribacterium; species Obscuribacterium magneticum. Next base: position 23,477 of record JAJAPZ010000016.1, read on the forward strand.
GGGTTGGGAGATAAACAGTTTTACGACGTCCATGTGGGCCGGGAAAAGGCCGCGGCGCACGCGGGAAATTTCGTGTTCAATCGCCAGGCCCAGGTCCGCCATCTTCGTCCCCGCGTCAAATACCCGCCGATTCTGGTGGCCCCTTACGATGCGGAACTCTTTGGGCACTGGTGGTACGAAGGGCCCACCTTCATCGAATACCTGATCCGGAAAATGACATTTGACCAATCCGACGTCGAACTCATTACGGGTTCCGATTATTTGGACCGCCACCCCGTCCGGCAGATTCAGCGCATCAATCCCTCCACCTGGGGATCGGAAGGGTATAACCTGGTGTGGTTGAATGGCGCCAACGCCTGGATTTACCGTCACCAGCACTGGGCCGAAAAGAAGATGGAAGAGATTGCCAACCGATATCCTGAGGCCGATGGAAATTTAAGGCGCGGTCTCAATCAATTATTGCGCGAGCTTCTCCTCCTTCAATCCAGCGACTGGGCCTTCATCATATCAACAGGCACCACCGTTCCCTATGCCACCAAGCGGTTTCGGGTGCACCTGGACCGGTTCCGGCAGTTGGCGGATCAAATTGAATGGAACAAAATAGATCCGGGATTTTTAAAATACTTGGAAGACACAGACAATATTTACCCCACCGCCGACTACAAAGATATTTATCAAAAGTCCGATGCCGTCGTGGAACCTCTCCATTCCTACGCCCACTCTTAAGTTCTCCCATAACACCCTTCTCTTTCTTGTCGTTTTACTTGTCGTTTTCTTTTTTGTTCGTCGGTCTTTTGTCGGCCTATTTTTCTATCCTGACAATGAGGATTACGGGTCACCGTCTTATCGGCGGATTCCCTTTGAAGACGTTTTCTTTCCCGGCGGAAAGGGCCGGAAATTGCACGGCTACTTTTTTAGGCCTGAGGGAAGACCGCGGGGGACAATCATTCAGTGCCACGGCAATGCGGCCAACATTACCAATCACTATACCTTGATGCTTTTTTTGGGCAAGGCGGGTTATAACGTCTTTGTGTTCGATTATGGCGGCTTCGGGCAATCGGAAGGGAGTCCTTCGCCCGATAGTATCGTCGGCGATGCTTTTTCCGCCTTGGCCTATGTTCGGAGCCGGCCGGACGTCGACAAAAATCGCATCGCCCTTTTTGGACAATCATTGGGGGGAGCGCCGGCGGCTGCCGTGACAGCCCGGGAGAAGAATCTACGATGTCTCATTTTGGAGGCTTCCTTTACTACCTACAGGGAGATGGCCTTGGCCACCTCCTTGGGACGCCTCCTTTTCTTTATTGTCCCCGCCTTTATCCCCGGCACAGGGCCAAAACAATTTTTAAAAGACATCGTCCCGCGACCCCTCCTTATTATTCATGGCGAGACAGATCCCGTTGTTCCCGTAAAATTTTCCCGTCGTTTGCACGAGCTGTCTCCCTCCAATTCCCGGCTGGTCATCATTCCGGGTTTTTCTCATCTTGAAGGGCCGGAGGGTTATTCTGATTATTCAACAGCCGTCTTGGAATTTTTGGAAAATAATTTGAAGGGGTCTTTGAAGGGGTCAAGTCCGCCGCGGCGGACTTGACCCCTTCATGAGCAAATGATTTGATTGATCACCTTATAAATGTCTGGGGAGAGAAATATGAAGACGATTCACAACTTAAAGCGTGAACTGGGGTTGTCAGATGGCGACGGAATCATGGAGCCGGGGATGGAAAAGAGCCGGACGCCGCTTGAAATTACGGAAATTTTCGGCACCAATGTTTTTAATGACCGTATCATGAAAGAAAGGCTTCCCAAGGATACTTTCAAGGCCCTTAAAGAAACAATGGAAGAGGGGGCTCCCCTGACTCTCGAGATCGCCGATGTTGTGGCCAATGCGATGAAAGACTGGGCGATTGAAAAAGGGGCGACCCATTACACTCATTGGTTCCAGCCGTTGACGGGGAAAACCGCCGAGAAGCACGATTCCTTTATTTCACCGACCGCTGACGGGGGCGTGGTCATGGAATTCTCGGGGAAGCAGCTTATTCAAGGGGAACCCGATGCGTCTTCTTTCCCAAGCGGGGGGTTGCGGGCGACCTTTGAAGCGCGCGGTTATACAGCCTGGGATTGCACCTCGCCGGCTTTCTTGAAAGAAGACGCGGGCGGAAACGTGACCCTCTGCATACCGACGGCTTTTTGTTCCTACACGGGAGAGGCACTCGACAAAAAGACACCTCTGCTTCGTTCCATGGAGGCCGTCTCCAAACAGGCCATTCGCGTCCTCCGGGCGCTGGGGAACAAAGCGGCGAAGCGCGTGATGGCCACGGTGGGGCCGGAGCAGGAGTATTTCCTCATTGACAAGAAGTATTTCGATCAGCGCCTCGACCTCATCACATCGGGTCGGACCCTTTTTGGCGCGCCGGCTCCCAAAGGCCAGGAGCTCGAGGACCAGTACTTCGGGGCGATCAAAGACAGGGTGTCCGCCTTCATGCGGGATCTGGACTTGGAACTTTGGAAAATGGGGGTTTCCGCCAAAACCAAACATAATGAAGTGGCGCCCGCCCAGTACGAAATGGCTCCCATTTATAATACCGCCAATATCGCCACGGATCACAACCAGCTCGCCATGGAGACCATGCAAAAGGTGGCGTTGCGGCATGGTTTGGTGTGCTTGCTCCATGAGAAGCCTTATGCTGGCGTCAATGGATCGGGCAAACATACCAACTGGTCGTTGGCCACCGAGGACGGCGCCAATCTTCTGGAGCCAGGGAAAACCCCTCACGACAATGAACAGTTTTTGATCTTTATCAGCGCCCTCATCACCGCGGTGGATCGTCACGCCGACAAATTGCGGGCGGCGGCGGCCAATCCGGGAAACGATTTGCGCCTGGGCGCCAATGAGGCGCCCCCGGCCATCGTCTCCATTTTCATGGGGGAGGAGCTGACCGATATTCTGATGGGCTTGGCCAAGGGAAAAAAAGTGAAATCAAAGGGAATGGCTTATCTTCATATTGGGGCGGATTCCCTTCCCAAACTGCCGAAAGACAATACCGACCGCAATCGCACCTCCCCTTTTGCCTTTACGGGCAATAAATTTGAGTTCCGCATGGTGCCCTCTTCGGCGTCCATTTCGGGTGCCAACGTCGTTTTCAACACCATTGTGGCCGAAATATTGGATGAATTTGCCACGCGCCTCAACAAAGCCAAGGACATTCACAAGGAAGCGGCGGCCATCGTCCGGGCGGCCATCGATGGACATGGCCGAGTCATTTTTAACGGCAACAACTACACCGACAGCTGGATCCAGGAAGCCAAACGGCGCGGGCTTCCCAACGTTCGCTCGACGGTGGAGGCCTTGGCGGCCATGGCGACGCCGCAAGCCGTGCAGCTTTTCTCGAAGTACCGGGTGATGGCCAAAGACGAGCTCATGGCGCGCTACGAGATTTATCTGGAGCAGTACTCGAAGACGATCAACATTGAAGCGATAACCTCCCTGGATATGGTGAATCGGCTTTATCTGCCAGCCGTCATTGATTTCACGGGGCAATTGGCACGGACCATCAAAAACCTGGAGGCGATTAACGGCCCCACGTATGTACAAAAACAATTACTGGAAAAAGTATCCGCTCTTCTCGGGTCTGTTCAAGAAAAGCTGAAGGCCTTGGACGAGGTGACCCAGAAAGCGCAAGGCCTCAAGGAAACGAAGGAAAAGGCGGAGGCCTACCGTGACACCGTTGTGCCGGCGATGAATGACATGAGAGCCGATATTGATGCCTTGGAGATGCTGACGTCTCAGGAATTGTGGCCGGTCCCTTCTTACGCCGAGATGATGTTTAATCTTTGAGGCCGTAGGCCCGCCACTTAAGTTTTTTATTGCCCCCGTCATTTTGATTTTGTTTACTTTTTCCCGTTTCAAAACCCGTCTTTAGGTGCCGTGTCCTTCCTTCAGGGGAGGCCACGGAGAATAGGGAATCCCGTGTAAATCGGGAGCGGTCCCGCCACTGTGAGTGGGGACGCAGCGTTCGTTGAAATCACTACCCGCTGTTTTAGGGTGGGAAGAAAGAACGGTTGCGATTGATCCACGAAGCCAGGAGACCTGCCTAGAGAGGGAGCCCACGTTCATTCGTCGGGTTAGTGAACGTTTGACGGTGCTTTCATCGCAAGACCTCAGGCTCCCATGGGAGTCTGAGGTTTTTTTATAGGGAGGACCTATTACGATGAAGACACACGTCCTGTTGTTTGTTTCACTTCTTACGTGGGTTATGCCGGCTGTGGGATGGGGGGCGGAAGACGAAAGTCAGGATGCACCCTTTATATCTCTTACCCGCCGAAGCATGCCGCTCTCAAAAATTCCGACCAATGTCTCCTATTTGACATCGAAGGACATCAAAGACTCCGGTGCCACATCGATTGATGAGGTTTTGCCCTTGCTTCCGTCTGTTGATGTCGTTAAATCGGGGACCTTGGGGACTTTTTCCACGGTTCGTCTGCGGGGCGTCCCTTCGTCGGCCGAGACACAGGTGATTGTCGACGATGAACCTCTAGGGGGTGTCTCCGCCCAATTCATAGATCTTTCCCAGATCCCCCTCGACAATATCGAGCGAATTGAAGTGGTCAGAGGAGGGTCGTCCGTTCTCTATGGAGCCAATACCATTGGCGGGGTTATTCATGTCATCACGAAAAAGGCTCTGGAAGGGCGACCTCAGTTAGCTGTGGGGGGGGATGTCAAATCCTTTGACACGCGGGTCTATCGGGGTCGGTTGGGAGGGACGTTTAAAAGGATCGATGGATTGACGACTCTTCGTCATTATCGAACCGACGGGTTTCAGCATAATTCCGATGCCAAGAGCACGGCGCTGACGGGAGACCTGGGGTATTCATTTTTAAATGGAATTCGTTTGGGAGGGAGTGTGTCCCATGTCGGTCATGATGTGGGCAATCCCCAGGGGACCAACGTCCCCATAGAAGAGTGGGACGGACACAAAGAAAGGGTGCCGGCCAATCCCACCAAAAGGGCCGAGCAAAAAACATCGCAGGGCCGCCTGAATATATCAATACCTCTATCGGACTTAGGGTTATTGAGAGGTGTCTTCTACCAATCGCGACAGTATTTTGTTGAAAAGCCGGAAGCAAATCAGCCTCCTTCTTTTGACCAAACCATTCAAATCCGCGGAACCGATTTGCGGTGGATCGCCCTGGGAGGATTTACGGGGGGTTTGTCCTTCGAAAAAGATCTGCAAATGACGATGGGACAATCGTCGCAGGCCATCCATAACGGGGGGGGATATGTTGAACAGACCTTTGGTCGCGGTCGATCGACGGTGATTCCGGCGCTCCGTTTTGATCATCACAGCACTTTCGGGAGTGTTACCAATCCGAGAATCAGTTGTGTGCAACGTCTCACCGATACGTGGGTTATTAGCGGCAATGCCGCCAAGTCCTACCGGGCGCCGTCCTTCCTGGAATTGTTTTATCAAAGTCCTTTTTTCAATGGAAATCCCAACCTCAAGCCGGAGGTGGCGTGGAGTTACGATGTGGGGACACGGGTGAATGTTGTCGAGAACCGCGATGTTAAGCTCACGGGGTTTTTTACCAAGATAAGTCACCGGATTTCTCCCACCTTGACCACCTATGAAAACCTCGCCCGGGCCGAAATCGGCGGCTTGGAGTTGGAGTCCAACGGCCGGTTTTGGGTGTTTAGCGACATCTTCAACTATACCTTTACCAGAGCCATCGGGACCGCTGGTGATCAATCCACGTTCGTTCCCTTGCGGATGACGCCGAGACATGTTTTCAACTATCAGCTTGTGTGGAAGGGGGGGGGGAAGGTAAAAATCATCAACACGCTTCAGCATGTCAGCCGGCAATATCAATTGAACGATCGGCAAGGGGAGATATTGCCTGCTTATACGGTATGGAACGCGCGCCTCATAAAAACCATAAAGAAGACAGACCTTTATTTTGGAGTCAACAACATTACCGAAACACGGTACGCGGAATCCTTCGACTCTGATCCGATCACTTATGCCACCACCCTCAATCCCCAACCCGGCCGAACCTTTGAAGCGGGTGTTGATATCACCTTCTAACTAATAATTCTGATAAACTTCTTCTTGGATTATGAAAAATCAGGGAATGGCGCCCCGAACTTATCGTCTTCGTTTGAAGAAAAAGAGCAAAGGGTACCTCATTATTTTTACCGGAAAGGGGAAGGGGAAAACCGCGGCGGCCTATGGAGTGGCGCTCCGTACATTGGGGCTGGGACATAAAGTGGCCATCGTTCAGTTCATCAAAGGCCCCTGGGTATCCAATGAAGTGAAGGCCATGAAAACGTTTGGTAATCAAGTAGATATGTATACGGCGGGAGATGGGTTTACCTGGCAAACGAAAGATCGCAAGAAGGAGACGGCATCAGCATTAAAAGGGTGGGCGGTCTGCCTCGGGCTTCTCTCAGCCGGCCGGCATCAGCTTTATATATTCGATGAAATCATTTATGCCCTCAAGTACGGATTTTTGTCCGTCTCGGAGGTCCGGAAGGGTTTGAGGGCCCGTCCTCCTCTTGTGCACATTATCTTGACCGGCCGAGATGTGCCCGCTGAACTTGTCAAAATCGCCGATATGGTCACCGAAATGAAGGACATAAAACATCCTTTTCGAAAAGGCTGGTTGGCACAGGCCGGAATAGATTTTTAAAAAGGCATGAATCAAGCCCATTTTCGCACCTCCTGCCTTGTGGGCTTTGTGATAAACGGGTAAAATTAACTCTCATTTTTTACGTTCAATCCCCTGGAGGTCTTCATGCCGGAAATGATGCATACGTGCGGATGGACGATTGGCGCCGCCGATAAATATTGTCGGGGCTGTGGCGAACGCGTTTTTAAAGCCAGCCGGGAATACGGGGAAATGGTCGCAGAGATGGAAGCGCTAAAAAACATGGCCATGGAAAAACCCCATCCGGCTTTTGCCGCCATTGCGATGATGATTTTCAACATCCTTTCCTGGGCCGCCGGCGAAAGTCAGACGCGCCCCCTGGATTTGCTGAAACAAATGGAGAAGATGGCTGATCGTTTGCCCGGCGGGTGGGGGTTTCCTCCCCCTGGGTCAACACCCTAAGCGACGTCCCTGCACTTGTTGTCCATTATCCTGTAGAAGATCCGAGGAGAAGTGATGCAAGCAAAGTTTTACCCTCACGGCGACGGATTCATCATCGAATCCTATAACCTGGCGCAGCCATTTTCGAGTTTCTTGCCCGCCTTGGCGGGCATGACGGGAAAGCCGATGTGGGTTTTCTATGCCAATCGCGGGCAGTGTATCTCGGGTTTTGGGGTGAATGATAAAGATGGCGCGATGCTCGAATTTCTGCCAGCCAATAAAGCCTACCAAGCCACGCCTTTGCTCGGTTTTCGAACGTTTATAAAAGCCGGCTTGTCAAAAAATAACCGTTATTACGAACCTTTCATTAAGCATCGAGACGAATCCCACCAGGTCATGATCATTCGGCCCCAGGAGCTGGAAATTCATGAGCGACAGGGAAAGCTGGGGCTGGAGATCAACGTCACCTATTTCGGCGTTCCCTATGAAAACGTGCCGGTCTTGCTGCGGCGATTTTCCATCAAGAACCTCACCTCGAAGACGATGGCGGTCAAAGTCGTCGACGGATTGCCGCGGGTGGTTCCGTTGGGAATGGACAATTACCTGGTCAAAAACATGTCCCGTACCATCGAAGCGTTTGCGGCCGTCGAGAACCAAAAGAATCGGGTCCCTTTCTTTCAAGTGAAAATTCAACCGGACGACCGCGCTGATTTTAATTTTTTTAAGGCTGGATTTTTCTCTTTCTCCGTCGATGAGTCCGGGTTTCTACCGATGATCGTTGATCCGCAGGGGGTCTTTGGGCCGGACACCGCTTTTATGGAACCCCTTTGTTTTGAGCGTCCGCGATCCGCTCTATGGGCCAACCAGCAAACCGTTAGCCTGATGCCATCCGCCTTTTCTTTCGCAGAATTCAATTTACCCCCGCAAAGCGTTCGGTCTTGGTTGTCCTTGTATGGGCACGCGGAAAACGTGGACGTTGCCAACCGTTTTGCTGAAAAGGTGGCATCGGGAAAAAATTACTTTGAGCAAAAGCGGGAAGAAATGAGAAAGGTTGTCGGGGATGTAATGCGTCATTGTGGACTGAGGACGAATAAGGAGGCCTTGAACCGCTACGCGGCGATGACGTTTATGGACAATGTGTTACGCGGAGGATTGCCCATTCCCGTGATCCCCAAAGGGCCTATTATTCATGTATTTTCAAGAAAACACGGCGACATGGAAAGGGACTACAATCACTTTCAGATTTCAGCGACTTATTACTCACAAGGCAATGGCAACTTCCGTGACGTCAACCAAAACCGGCGGAGCGATTTGTTCATCAATCCCCAGATTGGGGCGGGCAATATTGAATCCTTTTTCAATCTTCTTCAATTGGATGGATACAATCCCCTCATCATTGATCCGGTCAAGTTTGTCATTCCGGTCGGCTTTTTGAGCCATCCCGAACTGCGGGTCACCGATGACTGCCGCAAGGAATTTGATCAATTGAAGCGTGAACCCCAAATGGCGGGGCGGCTTTGCGAATTTGTTTTTAAGTACACCGTCGATCCTCTCAACGTCGACAAGGTTTTTCAGGACCTCATGGCGGATTCTGTTCCTCAAAACGCGACCCGTTATGGAGAGGGGTACTGGATCGACCATTGGACGTACAACATTGATCACCTCATGGTTTATCTGTCGATTTTCCCGGATAAGAAAGGATGGCTGTTTTTCGAGAAAGACGACTTCACCTATTTTGATCCGGATCATTACGTGAAGCCTCGAAAAGAAAAGTATGTCGTGACGCCGGGGGGCCAACTCCGTCAGTATCACGCGGTGCAGCAAAACCAGCAGAAACGGGCCCTCATTAATTCCCGGAAAACCGACCCTCAATGCGTGCGTACCGACGATGGGAAGGGAGCGGTCTTAAAAACAAACCTGTTTGTAAAACTTTTTTCTCTCGTAGTCGTTAAAATCAGCTCCCTCGATCCGTTCGGCGTCGGCATCGAAATGGAGGCCGACCGGCCCGGCTGGTGCGATGCTTTGAACGGCTTGCCGGGGCTGTTTGGATCCTCGACAAATGAAATGTTCGAACTTTTACGGCTGATTCGTTTTTTGCGCACGGAGGTGCTTCCCTGTTCACCCAACAAAACATGGGAGTTGCCACAAGAAGTCTACGCCTTTTACCGGGATGTGGATCACGCCTTGCAGGGGAAAATGGGGCAGGATTTTCGTCCCGTTTGGAACGAACTGACAACGGCGCGGGAACTCTTCCGTGAAAAGACCTTTTTTGGCGTTTCCGGAAAAACGCGGACCATTCGAATGGCGGATGCGGGCTTTTTCTTCGATATCGCCATAAAAGTCCTGGAACGGGCGGAAAAATTGGCGTTGGATCCTGTTTCTAAACTGCCTTCTTCCTACTTCATGTACGACATCCAGGTCCACGAATTGGATGATGGATGGCGGCAGATGATGGACAAGCTTCCCTGGAAACAACACCGCGTCGCCCCCTTCTTGGAGGCGTCTGTTCATTATCTAAAGTTGTTGACGCCGAAGAAAGCCAGGCGTCTTTACCAGTGGGTACGAAAGTCGGACCTGTGGGACCGGAAATTGGAGATGTATCGGCTGAATTCGTCGCTCGATAAAGATCCGGTTGAGTTGGGACGAATTAAAGTTTTTTCACCGGGTTGGCTGGAAAACCAATCCATTTTTCTGCATATGCACTACAAATTCCTCCTGGAAATCTTGCGGGCCGGGTTGGTGGACGTCTTTTTTAAGGAAATAGAAACGGGATGGATTTGCTTCAGGGACCCCAAAATTTATGGCCGATCCATTTATGAAAACTCTTCATTTATTGCCAGCACGTGTTTCCCCAACCCGAAACTTCACGGGAAAGGTTTTGTCGCCCGTCTTTCCGGAGCGACCTCTGAATTTTTAACGATGATTTACACGCTGGTATTTGGAGAAAATCCATTTAAAATCATCGATAATCATGTTGTCTTTAGCCCCGATCCCATTTTACCGGCGGATTGGTTTATGCGGTGGGATCCTCATCATCAAGTTAAAAATGTGTTGGAAATGCGCCTCTTCAACATCCCTGTTACATACCTGAATCCCCGACGGCGGCCCACCTTTGCAAAGGGGGGGGTCAAACCGGTTCGCTACGAATGGATCATGGACGGGCGATTTCACCATCATGCCGGACGGCATTTGCCCCCGGAACCGTCACAATTTTTGCGGGAGAAACGGATTGAGAAGTTGACGATTGTTCTCGGTTAATAAGAAGAGCCTACCAGCGGTAGAAATTCACCCCATCCAGATCGAGATTTCCGTTCGCGATGAAGATGAAACCCGTCCCATTGTTATAAGCATAGGGGGCTGACAGAAAGGGAGTATAGCAAGCATCACTGTCAATGATGAATACGTCCCTTGGATTGATCTCTCCCATTATCGTTTTCATGTCCTCATCAAAAATTCCAGCGAGCTCGTTGTAGGAACCCATTTGATCGTTTAATTTGGGGACGGGCATGGTTGGAATGTACGTGGGAACCAATGCCTTCGTTAATGACGTGCCGGCGGCGTAAGGGGTGAACCCGACGCCAAATTCGGAGAGAGGCCAGATCCCTTCATGATCGCTGTAATAAAGATTGACCGCGGCACGAACCGCATGCAAATTCTCTTTCGCCTTTGCTTGATAAGCCCGTTGAATGACGAGGCTGAACCGAGGGATAAAAATGGAAATGAGAACAGTCATAATGACAATGATGATTAGCATTTCGACCAAGGTATAGCCGGATTCTCTTTGAGTGAGTGTCTTTTTCATGACATGTTTAAAGTTCTGGTTTCGCGGTGATACGACCGGCGATGGATTTTGCAACAATGATCGTCATCCCATGTCCGGGTTTCAGTTTGACTTGACCTTGAGGAACCGGCTCTTGCCAGTTCAGGGCGTCCGGTGTGATCTGAGAGACCATTTTTTGGGGGAATTGAGCCGCCATTGAGGCGTCCATTTCGAGATTGACGTTCCCTTTTTTGGCATACGCCTTTTGCGCTTTTATATAACCTCCCCCTTTGAACCGGACCAAGATCGTCTTCTGGAGTTCCTTTTTTTCAGCCACCGTAGGGCTATGGTATTCTCGCACTTTGTATTTTACTACGAGCTGCTTTTGAATTTTCTTCAAATCTTCAAGTTTTTTATTCCATTCTTCCACCGCCCTCTTTTGAGCGAAGGCCTCGTATTGTTCTCGTTGTTTTTTCTCATTGAATTCGCTGGAGGCGGCCTCCAATTCTGCCAGCACAAGGGGGTCGATTTTAGCCTTTTGCGCAGGCGTCAAATTATCGATGACGCCGGGAAGATATCGGACCTTTTCGTGATGAGCGGGCGCTTTTGGGGGGGGAGGATCTTTGATGAGGATTCGTGCGATAATCGCGACGACGGCGATGGCTGTAAGAGTCAAAACGCGTTTTTTGACGGCCGAGCGCTTGAGGTGTTCCTTCTCTTCCGGTGTATCGAGCACCGCCTGGACATTCAATCTCATACCCTTAAGTTTAAGAGAAATGGATTGAATTTCCATAACGAAAAAATGATTCTTGTCACAGGTTTAATATAGAAAGGGGTTGAATCTCGCGTTAAATTAAATAATGCTTATTTCATGAGTTCGAAAAGAACGCTGTATTTCCTGATTCTGCAAATCGTATTGTTATTTCAGGTCAAATCCGAGGCGGCACTCGATCCGCTGAAGAAAATGGCCAAGGAGCTGAGCGGACCCATACGAAAATTAGAGAAACCGCGGGTCGGCCTGTTGGCTTTTCCGCATCATGACAATCGAACCAGCAGCGGTTCCACCATCGTTTGCGAGCGTCTCACCACCTATTTAGCCACCATCCCCGGCGTTCATGTCGTGGAGCGACGGCTGATCGTGAAATTGTTGGAAGAGCAACGGATGCAAGAAATGGGGGTGATTGAACCGCGCACGGCAAAGAAGTTGGGACAGATTCTTGGCGTTGATGTCATTGTAACCGGGACATTAATCGAGTTGAATGATAACAAGGTCGAAGTGAATGCCCGTGCGATCATGAGTGAAACCGGAGCGATTATCTCAGCGAGGCGAACGGTCATCACCAAGACATGGATGGACCGTCCTCGACTCAGCGAACCTCCCAAGGCCGCTGAACCCATGCCGGAAGAAACGGAATTAAGACAAAAAGAAAACGAACCCATTGAAATCGGGTATCCTGCCCCATCGGGTCCACGCGGAGTGCCCTGGAGAAGACGCGGCAGGTGAAGGCTATCAAACACATCCTCTTTAAAACCCTGAAGATTTCCCTGGTTTTTTTCCCTTTTATTGCGGTTTCAATCGCTGCCAGGGCAGATCCCATTGAAAATATGGCCTCCCGTTTGGCCAAAGGAGCCCGGTCCCTCCAATCCAAAAAGGTCGCTGTCCTGTCTTTTCCCTATCATGATGGGCGGGTCAGCAGCGGTTCCTCCCTTATATCCGAACAGTTGACGACGTCTTTGGTGGGCCGACGGGGCATCCAAGTTGTGGAACGCCGGTTGATACAGAAATTGCTTGAGGAAAAGAGGCTGGCGGAGACAGGCGTGATTGATAAAGATACGGCTAAAACCATGGGATCTCTTCTGGGGGTTGACGCCATTGTGTCGGGAACCCTCATTGAATTAAAAGATGAAAAGACTGAAATCAATGCGCGGATGATTAAAGCAGAAACGGGGGATGTGATTTCGGCGGCGATGACCGTCATAAAAACAACATGGATGGATAAGCCTAAATTCCCCGACGTTCGCGTAAAAAAGGAAAATGTTAAAAACAAGGATACGACGTCTTTCCAGGGGGGGCCTCCTTCCCCTTCACCGGCTAAAACCCTGAAACCCTCCCTACGTCTTTCCAATGATAATTTTCCTCCCCACAAGAGATCCGCTCTCCCCTATCGGGTGCCCGATAATGGAAAGGAATCCCAATATGAAGAGGAAGAGGGATATTGGCCTTCTCCAACCGGCAACGACGATGAACAGAACGAAATTGGACGAACTCCTCAATTGCCAGAAAAAGAGAGTCGCAAAACCTTCATCGACAAGCGACTTGAAAAATCAACGGAAAGGATCAACGACCATTACCGCCGTTAAAATCATTCAATAGCAATAATATTGCCCCCTTTCCTTCCACACGGTCCCTCCTGCATACCTTGACGCCCGCAAGATAAATCATTACTATTAGGTGAAAGTGGCTCAAAAGGCCACTTTTTTTGTTTTTAAAGACATGGCATGGGAGTGAGTCTTGGGTCCCTTGTTAAGTGAAATCGAGCAAATGGTGACCCCCATTTTAGAAAGTGAAAATGTCGAGCTCGTCGATCTGTCGTTTCTGAAGGAACACGGGGGCTGGGTTTTACGGTTCTATTTGGATAAACCGGGGGGCATCACCCCGGGTGATTGCGGCGAGTGGGGGGATCGCTTAGGAAAAGTGCTGGACGAAAAAGACCCCATAAAACATGCGTATACGCTCGAGGTTTCTTCCCCGGGTGTTTACCGTACATTGAAGAAGATCGGGGATTTCATTCGTTTTTCGGGAGAACGCGTTCATGTCAAACTGTGGAACCCCATCAATGGGCAAAAGAACTTTCATGGGAAATTATTGGGCGCCGATGAAATGAACGTGCGAATGCAGCTGGAAGATGGGCGGGAGGCTCTCTTGCCGAGGGATCGAGTGGCACACGCCAAACTCGACCCGCAGATAGATTTTTAACGAGGAGGATGAAACGTGGAAATTAAAGGCGGTTTGGCCCATGTGTTGGACCAAATAGAGCGTGAAAAAGGCATTAAAAAGGAAGAGATCCTGCAGATGATTGAACAGGCGCTTATTTCCGCTTATCGCAAGCACGCCGGCGACGAAGTCCATGTGGAAGCCCGGGTGAACACCTCCGGTGAGATCACCGCGTCGGTGATTAAGACGGTCGTTTCAAAAGTGAATGATTCCCTGTTGGAAGTCGGCCTCGAGGAAGCCCGTCGATTGGATCCCCTGGCTGCCATCGGCGGCCAGATTCGCTATCCCATCGACACCGAAGAGTTCGGCCGTATCGCCGCGCAGACCGCCAAACAAGTGTTGACCCAGAAAATCAGGGAGACCGAGCGCGAATCCGTCTTTGAAGAATTTAAACCAAAAGAAGGCACCATGGTGAACGGAACCGTTCACCGGTTCGTGAATCGGAACATCATCGTGGACTTAGGAAGGGCGGAGGGGGTTCTACCGATTCGGGAACAGGTCCGCCGGGAACGGTGGACGGTGGGGGAACGGATACGGGCCCTCATTTTCAAGGTGGAAAAAGGCCCCCGCGGACCGGAAATCATTCTCACCCGCGCCCATGAAGATTTCATTAAAAAGTTGTTCGAACAGGAAGTCCCCGAGATTTACGAGAAAACAGTCCATGTGGTGGCGGTGGTAAGGGAGGCCGGACAACGGTCAAAGATCGTCGTTCGATCGACCAATCCCAAAGTCGATCCGATTGGCGCCTGCGTCGGCGTCAAGGGGTCGCGCGTGCGACCCATCATCAATGAGCTGCAGGGGGAACGGATTGACTTGGTGGCCGAATCAAGCGACCCCGCCACTTTCATTGCGTCCTCCCTGGCGCCGGCAAAGCCTCTCTCCGTCACGTTGGTTGATCCCGACAAGAAAAAAGCGGAAGCCATTGTATCTGACGAATCCCTTCTTTTGGCCGTTGGGAAAAACGGCCAGAATGTCAGGCTTGCCAGTCGATTGACAGGGTGGAATATTGAGGTGAAAACAGAAAGCCAAAGAAAGCTTGAAAGCCAGGCCAGCTTGGCCGCCGCAAAAAAGCTTTTCATCGAGTTGGAAGGAGTCGGTCCACGCATTGCCGATGTCTTGATCAAAGGGGGTATGGGCAGTTTGGAAAAGGTGGCTCGCGCGAAGGTTGAAGATTTAACGGTTTTCTCAGGGATCGGCGATAAAATAGCGGAAAAGCTCATTGAGTCGGCCAACGACTATCTGAAGCGACCACCGACGACCCCGAAGGAAGTGGTCTCCGACGGTCCAGCGATCGAAGAGCCGCCTCATGAACCGTCTCCTCAAACGGCGGAGGTCAAAGAAGTCATAAACGAAGAAATGGGAACTCCCGATTCGGGTAAAAAGGGCGACGTCTTGGTCAGCCCGGAATCAGCTGCCCACGTAAAACCGGCGGTTGAAAAAAGTGCCCCGCGTGTAAAGAAGGAATCGGGAAAGTCAATTAAAAAACAAAAGAAGGAAGGATAACGCCTTTTTATGGCAACGAAAAAAGCGACAGCACCCAAAAAGAAGCCGGTGGCCGAAAATCTCGGAGTTGAGAAGCTGGCGGAGAAAAAGGAAAAGCCGAAGAAAAAAGCGGCGGAGAGCAGCCCTGCCCTTAAAAAACAAAAACCCGTTTCTGACGTTGCTCAACTCAAAAAGAAAACGTCCAAGTCCACCCCTCCGATAGACGTGTCACCCCGCGTTGAGGTCTTGAAACCTCCTTCTCCGGACATCCCACCGGTCAAGGAAACGGGGATCAAGGTCAGTCCCCCGCCGCCTCCTTTGCGCCCTCCGGAGCCGATAACGAAACCCGCCGTGATGGAGAAGCCAAAATCGGCTGATGTTTCCCCGGTTCTTGAAGAGAAAAAGGAATTGGCAGCGACGATGACCCCAGCGACGCCGAAGAAAAAACTCCAGTTTAATGAAATGATGACGGTCAAAGACCTGGCTGCGGCGATGGACATAAAAGTCACGGAGATGATCAAAAAATTGTTGTCCGTGGGGACGCCGGCCACCATCAATCAGAGAATTTCTTTTGATGTGGCATCCCTTGTCGCTGAATCTTTTGGTTACCTTCTGGATCTGAAATCCATTTACATCGACGAGAAAAAAGATGTTGAAGAACTGGCGGGGAAACAACAGCCCCGGCCTCCCGTGGTGACGGTGATGGGACACGTCGATCACGGAAAGACGTCCCTCTTGGATGCCATTCGATCCGCCCGTGTGGCCGACAGCGAGGCCGGGGGGATCACGCAGCACATCGGCGCCTACCAGGTGGCTTCCGACAAAGGGGCTATCACCTTCTTGGATACGCCGGGCCATGAAGCTTTCACGGCCATGCGAGCACGAGGGGCCATGGTGACGGACATCGTTGTTCTGGTGGTGGCCGCGGATGACAGCGTCATGCCACAGACAGTCGAGGCCATCGATCATGCCAAGGCGGCCGATGTTCAGATCGTGGTGGCCATCAATAAGGTGGATTTGCCGAACGCCAATGTCCAACGCGTCAAACAGGAATTGGCCAATTATGATCTGGTGGCCGAAGATTGGGGGGGCAAAACCATCATGGTGGAAGTCTCCGCCAAGACGCGCAAGAACATCGACAAATTGATTGAGATGATTTTATTGGAGGCGGAGCTGTTGGAGTTGAAAGCCAACCCGGACCGCCCCGCGCGTGGCGTTGTTTTGGAGGCGCGCATGGATCCCCGACGGGGCATTACCGCCACGGTCCTGATCCAGTCCGGCACCTTGAAAGTGGGGGAGGTCGTCGTCTGCGGATTGACAAATGGCCGCATTCGGGCCATGACCAACGATAAGGGGGAAATGGTGACCACGGCCGGCCCCGCCGCTCCCGTGGCCATCTTAGGGTTGTCACAAATTCCCCAAGCCGGCGATCAGTTGGCGGTCGTTGAGAACGACCGTGAAGCACGGGAAATCGCCGAGCGGCGCCAGCAACACGTCAAGGATTTGGAAAAAGTGAAAACGGCCCATTTGTCCCTCGAAAGCCTTCATTCCAAAATCACCGATGGAAAGCTGCAGGATTTACCGATTATTTTAAAGGCCGACGTCCAGGGATCCCTGCAAGCGTTACAGGATTCACTGGCCAAAATATCAGGAACGACCATACGGCTTCACATCGTTCACGCCGGGATTGGCAACATCAACGAATCCGATGTTCTTTTGGCTGAAGCCTCCGATGCCATTGTTTTTGGTTTTCATGTGAAGATTGATGCGTCGGCGGAAACCGAAGCGAAAACGGCGGGGGTGGATACTCGCACCTACAAGATCATTTATGAGATGCTGGCCGATATCCGGGCCGCGATGGAAGGGTTGTTGAAACCCGAAGAGCGGGAAGTCGTTAAAGGGAAGGCCCAGATTAAAAATATTTTTACGTCGTCTAAATTTGGACAAGTGGCCGGTTGCATGATTATTGAAGGGACGCTGACACGGGGATCCAAAGCCCGTGTGCTGCGGGCCGGAGACGCAGTGGGTCAGGGGACAATTTCTTCCCTTCGCCGTTTTAAGGAGGACGTTAGAGAAGTGGAGAAAGGCTATGAATGCGGCTTGGCCATTGATGGATTTCGAACGTTCACGGCGGGCGATGTGATCGAGGCCTTTGTCATCGAGGAACATGCCCGTCGACTCGAAGCATCCGTTTAATTTTCATGCACCCACGCCGTATCACTCGTCTCAATGAGCTCATTTTGCAAAAGGTCTCCCAACTGATTTTGAAGTTGGTGGACCCGGATCTGGGCCTGATCACCATTACCGGCGCCAAGACAACCGCTGACATTTCCTTGACGAGAATTTATTATTCGGTTCTGGGAGAACCCAAGCAGCGGGAGGCGACACAAGCGGCCTTGGAGAAGTTAAAGGGGTATATGCGACGCGAAGTGGCCCAGTTCGAGAATTTACGACGCGTTCCCCAGATCGAATTCCTTTTTGATGAGAGCGTGGAGAAAGCCGACCGGCTCAACCGCCTCTTAAAAACAATTCACGAAGAACAGGAAGAAAGCGAACCCCCCACGCCCCGCCGGACGTCCAATGATTCTTGATGACATCATAAACATCCTCAAGAAAGAGCGTTCCTTTTGTTTATCCGGGCATGAGAACCCGGATGCGGATGTCATTGGCTCCCAACTGGCCGTCGCCAACCTGATTCATCGGCTCGATGCCCAGAAAACAGTCGAGATCTTGAATCACGGTCCCCTCCCTTCGTACTTGTCGTTCCTGCCGGGTTTCGGGACGGTCAAGGGAGTCCATCGGATTGAGAAGACCTACGATGTCGTCATTGTCTTCGAGTGTTCCGGTCAAGACCGCATGGGGCGAATCATCAATTTAAACACACAGGCCAAAACGATCATCAACATCGACCATCATTTGAATAATCCCCGATTTGGTCACATCAACTGGGTGGAACCGGACACCTCGTCAACGTCCGAGATGGTGTTCCGGCTTTTTGAGAAACTCAAATTCCCGCTTCTTCCGGAGGAAGCCCTTTGTCTCTATGTGGGTTTGGTGACGGACACGGGGTGTTTCCGGTATGGCAACACCAACGTTCAATCTCACCGTGTTGCCGCCGATTTGATAGCGGCGGGCGTTTCCGTCGCCGCGGTGTCGGAGAAGATCTATATGAGCCGATCGAAAGCGGCGATGCAATTATTGACATGGGCGCTTAACCATATGGAATTCACGGCCGACGACCAAATTGCAATTCTCACCCTGCCCGAAGAAACCGTCCATCGTCTGGAGGTACAGCCGGATGACATGGAGGAACTCGTCAATGTGGGCCTCCTCCAAAAATCAGTCCTTATCTCCGTCCTCTTGAAGGAAAGGGCCAACCCGCCCGCCGTTAAGGTCAGCTTCCGTTCCAAGGGATCCGCGGATGTCCAGCAAATCGCGTTGCGCCATGGGGGGGGAGGGCATCGCAACGCCGCCGGCTGTACCATCGATGGCAAAACAGTCAACATCCGGGATCCGCTTTTAAAAGAACTCCTCACAATCTTATAGACAGCCTCATGGAAACCGCCACTCACGTTCGTTCAGGCTTCCTTCTGGCCGATAAGCCATCCGGTCCGACGTCCTATGACATCATCCGCTGGTTAAAAAGATCACTGCCCGGCGTTAAGTTGGGTCATAGCGGAACCTTGGATCCGTTGGCGTCAGGGCTTCTTATTGTCCTTTTGGGGAAAGCGACGAAGCGGCAGTCCTTTTTTATGAAAATGGACAAGGAGTACCGTTTTACCATGCGATTGGGAATCCAAACCGATACGGGGGATATTACCGGCCGCGTGTTGAAGACCTTGGAGCCGCCGACCCTTGATGAGGATTTGATTCGCAAGGATCTCATCCCGCGATTTCTCGGGATTCAAAAACAAAAACCGCCTCTTTACTCCGCCATTAAATTTCAAGGTGTTCCTCTTTATAAATGGGCCCGGAAAGGTCATGTGATTGACCGGCCGGATCGAAGCATTCACATTCATTCGTTGACCCTGTTGGCTGTATTGAATCCCGTCGACATTGAATTTCGCGTCCGATGTTCCTCCGGTACCTACATCCGGTCTCTCGTCGAAGATATGGGACGGGCCATGGCGTCGATTGCTACGGTCGTTTCCATTACCCGAGAGTCCATTGGCCCTTTTCGGGTTGACGAAGCGATACCGGCCCATTCCCTGCGTGATCGGCAAGAGGATGAGATATGGTCATTCGTTCGGGAAATGGAAGAAATTTCATGAAAAAAGGACGCCTGATCACCATCGGATCTTTTGACGGCCTCCATCGGGGGCACGCCGCCCTGGTGGACCGCGCTGTCCTGGAAGCCCGGAAAAGGGGTCTTCGGCCGGCAGCCCTCACCTTTTCGATACCCCCAAGAATGGTGCTCGAAACGCCGGGGAACTATTATCTTTTGAGTACCCTTTTGGAGAAAGAATGCCTGTTGCAGAGCCGGGGAATTGACGACGTTATTTTTCTTCCTTTTGATAAGCAGCTGTCCCAGGTTCGACCTTTTGAATTTTTCCGCCGTGTTCTTATTGATGTCTATCAAGCCAAAGGCTTGGTCGTCGGGCTCGATTTCCGTTTCGGGCAGAGACGGGGTGCCGGCGCTAGGGAGCTTGTCCAATGGGGCTGCGAGTACGACCTGCCTGTCTGGGTTATCTCCCCTGTTCGTTACAGCGGAAAAATTGTTTCGTCGACCCTCATTCGCCAGTTTATTATGATGGAAAATCACTTCAAAGCGGCGACGAATTTTTTGGGTCATCCCTATCTTGTGGCCGGCCGGGTGGTGAAAGGACGCGGGGTTGGGAAGGAGATGGGGATTCCGACCGCCAATATTGATGTTGAAAAGGGGAAGGTTTTGCCGCGGGGCGTCTTTATCATCCAAGCTTGGGTGGAAGGCAATACAGCACGTCAAAAACTTGTTGACGACTACAGACAAAAGGGGCGGAGTCATAAGGGAATCTGCAATATCGGAGTTCGGCCGACCTTTTTGAAAAGATCGCCTTTAACGATGGAAATTCACTTGTTTGACCGGGACCTTTCGTTAATGGGAAAACGGGTGGCCATTGAGCTTTTACACAAAATACGCGATGAAAGACGGTTTCCGTCAAAGGAGGCTCTCATTCAGGTGATTTCTCGGGACGAATTGAAGGCACGCCGCTTCTTTAAGTCTGTCCGGATCGCTCCTTTACACGTACCGTCGAAAAGCCTATAATAAAAAAATGATATCAAAAGATAAGAAAATGACTGCTTCACAACCATTTAAGCAACATCAAACAGATACAGGCGGCACCGCCGTTCAGATCGCCGTCATGACGGCTCGGATTAACGATCTGACCCATCACCTGAATACCAACAGTAAAGATTACACATCCCGCTTGGGCCTTCTTAAATTGGTTGGACAAAGACGCCGGTTGCTGAATTACTTAAGCCGAACCGACGAAAAGCAGTACCAGAAAGTTATTCAAGAGCTCAAGCTCAGAAAATAGATTTGAATTAATCCATCGGTCTTGCTGCCTTGCCTGTCGGCTTGTCCGGAGAGATCGATGTTTTTTTTAATAGGAGACATGAATGTTTAACGATAAAAGTCAAAAGATAACCAGCCTTCAGTTAGCCGGAAAAGAAATTGTTGTTGAGACGGGAGAGGTGGCCAAACAGGCCCGGGGGTCCGTCCTGGTCCGCTGTGGGGACACGGTCCTTCTGGCGACGGTCTGTATGAGCCCTGAACCGAAAGAGGATCAGGATTTCTTTCCACTGACGGTGGATTACCGCGAACGAACCTATTCGGCGGGCCGCATCCCGGGGGGATTTTTTAAGCGGGAAAACCGGCCGCGGGAAAAAGAAATAATCACATCCCGTATCATTGACCGAAGCATCCGGCCCCACTTTCCGGAACATATGCTCAACGATGTTCAGGTTACCATCATCCTCCTTTCCGTCGATAAAGACAATGATCCAGATGTTTTGGGTCTGGTCGGAGCCAGTTTCGCCCTTGGGCTTTCTAACATCCCCTGGGATGGCCCCATCGCTGCCGTTCGGATCGGACGGATCAACGACCAATTCGTCGTCAACCCCACCTTTGAAGAACAGGAACAATCCACGCTCAATGTGGTTGTTTCTGGGCGTCAAGGCTCTCCGGTGATGGTGGAAGGCAACGCTCATCAACTGACGGAAGAGCAGATTTTGGAGGCCTTGAAGCTGGCCCAAGAGCATATCAATCAACTTTGCGCCTGGCAGATGGACTTTTTCCGCTCCCATGCAGTCCAGAAATTGGTCATCGAGCCGCCCGCAATCGATTCCACCCTCAAACAGGAAATGGAGAAAAAAATTGGCGATAAGATAAGAGCGGCCCTCCGCGTGCCGGAAAAACTCGCCCGAGAGGACGCCATCGCCAACTTGACATCGGAAGCGTTGAAAGAATTAAAGGAAAGCTATCCGGATCAAACCAGCACGGCGAAACACCTGATTCAGGATATTATTTACGCTGAAGTTCGACGGATGATCCTTCGCGACAAGGTGCGCCCGGACGGCCGGCCGTTTGACAAAGTTCGGCCGATTTCCTGCCAAGTCGGGATCTTGCCCCGCACCCACGGATCGGCCCTTTTCACCCGGGGCCAAACACAATCTTTGGCCACCGTAACCCTGGGCACTCCGGGGGATATGCAGATCATCGACGATCTGTTGGGCGAATATAAAGATCATTTTATGTTTCATTACAACTTCCCCGCTTTTTCCACAGGCGAGACCCGGCCGGAACGCGCCCCCGGACGCCGGGAAATCGGCCATGGGTTTTTGGCGAGGCGGGCTCTGGAATCCCTTCTTCCCAACGAAGAGGAATTCCCGTACACCGTTCGCATCGTTTCAGACATTCTGGAATCGAATGGGTCGTCTTCCATGGCATCCGTATGTGGAGGATGCCTCGCGCTTCTCGATGCCGGGGTTCCCATAAAGGATTCCTGTGCCGGCATTGCCATGGGTTTGGTCAAGGACGGGGAGACCGTCGCTGTTTTGACGGACATTATCGGACTTGAAGACTTTATGGGGGATATGGACTTTAAAGTGGCTGGTACCCGCAAAGGCATCACGGCCCTTCAAATGGATATTAAAATTACGGGTGTCACCCTCGATGCCATGAAGACCGCCCTGGCTCAAGCCCGAGAGGCGAGACTCCACATTCTAGACGTCATGGACTCGGTCATAAAATCCCATCGAGAATCGCTGTCCCAATACGCGCCACGGATGGTCATTGTCACCATTCCCGTAGATAAGATTGGCGCCCTTATCGGTCCCGGCGGAAAGAACATTAAGAGCCTGCAGGATGAGACGGGGGCCAAAATCGAAGTGGACGACGATGGACGGGTTTATATTTCCAGCCTGAATGCCGAATCGGTAGACGCGGCGAAGGTTTATGTCGAGGCCATTGCGGCTGTTCCCGAAGTGGGAAAAGTGTACCATGGAAAGGTCATGCGCATCATGCCGCGCCTGGGGGCCTTCGTCCAGTTTATGCCCGGCAAGGATGGGCTGGTTCACATCTCTGAATTGGATCACCGGCGAGTGGAACGGGTCGAAGATGTCGTGCGGGAAGGCGATGAGTTTGATGTGAAAGTCCTTGAGATTGACAGTCAGGGACGCGTGAATTTGTCACGCAAAGCCGTGTTACCTCTTCCGGAAGGAATGACGGAGCCGGCGGGGCGACCCCCCATGCCTCATGGCCGATCTTCACATCGGCCTCATTCGGATCGCCCCTCTTTTCGCGACCGTCATAGTGGGCACCGTGGTTAAAGGACGAAAAAAAGGAAAGATAAAGAAAAAGAAGATAGCGGGCGGAGCGTCGGACCCCCTTAAAGGTTATTACCAACTCATGGAGCAGGAGAAGCTCAATGAGCTGGAAATCTCCGACGGCTCCTTTCAAATAAAATTAGTTCGGCAATCAGCCACCTCGGGGACACCCCATGGCCCTCATCACGTACCCTCCGCTCCGCTGGGGCCAACCGCTCCGACGGAAGCCGAGGACATACCCGGTTTACCCGTCAAATCTCCTCTCGCCGGCGTCTTTTTTAGAGCCCGGTCTCCGCAATCGCCTCCTTTCGTATCGGAGGGCAGTCTCGTGAAGTTGGATCAGCCCCTGTGCATTATCGAGGCCATGAAAGTCATGAATGAAATCACCGCCAAGGTCGAGGGTCGCGTGATCAAGATTCTTGTTGAAAACGGGAAACCCGTGGAGGCCAACCAAACTTTGTTTATCATCCAACCCACCTGATTGACCTATGGATTCCCGTTTAATCACCCGCCTTTATTTAAAAACAAGAAAAAGAAATTCATCGACCCGCCATAAAAAAGTCGACTGGTTGGCATTTTTATTGATTGTCGCCGGCCTTTTTTCTTTCTTTTGTGTTTTGTTCCCACTCACATCCGGCTTATGGGGACGAAATTGGGCGAAAATTCTAGGCTGGGCGGTGGGATCGGGGCGATATTATCTCCCGTTATTTTTCAGCATCGCGGGATTGCACCTCCTTTTGCATCGGGATAAACCCGTTCCCATTCTGACGTTTTCGTTTATCCTCGGCCTGCTTTGGTCGATATTGATTTTGTCCAATTTGGTGGGCTTGGCC
>JAJAPZ010000017.1 GCA_020523905.1 Candidatus Obscuribacterium magneticum
AGGGGCGGTTCACATGGGCTTTGACCACGCCCTGAGGCGGAGGTGGGTCGATTATATCGGGTACACCGACGTCGATATATCGGCGGATTTAATCCAAACGGCCGATTTATATCAAGCTTTCTTCGGCGGCCCCGTGGATGTGGCGGTGGGGTCGAGAAGGTGCAAGGGGGTTAAAGCAGCGAGCTGTGTTTCGGGCAACCGACCGTCATTCCCGCGAAAGCGGGAATCCACGACGTGAACACCGGAATGGATTCCCGCTTTCGCGGGAATGACGGGGCCCTGGATTCCGGCTTTCGCCGGAATGACGGTGTTCGCTTGATTGGCGGCCTTAAGGGCCTTCCTCCGTTCCGCCCAAAAGTTGGATTCGGGCGCGTGCGCGAACGCGCAATTTGTGGCGAAAAAGATCGCGCACAAGAAAGCCGTGAAGGTTCTATTTATAAGGGACCTACAAACCAACAGAGACTCCTGAATTGAGACGAGATTAGGGAGTTAGAACACTTGGTAAGTATTTAACCGGAATGGTCTTAAGAAGGCCTTAAAATCTTGTAAACAAATTGTAAAAACAGCGCGAAAAATAGATTAAAAACGGTTTTTGGGGGTCGGAAGGCCTCGTCAGCGAACGAGTAAAACTTTTCGGTTCACCGAGAACTTAAGGTCCCCATCGCGGTCGGTGCGTAATAGCTTGGCGCCGAGCGCCCAGGCTTCGTTTTCCACGTCTGGGGAGGGGAGGCCGTAGGGATTGGGGCCGACCGACACAACCGCAGTGCGGACCTTCTTCAGAGCCGCCAAAAGATCCGCCTGCATCGCATCCCCGTGATGGGGCCACAGGATCCAGGAGGCGCTTTTGATCCACTCCGGGTTTTCATCCAGAAGATTTTTTTGTTTGGGGGGACTCGCGTCCGAAAAAAAGAGGAGGCGGACGGAACCTCTCTTGAGCCCGAAGGCGAGGGCTTGGTCGTTATAATCCTCGGTCGGGTGAGACGACTTCAATGTCGACAAGGACAACGTGTCCGACAACGCCACGGTCACCCCCGGGCCGAGCTTTATAAAAGGGACGATCTTCTGGGCCGCTCGCAAAGCCGCCGCCGTCTCCACTTCCAAAGGAGGCAGCCCGTTCCAATAAACGGCGTCCGTCGGGATTTGGGTCACCAAGGCCTCAAGGCCCCCGGCATGGTCCGGGTGGGCGTGGGTGAGAAAAACGGCGGAGAGGCGCGTCACGCCGCACTCGGCGAGGTGGCGCAACACTTTTGAGCGGGCGGTCGGGGTGCCGGTATCGATCAGGTAATGGAGGTCATCCGCCTCGATGTGAACGGCCAATCCAAAGCCGACATCGATGACATGAATGAGGGTGGCGGCGCTTGCGGGACCGGCTCCTCCCAGAATAAAAAGGAACAGCAGATGCCGCCGCAGACGGCTCACCCGCCTTCACCCCACACGGCGGATGATCTTAAGACCTCGCTCCGCATCCGGGAAGCTGTCGAACGCGATGAAGGCGGCGAACTTTTTTCCGGCCACAAGGGCCGTGAGCCCCTGGAGGTTGATGCCGGCCTCGGAGATCGCTTGCGTGATCCGGTTGCCCAGGCCCGGCTTGTTGGCGCCTTCGATACGCACGGCGGTGAGGCTGCTGTCCACGGCAAAGCCGGCGCGGGTGGCCGCTTCTTCTTGTTTCCGGCCGCGGATGGGAGTGACAAACAACAAGCCGCTCCCCGGCTCCTCGGCCGTGCGGCGTGCCGTGACGAGCTGCAGGTCCACCCCCGCGTCCGCCAGGGGCTGGAGCTTCTCGGCCACAGCGCCCGGTTTATCTTCCAGCGGGGTGGACCAGACGGTTATTTTGGTCAATTGAAACGACATGGGTCCCTCCTCTTCGGCTTTGAGGTCGATGACGTGCCGGTTATCTTATGAAATACGTTTCTTTCATGACGACCGAAACTTTTTCTTTTAACAAGAGGAAAAATTTGATTGTCTATGATGCAAAGGAGGGAAACCGTTGATTCGCCGATACGACATCATCGAAGGGAAACCGACCGAAACGCAAAAGCTTGAGGCCCCGGTGTGGGTCTGCATCGCCCCCGAGGCGGAGGAGAAAAAGCGCCTTTTGACCGACTTTCAGATCGACGAGCACACCTTGACCTCCGCCCTGGATCCGGACGAATCATCCCGCATCGAGTTTGAGCCGAATCACGCGGCCATCGTCTTCAAGTACCCGAAAAATTACTCCGCGGCGGACAAGTTCGTCTTTAAAATCGGCTCCATCGGCTTCTTCCTGTTCCAGAACCGCCTCATCGTGGTGCTGCCGGAAGACGTCCCGGTCTTCAACGGCAAGGCCTTCGCTGCGATCGACTCGGTCAGCTCCCTCATGATGAAGCTCATGAACCGGCTGATTTACCGCTACATGGAGCACCTGAGGGTCATCAACATGGTCTCCGATGAAATCGAGGCCCACATCAGCACCTCCATGGAGAACAAGTATCTCTTGAGCCTCTTCAGCCTGGAGAAATCGCTCGTCTATTATCTTAACGCGATCGGCTCGAACGGCTTCACGCTGGAGAAACTGAAGCACGCCAGCGCCAAATGCGGCTTCACCCAGACCCAGCAGGAATTTTTGGACGACATTCTGATCGAGAACAACCAGTGCTTCAAGCAGGCCGAGATTTCATCGAACATCCTGGCCAGCCTCATGGACGCCCGCGTCTCGATTGTCAGCAACAATCTGAACATCCTCATGAAAACCTTGAACCTCATCACCATCGCCATCATGGCGCCCACTCTTGTGGTCAGCATCTTCTCGATGAACGTCAATCTTCCCTTTCAGCGCTGGCCCCATTCTTTTTGGTTCATCCTCGGCCTGGCCATTCTCTCCGTCTGGGGCATGATGTTTTGGTGGAAACGGCGGAAGTGGCGGTAAAACTCACCCGCACCGATAAGCGACAAAAGCGATAAAAAGAGGGACGCCGGGAAGCAAATAGAAAAAGATCCGTCGCCAAAAGGCGCCGGCGGCCAGGGGGGGCAGAGGGGGGGCAGGGGTTTCTTCCCGCCGCCAAAGAACGGGGGCCAACCCGACCAACAAAACGCTCACCAACAAATGCCGGGGACCAAACGGCTGGTGCCCCAAGGCGTGCTCCGGCATGACCCACACCCAGAGAAAACCGGCCAGAACGATTCCGACGAAACCGAGGCCGTAAATCCATTGCAGACGAAGACGCTGCCGGGGCCGGCTCTCTTCTTGTTGCCATTCCAACCGAAACGTCCGATAAAGGAGGAGAAGGCTCCCGACCGCAAGAGGAATCAAGGTGTATAGGTTTGAAAATCCATGAATGCCGGCGGACTCACGGAGCCGGCCGCCGCGTGAAAATCCATAAATAAACTGCAGCGCGAAATTCGCCGTGACGATGAAAAAGGTAAAGACGCTTTTCTGGTGCAGGGCCGACGATTTCTCCAGATCGAGCCCCAGGCGAATGGAGGTGGCCTCCATCAAGTCAACCACGGTGTCGCGCCAGCTCCCAAAATAAAAGTAATTCTGGAGAAGATGCGAAGAAATGGCCAAAAGCGCCCCCGACAGAAACGAACAGCCATCCAGCGCCGACCGATAAAAGACCTGCCGGAGGGGGCTACGCGAATCCCCGCTGTAGAAAATCCAGCGAACCGTCACGAGAGCAAACATTTGGGCGAAAAGAAAATCGTAGCCGATCCAGCCGGCGATGAAACCGGTGAGAAAATAAAGGGGGCGGAGCGCCCGTTCAAAACATCCGAGCGCCACAGAAATCAGCGCGATGGACACGGCATACGAATATTCGTGGAGGCCCCCCTGCCAGGCAAAAAATCCCGGCTGGGTGAGAAACGCCGTCAACGCGAAAAATCCCCATAGACGCCGATCCCATGTCTTTGTTTTCCGATAGATCTGCCAGGTTAAGAAACCAAAGGCGAGCGCCGATACCGTCAAAGGAATCAATCGAAACTGGAAAAGAGGAATGATTTGATAACGAAGGAAAGGCAGCAGTAGATAGGCGGGGCCGTTGGGGTAATGCGTGTAGGAAACGATGCCGAAACGGTGGTGCCCGCCCGCGATGGCGATGGCGTCGCGAAGGGCTTGAACCTCCGAGCCGGAATCCATATTGACTTTTCCGAGGAAGAGAAAGCCAAGCCCCCCGCAGAGAAGGGCCGCCCCCGCCGCCAGAAGAAGGGGGAGGGCCTGTCTTTGAAACAAACCTCTCATTGTAATACGGCGCCCCTACCGGTCGAGCCCCTGGTCTTCCCAGGAAACGGGATCCTCGACAGGTTCCAGGTGAGTGAAAACGGTGACGTCTCTAAATCGCTCGCGAATCAGGGCCTCCAATTCCTCCGACAGCTGATGCCCGCGCTGCACCGACCAACCGCCGGGAACGAGGACGTGCACCGACACAAAACGACGGGCGCCGGCCTGGTGGGTCCTGAGCGCGTGAAAACGGACCCCTTGCCTTTTGTAGGCTTCCAGAAGTTCGAGGACTTGCTCCTGTTCATTTTTCGGCCAGGCGGTGTCCATGAGCCCCAAGACGGACCGGTGGACGAGCCGCGACCCGGTCCACACGATGTTCACGGCCACAACCAAAGCGACGATGGGGTCCAACGGATGCCAGCCGGTGAGGCCCACCGCCCCGACGCCCCCGATGACGCCCACGGAGGTCCACACATCGGTGAGCAGGTGATGGGCATCCGCCTCGAGCGTTAGGGAGGTGTATTTCTTGCCGGCCCGAAGCAAGACGAGGGCCACCGCCAAATTCACGAGGGACGCCGCCGCGCATATCATCAACCCCACGCCGATTTTTTCAAGAGCCTGCGGCACCATCAACCGCTTAACGGCGGTGATGGCAATGCCCGCCGCCGCAAAAAGAATCAACGTCCCTTCCATCCCACCCGCAAAGTATTCGGCTTTGCTGTGGCCGTAGGGGTGCTTCTCATCCGGAGGGCGGGCGGCGATGATGAGCATGGCGAGGGCAAAGACCCCCGCCATGAGGTTCACGATGGATTCGACGGCATCGGAAAGAAGTCCCACCGAGCCCGTGATCCAATACGACGCAAATTTTAAGGTGAGGGTGACAAGGGAGGCGGCAATGGAGAGCCAGGCAAATCGGGTGAGGGCCGCGCGTTTCATTATGCCGCTATTTTAGCAGGTGAAGGGGTCAAGTCGCGACATGCGACATTTTTTAAATGTCGCATGTCGCGACTTGACCCCTTCACCAACAACAAAGAGGGCAGTGAGAAGAGAAAGAATCAAACCCAGGATAAAAGACGCGGGCAGATAACGGAACCGGACCCTGTGACTCCCCGCGGGTAATGATACGGAAAGAAATGCCTCCTCGAAAATTTCAACCGCCTGATCCCGGTCATCGACCGTCACGCGCCATCCCGGGGCGAAAGATTCCGAGAGAACCAGCTTTCCCGGGCCTTCGGCCTCAACGATCACAAGCCCCGGCTTCTTCTCCAACACCTTACAGAGACGGCCAGAATCCATGAACGCCTTCGGTTTGAAGTCCTTATTCTTATGAACCTCAACGTCCTCCCCTGTGGGCATGGGCTTCGACAGGCCCTCCGGGGTTAAGGAGATGATTCTGCTGACGCCGGCATAATCAAACAGGGGGGACGTGAGGGGAGCCTTATCAAGCCGGTCCAAAAAGGCCCAATGCCGGCGGCTCGTCAGGATTTCGTAACTCGCCGCCTCTTCGATGCCATACGCCACCCCGACCGACGGAACCAAACTCCCCTTAATAAAAAGCCAGTCCTCCCCCGTCTTAACCTTCCATTGATGAATCCGATTCGTGAAACGAGACGTATGGTAAACGCGGCTTTGTTCAGGGATGCGGTCGAGACCGGGAAGCCGCAAGGGAGCTTGAGAAAAAAACACAAGATCGGCCCAGGCGGTATTCCTCGGAAAAGTGGCGACCAATAAATCGAGGGCGAGGAGCCCCAACAACCCGTAACGCCATCTCTTTTTTCCTACCGCCTTTAATCCGGAGGCTCCCACAAAAGCAAGCCCTATCGTCGACAACAGAAGCCAGTGCGCCGGGTAACGAAAGAAGGTGACGAAGGGAAGATGCCGGTAAAACATATTATAGCGGCCAAGCGCCAGGACAAAAGCCAATAGAGTCATCGCGGCCAGAACTTTTTCCCTTTTTCCGCCCCGCCACGCGCCCCATAGGAAAAGCCCCAGTAGGAATGGCCCCACATAAAACCCGATGATGGCCGGATCGGACTCGGTCACGGGCGCCAGAAAGGCCAAGACAAAGGAGGGAAGGAAGAGCGGCCGCAGTAATTCCAGCGGGTGCAGCGAATATTCGAGGGCCTCCCGGCTGGGAAGGAGAAGGGGGCGGCCCGACTGGCCCAGCATCTCCAAAAAGGGGAGCCATTGGACCGCCGTCAAACCCAGCATGAGGAAGGCCCCTTTGAGAAAGCAAATCCATGTTTCCCGTCGATGATCCGAAAGGAACGAGAAAACGACAAGGGCGAGGCCGGTCAGCATGATAAACGGCGGGAACCCGGCCATCCCCTGCAGGGCGAGGACAAGCCCGAGGAGAAGGGGGCGTCTGGAATGGAGGGCGAGCAAGGCGGCGGGAGCCCAGGCCATCGTCGCAAAGTGATAGGGGAGAGTGACCCGCGCCAAAAAAAATCCGTTGAATCCCATCGCCAGACCGGCCAACAAAGCGGACAAATCATCCTTCACCAACTTCTTCCCCAAAAGAAACGCAGGAACGGAAGCCAAAAGGACATGAAAAACGACGGTGATTCGTTCGTAATCCAGGTAACTTAAAAAAGGGGACAAGAAGCGCAACGGGTAGAGCGCCTGATTCTGAAGATCCGCCAGGAAGGGCTGCCCCATGTTCCGATACGGGTCCCAGAGGAAATAGAATCCTTCGGTCAAAAGCTTTTTCCCGACGATCCAGGCGGGATAGAACAGCCGGATCATGTTCCCATCCATGGGAATCATTGGTTGGAGGAGCAGCCGGCGCCAGGTGACAAGGACGTAAAGAACGCCGATGATCACGATCCCCGCCGTCGAGCGGCTCATCATCGTCGGGATGTTTCGCTTGGCATTCACTTTAAGGGCGGGATACAACCATTTTTTTTCATGCGTCGCTATACTATCGATTAAAAAGTTGGGCTTCTTTTATTCCAAGCTGAACCTCAAAGGCCGGAGGAATTTAACCCCAAAAACAATTGAAAATCCGGCCAACAAACTCCCCGTAAACAAAATAATCAGGAGCTTTGAAAGGTTGTTCGGATTCCCATCCGATTCGCCTTCCATACCTTGCGGAACTTCGACGGTATAAACTATCCTTCGCGGATGATCACTCTTCGCGGCGTGGAAAAATCATTCGGGGCGCAGACCCTCCTTGAAGGCGCCTCCTCCAAATCAATTACGGCGACCGCTTGGCGCTCGTCGGCCCGAACGGCGCCGGGAAATCCACTTTGTTCAAAATGATTCTGGGCACGGAAAACCGGACGGTGGGTCCATTATTTTGCCGGAGGGCGTCCGCCTGGGATATCTTCCCCAGGAAACCCCCTCCCATTCCGGGAAGGCCGTTCTGGAGGAGACCTTGGGCGAGATGTTTGGGGACAACCGGAAAGAGGCGCAGGCGAAAAAGATTTTGATGGGATTGGGATTCCGTATTGCCGACTTCCCGCGCCCGGTGTCGGAACTTTCCGGCGGCTGGCAGATGCGCGCCATGATCGCCCGGCTCTTATTGGAGGAGCCGGACCTCCTGATGCTGGATGAACCGACCAACCACCTCGACCTCGAGGCTCTATTGTGGTTTCAAAACCATTTGCGGGCCTACCGCGGTTCCCTCTTCGTCATCTCCCATGACCGGGAGCTCATTAACGCCGTGACCGACCGCATTGTGGAGACGGCCGGCGGCCGGCTGAAGGTCTATCACGGCTCCTACGAGGCATTTCTCGAGCAGAAAGAAAAAGAGAAGGAGGCCCTCATCTCGGCCCACAAACGCCAGCGGAAGGAAATAGAGGATCTGGAGGTCTTCATTAACCGCTTCCGCGCCAAAGCAACGCTCGCCTCAAGCGTACAAAGCAAGATCAAGTATCTGGAGCGGATGAAACGAATCGAGATCCCGCCGGATGAGAAAACCATCGGTTTTTCATTCCCGCAGCCGGAACGAAGCGGCCAAATCGCGCTGCGGCTTCAAAACGTCCGGCAATCCTATGACGGCGCCCGTTTTGTTTATGACGGACTGAATCTTGACATCGAGCGAGGCCAGAAGATCGCCCTGGTCGGGCCCAACGGAGCCGGCAAGTCCACCCTGCTGAAATTGCTCGCGGGCGAGATTCCGTTTCAATCGGGCGAGCGAAAATTGGGACACAACGCGCAGGTCGGGTATTTTTCACAGCACCGGTCTGAAAACTTTCCGGGCGGAGGGACGGTTTACCAGGTCGCGGCCGCCACACCCCGACCGCATTCCGAAACGACCATCCGAACCGTTCTCGGATCCTTCCTCTTCCGGGGAGAGGCGGTTTATAAGAGCGTGGACGTCCTGAGCGGCGGGGAGAAAAGCCGGCTGGGCCTGGTCCGGCTGTTGCTCGACCCCCGAACGTTCTTCTCCTGGACGAACCCACCACGCATCTGGACATGGCCAGCGTCGATATTTTGCTTCAGGCGCTTAAATCCTTCGAGGGAACGATTTGTCTTATCAGCCACGACGTCTACTTCATCCGACAACTCGCCAACAATGTTATTCATGTGAACGCGGGCCGGGTCACGTGGTACCCGGAAGTACGACTATTTCCTTCACCGGAAAGCGGCGGAGGAGTCCGAAGAAGGAGAACTTTCAGATCGGAGAATCGATTGAGGCGGCCATTCATGGTCCGTCGAAAAGGCGGGGGCGCTCGGGAATCCGGAGGAAGGCGAAAGCTTGCCGGTCACGCATCCCCTTGAACCCCGCGCCGACAAAGGGCTCTATTTCTCCGGTTCCGATCCTAAACCGGGAACCGGGCCCAAACCAAGGAGCAGAAACGCCTCGAAGCCGAAGAGCGGATCGCGCGCCGCCAAAAACAGGAACGAAAGAAGGAAAACGATCGCCGGGAGGCGCTTGGTTTGAGGAAGTGAGATTTTGGGATTGATGGGCCGGCCCGGGACCCATGCCGATCCGAAGCGGGTGACGGACTCATGATACGGCTCGGCCAGGTTCGAAAGGAGCTTAAGGCATTCCCTTGAAAAAAAGGGGGGCATTATTTTCCCAAGCGCACCCAATAAATGTCACAATCAAGCCTGCAGAGCATTAACCCCGTAGTTAGCATGTGAAGACCTCGCTGAACTTGCCGAATGAAACGTTTCTGTTTCTTCTTTAAAATGGCGTTTTCTTAACATCTAGGACGTCGGTTCTGTAATCAAAAAATCAAAGGAGAAATATATGACAAAGTTATTCGTAGGAAGCCTTCCGTTTGAAACGACCGAAGGCGATTTGCAGCAGATGTTCGTCCCTTCGGCCCGTGGCCAGCGCAAATTAATCACGGAGCGCGAAACAGGCCGCTCGCGCGGTTTCGGATTCGTTGAAGTGGCGGATGATGCCCACGCGCAGGCCGCCATTCAAAAATTGCACGACAGCTCCGTCGGATCGCGCAAGATCGTTGTTAACGTGGCCAAACCCATGGAACCCCGCAGCGGCGGTTTCGGCGGCGGCAGAGACAGAGGAGGGAACTCCGGAAGGTGGTAAATTCCATCCGGCGCTAAATTAAACTTTTAGCACATGCGGCCCCCGGTTTCACAAGGGGGCCGCTTTTTTTTAGGTTAAGGGGCCCACGCTGCCCTACAATTTCCAAAGGCGTTTGAGATCCCGGGTAATCGCTTCCGCAGAGGGAAGTTCGGGCTTCCCGGCAGGCGGAGGGGCCGTCTTATTTTTTCGAGGGCGAAGGAATTGCTCGCAGGAAATGACCTGCGCGCCCAAGCTCCGGACCGCCGCGCGAAGGGCGCGGTCGCTGGTCACAACCGCGGCATCCCGCGGATTGGGGAGATCGGCCACTCTTTCTTTAATCACCGTATCCGCATCCAGGCCGCCTGAAAAAACAAGCTGAACCAGATCCAGGGAAATCCCCCTGAGGCTGGCGGCGTACCCGTCAAAAACAACCGTGACGGTGTTCCGCCGGCTTGCGGTTGAGCAGCCCTTCTCCAAATAGCGGAGAAACTCCAGGCGCCGGGCCTCGCGGGGAAGGTCATCCCACCGGCGGGTGGAGTGAAGGAGATTGTATCCATCGATGATGGTGTGGCTGCTCATGGTTGAATGTCCGCACTTCCCCGTTAAATCCACAACACTAGCCCGCCATCGCTTGTCCGGCCAGCCATCCAGTGGTCCAGGCGTTTTGAAAGTTGAATCCGCCGGTCAGGGCATCGATGTCGAGAATTTCGCCGGCGAAGTAAAGGCCGGCGCAAACCCGGCTTTCCATGGTTTTAAAATTGATCTCATCAAGCCGCACGCCGCCGCAGGTTACGAACTCCTCCTTAAATGGATTTTGTCCCCGGACCTCGTAGGTCCCCTTCGTGAGCGCCCCGGTGATCCGCGCCATCTGGAGGCGGGAGAGATCTGCCCACGTCTGCGTTTCGGGAATTCCCGCGGAGGCGAGCAGCCGCTCCCACAACCGGCGGGGCGTTTCAAACGCCGGGATCGACCACACCAATTTCCTTGGGAATTCCGCCTTCAAATCCCGAAGGCCGCGTCCGGCGTCCTCCGCAGTCCGGTTAATCCAGTTGATGATGATCTCCGCGTGATAACCGGCTTCGTGAAATGCGCGAGCCCCCCAGGCGGAGAGTTTTAAAATGGCGGGGCCGCTCAAGCCCTGATGCGTGATGAGGACCGGGCCCGCCTGCTTGAGCTTGGAGCCCGCCAGGCGAACCTCGGCCTTGGGCACGGAGATTCCTTCCAGACCGCCGAGACGTTTGTCCGGAATATGAAACGTGAAGAGGGATGGCACCGGCGGTTCGATGGTGTGGCCCAGTTTTTTGGCCCAATCCAATCCGCGCCGCGTGCTCCCGGTGGCCAGGAGAACCTTGGCCGCATGAAGAGCCTCGTCTTTTCCCACCGTCACGCGAAACCCGCCCGCTTCCGCGCACCGGCCACCGCGCCGGTGCATGACGCCGGCGGAGGCGCCGCCTGAGGGCGTCGGTGATCGTTTGGGAGGAATCGCTCCGGGGAAAAATGCGGCCGTCGGCCTCGGCTCAGGAACGCCGCGGCCCTCGAACCGCTGGACGGTGTCGCGCGGTTCGAAATGATGGAACGAGCCCAGGCGCTTCCCGCCGCGCGGATAAAATCCGACCAGGGCTGGGATCGAAACAGGCGTGCGTCACGTTACCGGCCGCCGCCGGAATTTACTGGCCAGCGCCGCCGTCCTTGTTCCAGAATGACCACCGGCCGTTCCGGATTTTTCTCGGCGCACGTGATGGCGGCAAAAAAACCGGCCGCCCCGCCTCCGATCACAACAACTGGATGAGTGTTTTGCTTCATGCGACATTATAAGACAAGCGGTCGGATTTAGGTTCGAATCCTGCTATCCTCCAGATCTCCAACGGTAATAGAAACTTTGGTTTCGAAGAGCGTCATATATCCGACCCGTTCTTTGACGCTAATCGGAAAAACTCACTTTTAAAGCATCTTGTTGATCTCGGCGAGCTTGACTACAGCATTTTCTTCTGGGATTCATTTGCGATTGATGTGGTGAATGGGGCTAAGGGAAGGAAACTGATTTTGCCACCAGAAGAAGCGGTCGCTATCCGGGCCAATCAGCGGCGCTGGCAAGTGCCCAAACCCCCACGCATCCAAACCATGTTGGAATTGGCAGGCCAATGGCAAAGCCGGTTGGATCAAACTCCGGGGCTAAAACGAGCGGCTCTTGCCCAAGAACTTAAGTTGAACCCAACCTACCTAACCCGACATTTGAATCTGTTGAAACTGGCGCCGGAGATTCAGCGGTTTATTCGAGGACTTCCATTGAGTTTGACGAAGGGGCCGATTGCGGAATGGCAGCTGATGCCAATTGCCAGAAATTCGGATCATGAGAAGCAAAAACAATTATTTGAGGGGATGCTGGTTTCTATTTCTCGAAGGAAAAGGTAATTAAACTAGACAATACTGCTTGATAATCAAGCATTTCACTTTCATTTACCTTCAGCCTTGGTAAATAACGTGCTCTCATCAGAAGCGGGCAATCGGTAACGCATATTTCTCTTGGCCCCGCTGTTCGAAGTGCTGCTCATAAGAAGGCCTTGCTTGACCCACCGCTTAAAAAGTTTGGACATTTTAACCGTGTCGCTTATCCCCAGAATCTTCCGGGCTTCCTTATTTGAAATAAATTTGGACTCTTGAAGAAATTGGGAGATTTTTTCCCATTCGCTGGGAGCTTTCTGATTCAAAAGAATGACGCGAACAGAATCTTGAAGATTGGGATATGTCCAAAAAAGGGGCGGATATAAATTGGCTTGAGTCATTGTCTTGCGCATAGCCCGCACGCCTTCATTCTGATCCAGATTGGGCGGGTCGGGGAACTCGCGCAGGTGTTTAACTAATAAATCATTCCGGTAATTGAAAGCTCGGGCGTAGCCAATATTCGATGGGGTAATATTTGAGGGAAGGAGCCCCGGACTTTCCACCTCAACCCGGTCTTCGAAAATCCGGATTTCGATATCGCGTTGAGTATGATAGTCGCGATGCACCACCGCGTTGGTAATGGCTTCTTTCACCGCCCGTTCAGGAATTCGATAGGTGGTTACAAATCCTGAAGGAATCCTTATGCCCGATTGCAGGAGAGTCAAAACGTATTCATGGGCATCCGAAATCTGTTTGATAACGGGTCCGCCAATATTTTTTGGGGTCCCTAACAGATTTGGTTTCTCTCCGATAATCTCTTGATTGCCTTCATACTGAAAAACGCGAATGGAACACTTTGTTTCAATCAGATCATTCGGGAATTCAGAAAAAAGAAGGACGGCTGCACGAGTCGGCCGTAATTCACCTTTCTCGTTTTTTCGCGCCAACCCGGTTTTCTCAAGAATAATCTCGACTTGATTGTCTTCAATACTGCGCGCACGGCGCCATGACTCAAAAAATGATGTTTTCAATAATTTGAAATCAACATCGACCAATTCTCGATCAGCTCTCTCAAATCCTTTAACGTAGGCAAAATGGATAATTTCTTGAGGGGAGAGCCTCTTGTTCCCCCGCTCGAGACGAACATAGACATGGTTCTCAATTGAATGTAATACGGAAATACTTTTTGGGATGGCAACAAGGGCGAGGGTCTTATTCGATTCCGGAACTTTGATTATCTGGGGTGGCCAAATCTGAGAAATCGGCGGGGATATTTTTGTTAAGGAGCGGCCGATCTCATCAAACAACTCGGGATTTTCTTCAAGACCATATATTCTTTCAATCCCTTTAAGCTTCGTCTTCTGAGGATCATCGACACCAATGATGAGCACTCCGCCATCGGTATTCGCCATGGCGACAATCGATTGAAGTGTTTTATCGACCCCCTCATTTCGAGTTCCAAGACGCTTAAACTCCACAGATCTCGATTCAAAAGGGACGCTTAATATTTTCCCAATCAGTTCTTTTTCATCCATTTTCGTATCACTGAAGCAATTCAACCATTTTTATCTTCGTTGTTCTGCATGAGAGAAGGCCCTTTTGTGTAAAGCAGGAATTGATTTACTTTACACAAATGGATTTGCGACTAGCCGGCTTTACACAAGGACGGTTGCCATTGATATGTATAGTTATTGCGATTTTCTATACAGCTCTGGAAGGACATGCATAATTCAGGAAATTATCTATAGCAATGATTCGTTCAATTCAATCAACACGCTAAACCGAAAAAACTTTAAATTGTTGATAACGAATTTCAAGACGGGCAGGATCAGGATAATAGGCATTCGAATGCGGAAGAAGAAGCTTCTGATTGTTGAGGTTTTTCAATCCATGTTGAAGAACAGGGCCATCAACCTCATTTAAAATATCCTGGCGAACTTCAATTTCATAATTTGGCCGAATCCCCAGGATATAACGGTCGAATGCGGCGTGATGCAAATTACACAATGCAATTCCGTTGCTGATAACTGGCTCTCCATCCGGATCAGAGTCAGGAATTATATGAATGGCTTCAAGAAGTTCTGGACGTCTTAACCGGCACATCGCACACTGCTCTCGATACGCTTGTAGCACTCTTTCCCGAAACCGTTGCTGATGGAGCCGGTGCCGTGTCTGAACAGTAAGGTAACGCCGCCTGCCATCTTCCTCCACATTTTCTCTGGCCTGATATTTCGAAGTTGATGCCCCAACCAATTGTTTTTCATTTTCATCAACGGCAACTCTGAATGTCAACTTAGCTGGGTCGTCACCAATGATATAAACGGGCCACACCGGCAAATATTTTCCTGGAACGACGCCAAATAAATAAACCAAGGGGATATGATTAATCATTGCAGATCGTAATCCCCGGTTGTCTCGATGCTCGGGATCGGTCCCTCTGTATTTGTAATGAAGATAATTATCGCGAGAATATTCGTCTTTATAGGGCGATTCCGGTGAAGTGGTAATTGATAAAGGTATTTCGGGCAAGACCTTGGGTTTAAATATTCCTTGGGGACCGACAAGGGGGATGAATCCGGACTCAACAGGTACTCCTTTTTCAAACAACTTCCGTGGCAGAGTTTCCCCATATATGCGGCATTGTTCTTCAAGCCAATTAAACACCATCAAACGTATTTTGGCATCAATTGTACTTGCCTCAATCATATTTTGCCTTAGTGGTATTAA
This sequence comes from Candidatus Obscuribacterium magneticum, assembly GCA_020523905.1. Lineage (GTDB taxonomy): Bacteria > Elusimicrobiota > Elusimicrobia > F11 > F11 > Obscuribacterium > Obscuribacterium magneticum. The sequence continues at coordinate 14,784 of JAJAPZ010000017.1, forward strand.
CCAAGATATACATTTTCATTATGCCAGGACAAAAATGAAGGAATGGGTCACGAGAAACAATCTTAAAAAAGGAGGCCAAAAGTTTACGAAGGCCAGTCTTTGGTATCTCCTTCAAAATCCGCTCTACGTTGGGAAAATAACACACCGCAAGAAAACTTTGCCGGGAGAACATGAAGGTATTATTTCAGAGGAAACTTTTGAAAAAGCAAAGGCCGCATTAAATTCGAATGGGAACGGCGCCATCGTCAAAGACGTCAGCAAAAGAACGCATGCTTTTCTTTTAAAGGGGCTCGTGTATTGCGAGCATTGCGGGACAGCAATGACGCCAGCGTGGTCGTTCCCCAGACGGCAAATTCGCCATCACTATTACCGGTGTATGTCTGTTCTAAAAATGGATAGGACAGCCTGCGAAGTGAGAAACGTCCCTGCAGAAGCCCTCGAAGAATACGTCGTTTCTCGGCTGGACCTCCTAAGCAGGAATAAGGACATTATTAAGAAAATTGTCGACCGGACTCAGAAATTGACAGGTGAAGAATTCCCGCTGAAACAAGACGAAAAGAAGAAGGCTTCAGCTGAGCTTGGGAAAATCGAACTCAAAATAAGAAACCTTGTGAATGTTTTGGCCGATGAAGGAGCCCAATCCCCTTCGCGCAGTTTTATTTCCCAACAATTGTCCGAGCTAGATGTGAAAAGAAGCGAACTGAACGCCAATCTTCAACAGTTGGAGGAAGACCTTCGAAAACTCGAAACCAAGAAGATTGACGCTGATTTGGTTCATAGAAATTTGGGGAATTACATGCAGGTGTTCAAAAGGCTCAGCGAATCAGAGAAAGCGGAGATCATGGGACTTTTGATTCATCAGGTCGCCTATGATGGGAAAAACTCAAAGATGAAAATTGCCCTAAGGCCCCTCCCTGAGGTTTGGGGAGACATGGAGGTGTTGGAAAGCGCATTTAAATTAGAGGAAGGCAGGTTTGTGGTGCATCCCCAGGTTCTAGACGGCCAAGGGGATCTGTTCGCAAACCGTAAAAGAACCCTCCCCGAGCTTTACGCTAAACAAATGGAACGGCCCCAAAACGAGCAAAATTATTCGCTTATTTACCCCAAAATGCCCCAAAATCCGGTTTTCATCCTGTGGGATCGGTCCAAGTTCGACACGGTCCGGACCGCCAAAGGCAAAATTGGAACGATCGTTTCATTTTTGGCCGAGGCCATAAAAAGGCGTCAAAGGCGGTATAGGCAGTCGCCCGAACCTCGCCCCCCAACGATCCAAATCCTGTTAAAGAAAGCCTACGGGCTGAAAAGGCGGCTTGAAGAGGATCCGAAACTGACCCGGGCGGCTCTCGCCAAAGAAGAGGGAATCGACGCCTCCTTCCTATCCAGGATTCTAAACCTCCTGAAATTGGCGCCGGAGATCCAAAGCCACATCTTGAAGATGCCCCCTTCCAATATTCAAAGCCCCATCAGCGAGAGGAAGTTGCAGCACCTGGCGAGAAACCTGAATCGCACGAGGCAGTTGGATGAGTTCAACCGAATCAAAGCTTTAACCGGCCGGGCCAAGATTCCTTCTCCAACCAGGACCAACCACTTCTTCTTAAGAATTAACCCGGCCAATTTCCCCGTCGATCTCGGTTATCAGCTTCTACCCGCCGTCAAAGATTTGAATTGAATCATCCCCCTAATAGGGGATTAGACTTGAAGGGCTTTCAAAATGGCGTCAAGTTGAGAAAGGGCTGAGCGTCGTTTTTCAATCAGGTCTCTGGAGAATTTTGGGGCGTAAGCCCGTTTATCGGTTTTATTCCCGGAGGAAATATAATTTGTTTCAAACACCTGCTTGCAGGTATCCGATGAGGCGCCTTTCTGGAGAAAGTTTTGGTGCTCGACAATGGCGAGCAGAAGCCCCTCCAAACAGGGAGTCGCCTCTAAAATTTTGATCCCGGGCTTTCTCCCCATTTTCTGTTTTAGTCTCGCGTCCAAGACCACGGGACGGTCGGAGTCAATCAGCACATAGCATTCATCATACGAACGGCTGCTTTTAAGACGGACAGCTTTTTGAATGACGCTTTTGGGATCGCCCCCTGAACCGCATTCGACCTTGACATGAACATCGGATTCGCGCTGGATAAAACTTTCTTTCAGGTGTTGCAAAAAGGCCCGCTCTGTTTCTCCTTCACCGACAATAAGAACCGTCTTTTTCGTTTTTCTTTCGAGCCGGATCCGGTGCAGAGCCATTGATGTGGTCCCTTAGATATTGGGAACCGCTCCGTAAGCGCCGGCCATGTATTTTGAATAAATGTTGTCGTCCCGGCGCACACCCTTTAATTCATCCAACCGGTAGAGCTCGCTTTTGCAGTCTTTCTTTTTCTCGACCAGGACAATCTGCTCTTTCTCCAGGTGATTCAGCACTTCAAGGGAATGGGAGGTGAACAAAAGCTGGCTACCCTTGGGATTTGTATCCGGATTGGCAAACAACCCGATAATGCAAGGAAGGGTGTGAGGATGAAGATCAATTTCCAATTCATCGATGACGGCAATCCCGCCCATCTCGATGACAGGGATAAGAAGGCGCAGAAGCACAAACATGTTCTTCGTCCCGCTGGATTCAAACGTGAACGGCAGCTCGTAGGCAACCTGGTTGACATTGTGAACACCGAAGGGAATATAAACTTTTTTTGGCTCTCCGGTTTTTGGGTCGGGGGAGTCATGTTCTTTTATGGAAATTCCATCCAGTCCGAGATCAATGTCCTTTAAAAACTTTTCAGCTTTTTTAAGAAGGTTTTGATCCCGATTGTAAGCTTCGGTAGCTTCAGATAGGCGGTTTTTGCCCAGCGATGAGGTGTCCCATGATTTCCCCAATCGAAAGACATTGCCCATAATCTTTCCCCAAAATTCGGCGATGTCTTTTAGAAAATCGTTGTTAATGGCAACTGCCGCCGAAATCAGCGAAACGTTCTTTCGAAGGATTCCTTCCAGAACCTCCGTATTCATATCGAGGCGCTGAACAATAGTCGACTTCTCCTGCTTGGGGTCCCAGTTTCGCTTGAATTTATAATTGAAGTGTTGGGATTCCTCTCGGACGTGCAATTCTTCTTTGAGGATATGGGTTCGGCAGAGATGAAGGATGTATTTATAAACCTTCTTCTTATGTTCGAAGATCAGTTCGAATTCAGACACATTGCCTTTCTGGTCTGTGAAGGCAAATGCGTCAACGGGGATCTCCGCCTTTTCTCCTTCCAATTGAATGAAGGAATAACGAACAAACCAGCTTAAGAAAGCCAGGGCTTTGAGCGCGTTTGTCTTTCCTGATGCATTGGGTCCGACCAAAATCATGACCTTGGCCAATCTCCCACCCGCCTCGGTTTCCGCAAACATGTTGTTTTTGGTCTCGAGCCCCTTTCGAATATCCTCAAAAGAGATCGTTGCCCGATCAGCAAAAGAGCAGAAGTTTTTAAATGAAAAAGAGTAAATCATAGGATTCCCTCCGAATAAGTCATTATTTCACCCCTATTATACATCATTATGTATGTATTTCAACAATATAATGTTAGATAACGCATATAATAGCGTATAAATGAGGAATATTATTGACTATTTAACGGAAATACTACGGAGTTCGTTAAACTATATACCCCCTCAATCCCGCACGAAATAAGCCAATTTTGTAGAAATTGTACGCAAAATGGCCTATTTCATGCCGATTTTGGCCTAAACGGTTATGTACGCTTTCCTGTGTAATTTGCAAAAAGGCAAAAAAAGTGGGTTATTCTCCAAATGTATCACCAAATACAAAGAGGAGGAACAACCCACATGCCAATCGTATCGCAATTATTCTTCACAGAAAAGGACCTTCCTTTTCGCTGGAGCCAAGTTAAACACGACTTCTGGAGTGACTTGAAGCAGGAAACCGTGAATTCCATTAAAAACCTCATTGAGCGATATACCGATATTGAGATCCAGGATCTGATCGGGGCCAGGAAAGGCAAACACCTACTCCGCCGGCCCACGTACCGAAACGGATTTGCTCGTCGGACTCTCCAAACCAGTTTCGGATATATCCCCGATCTGAAAATCCCCCGGATCCGTGATGGGAGCCTTCAGCCTCGTGTTCTCGGCTCCTATGTCCGGCGATCTCCTGACCTGGACCAAACGGTCTTAAACATGTTCCTGGCCGGCGTTTGTACCCGCCGCGTCAAAGAGGTACTGGCCCCTTTTGACCGTTACCCCATAATTAACGCCAGTTGAAAGTTGAGTTCTCGGTTGATAAAACCATCAACAGGAGGATAAGACGATGAGGAAAAGGCACACAGAGGAACAGATAATCGGGGTACTGAAGGAATCGGAAGCCGGGGCGAAGACCCCGGAGCTGTGCCGGAAACATGGGATATCCGAAGGCACCTTTTACAAGTGGAAGTCGAAATTTGGTGGGATGGAGGTATCGGACGCCAAGAGATTGCGGGCCTTAGAGGATGAGAACCGGCGGTTAAAGCAGCTGGTGGCCGACCAGGCCCTGGACAACGTTGTTCTCCGTGACCTGCTTAAAAAAAAGTTTTAACGCCTCGGGCCCGGAAAGCGGCGGCGGAATCGGCGATGAAGGATTCTGGGGTCTCGCAACGGAAAGCGTGCGGGCTGGTGGACGTGTCGAGGACCGTGTTTCGCTACGTGCCGAAATGGAGCGCGCTGAACGAGAAGATACGGTCACGAATGCGAGACTTAGCGGCTCAGCATAAGCGGATGGGTCTTTGGCAGATGGTGCGAATCATCCGGCGAGAAGAGGGTCTCGTGAATCACAAGCGTATCGAACGTCTTTACCGCCTGGAAGGGCTGAGGTTAAGTGTCCGACGAAGGAAGAAGCTGAAATCCGTCACCCGGATGGAGTTGCCGGTACCGACGAAGAAGAACGAGCGCTGGAGCATGGATTTCGTTCAGGACAAGTTGTGGAGTGGGCGGCGGTTCCGGTGTCTGAACATCGTGGATATGTTCACGCGGCAGTGCTTGGCGATCGAAGTGGACACCTCCATTGGCGGGATACGGGTTAAACGCGTCTTGGAGCGGCTTGTGGCGGATTATGGGAAGCCCGAGACCATTGTGGTGGACAACGGGCCGGAGTTCATCAGCCAACACGTTGACGAATGGGCGTATCGCAACGGTGTTGAACTGGCGTTTATTCGGCCAGGCAAACCAACGGACAACGCCTATATCGAGAGCTTCAATGGAAAGTTTCGGGAGGAGTGCTTAAACAGCCATTATTTCAGCACGTTGGCGGAAGCCAGATTGATGATCGAGAATTGGAGGATCGAGTATAATTCTGTGCGGCCGCATCGCTCATTGAAAGGTTTAACGCCAGAGCAGGCATTTAAGAATTTCACCGGAATCACTAACTTAAAGGCGGCTTAAAAAAGGGGATGGGTCAATGAACGTGGAAGATCATTCCAGCTCTCGCCAAGGGAAATGGGACCGATCCGCCGTATGGAGAATACTGAAGCGCATCAAAGTAAAAAGGGGCGAGCAATAGTTTTCCGTCGAAAAAATTCATATTTTCTCCAAAAGTTTTGTAACCCGTTAAAGTCTTAGAACACCGTCAATCTCTCGTAAAGTGTTGCAGTTCAATTGTTTAAACCAATTTCTCCCCGGGTCCAACGGTCGTAGAAAACATTTGGCGCAAATAAACCCCTTTTTCGAAGCGGAAATGGAAATAAGTGGCCTATTTGTATGGGATGATTCGGTGTTTGGGGTGGCGAGCGGTGCGAAGGGCGTGCGTTTGATCCTGACTCCGGGGGAGGCCCAGGCCGTCCGGAGCCGGCAACGGCGATGGCAGGAACCGAAGCCGCCTCCGATTCAGGTCATGCTCAAACAGGCCTATCATCTGAGGGCGCGGCTGGATGCGACTCCTGGCTTAAGCCGCGCTCGACTGGCCAAAGAAATCGGGATGAACCCTTCCTATTTGACCCGCATCTTGAACCTTCTCAAACTCGCTCCTGAGATTCAGCAATACATCCAGGAATTGCCGCCGAGTTTACGGAAGGGACTGATTACGGAGAGCAAACTCAAGCACGTCGCAAGAATTCCCAGTTATGCGGAACAGTTGCGGTTATTTGAAAATTTGATGGTTATGATGCCAAGAGGAAGCTGCCAATCCACCACCGAGGGGAGATTAGTCCCTTGTTTATAAAGGGCATATGAACCACGTCAATTCGTATATATTCCTCATATGCTTAGGCAGGTGTGGCCCATTCCTTTTTGGCCAAATCGCTTAGGTAATTTTCTGAAACTATTTTTGGAAGAATCTGCAGAAGAATTGACGTTCGAAAAAGCTGTGAGTGAAGAGTTAATTTATCGGATCCTGGAATGCTTTTGATGCTTCCCCGTTTCTTTAAATCTGGAACGTATTGATAAATATTTTTCGCTCCGAAGAATTGATTAATTTCAACCTTGGTTAACGGACGACCGGCGACCGCCAGAATATCAAGTATGGATTCCTTCGCTGTCGGCTTCCCTTCAAATTCATAAAGATCAGCAAAGTCCTTCTTTTGGAGCTCCAATGCTGTCCGGTGAATCGCTCCTTGCCAATCATCGGCGCCGATGAAATTATCTTTGTCCACCTCGAGGAGGTTGTGTCCCAATAACTGAATGGAATGGGGATACCCGCCAGAAGCAATGATATTTTTTGTTAATTCTTCCTCGTCCCATTTAACCTCTGCTTCAGTAAAAGCTTTTTTCATGACATCGACAGCCTCGGCAAGAGGCATCACATCCAGCCGAATGGAGTCAAATTGCCTTCTGGCGGAGGGATCTCCTTCAAAAAAGCCCACGCTGGCTTCTTCGTACCCAATAAGCAGGAAAGAAATGTATCCCAACGCCTTGACGTCCAATGTGGTAATAATTCCTCGAAAAAGCTGCGCACATTTTTCCAGATCAGCGACATTTTGCAGTTCGTCGATAATAATAAGAATGCCGTCTTTTTCTGGTTTGCCTCCATTTCCCAATCCAATGGCATCATTAATATTGGACAGAATGGAAACGAGTTGGTCTTTCAAAATCGAAGTCATCTTTTCCTGTTCTTTCGTGCCATATTCATAAGAAAAAGATCCGATCGAAAATTTCCCGTTTTTGAAGAGACTCCCCAACTTTTTCCCAAGAGATTCAATCGCTGTCTGGGGAAGCGCGTCCGATAGTTCATTAAGAGAGGACTGCAAGATGCTGCCGATCGGTTGGTCTTTTTCCGCGGTGTAGTACGACGTCAGATAATTTAAATTCCCCAGGATGGGGTCTTTGGCCTCGGCGATATGCTTGATGAGTTTCGCCAGCGCTGTTTTTCCAATACCTCTTTCACCAAACAAAAAGAAACTAGAAGGCATCCCGCGCCGAACCTGCTCCAGCTTTCTGATAATCTGAAGGATGTAATCCTTCCGGCCGGCAAAGAGGTTGGTGGCAACGATAGAATTCGGATTAAATGGGTTATATTTCATATATCCTCCATATATAGGTGGCGCTCATTCATATATATTGCATAGAGATCCTATATATTTGGCATATAGAAGTCCATCTGAGAACGGAGCGCCCACAGCTGTTAGAATAGCCCAGGCAATATTGAAGAAATAACATGGCAACCAAATCATCCATCGAATGGACAGAAATGACGTGGAACCCGGTCACGGGTTGCACCAAGGTCAGCCAAGGCTGCAAGTTCTGTTATGCGGAACGCATGGCCAAAAGGCTCAAAGCGATGGGCGCCAAACGGTATCGGAACGGCTTCAACCTCACGTTGCAGGAAGACTTGATCGACCTCCCATCTAAAATCAAAAAGCCACAGGTCATTTTTGTGAATTCGATGAGTGACCCTTTCCACAAGGACGTTCCCACCGACTATATCCGTCGCGTTTTTGAGTCAATGCAAAATGCCCCACAGCACACGTTCCAAGTTTTGACTAAACGGAGCCAACGCCTGAAAGAACTTGCTCCCGACTTGCCCTGGCCGGAAAACGTTTGGATGGGTGTGAGCGTTGAAGACGAGCGCGTTACGTCGCGCATTGATGAGCTAAGGGCTGTTCCCGCCGCCGTCCGGTTCCTTTCCTGCGAACCTTTGATTGGGCCGCTCGATAACCTGCTTCTCAACGGAATCAACTGGGTCATTGTCGGCGGTGAATCCGGCCCCGGCGCCCGGCCGATGAAACAGGAATGGGCGACATCAATCCTGGCACAATGCCGAAAGGCGAATGTGCCCTTTTTCTTCAAACAATGGGGCGGGGTGCGAAAAGATTTGTCTGGCGGGTTGTTAAACGGAAGAATCTACGATGAGATGCCGCGAGCGAAGGTAGCGGTGTCAATTTGAGAACCAGTAATGACTCCTGTTAAAAGCGGGAATTGAAAGAACAAAGGATTTCGAAGGACAGCGTATCGTCCAAGGACTGGTGGAGGAGAATCTCATTTTGCTTCCACCAGTCCCGGAACGAAACCCTGACAACTATTTATTTTTTCCTTTCGGCTTTTTTTTCTTTTTCTTTGACACGTCTGGGCCCCTCCTTTTTGTCCAATGTCGGACCTAGTATAAACGCCTCTTCTTGCAGAAACTCGAAAAGATCATCATGAGAGAAATTCATGTCTGCAGGAGAAATCCGCCTCCTTTCACTTTCGCTCTTCTCGATTATCTCAACCAAATCATATGCGTCTTGCCATAGGGTAGGGTCCTTTGCACGGTCTTTATCTAGGAAAGGCTTTAACACCTGATGGTAGGCCCGGACTGAATACCCAAAAACCGACCAGACCATATCTCTATCAAGGACGTCCGTTTCGACAAGCGCCCCTATCATTTGAAAAAATCCAATAAGATCCTTGTAATTAACAGTTGCCTGTGTGTCCAGAAGTGCCCGCGCTGTAGCCGAACGTGTGCCTCTCATCTCGACGTCATAGTGTTTCTTAAGGTCCAAGAGTATTGAGATGCCATGCTCCGTCTGAGCGAGCTCGGTTTGCCTCCGCATTTCATCACTTTGGATATACATCATCCATAGCACCCCGGCTGATAACACCACTGGCAAGTAGACGGTTATTAAATCATGTAGGAGCCGCTTCTGAGAAACTCTAATTCTCATTTTCAAAACCCTTTTCACAATAGAACCGGGACACAGCCCCTATTTGTCCGCCTTGGCGGCTTTTGTCATGGCAACATCCAGCTCCGAACGAAAGCCAACGAGTTCGGCATCCCGTAATTTCTGAAAGAACACGTTGTAACTCGTGGGCGAAATCATATTGAACTGATACCGAGTCGAAATCTTTTCCTTTTCAAGCCACGTGTTAAGCTGTTTAAAGTGTTCGGTCGCGTACTCGTTCTTTTTGACGTTGTCTGCAGAAGGATCGGCAATTTCTTCATCTCCTTTGACTTCGACAACAAACACGCGCGCTCCCTGCTTAATGAAAAAGTCTGGGCTGAACTCACCGCGCTTGGGCTTATTGCGCTTCTTCCATGCGTACTCGATTGAATAGAAGCCCATTGGCGTACTCTTCAACCACGCGTCGACCTTCAGCGCATTCTCCCGGCTGGTCAGTTCACGAACGAACTTCCGCTCAGGGGTGGCGTCTGCAATTACGACATTGGCGGGCGTCTTGAAGTTGGCTGATTGTTCGACGACGACCCGACCTTTGACGAAGTCCCCGTCCTCGTCATCCACTTCGCGGAAGAACTCCCTTTGGTCGTCTGCCAGTGTCGCTTCGCACCCGGGCGCATAGAAAACGGTTTTTGCTCCACGGCGCAACTCCGCAGAGCTGCAACTTTCGTCCTGCCGATTGCCCGTGTTCATTAGAACCAGCGCCTTAGGCGATAGCTTGTATACAACGCGCTTCGCTGCCTTGCGCTGAAGAGTGCCGAGCGCTTGCCAAAACTTCTGTCGATTTTCATCAGTGATCTTCTCGCTGTTGATCTTGGCGTTCTTCAGAGATGCCCGCACGATATCCTCGCACTTGGCGAGCGGGAAGCGCTTCGCGTAGCTCATGCGGTCATTCGGGTCGTCGGCGTCTTTTGATTCTTCGTCTATAGACTTGAGCTTCTGAAACATCTGCTCCGCGACTTCTTCCACGGTCCAGGTCTTGTGCTGGACCGTGGTCCTAAACTTGACGTGCTCCCCGGTGACAGCTCGCTCAAACCCAACGGTCACGTCCTCGGCCTCAACCTGCGTAGGAAGGTCGACGTAACCCTCTTCAAAGAGCTTGTACTCTCCCCTTTTTGCGTACTCCGTCGCGTCCTCGGAGCGCGTGTAGTCGAGATGGTGCAGCTCGAAGTTGAAATGCGATTTTGGATCAACCATCGAGTTCAGTCGGCGTTCGATTTCAAGCACCTCGTTTACCAGATGCTTGATCCGACCTGACCAAGCATCGTGGTTGAATACCGTCACAACCGGCTCTTCCCCTTTCCATCCATCCGGGCGGCGCAGGCCGCGGCCGAGCACCTGTGCAATCAGAAGCTTACTATTGAATGCTTTTTCCTCATGCGGCACGATCTGAAACACATTCTTGACGTCCCAGCCCTCGCTTAGCATTGAGACCGAAACGATCCACTCCACCTTGCTCGCCGGGCTATCAACTGTCCGCAGCTTGGCCACGTTGGGCTGGTGCTTGGCCGCTGAGGTGACACAAAGAACCTTCGCCTCGGCCTGCCCCGCGTCGATCTGCTCCCATTCCTGTAGGAAGTCCTGTAGCTCTCCGGCAACCCGTTCCGCGTCAGCAATAGCCTTTGTCACGACAATGGTCAGAGGGCGAATGCCGCGGGATTTGAGTTTCTTCTTCCAGTCCTTGTGCCGGTTGTAGATAAGCTGCCATTTCTCTTCAGGGTTATCGGCAGCGGCCGGAAGCTCGTCCACGTACTCCACTTTCTTGACGAACTTCTCCTCGATAGCTTGGCGAAGCGAGTAGCGGTGAACGACATCGGCGAAATAGTCATCTCCCACATAGCAAGTGCCCGACACCCCAATGACGAATCGAAACCCGTAGTCGGGATCGTGGAGAAACTCTTTCCATTTTTTGGAGGTATTCCCTAACTCGTTGGCCACATGATGGGCCTCGTCATTGAGCACGGCGACTCGTACGCCCTTCCCTTTGAGGCTCTCCCGGATGGAGGACCTCACGTTCTTCAGGATGGCGTGGTAGTTCTCCACGCAGATCGAACCGTCCACGATGCTTTCGGACGCGTTGATAATCCTCGGCGTGGCAACCCTAGCACTGGGTGGCAACGCATCCCGCAGATCGCTCTTGCTGGCAAGCTCCAGGAACTTTTTCAGGAGCCCATCCTCAATGGTGTTCGACGGACACAGAACGAGCACACGATCTACAGCGCCTTCAGCCAACAGAATTGCCGCAATTCCATAAAGCACGTAGCTCTTGCCGCTCCCTGTGGCCTGATCTAAAGAGCAGCTGAGCTGATTGGGCAGCTGAAGTTGGCGCTCCATCGCCGCCCACGATCCGTAACGCTCTTGTAGCTCTGTGTTCTGTTCGAAGTTCTCCTTCGCAAGAGTGCGCAGATCGGCGTACTTACCCCCAAGCAGGTATCGCAGCGTCGCCCGAATCGCATCCTTCTGGTATTCCCGATAGCCGCACAGTTCATCGACAAACGCCTCGTACGTCGACTCGTCCCACTTCGCCGTGTCAATATTCTCAGAGACCTTGAGAACAAGGTCTTCGTTTCGGAATGTGCGGCGATCACCTTTCGTGGTCATCGGATCACTTCCTCGTCTTTTTCATAGCAGGCTTTGCCGCTGCCTTCGCTTTAGCGACGCCGAACTTCATGGCTGGAATCACCTCGCGCGCTTCGTTGCCATAAATATCCACAAATACCGCCATGATCTGATTCCCGATGGCGTCGACGGGAAAGCGCACCTCCCATTTGGCTTTCTCAATAGCCTCCGCGTAGAAGACCGCGTCAAAAGCAAACACGTCGGACTCACTATCGAAGTCGTAGTCCAGCATCACCATCGACAATGTTTCGCGGTTTCCCTTCTTCCGCATTGGCTCACGCACAACCGCTTCGCTCTTAAAGGTCTTGATTTTGATGAAGCCTTCCTCGATCAGCTCGCCCTTGCGCTTGTTCGCGCCGGCTTCGTAGTCCAGCTCGGGCCGGCGCACGAAATCGAAACCCACCGCATCCACTGTGTCGTTCACCGCCAGCTCGTCGGCCGGCTGCTTGAGTGCTTTGAACTCCCGCTGATGCAGCTCGTGAATGATCGAGTAGGGAATGCGCAGCGCGTAGTAGCGAACGCCGTCTAGCGTCAGGTAGTCCTGCTGGAAGTCGAACACAAGCGCGGGCGCAATAATAAACATCCGACTACCAACCTTGGAACCCAGCGCCTCGTGGATGCTCTGGATGGTCTCTTCGTTGATCCGGACACCCGGCTGCTTCTGGTGATTGAATACCAGCACGCTGGAACCTCTCAGGTAACCATCTATTTGAATTCCACCAATCTTGTGCGGTTCGTCACGGCATTGAAAGAGTTGCAGAGCGAAGAACCGCCACGCATCCCATGATAGTTCTTTGAGTTTTGAAAAGTCGTAAAGACCCGCGTTGTAGAGCCCGAATGGCTTGGGTTTCAGCGATAAGCCCTTGTTCCCAGTCTCCGCCAGCAAATTAAGCATCCGCTTCTGGATGGTGTAAATCGCAAGCTTGCCGCAATCTATCCCTACCCAGCGCCGCCCAAACTTTTCCGCAACAGCAAGTGTGGTTCCCGAACCTGCAAAAGCATCAAGCACGATGTCCCCTTTGCGAGAAGATGCATTTATGATTCTTGATAGGAGTAGCTCCGGTTTCTGTGTCGGATAGCCAACCTTTTCGTGTGCCGTATACGCATAAGTCCCCACAGGAAAGTCATTAAATTTTGTGGCCAAGTCTTCCTTTCCTATCCATACGCTCCAGGCTGTTTGAGGGCGACTTTTCGTTGCCTCCGCGATCGCCTCTTCCATTGAAAGTTTTGAGTTATTGGAAATGTATGTTCTGAGGTAATTTGATCCACCGCTACTTTCTCGACCGCGTGTATAAAACCAGCCATTTTTGTCTTTCTGTAGAGCCCCCGTAATACGTTCCGAATATCCAAGTCGGTGTGGCGGTGCAAACGGAGCCGTCTGGGACTTGTAACAGAAGATAGTTTCATGTGCTTTTGGAAAGAATTTTCCTGAACCCATAAGACCACAGACCCAAACTATCTCAGCGAACTCGTACCCACTAAATATTTCGTCCAGGACTACTTTAAGGTAATGTGATTTCCGCGAATCAAGATGTACGTAAATCGAGCCATCATCGGAAAGAAGCTCTCTCAGTATAACCAAACGCTTACGAAGGAATTCAATAAAAACAGCACCTTCCAATTTGTCTTGGTAAGCTTTCTGATCTTCAGTTCCAGAAAAATCCTTCTTAGTTGCAAAAGGGGGATCAATATACACAAGGCGCACGCCGTCGGAGCCGTCTTGGTTGCGGAGTTGACCACTCTTCTTCATTGCTAGAAGGCTCTTCATCACCTGCATGTTGTCGCCGAAAATCAGCATATTGTGCCAGTCGTCGCCGTTCTTTCCGAACGTTCTGACTTTCTGCAGCGGCACCGCCAGCGTGTTGGCGATGATGTCTTCCTCTCGTTCCTTCCCGTGGTAGACGAGCTCGTATTCGCGTTTCTCCGGTGGAAAGATTGTGCGCGCCCACTCCGGAGAAAGTTCCTCGCCGTGCTGCAAGCGGCGGATAAGTTCCTGTCGTTGTTCGTCGTTCATATCAATCCATTCCTCTCGAAAGTTTTGGATGCCGCCCATTCCGCCCTGCTTCTCCCGGCGCAAGGCAAAGCATCTGTAGTTCATCCAGAAGACCACTATCTGCAAAACTAAATGTCGCTTCTTCTCCGACGATTACGTGATCCAGCACTTTCAACCCAAGTGGGCGGCTGGCTGCGATTAAGTCTTGAGTAAGCAGGCGGTCGGATTCGCTCGGCTCGGTCGCACCAGAAGGATGGTTGTGAGCGGCAATTAGCGCCGAAGCATTCGTCTGCAACGCTCGCGCGATTATATTCCGCAACGAGGGCCGGACTGAGTCCACAGAACCTTGAGCGATTAGTGCATCCTCTAACAGCGCATTGCGGCGATTCAGGTAAAGCACTCGAAATTGTTCCTCCGCTAGCCCACGTAAACGCTCTTTCAAATATTCAGCCGCCGCAGCTGTGCTCTTTATTATCAATTGCCCGCGCTTTGTAGGCATGGAGACGCGGCGCGCAATCTCCATTGCCGCGATCAATTGCGCGGCTTTCGCGCCCTTCAGTCCCTTCACCTCCAGCAGAGCGATGACAGGTGCTTCCACCATTGCCCGGAGCGATCCAAACTGTTTCAATAAATTTCGCGCCAGTTCGACTGCACTTGTCCCTTTGAATCCAACGCGGACCAATATCGCAACAAGCTCGGCGTCCGAGAGTGCTTGTGCGCCCTTTGATAAAAGGCGTTCCCGCGGCCGCTCTTCTTGAGGCCAAGATGAGATGCCCTTCGACCTTGTTTTATATGCAGACATTCAGAATGTTCTCCCGCTTGGTCGATCCTTGATAAAAGACAGATTTAAGTTGCCATCGCTTTCCACCGAAGGTACCACACACCGTTTCTTCTTAATTCGGAATCGGGAGGTATCTGTGGCAAAAAAGCACTGGTATTTGGATCCGGAGGAATTAACTCCGCAAGAACGGCTTGATCGGGTGGTTGAGTTATTGGCGAAGGCAGCGTACTTGCTCGCTGTTGAAGAAATAAAAAAGGAAGAAGCTGGATTTAAAGGAGATGAAAAGACTGATGCAAACATTTCAGCTCCTTCCCCGACTCTGCTTCCATATAAAATCGGGCCAGTTCCTTATGGGCAACGGCAATTCGGCCTGGATCGGGCGGTCGATGAAATCGAAATGAAGTGGATCAAAAGAATTGAAGAACTGGCCAAGAGCGGTTTGTCGATGGAAAAGATCGCCAAGCGTTTGAATGAGGAAGACAATGAAAGTAAACGTGCGGGAAAGTGGCGTCGGGCGGCGGTCTGGCGAATTTTGCAACGGCTGAAAGAGAAAGGCGTCACGTATTGACCCGTAATCCGTGACGTCTAAATTGAATTCGCTTGCACCGTCTGGACTTGCTCGCAGTTTTCTTTTTCCAATCAATTTAATGGCACCAACCTAATTTCGTTTACAATGCTCGACGTAGTTAAGAATTGAGTTTTTAAAAAGCGTTTCAAATCAACCACTTTTGACGGTGGCTCCGGGACTAGGATTCGAACCTAGACGAGCAGGTTCAGAGCCTGCCATCCTACCATTAGATGATCCCGGAAAACGGACGACGAACACGCCCTCCGCGGGGGAACGGTGAATTATATTATTTGTTTGTGTTGAATTAGGGCCCGTATTCTGGGTATAAACAGCCCGCCATGGAAAGCGAGATCAAGCGGAAACTCTTCCATCTGGTGTCTTTGGGGTATGTCGCAGGGCTCTATGGCATCCCGGAGCCGGCGTACATCGTCGCCCTGCTGTCGTTTCTGGCGCTGGTTTCCCTGGTGGAATTTCTCCGGCTAAAATTCAAACCCGTCAATGACTGGTTCTTCCGGCACTTCGGCGGGCTCTTCCGGAAGGAAGAGGGAACGCGCTTGACCGGAGCCTTTTGGATGCTTCTGGGGGTCACAATAACGGTGACGCTGAGCGCGGAAAAGCAGGTCGCCGTCAGCGCCATCCTCTACCTCATATTAGGGGACGGTGTGGCGAGCCTGGCCGGCAAAAGCCTCCGCGGCCCCCGCTGGCCGAATTCCGTCAAGCGATTGACGGGAAGCCTCGCCTGCTTTCTGGTTTGTGTTCTGATCGGCTATTACCTTTTGCTTCCGACCCACGGCTGGATCGGCGTCCTGGCCGGGGCCTTGACGGCAACCGTCGTCGAGGTCTTGCCCCTCCCTCTCAACGACAATCTCACCATCCCTGTCGGCTCCGTCCTGACGCTCCTCATCTTCTAGTCGTCTGGCGACCGGCTTTCGTCGGGATAAAGGTTCCGACAAGGGGCGCCACGCCCTATTCCCAACGGAACATAATCCCTCCCTCCCTTGTTATAAATGTGACGGCAGCTTTTATGAGGAGGGCGGTATGAGAACGTTGACGGAACCCATAATTGAAATTCACCGCCGCCGGGACCGGTTTCACACGAAGACCGACTGGCTGGATTCAAGGAGTGAATGAATCATGGAAAACGCGTTCTCCACATTGGCCGCCTTGGTGTAGTACAAAGATAATGCACGCCCTCCCCTTGAAACTTGTCAGAAAAACGTATACATTCTTCTGACATGACGAATTCCATTCAAGTGAAAGTTCTAGCCCGGATGCGCCGCGACACGAGAAGGATCTACACGAGCAAGGATTTCCTGGATTTAGGCGCCCGGGCAGCGGTCGACCAAGCCCTCACGCGCCTGGCTGATAGCAAAACCATCCAGAGGATTGGGCGGGGACTCTACCGCATTCCGCGCGTGAACCCAAGGTTGGGAATCGAACTGGCTCCAGACATGGACGAAATCGCCCAAGCGCTGGCTAGAAGGACGGGCAGCCGGGTCGTTCCCTCCGGAGCGGTGGCCGCGAATTCGCTGGGGCTATCAACTCAAGTTCCGGCAAAGCCGGTCTATCTAACGGATGGGAGGACGCGAAGCGTGCGCGTAGGCCATACTATCTTCATCCTGAAGCACGCAGCGCCCAAGGACCTTCCTCTGGGCCGTCCGACGAGTGCCATGGTATTTCAGGCTCTGCGCCAGATGGGGCGGGAGGCCGTTGGGCAGGATATGATTGCGCATCTGCGGCGGCGGCTTTCCCCGCAGGAGCGCCGGCGGCTGCTGAAGGATGCCCCCTACGTCACGGATTGGGTGGCCGAAGCGATTCGCCAGATCTGCGCCGGGAACGATCGATCCAAATCGATTCGTCATGGATGAGATAGCGCGTTTCCCCGCCCAGGATCGCGCCGATCTCTTCCAAACGGCTGCGAGCATCCGTGGAGATATGCGGCCCGCCCTGATCGAAAAGGACTTTTGGGTTTGCTGGACGCTTCAGCGCCTCTTTACGTTGGATAACTCGCCCGCGGGGCTCGTCTTCAAAGGCGGGACCAGTCTCTCCAAGGTCTACCAGGCCATCGACCGTTTTTCGGAGGACATGGATCTTTCCTTCGACAGAAACGCCCTGGGGTTCGGGGGTGACAAGGATCCCGCCAGTGCCCCCACCAGATCCCAGTCGGCAAAGCGCCTTGAGAAATTGTCAGCCGCTTGCCGGGGAATGATTCGCACCCAATTCCTGCCGCAGCTCGAGACGACCTTCGGGAAGGCGCTCGGCGTGGCTCCCTCCACGGGGACTTGGCGCGTCGAAATGGATCCAGACGATCCTGACCAGCAGACGTTGCCCTTCCATTATCCGGCTGGAATCGCGGAACGTGAGGTTTCACTACCGCGATACTCGCGGCCCACCGTCCGCCTTGAGTTGGGTGCCAGAGGAGAACAATGGCCCGCCGAATGGGCTCCCGTCACACCCTACGCAGCGCAGGCCGTACCCAAGCCCTTTACCAACCCTTCTTGCCGGGTGAAGGCACTCGCCGCCGAACGAACCTTTTGGGAGAAGGCCACCATCCTGCACATGCTCTACTATCTCCCTTCCGGGAAAAGACTTCCGGAGCGCCAGTCCCGCCATTATTACGACCTCGCGAAGCTTTACGAGAAAGAACCGGGCAAGAGGGCCGCCACTGATTTCAGTCTCTTGAAAAGCGTAACCGAACACAAATCCATCTTCTTCGCCTCGACCGCCGCGAGGTACGATTTGGCAGTTCCGAGCAGCCTCAAACTTGTACCGCCTTCAAGCCGGATAAAGGAATTAGAGAATGACTACGCCAAGATGCGTGAGATGATCTTTGGCGCTCCACCGCCATTTGAGGAGCTGATGGCTGTGGTGGGTGATATCGAGCGGCGGATCAACGGGGCAGACGCGATGAAGCGCGGATGATGAGGCGGCGTTCTGGATGAAGGACGAGAATGCCCCGCACCAATTTGACGAGAAGGTTCTTCGAGATATGAAAGATCCCCAGACCGCGATGGCTTATTTCAACGCCGCATTGGAATCGGGGAACGAAAACGCGTTTCGCTTTGAACTGATCGGGTCCTCCGAGGCCGAATACAACATAAAGCCGGCCGCTGCGCCGGCGCCTTCGGACGCCCTTCTTTTGGACGCCTATTCGCAAGCGGTGACCCGCTCCACGGCGCGGGTGAGCCCCTCCGTCGTCAATATCGAGGTGCGAAAGAGTTTGCAGGTCCCATTGGGATTTTTCCCCCAACTCCGGCAGGGCCTGAAAGGAACGGGCTCCGGCTTCATCTTCACGACGAACGGCTATATCCTCACCAACAGCCATGTCGTGAACGGCGCCGCCCGCATCGAGGTGACCCTCCCCAACGGCCGGCGCTACGGCGCGGAACTGGTGGGCGATGATCCCCACACGGACCTGGCCGTCATCCGCATCATGGAAAAGAACCTGACCGCCGCCCCGCTCGGCGATTCGGATCCCCTCCAGCCGGGGCAGCTCGTCATCGCCATTGGAAATCCCCTCGGCTTTCAATACACCGTCACGACCGGGGTGGTGAGCGCCCTAGGGCGCTCCTTGCGATCCCAGACGGGACATCCTCATCGCCTTCGATGGGGAGCCGGTGGACACGATCGACGACCTGCACAAGCTTCTGACCGAAAGCCGCATCCATTCCCGAGGCGCCATCACGTTCTTGCGGGGCCGGGAGAAGCTGGATCTTTCCATCGTCCCCGAAGAAGCGGACGGGGTTTGACCCCTTTCTTCCCACGCCATCAATTATTTATTAAGGTTATGCAACGTTCCTGGAGGGGGCGTTTCGAACCCCCCTTTTTTGCGAGAACATGATGGACGGCGGAAATTTCAAACCCGATCCATCACCGCTTAAGGACACATCACCTCGGGGAGGGCACAATGGACTGGAAAATCTTTTTAACCGCTTTTTCAACCTTGTTTCTGGCGGAAATCGGCGACAAGACGCAGCTGGCGGTTTTCACCCTGACCGCGTCCACGCAGAAGCCGCTCGCGGTTTTTCTGGGGTCGGCGTTGGCCTTGTCGGTGGTGACGGGCTTGGGCGTTTTGGTCGGGGAAGGCGTCGGCCGTGTTGTCCCGGCTCACATCATGAACAAATTGGCGGCCGCCCTTTTTATCGGGATCGGGATCTGGATGTTGCTAAAGAGATAAGAAGAAAGGATGCGAGGCCCGCCAGAGCAGCGCCGGTGATGAAGGCGGTCGGGGCTCCGAAACTTTTCCAAATGAGGCCGAAAAAGAAGCTGGCCGGCAAAGCCGCCAGCCCCACCACGCCGTGATAAAAACCGAAGGCCGTGCCTTGCAAGTCTTTTGGGGCGAAGAGGCTAACCATGGCTTTCTCCGTGGGCTCGGTGAGCCCGTAATACACGCCGTAAGCGAGAAACACGGCGATGGAAAGTCCCTTTGAGGAAATCAGAGCAAAGGCGAGGTAAATAAGGGCGTAATACATCCATCCGGCCACAAGCAGTTTTCCCCGGTCCACGCGGTCCGCCAAGCGTCCGCCGACGTACGTGGAAGCCATTTTGACGAGGCTGTGGAATGACCAGAGCAAGGCGACGCCGGACATGGAGACGTTGGATTCCGAAAGCCGCAGGAGGAAGAAGGCATCCGTCGAATTGCCGAGTGTAAAAATAAGGATTCCCATCATGAGCACCTTGAAATCCCGCGGGAAAAGCGACCAGGATTTAAGGGATAGGGTGTCAGGAACTTTCTGTTGAGCGACCGGGCCGGCCTCCTTGACGCCGCCGACCAAAAGAATCACCACCAAAATCGCCGGGATCACCGCCAAAAGGAAGACATGTCGCAAAGAGACATGCGCAAAAGAAAGGAGGACGACCGTGATGAGAGGCCCCACGGCCGCTCCGGCATGATCCATGGCCCGGTGGAGCCCATACGCCCGGCCGCGCTGGTGAGGCCCGGTGACATCGGCGATCAAAGCGTCCCGGGGAGAGGTCCTTAGGCCCTTTCCCACGCGGTCGGCAAATCTCAAGAAAAGGACGACGGGCCATATTTGGGCCACTCCCACCAAGGGGCGCGCGAAGCCGGACAGGCTGTAGCCGAAAACAAGGAAGGGCTTACGGATGCGCAGGCGGTCCGTCCACACGCCCGATATGATTTTCAAAATCGACGAAGCGGATTCCGCCACGCCTTCGATCAGGCCCAGCTGGAAGGCCCCCGCCCCGAGAACCGCCGTCAGAAAAACGGGCAGAAGCGGGTAAATCATTTCGCTGGAACAATCGGTGAGAAAGCTGGCGAGGCCGAGGATGTAGACGGTGCGCGGAAGGAACTTCATAAATCGTCATTCCCGCGAAAGCGGGAATCCATTCCGGTGTTCACGTCCCGTTTCGATAATTGAAATAATCGACGGGACCGTTCCGCCACACGGTCCTGGATTCCCGCTTTCGCGGGAATGACGATTGTCTCCGTTCGCAAGGACATTTACTCCACGCGGATCAGCAGGCGGTCCACTCCCATTTCTTTGAGAAGACGATGGGTTTTGGTTTCGAACCAAGAGGTGACGGTCCGCCCTTCGGCGTTGGTGTTGACGATAAAAATCTCGACGTCCCGGTCATTGAATCGAACCACCCTGTGTTCGTTGACGTTGCGGACCGTCATCAGGCTGCTCAAGGCGTCCACATAAAACACGCGAGCGCGCGGGGCGCCGCGCAGTTTCAGGCGGGCCAACTTGGAGGACGGGAGCTCCATTTCAAATTCGCTCATGTCAAAGCTCTTCAAGGGAACGCCGAGGGACACCCGCTGACCGCCTTTTCGGATCCAAACGATGAGATCCGTCCCCTCGGGCCAACCTTCGATGCTGTCGGTTCTACCTTTCTCAATCATCTCCCTTTTAAAATACTGAAGCCCGGAGGCCCCCACATACGCCACATCTTTCGTGACGGACGTATCCACGCCGGTAAAGGTGGGCGTTTTCATCTCGGTCACAATTTCCACGAGGGTGGCCGGCTTATCGGCGTAGGTGGCGGAGCTGACGCGAACCTGGACGCGCCCCGAACTCTTCCCGCCCAGCCCGCCGTATTCATACGTCCCCGGCGTCAAACCCGCCCACAACGGACTCGACAGGGAAAGGAAAAGACAGAAAATTGCAATCGGAATGTCTCTCATAAATTCATTCCGCCACCGGCGTCAGGCGCAGTATCCCCAGCACGAGCTCCACCTGGACCCAGGGATTCGTTTCCATGGGAAGGCGCGCCAGCATCATGTAGTAATCTTCCGGCGCCCCGAACCGCCCCAGGTACCATACCGCCATCGCCCGCGCCGGCCAGTCCAAATCCGCCACGTAGGTCGTAAGCATGCTGCGCCCGGCCGGATCGCCGAATCGAGCCAGCGCCTGCATGGCATACACCCGAAGGGCGGAGGAGGGGTCCGTCGTCGCAATCGTGCTCAAGGCGGGGATCGCCCCCCGGAAGCGGCCGATCTCAATGGCCTCCATGGCGCCGAAGCGGACGATGGCGTTGGTGTGATTCAACGCGTTCTGGATGAGGCCGATGTCATTCTCATTCCGGTTGTAGGCCAACGCGATGAGGGCCGTCGCCCGCACCAAGGGATTGGTGGCTTCGCCGGCCAGCTTCTCCAGTTCCGCCCTTAAGATGAGGTCGCTTGTGCCCGCGAGGCCTTCGGTGACCAGGTAACTCAGCTCGGAGTAGCGCATCTTCAAGGCAAAGCCGCTGGGTGTTTCCATCGAATTCAGCTCCTGAAGAATGGGGTCCTGCGCCTGGATGGGGTCCAGCTTGGCGGACAGGCGGTCTCGAATCAAACCCAACAGCTGGGTGTTGATCTCCGCGGCCAGCCGCAAGGAGGCGGGAATGCGCAGGCGCGGCGGCACGATGATGAGAGGCTCCAGCTCAACCACATTGTCCCGCCCCATCCGATAGGCGACTTCCTCATTCTCCCGCCAGCCGGCGGACATCGGCGAATAGGAGACCTTCTCCCCCTTTTTGGAGATGAGCTTCAAGGCGGAGATGGCCAGCTCGGCGATCACAAAATCATTTTTTTGCTCTTTGCGGAGGACCGAGGTGAGAAGCTGGTAATCGTCGGGCTTCCCGTAATCACCCAGATAGCGCGCCGCCATGGCCCGCACCACCCAGCTGTTGTCATCCAATCCCCGGTAGAGCACAGGAAGGCTGCTGTTATCCCCCAGCGAAAGGAGCGCCTGGGCCGCCATCACCTGCATGAGAGGCGACCAGTCCCGCCCCGCGGTCATCTTGAGCAGGTCCATCGCCTCCGGCTGGCCCCAAATCTGGAGCGCCTCGACGGCGGCGAACCGGATGCCCACCTTGCTGTCCAAAATCGCTTCCTTGAAATACCTCTTGTGCGCCGGGTCCGAGAAACTCGCCAAGGCCAGGATGGCCTCCGCCCGTACTTTTGGTCGGCGCGCCCATTGCACGTGTTCGATCAGCCGTTTTTTTAGCTCCGGATCCCGGGCAATCCGAAGCGCTTCCACCATCGAGATGCCGAACTCAAGATAGCGCAACTTAAGCCGGTAGCCTTCCGGCGTCCCCAGCATGAGGAGTTGCCGGAGGGAGGTCGCCTCATAGTCCGCGGGATCGATCCTGGTCTTGTCTTCGCGGTCGATGAGGGCGAGGAGCGTTTGCGTCGTTCCGGTCAGCGAGGTTTCCGGCGGCGTGGCGGGTGCCGAGGAAAACCCGGGGCCCAACATGATCTTCGTGCCGCACCCTGCAAGAAGGAAGAGAAAAAAAGAAAACCCCATTAGGAACCAAGCGCCCCTTGTCCGCCACATCACCCCCGCAAAAGAGGGGAGCCGGGCCGTGAACACCGGCCCGGCTCCCCTCTTTTGCGGGGGTGGCGGATTTCGCGGGGATGGCTTCAGCCGAGGGAATAACGTCCTAATAAACATGTCTTCATCCTATCAAAACGGGATGCGGTCGCCCGGCTTGGGGACCATCACCTGGCCGAAGAAAATTTCCTCTTTCAACAACCGACGCAGGAGCGCCTCGTCCGTTTTCGTGACGCTCAAGGACGTGGCCTGAACGATCACCGCCAGCTGGGGCTGGAAGAGAGCGATCATCTCGGCGGCCAGCTTTTCATCCAGACTCTCAAGGGCTCCGCCCACGGACCGAATGCCCCCCGCATAAATAAAGGCGATGTGAATCTCTTTGCCGTCGTCCCGAAGGGCATAAAGGAACTCCCGTAAGACCGTCATGTCGACGATCTCGCCGCCGATAAAAATATTCCGCCCGTTATCGAACTCGAGCAGATACCCATTGACGGGATCTCCGCTCACCGGATTCGGCGCCTGAACGGCGCCGACAAAAAGAAAGGATTTGTTCTTCTCAAGAAGCATCCGCTGCCCCGGCTCCAGTTCCTTGGCGTTACTGTAACCCAGGCTCAGGAGCGCCGGCAAAGCTCCCGCGGGCGCCAACACTTTCATGTTTTTTCGAAGGACATTCCCCTGCCCCTCGCCAAAGTGATGCGGCTCTAAATCCGTGAGGAGCAGATAATCGGCGGGGGGATAGGCGCCGGCCTTTACAGACGCCTCGACCTTAATCACGTGGGCCTGAGGAGAGACGCCCTCCAACTTCTGCGGATAGGGCGGCAGGGCCGTGCCCGGTTCGTCGAAAGAGGGATCCGCTATTATGTTGATATCTTTATAATTTATGAGGAGCGTCGCCACGCCGCCATACAAAATCTCCCCGTAGGTTTTTTCAAGCAACGCCGGCGGTGGGGCCGGCGTTTCCACGGTGGGCTTTTCTTTGGGGAGGGGTTTAACGCAGCCCGCGGCAACGGCGAAGAGGCAAGCGAAGAGGGCGGTCCTTCTAATTTTCATGGCACGGGGGATTCTCCTGCCTTTTCTGCCCCCCGCTGCTTGGCCTTCCATTCCATCCGCTGAAGCGCCAGATACTGATCCGAGACAACGCTCCTTTCAACCTGCGCCTCGGCATAAGCGAACCAGCTGCGGGCCAGCTGCAGACCGAACCAGCCGAAAACCACGGTGAGGACGACCACGGGCACCCCCCATGGCAACTGCATGTGGAGAAGGCCGGTCTGGGGTTTCCCTTTCAAGACATGATAACACGTGAGGCAGAGACAGGCATTTGGGGGATTTTCGAACTGGCAAAAATGGCAGCGGCGCCATTGGACGACAGGGGCCCCGCACTTGGAGCAGCGCGCCGCCACCGGCGAATTCCGGGCATCGCAGCGCGTACAACGGAGCGAATAAAGCTCGTAGCGCGTCTGTACCATAGACGTCCCTTACATAGCATAATTCGAAAAAAGGCTAAAGAAGTAGAAGGGGTGAAGGGGCAGCCTTCACCCCTTCTACCCCCCTTCTTCTTTTTTTACGCCTTGCATATCGACCCTTCCTCATTTACCCTTTAAAAAGGGAACGTGCCGCATTTTGCACGGGGGAGCGCAAAAACGTTGAAAAAAGTTATTGTTCCATTCATGGTGGCCTCTTGTGTCGGATTCTTCATTCTCTTTGCGGGGAAGGAAGCCCGACGCGGGAGCCCGGCCTCGGCCGATCCAAAAGCCGCCGCCCGAAAAATCTCGCAGCCCTTGGTTGGGGTGGACGGCAAAACCATCGGACGCATCGAACTTGAGGTGGCCGACCCCGTCCGCTCAGGGTTCCCTTCGACGCACCGGAAAATTTACTTTTATGCCTTCGCCGGCTTTCTTTTGAGCTTCCTGGCCAGCCTAAAAATCCCTTCGCGAACAGAAACGTTCTTTCCGGGAATCATTGCCTTCTTGAAAAAAGTCGGCGCCGGCAACCTGGACGCGGAGATCCCGACGCCGGCAACGGAAGAGCAAAGAGAGCTCGCCCAGGCTCTTGACCATATGCTCGAGGGCTTGCGGGAACGGGACCGTATGCGGCACTCCCTGGGGCGGATCATGGACCCCAAGATCGCCGAGGTCCTCATCAAAGAAGACCCCAAAGTGGGGGGCTTAAGGCGCCAGGCGACGATTCTTTTCTGCGACATCCGCAACTACACCTCCCTCTGCGAGGAGTTGTCGGTGGACGAGCTGCAGGTCTTTCTCAACGAATACTGGAAAGAGACGGTGGAGATCATCATGGAGCAGGAGGGCACCATCGACAAATTCCACGGCGACGGGGTCTGCGTTGTTTTTGGGGCGCCCATTCTTCATGCGGACGACACCCTGCGCGCGGTGCGGACCGCCTGGCGGCTGGTGAAAAACGTGGCCGACTTCAACAGGCGCCGTGAATCGCAGCGAAAAAATCCCGTCCACATCGGCATCGGCATCCACCGGGGCGAAGTGATCGCCGGCCACATCGGCTCCGAACGGCGGATGGACTACACCGTGGTGGGGGACGTGGTCAACGTGGCCGCCCGCATCGAAGAACTCAACAAAAAATTCGGCACGCAAATCATCATCAGCGACGACGTCTACGAAGACGTCGAAGCCTACGCCCGGGTCAAAACACTCACCCTCGCTCACCTCCGGGGCCACAAAAAACCTTTTCTTGTCCACGCCGTCGTTGATTTCTCCGAAAACGAAGGCCAAACCTCCGAACAAAAAGCCGCGTAGCATCCTTCGCCCTCCATCCCCGCGAAAGCGGGAATCCATTCCGGTGTTCACGTCATGGATTCCCGCTTTCGCGGGGGTGACGCCGAATGAACTTTCCCACTATGAAAGCCGTATAATTCATATATGCCGATCAAAAAGACGCTTCGCACGCCCACCCCGGTCCACATCTGGACC
Source organism: Candidatus Obscuribacterium magneticum (assembly GCA_020523905.1). Classification (GTDB taxonomy): domain Bacteria; phylum Elusimicrobiota; class Elusimicrobia; order F11; family F11; genus Obscuribacterium; species Obscuribacterium magneticum. The sequence continues at coordinate 40,563 of JAJAPZ010000017.1, forward strand.
GACGACATCGAGAGAGGCGCCGAGGAGCAGCTCAAACGCCTGGCCGCGCTTCCCATTCTCTTCCATCATGTGGCCGTCATGCCGGACGTCCACTTGGGGCGGGGCTCCACCATCGGCGCCGTCATTGCGACCAAAGGCGCCATCATCCCCGCGGCCGTGGGGGTGGACATCGGCTGCGGCATGGTCGCCGCCCGCACCAATATCGCCGCCACGCAACTGGAACACAAACTCCCTGAACTGCGTCGACGGATTGAACGGGCCATCCCCGTCGGGTTCGACGGAAACAATGACGCCCCGGCGCCTATCGCCGCCCTCGACTTGTGGAATCATTGGGACGAACTCTCGCCCAAGGTCTCCAATGACGCGAGACTCCGCAAGAAAGCTCTCTTGCAGTGCGGATCGCTGGGAGGCGGGAATCATTTCATCGAAGTCTGCCTCGACCGGGAGCAAACGGTCTGGATCATGATTCACTCAGGGAGCCGACACATCGGGAAGGTGTTGGCGGACGTTCACATCAACGCCGCCAAAGGCCTCATGCGGGAGGCCATGATCCGGCTCCCCGATTCCGACCTGTCCTACCTAAGCCAAGGAACGCCCGAATTCAAATCCTACATCCATGATCTGCTCTGGGCGCAGAACTACGCCTTCAACAATCGTGAGGAAATGATCCGCCGCCTTTACGGCCTTTTTGGCGATCTGTTCGGCGAGGAGTTTAAAGTTCTCCAGCAGGTCAACTGCCACCACAACTACACCCAGGAAGAGGAACATTTCGGCCAGACGGTGTGGGTGACAAGGAAAGGGGCGGTGAGCGCCAAGGCGGGAGAGTGGGGCATCATCCCCGGCTCCATGGGGGCCAAATCCTTCATCGTGGTGGGGCGGGGAAATCCCGATTCATTCAACTCGTGCTCTCACGGCGCGGGCCGCCGGATGAGCCGGACCCAAGCGAAAAAGGTTTTTTCCGTGAAAGACCTGGAGGAACAAACCTTAGGTGTCGAGTGCCGGAAAGACCAGGGCGTCCTGGATGAAATCCCCTCCGCTTACAAAGACATCGACCAGGTCATCAAAAACCAAGCCGACCTGGTGGACGTGAAGGCAACCCTCAAGCAGGTGCTGTGCGTGAAGGGGTAGGCGCCCACTCTTTCACCTTGACCAAAACAAAAATCCCCAACCCCAGAAATAAGACGAAGAAGAGCCCGCCCACGATGAGAGTCGGCTTGATGTTGCGGACGGTCTGGGACACCAAGACGACGGGAACGGTGGGCCCTTCGACGTCGCCGGCGTAGACCCCGCTCAAGGAATAGCCGCCGGGGTTCTGTATGACAAAATTGAAAAGAATCATCATCGGCATCCCCAGCCGGGTGAAGGTCTGGTTGACCGGGATGACGGGGATTTCCTCGTAGGTGTCTTTCGTCATCAGGTGGACGTCCAGTTTCTCCAGGGCGTTCACTGGCAGGGGTGCCTTGCTGCGGTGTTGATAGAGCCCGGCATAAAGCCCCGGGTTCTTGAATTTTAATTCGTGAAAACCGGGCAGATCAACGACTTTGATCTCGCCCCGGACCCCCACGAAAGCCTCCCACAAGCTCATGAGCCCGATGAGGCACCCAATCAGGATAAAGCCGACGCCGAAGCCGATCAAAAGACCGCGATACAAGCGCGGTGAATGTCGAATCATCCTACTCCCACCCCTTGTAAAAATTCCGATTCCAGGCGTGGGACGCCAACGCCGTGAGAAGCCCTGAGCCCAGCTTCTTCCCATCCGACACGGCCACGTTTTGCCGGACGTGCTCATGCCTTCTCATCCCCGGGATGACGACGGAAACCTCCTCGTGCGCCAGAATGAACCGGAGCGCCAGCTCCGGCAGGGTCGACACTCCCGTCTCGGGGCCGAGAAATCCTTTCAGCTTTTCCACCCGCTCCACCGCCGCCTTTAAATTATCCCCTTTGAAATAATGCCGGCGGAAATCATCGCCCTCAAAGGTCGTCTCCAACGTGAGGGTCCCGGTGAGGCTCCCCTCGTCAAAAGGAACCCGGGCAATGACGGCCACATTATGCGTCCGGCACAGGGGGAAGAGCTTCTTTTTAGGGCTCTGATCGAAAATATTGAAAATGACCTGAACGGAATCCACGAGGCCGCTCGCCACAAGTTCGAGCGCCGAGTCCGGATCGTGATCATTGATGGAGACGCCAAAGAAACGGATTTTCCCTTGTTCTTTCAGCGTCTCGACGGCCTTTTTCCATTCGTCCTCACCCAGCCACGCATCGGTCCAGACGTGGAATTGCGTCAAATCCACACAATCGCGATTGAGTTTTTTCAGGCTCCGCTCCGTGCAGGAGGTGATCCACTCCGACGGGAAGGCATCCCGGAGGGGCATCTGAGGTGTCGCCGGCCACTGCCAGTTTCGGGGGGGGATCTTGGTGGCGATAAAGGCCTCTTTTCCCTGAAGGGCCCGGCCGACGAGCGCCTCGCTGTGGCCGTCGCCGTAGACAAAGGCCGTGTCGTAAAAATTAATGCCGGCGCTCCACGCCTCCGCCAAGGCGGCCAACGATTCCTTGTCTTTGGTCGGCCCCCACCAGGCCCGGCCAATCCCCCAGGCACCGAAGCCAACCTCCGACACGCGCTCCTTTGTCCGGCCGAACGGGCGATCGATCATAGCGCAACCTCGCTGCAACCAAAGCAGCCGTCATTCCCGCGAAAGCGGGAATCCATTCCGGTGTTCACGTCCTGGATTCCCGCTTTCGCAGGAATGACGAACTTTTGATGTTTTCTTTGAAAAATAGCAGGAAATTGGCGTTTCATACTACAGACGCCTCACTTCAACAAAGAAGAAAGCTGATTGCCGATGACGGTGGCCCCCGCTTCCTTTTTATGGCGTTCCAACTCCGCCCTGGCCTTCTCGAGAAGCACGCTTTTTGACTTAACAAAAAACCTCATCTGATCCAAATTGTACGGCCACAGATGCTGATACTCGGTGCGGTTGATGAGGGCGGCGTTCTCCTTCGTCCTCTTTAAGAAAACCAAATCGAGGTCATCCCAATAAACCAAGGCGTATTGGGATCGCGGAAACATGGCATTGATGTTGGTGAGACAAAAGCCGGGGTCGTCATTAATGTAGCGGATGCGGAGGGCCGGGTATCTAACGATGGCATACGAGACGCTGTTTTTCTCCAGATAAGCCGGCCAATGGCTCCTCTGAATGCCGGAAGACAATTCGTAATTCAACCGGTTCTGTTCCACCAACAAGGGATAGAAAAGATAACGCCCATCCATAAAAACTTTTCTCTTGGGCCCCAGCTCCCACGAGAGATACCCGCCGGCGCCGTATTCATTAAACATGTTCCCCGGCACATTGTTTGCCTTCACAAACCGGCAAGCTCCCGCGGGAAACTTACTCCACAGGACGAGATCCTCCGGAAAACGCTGTTTTAATTTATCGGCGTGAGCACCGAGCGGGATCAAACACAAGAGCCATCCGGCCGCGGCCAGCCGGCGTCGCCGCCGACCTTCTGCGTCATTCCCCTTCAACGATGCCGATGAGGCGGCCTCGGCCGGCGTTCCCGCACGCGTCCACCTCCACTGCTGAAGGAGTTCCCCAAAAAAGGGGAGCCCCACAAAAGCGAAGAGCGCCGTCGTCCGGTAATGAAACCCGCCCCAGGCCGCAAACGCCACAATCGCCGGCGTCCAAAAACGAATCCCCTCCCAGCGGCCCAAAAGACCCCACACCAAAATCAAGCTGTTGGCCACAAAAAGAAACCAGAAATTGGGAACTTCGGAAATGGACGGGGCCTTCCATTCCTGGATCAGGGAGGCGCCGCCTCGAAAGCTCATCAGATGTTCCAGAAAGATAACCAGAATTCTCGGCCCCCACGGGTTAAAAAGAACGGCGGCCAAAGAGAGAATCAAGGCGCGGTCCACCATCCGGATGTACGATTTCTCCTCCGCGCGCCAGCGCGCGCCCACATCAAAAAGGAGGATGAGCCCAAGGCCGTAAATAAATCCCGCATGCAGATTGCACCAGAGGACGGTGAGGAGGAAAAAGATCCACGGATAGAACTTGAGTTGTGAGGCCGCCCCCTTTCGCGCGCGAAGCAAAAGAATCATGAAGATGGGCAAAAGAAGAAGCGTCGCCAGCTCGACCCGCTCCAGAAGCCTCGGCTGGACGACCTTAAATCCCATCCAAGCCAGAAGGAGAAGCCACGGCCCTCGCGCCCCTGCTTTACGCGCTGAGAGGATAAGAAGCGTCATCACCAGAAGCCCCAGAAGGATTTTCCCCCAATAAATGGCCGCCAGCCCCCAGGTCTTCATCAACAAATAAAGAAGGATCTGGCCCAACCACTCAAAATTGATCCACTCCGTTCCCTGGAGCGTGTGCGAGAAGACATCCGTCCGCAAAAAGATCCGTTTCTCAAACATTTCCCGCCCGGCGGCCAGATGCCACCACAAGTCGGGATCGTAGAGACGGAAGGTGAGGGATTTGAAGAAGAGGAGGGTACTCAAAACCCAGAACAAGGCGGGGACGATCCACTCAATTTTCTTCGATTTCATCACGGAGAGATTAGGATAAATTGCTCGTAATTTACCATACGAATTTAAACTCTCTCTCAGCCCATGCGATTTTGCACGGCAAAACCAGCGCAAATCGCAAACGGCCGGAAAACGAAAATAACGCCTTTTCTATGCAATCTTAATCGAATCTTAATCCGGTCTTAAAGCGTTCTTAACCCGAAACCCGGCAAACTTAACGTAAGAAAAAAGGAGGCCCTCTCATGGATTCCATTCGCAACTTCAAGGCGAAATTGGACCAGCTTGATCATCTCTTAGGCAAGCTAAAGTCTTCTCATTACCGGGTCCGTCAACTCAAGCGGAACGTGTTCATTCTGCGCAGCCTCTTGAGAGACGAAAGCAACGTCAAGTCGCCCTACGGCCCCGATACGCCTTTCATCCGCTTCTCCCTCCAATAAGAACGGACCTCACCTCGGACGTGTTATAATCCTTCTTGTCATGGAGTATTTTTGCGGCTGTGCCGTACTTCGTCATTCCGGCGAAAGCCGGAATCCAGGCCGTAAAACTGTATTTAAATTCATGCTTAAGACCTGGATACCGGCTTTCGCCGGTATGACGATGTGGGTGGCACCGTTTATTCTTCCTCTCGTCCTCGCCGCCGAAGAGCGCCTCGTCAACATCAAAGATCTGTCGCCGGCGATTCCTGTGGACCTCCGCTACGCCACCCGCCATAATTTCACTGGCGAAAAGCTCTACCCCTCCGGCGATTGCTATCTCTGCGAAACCGTCGCCAAACGCCTGGCCGCGGCACAGAATAATCTGGAAGCCGAAGGGCTGAGGCTCAAAGTCTGGGATTGCTACCGCCCGCTCTCCATCCAAAAAAAGCTGTGGGAAAAAGTCTCCGACGACAATTTCGTCGCCAACCCGAAAACAGGCTCCCGGCACAACCGGGGGGCGTCGGTGGACGTCACGCTCGTCGATCGAAGGGGCCGCGAACTCCCCATGCCGACCGGCTTCGATGATTTCAGTCCCCGCAGCCACCGGCGTTATTCAAATCTTCCCGCCAATACATTGGCAAACCGGCTCAAACTGGAATCGGCCATGAGAGCCGCGGGATTTCTGCCGCTTGAAACGGAGTGGTGGCATTACGACGATCCCGGTTGGGCCCAACTCCCTTTGCGCGACGAATCGTTTGAAACGCTTCGCCAAAAAAATAACATCACAGATAATAGGAAGGAGAATGCCATGCCCCCTCTCATCGTGCCTGAAGAGGCCCAACAACTTATCGTCGTCACCTCCAAAGAGTGGTGCAGCCCCACCGGCCTCCTTGAGCGGTTTGAAAAATCAGGGGGGGCATGGATCAAGGTGGGGAGCGTCATCCCGGTCTCTCTGGGGATGAAGGGAATGGCCTGGGGAGCGGGGCTCC
>JAJAPZ010000018.1 GCA_020523905.1 Candidatus Obscuribacterium magneticum
AAGTCGCGACATGCGACATTAGCTAATGTCGCATGTCGCGACTTGACCCCTAGTTTAAGGTTTGGGTGAAGCGTTTAAAGCTGGCCCAGATGGAAAAGCCCGCCAGAAGTCCCATCGCCCCGATGTTTCTCCACACAACCATTGGATCCCCGCCTTTCAACATGATGTTTCGGAGCGATTCCACGAAGTATTTCAAGGGATTCGCGTAAGTGACCCAGCGGAAGAGCTCCGGCATGTTTTCCAAGGGGAACATGATTCCGGAGAGAAGCATGGCCGGAAAAAGGAACATAAAGCCGCCCATCATGGCCTGCTGCTGATTTTTAGCAATCGTGGAGATGAGAATGCCCACGCTTACCGTCGTGGCGATGAAAAGGGCGGCCGAAAGGAAAAGCTCCCACAGCTCCCCCCGCATCGGCACTCCGAAAAGAATCATCCCCGCCCCCATGATAAGAGGCACATCCGCCATCCCAAGCAGGAAGTAAGGCAGTGTCTTCCCCAGAAGAATCTCCCAATTTCTAACGGGCGCCGAGATAAGCGTTTCAAAAGTCCCCAATTCCTTCTCACGGGCCATGGCCATGCTGGTGAGAATGATTGTCAACAGGCAGAGAATCATCACCATCACACCGGGAACGAGGAAGATCGAGGTTTTCATGGAGGGGTTGTAGAGGACGCGAACGTCAAAGGTGAGAAGCGGCGCCGCCGCCGGCCTTTTCGATAACCCTTGAAGAGTTTGGTTGATAATTGTTTGCAAATAGTTTTCGATGCTGCGCGCCCGGACGGCGTTGGTGGCGTCAATAAGGATTTGGAGGCGCCCCCGGCCCCGCTCCACGGCAGCGGTGAGGCCTTCGGGGGGAGCGATGAGAATCGCCTCCGCCCGGCCGGAGCGGATGGCTTCGATGGGATCCTGGAAGGGTCCTCGCGCCGGTAAAAACCATCGTGACGAAAGACTGTGCTCCATGATCCGCCGGGCCAGAATGTCATGGGGAAGAAAGAAAGCGCCCAGGCGGATGTTCCTCACCTCGGTGGACAGGGCGAGGCCAAAGATCGTCAACTGGACTACCGGCATGACAAAGAGGAGAATCCTCATCCGGATGTCGCGGACGGCCTGGATGAGTTCTTTTTTGACGAACCCGACAATGGTTTTGTTCACGGTTCCAAATCCTTTTTGAATTTTTTGGACGCGATGAGAAGCAAGAACGCATTCAAAGACAAAAGGGCGATAAGAGGTATTTTAAGGTCGATGACGCCGGCGCCTTTGAGAAAGATCCCGCGGGTGATGATCATGAACCACCGGGGCGGGAGGAGGCCGGTGAAGTACCGGAAGAAATCCGGCATGCTCTCAATGGGGAAGACGAATCCCGAAAGAAGCAGGGAAGGCAAAAGCCCAGAGACAATGGCCAACTGCATGGCCAAGGCCTGCTGACGGGTGATGACCGAAATAACGAGTCCTTGGGTGAGGGTGCATCCCAAAAAGAGGATGCAACCGAGAAGGAAAAGGAGGTGATTCCCTTGAAACGGGACATGGAAAAGTCCCCGCGCGGCCAGATAAACGAGGAAGACACCGATGAGGCTGATTATCAAATAGGGGGAGAGCTTCCCGATGATGATTTCCAGGGGGCGGACGGGGGTCGAAAGAAGAAGTTCCATGGATCCTGTCTCCCACTCACGGGAAATGGTGAGTGCGGTGAGAAGGATGGAAAGCACGCCGATGATGATGACGGCCAGTCCCGGGATGACAAACCATTGGCTGTTGAGCTCGGGATTAAAAAGGAAGCGCGTGTCGATGTTGATGAGTCTGTCATTGCGAGGGAGGTCGCCGTGGCGACCGACCGAAGCAATCTGTCTTTCTCCTTCGGGAAAATCAGATTGCTTCGCCCGCCCGCCTGCGGCGGGCAAGCTCGCAATGACAAGTTTTTTAATGGCCGCTCGCTGGATTCCCGAAAGATAGGAAGCGATCGTTCCCGTCGTCGAATTGTCGGCGCCATCCAGAATGATTTGCGCCTTGGCCTCCATCCCGCGGGAAATGTCTTTCCCAAATCCCGGCTCAATGATAAGAACCCCCTTGGCCTTTTCTTCATCGAGGTGTTTGACCAGGTGGGCGGAGGAGGGAATCCGCATGAGCCGAAAATAGTCCGAGCTTTCAAAAACCTCCAGGAGCTGGCGTGAGGCCCGGGAGCGATCCCCGTCGACAGCCGCCAGGCGGATGTTTCGAACGTTGAAGTCGATGACGAATCCAAAAAAAGTGAGAAGGATGAGCGGCAACCCCAAGGCCATCGTCAACGTGAAGGGATCCCGGAGGATGTGATGGATCTCCTTTTTTGCGATGGAGGTCGTGCGGCGCGTGTTAAAGAGAGCATTCATCGGTTTCCTCCTTCCACGAGGCGGATGAAGACGTCTTCCAGGGAAGGCGGTATGGGGCGGGTGCTGAAAGAGGATGTCATCCGCTCGGCGAGGGCGGCCCACTTCTTGGGATCCCTGGGGAGGACATGATAACGCAGGCCATAGGGTTGAAGGCTGGCGACCGCTTCATGTTTTTGAAGCTCCTCCAGCCAGCCGGCGGAGGCCTTCTCCCGCGGTTCGATTTCATAAAGGGGTTCGGGGTACGTTTTTTTCTTTAGGTCCTCGGGGCTGTCGACGGCGATGATTTGACCGTTGCTCATCAACGCGATGCGGTCGCACTCTTCCGCTTCATCGAGATAATGCGTGGTGACGAATACCGTTTTTCCGCTCTCCGATAACTGTCGTATGAGCGTCCAGAAGCGCTTCCGGGCCGCCGGGGAGACACCGGCCGTCGGTTCATCCAGAAAGATGAGATCGGGGTCATGGAGGAGAGACGCCGCCAGGGCGAGCTCCTGTTTAAATCCCACGGGCAAGTTCCGCACGAGCGTTTCGAGCGGTGGCGTGAATTCGAGAAACCCGAGAAGCTCCTTCATTCTTTTTTCAAAGACGTCTCTCTCCAGTTTTCTCAAGTTGGCGGCGAAAGAGAAATTTTCCGAGACATTGAGATCGTTATAAAGGGTGAACTTTTGGGACATGTATCCCACCTTGGCCTTGATGGCTTGCACGCCGTCTTTGTATTCAAGACCGGCGATGCGCACACGGCCCGCGGTGGGCGTCAAGAGGCCGCATAGCGTACGGATGGTCGTCGTTTTACCGGCGCCGTTGGCGCCGATAAACCCGAAGATCTCCTTTTTATTGACGGTGAATGAGATGTCGTCGACCGCCGTAAAGGCGCCGAATTTGACGGTTAACCCTTCGACATCAACAATCGGTTCCATTTGAGTGTCGTCATACCGGCGAAAGCCGGTATCCAGGCTGTAACAATGCCTTTAAATTCATGTTTAATACCTGGATTCCGGCTTTCGCCGGAATGACGAAAGTGATTCTGTCCGCATAAATAAATCCTCAAACTTTTCAACCCCTTCCCTTTCTAAGAGTGATCGCGGTTCACCTTCCGCCAGGATGCGTCCATTGTCCAGAAGGTGCACCCGCCCGCAGCGCTCGGCTTCGTCCATGGTGGCGGTCGTCATCAAGATGAGAATTTTCTGATTGAGGAGTCGGTAAAGCAGATCCCAGAACTCGCGCCGGCTGATGGGATCGACGCCGGTGGTGGGTTCATCCAAAAGAAGGAGGGAGGGAGACTGAAGAAGGGCGCACATGAGCCCCAGTTTTTTGTACATGCCGCCCGATAGCTGCCCCGCCGGCCGGGCCTGGAATTTGTCCAGTCGCGTTATGTAAAGGAGCTCAGCCGTTTTCTTCTGATAAATATCTTTTGGGATTTGATAGAGGTCACGGAAGAAATCCAGGTGCTCGATGATGGAAAGGTCGGGGTAGAGGCTCTGCTGTTGGGGCATGTAGGCCATCGAGGAGCGTAGCTCGGTGAAGGGTGTCTCGATCGCATCAGTGAAAAAAGCGACGCGCCCCTCATCGGGATGGAGGAGTCCCATCAGGGTCCGAAGGAGAGTGGTCTTCCCGGCGCCATCGGGGCCGATGATCCCGTGCAACAGCCCCGCGTCAAAGAATGTGGTGATCCCGTCCAGAGCCTGGTTCGGTCCCAGGCGTTTTTTGACGTTGTTTAATTCAATGCTTACTGAAGGTAAATTCATGGGAGAGGGGGGAATTCCGCCTTCCGCATTCGTTTTCAATCCGGCAGTTTGACCTCAATCGTCATGCCTGGCTTCAAGATCCCGTCGGGATTGGGAAAAGTAACTTTGATTCCATAGACCAGGCGCGTTCGCTCTTCCCGGGTCTGGACGTTTTTTGGGGTGAATTCAGCCTCCTGGTTGATGTGCGTGATGCGGCCCTTGAATCTTTTGTTTTTCATTTCAGGGAGGCGGCCTTCAATGGGGAGGTCGAGCGACAATTTCGCCACGACGGGTTGAGCCACGTAAACATAAGCCCAGACCTCCCTGAGGTCCGCTAAAGTCAAAAGCTTTGTGCCCGGCGTGACGTACTCGCCGGCCTCAAAGTAGGTGTTGAGGATGGTTCCCGAGGAGGGAGCGGCGATCGTGCACCACCCTTGTCTTAGAAGGGCGTCGTCCCTTTTAAAACGCCTTTGATCGTACGCCTCATCGGAAATGGAACCGCTGTTGTGCAGGCGCACCGCCCGCTGGTAATCTTTTTCCGCGAGGTCCGCGTTGATTTTAATGTCCTCGCAGGAAAGTTGGACGAGCAACTGGCCGCGGGAGGCGACATCGCCTTCCCTCACTTCATAGGAGGCGATTTGCGATGAGACACGGGCCGACAGGTCCACTTCGGTGGCTTCGACCGTGCCGGCGTAGAGGAAGTCGCCTCGGGGGAGGAGCTGCCAGAGGAGCGCCAAGCCCCCGATCACGATAAGCAGGATGACAATTAATTTTTTCTTCATGGTTGTATTCCTTTTCCAAGGGCGTCGAGAACGGCGAGTTGTATGAGAATTTGAACCTTGGTTTGGGCGAACTGGACATGGGCGTCAAGCGCCCTTAAATTGGCGGTTTGAACTTCGAGATAACTTGAACGGCCCGCTTGATAGGAGTCGTAGGTCAAGTCGGCCAGCTCCTTTGTTTCCTTGACGGACTGTTGGATGATCTCCTCCTGGACCCGAAGGCCTTTCAATTGGTCCTGCGCTTTATCCCAATCCCGCTGAAGGTTCAGGAGGACTTGATCGCGCTGCTTGAGGCTGGCCTCTTCGCGCCCCTTTTGTTCTTTGACGTTATTGGCGACGCGGCCCGACTCAAAAAGGGGCCAGCTGGCGGAGGCCGCAAGCGTGTTTTGCGTGAAGGATTCCTTGATGGGGCCGTTGGGGTAGTCGCGGGAGCTTCGTGCGGAGAGCTGCAGCGTGGGCCAGTGGTTTGAGCCGGCGCTGCCGGCGGCGGAGCGGTAAGCCCAGGCCACCTCCATGAGGGTTTGGGAAGCCGGATGATTTTCGTCGGGCGTTCCTCGCGCGGCCGGTTTTAAATAAGACTCGGAATTGTTTAATGGGTCCAGCTTGATGATGAGCGTTGGTTTTTCGGTGTCGGCGGGGAGATCCTCGGCGTCCTCTTCATCGATGGGCAGGGAGGCGTCCGTATTTTTCCCCAACTGAGTGAGGGAAAAGAGTTCCCTTAAATTGGACGCGAGGTCGGCCCGGGCCTGTCGGAGCTGCCGCCGTCGGCTTAAAACGTCTTGGTGAGCGGAGAGGGCGTCAATTCGGCTTCTGGAACCGGCTCGTTGCTGGAGCCGTATGTCTTTGTATTGGGCCTGGGCCAGTTGGAGAGAGTCGATTAAATCCCGCACTTGTTCCAGCGCCAGCTGGACTTGGAAGTAAGCCAAGCGGGTCCGTAAAAGAACTTGGCGTTCAATATTTTTAAGCTCTTCGGCTTTTGCCCTTTCCAACGCCGCCAGGCTTTTCCAGGAATAATAAAGCCCCCCAGAGCTCCAGACTTGCCAGTTTAACGTCGGTCCATAGGAGTAGTTTTTGTTGTCGCCCAGCTCAATGGAGGGCGAGGTCGGGGCCGGTTGAAGAGAAGGCACTTCGCTGATGTGCCGGTAGGTGGCATCCAAACTCAAACGAGGCCACAAAAGGGCAAACTGGGAGCGGGCTTGACTGTGGGCCGCCGCCAGCTCCACACGCGCCGACTGGATTTGGGCCGAGGTACGCAGCGCCTCATCCTCCGCTTGAAAAAGACCAATTTCAAGAGTTGGTATTCCGGCCTGAAGCGAAGAAAACAGGAAAAGGGAGCAAAGGGAGCAAAGGAGGAAAAAGGGAATCTTTTTGGAGAATAAAATCGACTTCACGGCGGGGATGATTATACATCGACAAATTATTTTTGTCGTTTGAATTAGTACTTTACGCTCCAGAATTTGATAACTTTTGAGCCCCTCGTTGTTGGCAATCCCCTCATCACGGTATCTCGGACACCCCTCCGTGTGCGCTCGAATGGACTGACCATGCTACCCGCTTATGCTGTTGATCGAGTTCCTGAGAGACAAGGGGAGGGAATCCCCTCTCCCTTCCCATTTGAACCGGAGTTACCGGATTATGTCCTTTCCCTGACCCAACTCCGTGAGGTCCTCGAGATGGGGGATATTGACGACGTTCCGCCAATCCATCGCGAGCGGAGCGCACTTGAGATTTTCTTTCTCGGCCTGTTGGCGGTGGGCCTGGTCGGCTGGGTTTCCTTTCTTGTATTGTGAGAGGATCCCCTCTCCCAGCGGGAGAGGGCAGGGTGAGGGGTTACAGTCGTTTCCTTCGACTGATGCATGGCCCCACTCAGATGAAATAAAATATTAGTAACATTGGCCCCTCCATGCAGACCTATCTACAACTCTTAAAGGACGTGATGGAAAAGGGTGAAAAGCGCCTGGACCGGACCGGGACGGGAACCTTAAGCCTTTTCGGCTATCAGATGCGGTTCGACCTTTCCAAAGGGTTTCCTCTTCTTACCACAAAAAAGGTTCATTTGCGGTCGGTCATCCACGAGCTTCTTTGGTTCCTCAAAGGGGAAAGCAATGTTAAGTATCTCCGTGAGAACAAAGTCACCATTTGGGACGAATGGGCCGATGCCAACGGCGACCTGGGTCCCATTTATGGCTATCAATGGCGGTTTTGGGGGAAACCGTGGCGGCCGTCGAGTTCGGTTGAATCTGGCGGCAACGGCCAGGGACGGGAGACGGAAGGGAAACCCATCGATCAAATTGCGAGAGCAATAGACCTCATTAAAACGAATCCCCAATCCCGCCGGATTATCGTCAATGCCTGGAATGTGAGCGACCTGGACAAGATGGCACTTCCCCCCTGTCACCTGTTGTTTCAATTTTATGTCCATGAGGACGGGCGGCTCTCCTGCCAGATGTATCAGCGAAGCGCCGATGTTTTTCTGGGGGTTCCTTTCAACATTGCGGGGTACTCGCTTCTCACCCTTATGATGGCCCAGGCGACGGGCTTGAAGCCCGGCCATTTTGTCCATATTTTGGGAGACGCCCATCTTTATATGAATCACCTGGAGCAGGCGAAGCTCCAACTGTCGCGGGAACCTAGACCTCTGCCCGCCATGAGGCTCAATCCCGCCGTCTCCTCCCTCTTCGATTTAAAATACGAGGATTTCACCCTCGAAAATTACGACCCCCACCCGGCCATCCCGGCCCCCATTTCTGTATGAGGATCTCTATTATCGTCGCTATGACCAATGAAGGGGTGATCGGGATAAACAACCGGTTGCCGTGGCACCTCTCGGACGATTTGAAGAGGTTTAAAAAAATCACCATGGGGCATCCCGTCATTGTGGGCCAGAAAACCTTTGAGTCTTTGGGGAAGCCCCTCCCCGGTCGGCGGAATATTGTGATGAGTGATGATCCTCACTTTAAGGCGGAGGGAGCAACGGTGGTGCACAGCTTCGAAGAGGCATTGGCCGCCTGTCCGGATAAAAACGAAGAAGTCTTTATCATTGGCGGGGTGTCTATCTATAGGCTGGCCCTCCCCCACGCGGACCGGCTTTATATTACCCTCATTCATAACCACATTGAGGGAGATGCCTTTTTCCCGCCCTTTGATTTTGAAGGTCAATTCAAAGTCGTTCAAAAGGAAGCCAACCGCTTCGACCCCCAGGAAAAGATCTCTTACTCCTTCATCACGGCCGACCGCATCAATGGAGGCCGGGCGACGGGGAAATCGCCGGATTAAAATCAACCGCCGACCGTTGGGGCTATGTGCACGAGATTTTCCCGCGTCAGTTTGATTCAAGCGCTCATCAAGCGTTTTGAGATTGAGCCTCCCCCCTTCGACCTCCCGCCGGCCTATAACATCGCCCCCACCGATGCGGCCGCTGTTGTCGTCCAAAATGAAGAAAAGCGGCGTTTGGAGCTCATGATGTTCGGCCTCATCCCGCATTGGGCGAAGGATCAGAAGATCGCGCTCCAATGTTTGAATGCCCGTGCTGAAACCGTGAACCAACGGCCGGCATTCCGTGATCCGTTCCATAATAAACGGTGCCTCGTTGTGTGCGACGGCTTTTATGAGTGGTGGAGAGAGGGGAAAAACCGCGTGCCCTATCGGGCGGTGATGAAGGACCGGGAGCCCTATGCCTTGGCTGGTTTGTGGGACCAATGGAAAAGCCCCCAGGGTCGGGATGTCCGTTCATTCTCAATCATAACGACGGAGTCGAATGACGTCATCCGGCCCATTCACAATCGGATGCCCGTCATCCTGCGGCGGGAGGATGAGCCGTTGTGGCTGGCGCCCACTGTCGACGATGACAAAACCCTTCTTCCCTTGTTGAAGCCTTTTGATCCGGAGCTTTTGAATCTCTACCAAGTCAACGCCATCGTCAATTCCTCCCGCAACAAGACGAAAGAATGCATCGAACCGCTTCCCTCAACAATACAATCTTCGTAATTTGCTAAAGTCATTTCGCGTTCGCTCGGGCATGTGGCAGTTCGACTCCCTTCGGTCGCTCACTGCGAGCGGGCCTGCCCTGAGCGAACGAAGTGAGTCGAAGGGCATGTGGCGGAATGGCAGACGCACAGGACTTAAAATCCTGTTCGCTTCGGCGAGTGTGGGTTCGAGTCCCTCCATGCCCAAAATTTTCGGTTTTTATTGGTTTATCTCGCCTTCGGCAGGTCCTCAATGGCGTTCCAGATCATATCCCAGGTTTCGGTTTTGAGGGGAGAACTCATGGCTTTTTCCGCTAATTGTGTGCCCAGAGATTTGAGTCCCATCTGAAGCGCCGCCTTTGAGGACAGCCCGCCTTCGGAATTGGCGCCCAAGCCTTCCGCCTGCCAGAGCGTCTCGCCGGATGCCGAGTCCACCATTTTGAAAGCCGCGCGGACTTTGCGGATATTGAGAAATCCGGTCGTCTGATAATTGAAATCCAGGAGATCGCCGTAGATGACCGCGTCGGCCCCCAGAAGGGGACCGAGTTGTTGAACCGGAAGCGCGGACAATTGCCCGCCTTCGGCGAAACCGAGCCCCTTCAACTTTCCATCGATGTCAGAAAGAGTGACCGTTTGATAGCCCTTTTTCTCGGCGAGTCGCTGGTTGAACCAGTAGCGGACGATGTCCGGCCCGTCCAAATCATTGGTGTGGTTGTCCAAGGGGAGGACGGCAATCCGCTTGGGCGGGAGGTAGCCTTTTTTTAGAAAGGGCCTGGGGCCGTACGTGCACGATCCCAGGGCCAGAATCAGGAGAGAAAAGGAGACGTTTATTTTCCCCGGAAATGCCATGAGAGCTGGATCATGGTGGTTTTGAAACCTTCCTGGTCTTTGGTTGGATCCGCCTGTTGAATGAGGGCGCCGATGGAGAGATTCCACGGAACGACGATCATATCGAAGCCCATGGCGGTGGTGGTGAAGGCTTCGAGATCGATCGTGGTGTCTCCGACGAAACTCTGCGTGTTCTGGTAGCCGGAGTTGAACGTGAGCGTGGCCGTCCCGCTTTTTTTGGTCACCATGTAGTAAGGAGCCAGCTTGAGAAATCCCAGGGGAACTCCGACCTGGATCCCGGCTTGAGCGCCGCTGTAAAATACGGTCATGTCTTGCGTGAATTTTGTTGAGGCGCTGGCCGTTCCACCCGTGAACGGTACGGCGTGGTAAGGCGTTTGGATAGTCAGGCTGTCAACCGTCCAGACAGGCCCCCCAAAAAATATGAGGCTGAAAGGCTTGCGTATCGGCTGGAGTTCCATGTTCACACTGAAAGGCATGCTTAAGCCCGTGAGATCAGCCTTTCCTTCGATGACGGGGATCCACAGGGTTCCTCCAAAATAGAAAGGGAAGGCGATCCCCGGGAATTTCCCGCCATAGCCAAAAAGACCGAAATCAAAGTCGGCGGCGATAAAGGCGTTAAAGGAATAACGGAAGGCCGCGTCAAACCCGCCGCCCGTAATGGAAATGTCCGTGTTCGCATCTTTTCCTTCGACGCTCAAGTAGTCACCGGTCAGTTTCATATCGAAGCGTCCCGGTTCGAAGAACGGGTAGGCGATCGGAGCCGGCGTCAGTTGGATATTGGATTGCTTGGCATGGCAGACGGATATGGCGATAAGAGCGGTGAATCCAGCTTGGATCAGGATGAGCCCTTTCTTCATGGAATACCTCCCACCAAAATAGAATGACCTAATCATAATTTGTCGAATGGGATTTAGGCAAGTTTGTTATGATTAATTCGTTCTTGCCGATGAGCCAATTAACCATGAAAACAAAGAAATTTATCCTGAGTTTCCAGTGGGAAGGGAAGGCGTATTCCTATTTTAGCTTGGCCGAGTTGGAACGGTCGGGCTTTAAAACGATAGGGCGGCTCCCCTTTACGCTGAAAATCCTTTTAGAAAACTTGTTGCGTCGCGAAGACGGCGTCAACGTCAAGACGGCGGACATCGAAGCCTTGGCGTCATGGGCGCCGGGACGCCCCTCTGCGCCGGAGATTTCCTTTATGCCGGCCCGCGTCTTGTTGCAGGATTTTACCGGCGTCCCTTGCCTGGTGGATCTGGCGTCGATGAGGGACGCCGTGGCCGAATGGGGGGGCGATTCCAAGCGCATCAATCCACGGCAGCCGGTTGATTTGGTCATCGATCACTCGCTCCAAGTGGATTACTTCGGTGTCCCGGAGGCCTTCCGCCAAAATGTGGAAATGGAATACCGGCGGAACGCCGAACGGTATTCCTTTCTCAAATGGGGGCAGCGGTCCTTTCAGAACTTCCGCGTCGTCCCCCCGGGAACGGGCATCATTCATCAGGTCAATTTGGAATATCTCGGCGATGTGGTCGGCTCAAAGCGCGATGGCAATGAGATCCTACTTTTTCCGGATACTGTTATTGGGACGGATTCCCATACCACCATGATCAATGGATTGGGCGTTCTTGGCTGGGGTGTCGGCGGCATTGAGGCGGAAGCCGCCTTGTTGGGGCAGCCTCTCTCCATGTTGGTGCCAGAGGTCGTTGGGTTTCGACTGGTGGGAAAATTGCGGGAGGGCGTGACCGCCACCGATCTCGTCCTCACGGTGACAGAGAAACTGAGGAAAAAGGGTGTGGTGGGGAAATTTGTTGAATTCCTTGGCCCGGGTTTGATGCACCTTTCTCTGGCTGACCGGGCCACCATCGCCAACATGGCGCCTGAATACGGAGCGACGACAGGGTTTTTCCCGGTGGATGAAGAAACGCTGGCCTATTTGCGCTTGACCGGTCGGAGTGAAACGCAGGTTCGGCTGGTCGAAAAGTATTGCAAAGAGCAGGGGCTTTTCTGGTCCAAAGACCTGCCGGAGCCTCTTTTTTCAGACAGGCTGGAGTTGGATTTAGCCCACGTGATGCCGAGCCTCGCCGGACCTCGGAGGCCGCACGACCGGATCGAATTGGAGAAAGCGGGAGCGGCCTTTGAAGAGGCGTTGCCGGCGCTCATGAAAAAGATAGAGGGGGCGCCGCGGCCTCCCCAAACCAGCCCCTTGCCACAAGGAGAAAGGACTTTGATGGATGGCGACATCGTCATCGCCGCCATTACCAGTTGTACGAACACCTCAAATCCGAGCGTGATGGTTCAGGCAGGGCTTCTGGCCCAGAAGGCCGTGGCGCGAGGGCTAACATCGAAGCCTTGGGTGAAAACAAGCCTTGCGCCGGGGTCCAAAGTCGTCATGGACTATTTGGAAAAAGCCGGGCTCGTAGAGCCTTTGCAAAAGATCGGTTTCTACTTGGTGGGTTACGGCTGCACCACCTGCATTGGGAATGCGGGGCCCCTTCCTGAAAATGTTGAAAGGCAAATTAAAGAGAGGGAATTGGTCGTCGTTTCGGCCCTTTCAGGCAACCGGAATTTCGAAGGGCGGATCCATCCCCTGGTGCGGGCCAACTATTTGATGAGCCCGCCGCTCGTGGTGGCTTACGCCGTCGCGGGGACGATTAAAACAAATTTGCAGAAAGATCCGTTGGGGACGGGCGCGGACGGGAAACCCGTTTATTTAAAGGATATCTGGCCTTCCGAAAAAGAGGTGCAGGCCGTGCTTCAACATTCCGTGAAGGCGGAGCTGTTCCGGAAAGAGTATTCGCACGTGTTTAACGGAGATGAACACTGGGAAAAGATATCTTTTCCGAAAGGGGAACGCTTTGGCTGGCAAAAACAGTCGACGTATGTTCGACGCGCGCCTTTTCTGGAGAATTTGTCGAAGACGCCTCAGGTCGTCGCGGATGTTAAAGGGGCACGGGTTCTAGCTCTTTTGGGAGACTCCATCACCACCGATCACATATCTCCCGCCGGTTCCATCTCCGAAAAAAGCCCGGCGGGCCAGTATCTTTTGGCTCAAGGTGTGAAAAAAGTGGACTTTAACTCCTACGGCGCCCGCCGGGGCAATCACGAAGTGATGATGAGGGGCACCTTTGCCAACAGCCGGCTGAAGAATTTACTGATCCCGGGAACCGAAGGGGGATTAACGAAGAAATTTCCAGGAGGACAAGTCGTTTCGATTTATGAGGCGGCTGTTACCTATCAGAAAGAAGGCGTCCCCCTCATCGTCATGGCCGGCAAAGAGTACGGCTCCGGTTCCTCGCGGGATTGGGCGGCCAAAGGCGTCGCCCTTTTGGGAGTGAGGGCTGTTCTGGCGATAAGTTTCGAGCGCATTCATCGGAGCAATCTGGTGATGATGGGGGTTCTGCCGCTTCAATATAAAACGGGAGAGTCCGCGGGAAGCCTTGGGCTCACAGGGGAGGAAACCATTGATATTGATGGATTATCGAGCGCTTTGAAGCCTCTCCAGAATATCAAGGTGAAAGCCACCCTCAACGGGAAGACGAATGTCTTCGACGTCGTTTTACGCATTGATACACCGAAGGAAGTTGACTACTATCAACACGGCGGAGTTTTACCGTATGTTTTGAGGCAGGTTTTAAAGTGACAGGGACATCGTCATCATTCTATCGTCATCCGCCGCGGCGGATGGTGTTTCAAGCGAGGACGGTGGGATTAAGCCATGGATAAATTAAAACGACAGGCCATCAAAATTGCTCAGAAAGCCAAGAAGGCCGGGGGGGCGCTCGCCCTTTTGGGGACAGACGTTAAAAACCGCGGTCTTCTGAAAATGGCGGGGGCCATTCGAAACCACAAGGCGGACATCTTGAAAGCCAATGAGAAGGACGTCCGGCAGGCCTTAAAAGATGGGCAGGCAAAAGCGTTTATCGATCGCCTCACGTTGAATGACGCCCGCATCGAAGGGATGGCAAAAGGCCTTGAAGAAATCGCCCAGCTCAATGACCCGGCCGGGGAGGTGATCCGCGAGTGGACGCGTCCGAACGGTTTGAAGCTGAAACAAATCCGTGTTCCTCTCGGCGTCATCGGAATGATCTACGAATCCCGCCCGAATGTCACGGCGGAGGCGGCCGGGCTCTGCCTCAAGGCGGGCAATGCCGTCATTCTTCGCGGGGGATCGGAGGCTTATCATTCCAACAGCGTTTTGGTCAACGCCATATCCAAGGCCATCGAAGAGGCGAGAATGCCGGCCGAGGCCGTTCAGTTGCTGCTGCCTCAAGATCGGCGGAGCATCGCCGTTTTGTCTCAGCTGAAGGGGCTCGTCGACCTCATCATTGCCCGCGGCTCGGAAGAGATGATCAACAAGGTTTCTTCCAAGGCGGCGGTTCCCGTCTTGGGGCATGGGAAGGGCGTTTGCCACGTTTACATTGATGAGGCGGCCGATGCGGCGAAAGCCGTCGCCATTGCCTACAACGCCAAAGTGCAAAGGCCGGGGGTCTGTAACGCCATGGAGACGCTTCTTATCCACACGTCGCGCTTGAACGATGTTCTTCCTCGCCTGGCCGAACGATATGAGGAGGCGGGCGTCGAGATGCGAGCCGATCCGGAGGTGAGAAAAATCATTCCCCGGGCCAAGGCCGCTCGTTCCACCGATTGGGGGACGGAATTCCTGGATAAGATCGTGGCGATGAAGGCGGTCGGAAATGTTCAGGAGGCCATCGATCACATCAATAAATTTGGGTCCGGCCATACCGACAGCATCGTGACGGAGGATCCTTTGACCGCCGAGTTGTTTGAAAAGGCCGTGGACTCCTCTTGCGTCATGGTGAACGCCTCAACCCGACTTCATGACGGCGGCGTCTTCGGCTTCGGCTCCGAGATTGGCATCTCCACGCAGAAGCTGCACGCCCGGGGGACCATGGGCCTTCGTGAGCTCACCACCACCAAATACCTTGTGGAAGGATCGGGGCAGATCCGAGAATGAAGGTCGGGATCTTCGGGGGGTCGTTTGATCCCATTCATCGCGGCCATCTGAGGCTGGCCGCGGCGGCCCAAAAACAGTTAAAACTCGCCAAGGTTTATTTTGTCCTTTCCCCGCGCCCGCCGTTTAAAAGGAATCGCATTGTCACCTCCGTTTCCGACCGCCTGCCCATGCTTCGAAAGGCTCTAGCGGGGCGACCACGGTTCGTCGCGGCGCGATGGGAGGTAAACCACTCCGGCCCCTCTTACACGGTGACAACTCTCAAAACCTACAAGAAGCGCCATCCGGAAGACGACCTTTATTTCATCATGGGCTCCGACGTTTTGAAGAATTTTCATCGATGGAAAAATCCGCGAAAGATTATTGCTTTGGCGAGACTCGCCGTGGGCCTGCGTCCGGGAACGGGACGAATGAAAAAGAGGACATTTTTTAGCGGAGCCCTCCGCACTTTGCGCGGGGTTTTTCCAGACATCTCCTCGACCCAGATTCGGGACAGGGTGAGGAAGAAGAGGTCGCTTCAATCTCTTGTCCCGAAAACGGTGGCGGCCTATATCGCGAGAAAAAAGCTGTACCGTTAGTTTATGCTTTCCTCTAAAGCGGCCCTTAAGCTTCTGAAGAGTAATCTCTCCCGGGAACGGGTGCGCCATTCCCTCGCCGTCGCGAAGGTGGCTCAAGGCTTGGCGAAAAAATACGGATGGAATCCCGAATTGGCTTACCAAGCGGGACTCCTTCACGATTGGGCCAAAGAGTGGAGCGATAAGAGGTTGATCAATCATGTCCGGCGGTTTCGACTCCGGGTTCCCGATTTTTCTTTTATCCTAAAAGTATCGCCGGCCCTTCTCCATTCCTATGTGAGCGCCGACGTCATCAAACGGAAAGGCTGGGTCCGGGATCCTTCGGCCCTGAAGGCCATCGCCTCCCACACGCTGGGCCATCCGCGCATGAGCGTCGCCGATCGAATCCTCTATGTGGCTGATTTGATCGCCTTCGATCGGACCTTTAAAGAGGTGAAAATCGTCCGGCGCCTGGCGGAGCGGAGTTTGCATCGGGCTTTCGTGGCGGCGCTTGTCATTAAACTTTCATGCACCGTTCGCAAGGGCAAGCCCCTTCATCCCCTTTCTTTAACGGTGTGGCGTGCCAATGCAAAGGAAAAGCAACGTGACATGTCATTGCGAACGCAGCCAATCGTCATTCCCGCGAAAGCGGGAATCCATTCCGGTGTTCACGTTCTGGATTCCCGCTTTCGCGGGAATGACGTAAAGTCTTTCGCCCGCCGTGGCGGGCCCGCAATGATATATTGAGGTAAATAATGCTGGAAAAAAGCCTGGCGGCTCAACGGACGGTCGCCCTCATTTTCTTAGGTTTGATCCTCATGGCTCTCTACGGGGCCAGAAAATCCCCCGTGGCGCAGGCCCTGCAACGCGGGGAGAGGGTTCCCATTCTCCTTTTTGGGATCGATGCGGCGGATGCGTCCCACCATACCGATACGATTCTTCTTTCTGTTTTGAATCCTTTCGAGAACAATTTGAGCCTCCTCTCGATCCCGCGGGACACACGGGTGCACGTTCATGGCTATCTCTTCCGGCGGATCAATGAAATCTATGGGTACTATTACCGGAAAACCAAGGATAAAACGGAAGCCTCTCAGGAGGTCGTGAAGTCGGTCGAATCCCTGCTTTCATCTGAAGAGAAGCCCATTACCATTCCCTATTTTATCCAGGTGGATTTCTCCGGCTTTATCAAGATGATGGATATAGTGGGGGGGGTGTGGGTCGACATCAAGCAGCCCATGCATTATGATGATAACGCGGGGGATTACCATTTCCACAAGGAGCCAGGACGCTACTTCTTGAGCGGCCGGGAGGCGCTCTTTTACGTCCGTTTCCGGGGCTTGACCGGCGACAAGGGACGGATTTTCCGCCAGCAGGAGTTTTTAAAATCCATGATCAAACAGTTGGCCAATCCGCTTCTTGTTTTGCGGATACCGGAAATGGTGGCGGCCCTCGCGTCCACGATTCATACAAATTTGTCGGGCTGGGATTTGGCCTATCTCACCGTGGCGGGACGCCGCCTCCGCTCCCCCAGCTTGGGTTTCTACCTTTTGCCGGGGCAGCCGCGCGGGGCCTACTGGCGTTTGAACGCGGAGGCGGCCAAGCGGCTGGCGGCCAAAACGGTTTTGGGTATGGACATCGATGTCGACGCGGTGCCGACCATCGTTCCTTTGGAGGAGCACGTCACCGTGAAGGTGTGGAACGCCTCAGGAAGGCGGGGCCTGGCGCGGGAGGTGACGAGGCACCTGCGGCAATGCGGCTACGACGTCGTCGATTGGGAAAATTTCGCGACGGAGCAGCTTCCAACACGCGTCATCGACCGGGTGGGGCAGATCAATAAGGCGCAAGCGGTGGCCAACGATCTGGGCGTCGATCAATGCCATTCCGAAGTGAGCGCCAAGGCCCTGGTCGACGTCGAGGTCATTATCGGAAAGAATTTTTCAGAGAGCAGCCTTTTTGAGGGACTTCCGGCTTCAAAAGGGAGCAATTAATTGGTACGTTAGGGTGACGGAAAGGAAGGAGGACAGCATATGACCATGGATTTTGTGGAGATCTTGCAAAAGGCAGTGGGGATGAACGCCTCGGACGTGCATGTGGTCGTCAATAAACCCCCGATGGTTCGGGTCCGCGGAGAGATCATGGCTTTGCCCGGTTACCCCGCCGTCAAGGCCGATGAGTCCCAGCGGCTCGTTTATTCGATTTTGTTCGAAGCCCAGAGGAAAAAATTTGAGGAGAAGATGGAGCTGGACACCTCCTTTGCCATCCCCAACGTGGCCCGTTTTCGCGTCAATGTGTTCATGGCCCGGCAGGGCATCGAGGCGGTGCTTCGCGTCATCAATTCCGTGGTGCCAAGTCCCAAGGATCTGGGCTTTACACAATCCATCGAGGACCTGGCGAAGCTGCCGCGGGGGCTGGTTCTTGTGACGGGTCCCACCGGCTCAGGGAAATCCACGACCTTGGCCGCCATCATCGACATCGTCAACGCCAATCGAAAGGATCATATCCTGACCATTGAAGACCCCATCGAGTACATCTACGAACCGAAGCAGTGCATTGTCCGTCAACGGGAAGTCGGCACGACGACGCAGTCGTTTGCCAATGCCTTGCGGGCGGCCCTGCGCGAAGATCCGGACGTGATGCTCGTGGGTGAGATGCGTGACTTGGAAACCATCTCCCTGGCCATTACGGCCAGTGAAACCGGCCACCTCGTGTTTGGGACCCTCCACACCACCGACGCCCCACAGACCATCGACCGCATCATCGACGTTTTCCCGCCCCACCAGCAGCAGCAGGTGCGGATTCAGTTGTCGACGACCCTGCGGGCCGTCGTTTGTCAAACCCTCATCCCGACGGCCGATGGCAAAGGCCGGGTGGCCGCCCGCGAGGTCATGATTGTGACGCCGGCCATCGCCAACCTCATGCGCGAGGGAAAGACGCACATGATTTATAACGCGATCGATACCGGCTCCAAATTCGGCATGACGTCGTTGGATCAATCGCTGGAGGACTTGGTGAGGAAAAAGTTGATCAACCTCGATGAGGCGCTCATTAAGGCCCGGGACCCGGAGAAAGTGAAATCCGTCCTCGGCCATAGCGGGGGTGGCGGAGGGATGAAATGATACCGCTCGAGCGGTTAAAATCCCTCAAGATTTTTGCCGACATTGCGCCGGCCTCCCTCACCCTGTTGGGCCAGGACATGGTCGAGAAGACCTACGGGCCGGGGACGGTCATCCTGAAAGAAGGGGAGGAAAGCGGTTCTTTGTACTTGATTGCCGCGGGATCGGTGTCCGTTGAAAAGAAACTGGGTGACGAGGGGGCCCGCTCCAAAATCGTGGCGCGTCTTGAGGCCGAAGAGTTTTTCGGAGAGATGTCTTTCCTTGAGAACGCTTCCCATTCGGCCACCATTGTGGCTCAAGAAGAGACGCACATTTTTCTTCTTCCCCGCTCTGCCGTTGAGGACCTCATAAAAAAGGACCCCGGCTCCGCGTTGGACCAGGTGATGACCCTCATGTCGGGCGTGAGCTCAAGGCTTCGGCGCACGACGCGGGAGCTGGTGACCGTTTTCGAAGTCGCCCGGATGATGGGCCAGCCAACGCAAGTCGATGAGTTGATGAAACAGGTCGTGGCCCATTTGCTTGCCACCTTTGGTGAGAAAACCTCGGTCGCTTTTTACCGTTGGAATCCTTTCAATGATGAATACAGCGCGATTTCCGTTCAGGGGGCTCATCGAAGCCTATTCCCAGCTGTCTTGGAATTAAAGGCGCCTCTTCTGGCCGATCTGAAAGAGGGACAGGAATCCCTGCCGGATTTGACGGGGGTGAGTCGCGTTCTTTCTCCGCTGAATGTCACCCTAGGCCACTTGGTGATATCGCGCTCGGACATGCAAAACAATCGCGAGGGTCTTTTTCTCTATTACGCGCCCCAGCCCCGATCGTTTGATGCCGGCGAACGGCAGATGATGGAAACCATCTCCGCCGTCATCGCCCCGGCCCTTTCCACTGCGAGAAGCCGCGAAGAGGACCTGGCGCGCAGCCGCCTGGAGCGCAGCAAACAGGATCGCACTTATCTTTGATGCGGACCTCGATTTTTAAGTTTGTCCGGACCGCCGCCCGTGTGGCCTCTGACAAATTGGGGCAGAACATCCTGGCGCTCGATGTCCGGGGATTGACAGCGCTGACCGATTGTTTCCTTTTTATCGGGGCCACCTCTCACCTCCACGTCAAAGCCTTGGAAGATACCATCCGCGAGACCTTGAGAGAAAAGGACATCCCGCTTTTACGCACCGACGGCATCCGGGGGCATACCTGGCGCGTCTTGGATTACGGATCTTTTATCATTCATATCATGGATCAGAAAACGCGGGATTTTTACGCCATCGAACGCCTCTGGAATCAGGCGAAAAAGCTGGCTTTGCGGGAGAGGCCACTAAAGCGCGGTGTCCGGAGCGTGGCCCGAAAGCCCCGGGTGAAGGCGGCGAATTGATTTATGCTGGTTGAAAAGATCAAAGACGTGATTCGCAAAAGGGCGGAGGACGTCCTGGCTTCGAAAAAGAAGGCCATCCCCCTGCCTTCTTTCGATGTGTCTGTGCCCCCGCCCAAAGTGGGCGGGGAAGTCGCCACCAACCTCTGTTTGGTCCTGGCCAAAACCATCGGACAATCCCCCCAGCAACTCGCGGAAGAAATGATTCGAGAGTTTCCCCGAACCGATTGGGTGAAAAAAGTGGATGTCGCCGGAGGAGGGTACCTTAATTTTTGGTTTACCGATGAGGCCTATCGGCTGGAGTTGGAGGATCTTCTGTTGGATCGGAAACCGGCGGGGCTTCCTTTGGGACAGGGAAACATACTCATTGAGTTTGTTTCGGCCAATCCGACGGGGCCTCTTCATGTCGGTCATGGGCGTGGCGCTGCCCTTGGGGATTCCCTGGTGCGGATCTTTCGTTATTTGGGTGAAGAGGTGACGGCGGAGTTTTATATCAATGACGCCGGCGGTCAGATCCGGAATCTGGGGCTGTCGGTTGAAGCCCGGTTACAGGAATTGGAAGGGAAGAAGGTCGAGTTTCCGGAGGATGGGTATCGGGGAAGTTATGTCGTCGATCTGGCGAAAGAAGCGTTGGAAGCCGGCAAGAAGTTCAAACCGATACAGCCATCCCAGATGCTCTTTGGGGGGTCGGATGCCGCGGGATTTGCGAGCGCGCGCCTGCTCAGTCTGATTCAGAAAGATTTAAATGATTTTAACGTCCACTTTGACAGCTGGTTCCGGGAGTCGACCCTTCATGAGAAAAAGAAGATCGAAGACGTTTTTAAATTTTTAGAAATGCAGGGTCATGCGTATGAGCAGGGGGGCGCTCTCTGGTTTCGGGCCACCGAGTTCGGGGATGATAAAGACCGGGTGCTTAAGAAAGCCAACGAGGCCCCGACCTATTTCGCGGCGGATATCGCCTATCACTTCGACAAATACAACCGCGGTTACAAGCGTCTCGTCAATATTTGGGGGGCGGATCACCACGGCTATGCCCAGCGTCTGAAGGGTGTCATGAAAGCGATCGGCCACGACCCCGAAAGCCTTAAAATCATTCTTAATCAACTCGTCTCGATAAAAGGCGGCCGCGTCTCCAAACGAGCGGGGGACATCGTGACTCTCCGGGAGGTCATGGATGAAGTCGGGCGGGATGCGGCCCGGTTCTTTTTTGCCCTGCGAAGCCCCGGCTCCCATTTTGAATTCGATCTGGATCTGGCCAAGAAGCAGGCGCCGGACAATCCGGTTTACTATGTCCAGTATGTTCATGCGCGTTGCTGCTCCATTTTTAAGGAAGCCGAGAAAAGAGGTATGGAGGCGGACCTTTTCGGATGGAAAAAGGCGGAGTTGAATGTTCCTCTGGAGGAGGCCGAGCGGGCGGTCCTCTTGCAGCTCATGGATTTCGACCGCGTTGTGCAGATGTGCGCGCGGGACGGCTCTTCCCACCATCTCACTGTCTATTTGCTGGAGCTGGCGGGGAAATATCACAGCTTTTATGAAAGGTGCCGGGTGCTGGAAGAGGATCCTGCCCTCCGGTCCTTCCGATTGGGTCTCATTGAAGCCATCCGCCGCCGCGTGGCGAAGGGACTGGACCTTTTAGGCGTCTCCGCCCCCGAGAGGTTGTAAAGCATGCCATTGCAGATGCAGCAACGCCAATTATGTGTCGTCATCCCCGCGCAAGCGGAGATCCCGTTTCGATTATCAAAATTGTCGACGGGACCGTTCTGTGACACGGTCCAGTCCGGTGTTCACGTCCTGTATCCCCGCATGCGCGGGGATGACCGCAGTTCGTTCGCAATGACGATGGGAGAAGGGTTTGAATAACACGTTAGCGAATATTGAGCGAAAGAGCCTCGCGAATGAGCCTCTCACCTTTGATGAGGCTTACCGCATTGTCAACTCTACCGACGATGAGCTGATGGATTGGGTTGCCGTGGCCGCGCGGGTGCGGGAAACGTTTTTTGGAAAAGGTGTGAAGCTGAATTTTCTCGTCAACATTAAAAGCGGGCTCTGCCCTGAGGATTGCGCGTATTGTTCGCAGTCGAAGCTCTCAAAGGCGCCGATCGAGAAATATCCCCTGATGAATCAAGAAACCATCATCGCTCACGTGGAAAAGGGGATGTCCCTGGGTGCCACGCGGGCTTGTTTGGTAGCGAGCGGCCGCTCGCCGACCCCTCACGAGGTAGAGGAGGTCGGTGAGGCCGTCGAATTCCTCAAGAAAAAATATCCTCAGATGGAAATCTGCGTTTGCTTGGGGTTTTTAAAGGAGGGAGAGTCTCAAGCGCTGAAAACGTCGGGCGTCGACGTTTACAATCACAACATTAACACCAGCGAATCGTTCTATGAGGAGATTTGCGAGACCCACACTTATGAAGACCGCTTAAACACCATGCAGAAAGCCAAAGAAGGCGGTCTTTCTCTCTGTAGCGGCGTGCTCACCGGCCTGGGGGAGAGCGACCGTGACCTGGTGATGATGGCGTTGACCCTGCGGGAGAAGAAGGTGGGTTCCATCCCGGTCAATTTCCTGATGGCGATTGAGAAAACTCCAATGGAGGGGATTCATCTGTTAACTCCTCAGAAGTGCCTTCGGATCCTGGCTCTTTTTCGATTGGTGAATCCGACGGTCGAGCTTCGGATTGCGGGGGGCCGCGAGATTCACTTGAGGTCCTTGCAGCCCTTAGGGCTCATGATCGCCAATTCGATTTTTATCGGGGATTACCTCACCACGGTGGGCCAATCGGCTCGGAAGGATCTCGAAATGATTCGGGACTTGGGGTACAAGGTAAAAGGTCAATCCGACGATTTTCTGGAGCGAATGTTGGAGAGACCAAAGTCTCCACAGATTCGTCATTCCCGCGAAAGCGGGGATCCAGTCATTCGTCATTCCGGCGAAAGCCGGAATCCAGAATGATGATAAAGTCCTGGATCCCGACTTACGTCGGGATGACGATTTTCGCCGGGGTGACGAATTACGTTGGGATGACGTTAATGGTTTCCTCACCATGACAAATCCCGTCGTCCTCATCACCGGCGCTTCCCGCGGATTGGGGAAAGCCATCGCCCTTGCCTTCGCCCGCCATCGGTATGCCATTGGCCTTAATTATCTTAAGAACGATTCGGAAGCCGACCAAACCGCCCAGCTCATCGGAAAAGAAGGCGGTGAGTCTCTCCTTTTGAAATACGATATCCGAGACTCCCGGCAGGTCAACGAAATGGTGGCGGCCACCGTCAAAAAGTGGGGCCGGATCGATGTGCTTATCAATAACGCCGGCGTTGCCCGGAATAAGAAATTGATTCATATGACCGACGAAGATTGGCGGGAGGTGATGTCGGTCATTCTGGATGGCACTTTCTTCTGTACGCGGGCGGTCCTTCCCGTCATGCGCGAGAAGAAGGAGGGTTCAATTGTCAATATTTCTTCCTACCTGGCTTACAAAGGCATGAAGGGAGCCGCCAATTACACCGTGGCCAAGGCGGGGCTCCTCATGCTCACGAAAAACACGGCTCTGGAGGAGGGCTTTCACAACATCCGGGTCAATGCAGTCCTCCCCGGGTATCATACAACGGATATGAACAGGGATATCTGGGAGAAAGTCAAAGATTTGGTGATGTCGTCCCATTTATTGGGACGTTTGCAGGACAAAGACGAGATGGCAGAATTCGTCGTCAAGGTGGCCGAGATGAAATCGGTGACGGGCCAGGTGTTTCCGTTCGAGTCGCGGTTGATATGAGAAAGGCACGAGGATGATTGTTGTTTCGGGCATTGGGATTGTTTCTCCTTTGGGAGGTACGCGAGAGGAGACGTGGGCGAACCTCATCGCGGGTCGCACGGGAATTGTGGCCACCCCTGATGGTCTTGCCGCTCCCGTCATTAATTTCTCACCCAACGGCGCCCGCTCGCGCGCGGGCGATTTCGCGATCACAGCCGCGCGGGAAGCGCTTGAGCACGCGGGAATCGGAGAGCCCCTCATCAAAAGTCAACCCATCGGGTGCGCCGTCAGCCAAAGCAAGCCCCTTTTGGATTCCCAATCCGAAATCTTTGATACGTCTCTTATTCTCTCTTCCTTTTCCGGCTGGTCGGTTGAAGCCGTGGTGCGGCGGGAGCTCGGGTTATCGGGGCCGGCGTTGAATTGCATCGCAGCCTGCGCGACGGGGATCGCCTCCATTGAAATGGGGGCTTTTTGGATCGAGTCCGGTCAGTGCGACATCGCTTTGGTGGGAGCGTCGGAGTCGAGTCTCCATCCTTTGTACCGAGCCGGCTTTGAGAAAATGGGTGTCCTGGCGAAAGGCGAGGGTCCCGATTGCGCGCGGCCGTTTGACCGAAAGCGGAGCGGTTTTGTCATGGGTGAAGGAGCGGCCGTGCTTGTTCTGGAAAGCGAAGAATCCTGTTGCCGGCGCGGGCATAAACCCATCGCGGCCCTCAAGGCGGCCAACGTTCGGCATTCGGCGCAGGATTTTATCCGGTTCGACGCCGGCGGGGAGGCCGTCTCGGCTTTGATCAACCGCACGATGTCGGGGACGATTCCGGATTACATCAATGCCCACGGAACCGGCACGGTATTTAATGACGTTGTTGAATCCAAGGCGATACGGCTCAGCTTCGGAAAAGAGGCGTATAAAATTCCCGTCTCCTCAACCAAGGCCGCCACGGGGCATCTTTTGGGTGCCGCGGGAGCCCTGGAAGCGGCCCTTTCTATTCTGGCCTTACGCGATGGAATCATTCCACAGACATTGAATTTGACGGATCCCGATCCGGCGTGCGATCTGGATTATGTGCCCCTTCGGGCGAGGGCAAAGGAGCTCCATCGTGTCCTCTCCCTTTCTTACGGATTTGGGGGGCAGATCGGCGCCGTGTCCTTTGAGCGGGTGAATTGATGTTTGCGGATGAAATCAAGAATGAACTCGACGAGCTGGAATCGAGCGGCTTAAAGCGGACCCTTTTTGACGTCGACGGGTTTAAGGGTGTCAACTTTTCCTCCAATGATTATCTCGGCCTGGCCAATCATCCCGCGGTGAAAATGGCGGCGGTGGAAGCCACGGACAAGTATGGTGCTGGAGGCGCTTCGTCGCGGTCGTTGGCCGGGACGCGCCTCATCCATCGGGAATTGGAAGAAAAGCTGGCCCGGTACTTCCAGAAAGAGGCGGCGCTCGTGTTTAGCTCCGGCTACCACGCCAATACGGGCCTCATCCCGGTTCTGGCGGGCTCATCGGACATCATCTTTGTCGACCGGCTTTGTCACGCCTCCCTTCTTGACGGGGTTCGCTTATCGGCGGCCCGTTTTTCGACCTTCGAGCACAACGACATCGGCGATTTGGAATCGCAACTGACGAAGAAGAGAAGCCAATACAAGAAGGCTCTGATCATTACGGAAGGCGTGTTTTCCATGGATGGGGACATGCCGCCTTTGCGGGAGATGGTGTCCTTGGCGAAACGCCATCAAGCGATCCTATATTTGGACGAAGCCCATTCCGTCGGCGTCTTTGGCCCGGAGGGGCGGGGCGTGGCGGCCCAGATGGGCGTGTTGGATCAGATCGATGTTTTCGTGGGAACGTTGTCCAAAGCGTTCGGCAGCCAGGGCGCCTTTGTGGTCTCCGGCCGGTCTTTTATTGATCTTGCCATCTCCCGCTGCCGCTCTTTTATGTACACGACGGCGTTGGCGCCGGGGTGCGTAGGGGCGGCCTTGGCGTCCTTAAAACTTTTTCCGGAGATGACCCCCCGGAGGGACGCCATCTTGAAGGCCGCCGAGACCGTCAAAAATCATCTGCAGAAAGAAGGTTATCTCCTCCTCTCGACCCAATCGCAAATCGTCCCCGTCTGGACGGGCGACGTCGAATTCACAAAAAAATTGTCGGATCATTTATTTGCCAGCGGTTTTTTTGTACCTTCCATCCGCCCGCCGACCGTGCCCGCGGGCGAAGGGCGCGTGCGATTGTCTTTGACTTACGACGCGATTAAAACAGGCGTGGATGGCCTGTTGTCGGCGTTCACCGTTTTCAAAGAGCGGCCCAAGAAGCGAGGAAATCCATTTGTCCAAGAGATATAGCGGCGTTTTTGTCACCGGAACCGACACCGACTGCGGAAAGACCTTGATTGCGGGCGGCATCGCCCGCTCGCTTTTGCGCAAAGGCATGAACGTCGGTGTCATGAAGCCCGTCGCCACCTGGGGGGACCCTTGCCGGGAGCCGGGGGTTCGGACCAAGTGGGTGTCCGAAGACGCCCTTCACTTGCGGCAGTGCGCCGCGACCAGCGATTCTCTCGACCTCATTAATCCCATCTGCTTCAAGGCGGCCATGGCGCCCTGGCCGGCGGCGCGGATGGAGAAAAAAAGCATCGATGTCAACCGCGTCCTTTCCGCCTACCGGGAACTCTGCCGCCGCCATGATTTTGTCGTGGTGGAGGGCGTGGGCGGGCTCATGGTTCCCATCAAAAGAGATTTTTTCGTCGCGGATTTGATTGAGCGGATGCATCTGCCGGTGGTGGTGGTGGCCAACCCGAACTTAGGGACCCTGAACCATACGTTATTGACCATATCCATGCTTAAGAGCCGGGGGCTTCCCCTCGCCGGCGTCATCATCAACAATTACGTGGGAAAGACCCGGGCGGAGAAGAGCAACCCCTCCGTCCTCCGCCGCATATTGGACCGGAAAGTGTTGATCGTTCCCCACCAGCCTCGATTCGTTAACGACCCCGACACCCTCGCCAAACACCTCGTCAAAGAAGGCCTCCTCCGCTGGCCCTACCTCCCGTGAGAGGGCTTGACCTCACGAACTTGTCATTGCGAGGGACCCGCCGCGGCGGGGACCGAAGCAATCTGTTGTTCAGAAAAATGTTTATCGCAAACACTTACTTGAACGACGGATTGCTTCACTTCGTTCGCAATGACAAGCATTGTTTTGAATGGCTTCGGTTTTTCCGGATATTTGCCCTAAGTTCGTTGGCCGTTGCAATTATGATCTCCCCTGTTATGGCGGAGGCGTGGAAGCCGGCGAAGGCGGAGTTTAAGACGAAGGACGGGCAGGTCTTAAAGGCTTATTTTCAGGCGCCGAAGGGAAATAAGCTGACACTCGTGATGCTTCACGGATTGACCGCCTCGAAAGAAGAGTGGTTGCCCCTGGCCGAAGCCGCCGTGAAAGTCGGCTATGGGGTTTTTGCCTATGATGCGCGAGGTCATGGGGAAAGTTCGCTCTCCAAGGATGCGCACGGCACGCCGAATGGGTTTCAATACTTCGGGCCGCCGGGACGAGGGTCGCCCTGGGAGCGGATGATTGACGATTTGGGGGGGGCCATTTGGTTTTTGGAAAATCAGAAAAAAATCAATCGAGCCTCCGTCATACTGGCTGGGGCGAGTCTGGGGGCCAACGTCGCCTTGAACTACGCCTCGTTGACGCGATCGTTGAAAGCCGTGATCCTCCTGTCTCCGGGACTGGATTATCAGAAAATTACGACGGAAGGGGCCATACAGCAGGTGGGGGAGATCCCCGTGTTGATCGTGGCGAGCCCTGGTGACAAATACGCCTATGCCAGCTCCGTGCGGCTTAAATCCCTTTCTCCTCGAGCCACGTTCTGGTCCAATGTCAAACCGGGACACGGGGTCCAGATGTTTGATGAGGACTTGTTGGCTCGAATTATCCAGTGGCTCAATCAACCGAAGTAAAACGTGAGTGTCCCAATTTCGTCATTCCGGACGTCCGCCGTGGCGGACGATCCGGAATCCAGGCAAAATTTACAGCCTGGATTCCGGCTTTCGCCGGAATGACGGGCTTGTAAGTCGTGGTAAGTAATTTAACGCCACTACAACTTGAGCGATGGGATAAGAAATATATTTGGCATCCGTTTACCCAGCATTATGTCTGGGAAAAAGAACCCGCCCTCATCATCGACTCAGGCCGAGGGGCTTACCTCCGGGACGTCCGGGGCCGGAAATTTCTGGATGGGGTTTCTTCACTCTGGGTCAACGTTCACGGGCATCGAAATCCCACGCTTGATAGAGCCTTCCGCCGACAACTCTCCAAAATAGCCCACTCGACATTCTTGGGATTGTCGCACACCCCCGCCATTCTTTTGGCGAAGAAGTTGGTGGCCTTGGCGCCCCGGGGATTAACGCGATGTTTCTATTCCGATAACGGGGCGACGGCCGTGGAAATCGCTTTGAAGATGGCCTTCCAGTACGGGGTTCAAACGTCCGGCGGGCGGTCCATGAAGCGGGCGGAGTTTCTGGCGCTTCGAGGGTCGTATCACGGGGACACCTTGGGCTCCGTTTCCGTCGGCGGGATTGAGACCTTTCATTCCAAATTCAAACCGCTTCTTTTTAAAGCCCATTTTGCCATGGCGCCTTATTGTTACCGGTGCCCGTTCAATAGGAAAAACGTTTCGCATCGATTTCGGTTGGGGGAAAAGGTTCGTCACGTCCCGCGGCCCGGCGAACGGCGGGAGGAAACGGGATGCCGCTGGGAATGTTTGGCGGATGTGGAGCGGATCCTCAAGCAAAGGCCCGGAAAAATCGCCGGTGCCATTATAGAACCCGTGGTTCAAGGGGCGGCCGGGATGATCGTCATGCCGCCGGGTTATGTGGCGGGTTTTGAGAGGCTTTGCCGGAAACACGGTGTTCTCCTCATTGTGGATGAGGTCGCCACGGGGTTTGGACGGACGGGAACCCTCTTTGCCTGCACGCAAGAGGGGATCACACCAGACCTCCTCTGCCTGGCCAAATCCATCACAGGGGGGTACTCGCCCCTGGCCGTCACGCTGGCGACTGAAAAGATCTTCCGGGCGTTTTACGGCCCCCCCGAAAAATCGCGGACCTTTTTCCACGGCCATACCTACACGGCCCACCCTTTGGGGGCGGCGGTCGCGGTGGCCAATCTCAAACTCATCAAAAGTGAAAAACTCATTGAAAAATCGCATCACAAGGCGCATCTTATGAAGGAAGAACTGGAAGCCCTGCTTGAGCTTCCCCGCGTGGGGAGCATCCGTCAAGCCGGGCTCATGGCGGGAATTGAACTGGTGAGAAATAAAAAGACAAAGGAACCTTATCCGTCCCATTGGCGGATGGGAGCCCGAATCTGCAAGGGGCTCTTGTCCCATGGGATTTGGCTACGGCCTTTGGGGGATACGGTCGTGCTTTTGCCGCCCCCTGTGATTTCTGATCCGGATCTCACCCGCCTCATCCGTTCTTTGCGGACGGTCATCCTTCATGAATGCGCGATTTAGAACGTTAAGAATTATCCTCCTCGTCCTCGCTGGGCTTGTCTTCGCCGCCGTGACAGCATCCTTGTTGGTACCCACTCCTTCTATTCCCCTCCTGTTTTCTTTTTATCTCTTGAGCATCTTTGCGGTCCAAGCCTTGGGACAGGGGGGGGCGGCCTTTATGATGACCGGCTTTGCGACCCTCTTTGGCGTTTTCTGTATGACGCGCCTGCCGAAGGCCGATTTTTTAATCCTGCCCACGCTGATGACAGGTCTCTGGGGCGGGATCACGCTTCTTTTCCTCCACCTGCAGAGGATTAATCGTCAACTTAAAGCGATGAATGATCAAAGGGTCGGTTTGGCTCAGCACCAGCAGGCGATTCAAAAAGAGGTGCAGTTTTATGAGGGTCGCTTGACCGATCTGGGGAAGAAGGGCGAGCAAAGGAGGCTTCTGGTTCAGGCGGCGCGGGAGTTGGGCTCCCTTTTGGATCCTCGAGCCATCCGAATGAAACTCATCGAAAAAGCCCAGATTTTATTTCCCCAAAAACAAGTTCTCATTTCCTACGGCCAGACCGGTGACCCCGTGGACACCTACGTCCTGCAAAAAAAGCAGCCGCTTCAGGTCCCCAGTTCTTCGTTCAAGGGACACCCTCTTTTGGCGGTCCCGATCACGGCCCAGCATGCGGTGGCGGGCGTCTTGCGCGTCGGGAGCGAGGATCCAAAGGCCGCGTTCACCCGGGACGACTTAAGGCTTCTTGATATTCTCGCCAGCCTGGCCTCTCTCGCTTTGGGCAACAGCCTTCTTTTTCAGCATGTCAATGAGATCGCCCGGCGGGACGGGTTGACCAAACTTCTGACCCACCGGGCCTTTCAAGAGAAATTGGAAGAGGAAATCCTCGAGGCCAGCCGTTTTGGCGGGTCATTAAGCCTCATCATGGCCGATCTGGACCATTTTAAAGCTGTCAATGACACCTACGGGCATCAGGCCGGGGATCAGGTGCTGGTGGGTTTTTCCCGTCAATTGGCGCGGCATGTGCGGGACATCGATATCCTTGCCCGCTATGGGGGGGAGGAGTTTGTCATCCTTCTTCCCCAAATGAGTCATATGGACGCCTATCAGCTGGCGGAGCGCGTGCGACTCGATATCGCCCAGCAAGTCTTTACCAGTGGTTCGACCCAATTTGCCGTCACCGGCAGTTTCGGGGTGGCGACCTTCCCGGAGGACGCGACATCGGCCCAGCAGCTCATACGGCAATCGGATCAACGGCTTTACCGGGCGAAAGAGTTTGGCCGGAATCAGGTGAGGGGGCGTTAGCATGCGTACCTGGCAGTATCTGATCCTTTTGTTGCCTCTTCTCCCTCTTGTGGCGGCCTTTTGGAACCGAATGGCGGCGTTGGTGGTTTCGGGAGGAGCTTGCGCGGCTCTTTTGGGGATCTTCTTAAACTTGGATCCTTCTGCGTTCCGACATCTTCTTTTGGCACAAGGGCCGCTGGTGCTCTTGTTAAGCGGATTGTCTGTCTATGTATCCAGCAAAGACATGTTGGTGAAAAAGGAGGAGCATGAAAAAGAACAGGGTTCTTTTGAGGAATTGAAGAAAAAGCATTCCCAGTTTAAGGAGGCGGTGGCCAAGGGGGAGAAAGAAGAAAACCAGGCCCTTCAAATCTATTCTCTTTCAAAGGGTTTGGCGGAGGCCGTCTCCTGGGGGGACATGACGCCGCGCTTGACTTTGGGGATTCAAAAGATTTTCGGAGCTTACGAGTTCATTCTTTACGCTTTGCGTGAAGACGGGAGTTGGGAGCTTTTACACCGGCGGGGGAGCTGGGCCCAGGATCCACCCGTGACAGGTCCCATTTCAGGAGAAGGATGCATCCTCCTGCCGAACCAGACGCAGGAGGTCGTTCCGGTCCAAGTCGTTCCGATTTACATCAACCGCTCCGCTCAGCCGGCCGTCAATGGAGTTTTGTTTTTAAAATCCGTCACGGAAAAGGTGGCGGAGTCGGATCTTCTTCGTGTGGGCCGGGAATTTGGGGAGCAGATCGGCATGGCCATCGACAAAGCCCTCCTTTTTGCCCAGATCGAGATGCAGTCGCGGACGGACGGCCTGACCGGCATCCTTCGCCGGCAATCCTTCATGGATCGCCTCGATGAAGAGATGAAGCGGGCCAAGGCCTTTAACACGCCTTTCTGCCTCCTGATGGTCGACATCGACCATTTCAAACAAGTGAACGACACCCACGGGCACGCCGCGGGCGACGCCGTCCTGGCCCGGATGGGGCAAATTCTGAAGGAGAGTTTTTACGAGACCGATATCGTCGGCCGCTACGGGGGCGAGGAGTTTATCGTGCTCCTGCCCCATGCGCAGATGGATGGTGTCGTGCGGAAGGCCGAAAATTTAAGACAACGGCTAGAAAAAGAGAGGATTCCTTGCGGGTTTGTCGATTTAAGCGTGACGGTGAGCATCGGGGTGGCCAGTTTTCCTCAGCACGGCCAGACGGCTGAGGCCTTGATTGCGAGCTCCGACCGCGCGTTATATCAAGCCAAAGAAAGTGGTCGTAACCGGGTGGTGGTGGCCTAAAGGAAAAGGGGGCAAGTCTGCCCGTTAACCCATGAACACTGGGTTAACGGGCAGACTTGCCCCCTTTACTTTTTCGAGTGACGTTTCGAATGACTTCTTCCCCGCCTTTGATGGCCAAGGGAAGGAGTTTTTCGATGAGAAGCGGAGCGGCCACGGCCAGTATTTTCAGGAACTTTCCGTTGTCGCTGGCAGCGCCAGCCTCTTTGGTCCCTGAGGATTTCCTGGATTTGCCGATTAAAAAGAGGGTCGTCAAAAAGGTGAGAATGCCGCCGAAGGCCATGCCGATGTGTTTTTTAAGAAAGTTGATGGGATTCAGCTCTTCCCGGATGCTGTCCACCAGAATATCTTTGTCTCGGAGGAGTGTTTCTTTCTTTGTTTGAAGGTCTTTTTCCAGTTCCGAGATCCGGGCTTTCGGAAACATCATGATTTAAGCCTCAAATACCAGCGCAGAGCGATACCCCCCAGGATCACCCCCAAGATCCCATAAAAGGTTCCGAGGATAAGAATCGCCCAGAGGGGATTGCCCGTGAGTTGAACCAGCCATGTGCCCAACGCCACATTAAACAGGGTGAATGAGATTAAAACCAATATTCCGGCAAAGCCGACAAGCAGAAGAAAAAGGATCGTGGAGAGGGCATAGGCGGTCATCCGGGCCTGGAACAATTCGATGACGCTCGTGAAGTAGTCGACAACGTCTTTGACAAGGACTTTCATTTGGTTGACGATGGTTTCTTTCTCTGAATCCATGACGAGATCTAGGATACAACGAAAAAGCTCGCCTCGCTAGGGGGAGGTGAATATTCCTGTCGGGGGAAGGGGTTTTTGGCAGAAAAGGGTGGAATATTCTGTTTAGTTAAGGTATCATTTGTGATACTTCAATGAAACAGCAATATATCGAAGAAAAGCTGGAAAATCAGGGATTGACGCTCTTCACGTCCCAGGAGTTTCGGCGGGCGGGCGGCCTCACACCGGCCTCGGCCAAGCAGCTCCTCATTCGCTACGTGAAAAAAGGGATCCTCCTGAAATTGAAGGAGAAGCGGGGTCTTTATTGCCTGAAGCGGAAGACTCCCCACCCTTGGCTTCTCGCCAACAAGCTGCTTCAGCCCTCTTATATTTCGCTGGAAACCGCCCTGGCCCATTACGGGGTTTTGCCCGAGTCCGTCTACGCCGTCACCTCCGTCACGCCTCTGGTGACAAGGACGTTTGAATCGCTCCATCTGGTTTTTACCTACCAGAAAATTAAAAGGGACGCCTACCTGGGTTATTGCCCGATGGACGTGCAAGGGACGACGGTATGGATGGCCGAACCGGAAAAAGCCGTGGCGGATTATCTCTATTTTTCGCACCTTGGACGAAAGCCGTTGAATAACCGCCTCCGTTGGTCCATGATCAATCGAAAGAAGCTTTTTCAGTTTTTAAAAGTCTTTCAGAGGAAAGGCCTCTTGGAGTGGGGAAAAAATGTTGTCTCAATCGACGATTAAGGAATATGCCGTTAAATGGCAAACCACGCCCCTCAACGTGGCGAGGGAATATCTCCAGCACGTTTTTCTTTCCACGCTTTATCAAGCCAAAGAATCCGAACTTTTGGCGTTTAAAGGGGGGACGGCGCTGCGCATGCTTTACCGCAGCCCCCGCTTTTCGGAGGACTTGGACTTCAGCGGTCATTTAACACCCTATCATCTTGAATCGCTTCTTAAACAAACGGTCGGGAAGGTGGCCGTGGCCGCCCTTCCCATCGAGACGATCGAGTCGAAACCGACCTCCGGGGGCTACTTGGCCCTTTACCGGTGCAACCTCTACGATGAAAGCGTTGGAATCGAGCTGAACATTTCCTTGAGGCGCCGTGTGAAGCCAGAGCCCATATTGGTGACCACCCCCCTTCTGCCGCCTTATCAATGCCTTGCCCTTTCGGCTCCGGATCTTGTCACAGAAAAATGCGAGGCGCTTCTGGCGCGCCGAAAGATGAGGGATTTTTATGACCTCTACTTTTTATTGCGCGAAAGACTTGCCGTGCAATCTATTGTTCCTCTAAAAAGTCGCCTCATCGACGCCGTTAATTCCCTGGAATCCAAAATGGCGTCCAGGGAATTGAAGGCCTTTCTGCCTGTCAGCCATCACCGGGTTATCTCCAACCTCCGCCAGGCTTTGATCACCGAACTGAACCGTCTTTAATGATATTATTGATGCCGTTGCTGACAAAGGCACTTGAATAGTAGGAGGTGGAATTATGCGTCGAATGAAGTCGTTGTTTTTGTCGTTTGTGGGACTGGTTTTTGTCATTGGGGTTGTTGGGGCTGCACAGACAGGGGGTAAAAAAATGGAAGCACAAGCCAAGGCATCAAAAAAAGCGATCGGGCTTTACGCCACATTTAAAACAAACATGGGGTCTTTTGTCGTGAAGCTGTTTCCGAATGAAGCCCCCAAGACCGTCGCCAATTTCGTGGGATTGGCCGAAGGGACGAAAGAGTTTGTTGATTTGAAAACGGGCCAGCGGATGAAGAAACCTTTTTATGATGGATTGATTTTTCACCGAATCATTGCCAATTTCATGATCCAGGGCGGTGATCCCATGGGCACGGGCACGGGGGGGCCGGGGTACCAATTCGAAGATGAATTTAATTCGCCGCGGGTCTTTGACAAGCCGGGGATTCTCGCCATGGCCAACGCGGGGCCCAACACCAATGGAAGCCAGTTTTTCATCACCGTGGTCCCGACACCCTGGCTCAATAAGCGGCATACCATCTTTGGCGAGGTGTCGGAGGGGTATGATGTGGTGGATAAAATCGGCCGGGTACCCACCGAACCCGGGAACAATCGGCCCCTTCAGCCTGTTATATTGGAAAGGGTCACCATTGAAGAGTGGGGTCCAAACGGTCACATTCCTAGTCGAAAGACAAAATAGTCACTGGAAGGGAGAACGCTTATGAGTCTTGTTCAAAAGCAGGCGCCGGAGTTCAAAGGGAAAGCCGTTGTCGGTCATGAGTTTCGGGACATTTCCCTTTTGGGGTATCGCGGCAAGTGGCTGGTTCTCTTCTTCTATCCGCTTGACTTCACCTTCGTCTGCCCAACCGAGATTGTGGATTTTTCGGATCGAATTGACGACTTCAAGAAATTGGGAGGGGAGGTCGTGGGTTGCTCCGTGGATAGCGAATACTCCCACCTCGCCTGGATTAATACGCCCCGAAAAGAAGGGGGTCTCGGTGGAATCAACTATCCCCTTCTATCCGACCTCAATAAGAACATATCGCGGGACTACGGCGTGTTGACGGACGGCGGAGTGGCGCTTCGGGGATTATTCATCGTTAACCCCAAGGGCCAGATCGTCTATGAGGTTGTCCATGACTTGTCCGTGGGGCGGAATCCAGAAGAGGTTTTGCGCGTCCTGGCTGCTTTCCAGCAGGTGGAAAAGACGGGCGAGGTGTGCCCCTCCAGTTGGAAGCCGGGGACCAAGACCATGAAGGCCGATCCTGTGAAGGCCAAGGAATATTTCGCTGCTGTGGGCGTGTAGGTTCGTCATTCCGGCGGAAGCCGGAATCTAGGCCTTAAACCTGAATCTAAATTCGTTTTTAATCCCTGGATACCGGCTTGCGCCGGTATAACGGGCGATTTTGGAGGTGATTGAGATGGGTCCAAGAAAACCCTGCGGTTGCTAAAAGCACCCCTTCGTTGTCAAAGCGGGTCAAATTTAGTGGATAAATTTGGCCCGCGTTTTTTCCCGCCACTTTTCGACGACGTTGACCATCACTTCAAGTTTCTCCGTTGCCTCTTCCATCGTCCGGGTTTTAAGCCCGCAATCGGGAGAGATCCACAATT
The DNA here is from genome assembly GCA_020523905.1 of Candidatus Obscuribacterium magneticum. Taxonomy (GTDB): domain Bacteria; phylum Elusimicrobiota; class Elusimicrobia; order F11; family F11; genus Obscuribacterium; species Obscuribacterium magneticum. Next base: position 35,293 of record JAJAPZ010000018.1, read on the forward strand.
GATCCGCTGGTAGGACCTGTCGGGCCGCCCGGATGGCATCACCCACCTGGCGCGGTGTTTCCACGATATGGCTGTGCACATCGATGACGCCGAAGGAGATGTCTTTTTTAGTCGGGTGTTTCTTAAGCAAGGGGCGGAGGATCTTGAGGCTGTTGGTCGCCTCGAAAGAAAAGTTGTCGACGGGGAGGCGTTCCATCTTCTCCCACAGGGGCGACAGGTCCCCGTAGCAATGGTGGAGGATAAAGTAGGCTTTGAAACTGGAGACCAATTCTTTCAAGGCATTCAAAAAGAGAGGGAAATCCTTGGGGTGGGAGGCGAGGGCCGGTTCGTCAATTTGAATGATTTTCGCTCCCAACTCCGTCAGCGCCCGGATTTCATTCCGCATGATCTTCACCAGGGCTTCCAGCGCCGCTTCGCGTGAGGTGTAATATTCGTTGAATGACCAATCGACCAACGTGTAGGGACCGGTTAAAACCGCCTTCATCGGCCGATGGGTCAAACGTTGGGCGTAATGCCAGCGGGCCGCGGTGAGAGGCCCGCGCCATTCCAGCTTTCCGCCAATGATGGGCTTTCTGTAATAGCGGTTTCCGTAAACGCGCACCGTCCCGCCGGGCTGGAAGCCCTCGATTTTTTGGGCGAAGAAGCTCACCATGTCGCCCCGATCGAGTTCGCCGTCCACAAGAACGTCCAGCCCCAGACGTTCCTGCGCGTGAATCCAGTGTTCGAGGGCGAGTTTTTCCCGGCGTTCCAATTCCGCCGCCGACTGGACGCCCCGCGTCACTTTAAACCGCATCTCCCGGAGCTCTTGAGGGAGGGGGAGGCTACCGACGGAGGTCGTGGGGAAGAGGGGAAGCTCAATCCCCAGGGCGGCCAACTTTCGCCGGCCGGCGTTAAGGGGTTTCGCCTTTTTCTTCTTTTTCATCACGTGTCCCTTTCTTTCTCGAGCCAGAGCCGTACTTCTTCTTTAATCTTGGCCAAGAGTTTCAGTTTTTGAAAGGCGATATCCCGCGGGAGAAATTCGAGCCCCGTCGACGGAGTCAGATAACAAAGAGGCGGATTATGAGTCTCAATGTATTGCCGGAGAGTTTTCAAAATAGGATCGACCGGCTCCAGTCGTGTGGTGCGGGCGTTGATGGCGCCAAAGCCGATGATGAGCCGTGTCTTTTTCTTCAAAAGATCGTCTATCAGTTTCTTTCCGTCATAGGTGAGGTCCAGGTTGAGGGCGTGAATGGGAAAGTAAAGCAAGGCGTCGATGAGAGAACCAATGGCGCCGAAGGACACGGCTAGGATCAGGCGAGCCTGCGAGAAGCTCCCAAAAAAGCGTTCCAAGCATTTTTCCACAAGGGGCAGGTGTTGCGGATGCGTTGTTAATGACGGCTCGTCGATTTGAATGAGTTTCGCCCCGGCTTTGATCAGGCCGTCGATCTCTTCCTGTAAAATGTCGCAGAAAAGGGGAAGGCGCTTTTGAACGGAGGAATACGACTTCATACTTGAGTTCGAGTGGACCGCCAGGGTGAGGGGCCCGGTGAGAACGACGCGCAGGGGCTTGTTGGAGATTCCCTGGGCGAATTCGTAATCGTCGATGAGAAGAGGTTTTTTCCTTTTGGGTTTGGACACGATGATGGGGATACGGTAATAGAAGTTGGCGTTGAAGTAGCGGCGGAGCCCCCCCGTTTTAAATCCGCGCAATTTCGACGGGAGGCGGGAGATGGGATCCGGCCACGAAACCAGACCGTCGGTCACTTCGTCCAGCCCCGCCTCGATTTGTTCCCGGACGATTTCCTGAACCACGGACTGTTCGATGTCGCGCAGGGCGTGTTTCGAAATCTCGCCGGTCTGGAAAAATTGCAGGGCTCGGCGGTGGCGCTGCTGGTCTTTCGTTTCGCCGGTGCGTGGGTAGCTGCCGATATTGGCAATTAAGAATTGGCTCATAAGCGGTGTCCGAGTGTTTTACTAAATGACCGACGAGAAGTGAAAGCCTCTAAATCCGAAGCAGATTCCCGTTGACGGGGCTTCCGAGGGAAAGGGATAATCGACTCAACAGAAGGGGATGGAGGAATTAATGAAGACAATGGATGTGGAGATCGACGGAAAGAAGGGGACGGGGGTGGTGATTGAACTGTCCAAAGCCCCCCTGGTGCTGGTGCATGGGAAACACGGGTTTGTCATGTGCGGGTATCTCAGTATGGAGACAGCTGAGAAAATGGGCGTGGCCGCGGCTCTGGTTCGGGGTGTCAATAGCGTCGACGACCTTCTCAAAGCCAAAATTGCGGCGGTGACCAAAGCAGCGTCGGACCGCGGGGTCCGCATAGACATGACGGGCCGGGACGCCCTGGCCTGTCTACTGTGAGGCTGATGCGAGTGTCAGGAGAAATGCACTGTCGTCATTCCCGCGTAAGCGGGAATCCAGTCCGGTGTTCACGTCCTTGATTCCCGCTTACGCGGGAATGACGGCAATGTTTCGATGACCGACGCCGTCATCAACATCGACCGGCTGGCCCCGGAAGGGGACGGCATCGGCCGTGAAGAACCAGGGAAAGCCGATCGCCAAATGATCGCTTTCGTTCCCTACAGCCTACCGGGCGAAACCCTGCGGTGCCGTCTCTTCGATCAGCGAAAAACATACGGTCGCTGGCTTCCTCTCGAATTAAGGCGGCCCTCTCCGTCACGCGTTGAACCTCGGTGTCCCCTTCATTTCCAACCGGGCCGGAAATCCCTGTGGTGCGGTGGATGCGATTGGCAGCACATGGATGTTCCTTCCCAGCGGAAATTTAAAAGAGATCTTTTACTCGATTGCTTGAGAAGGATTGGAGGTTTTTCCGATGTAAATATTAGTGAGACTGTCGAATCGCCTCAGGAATGGCGGTATCGGAACAAGGTTCAGGTGCCATTTGGACGCTCGGGAAGGGACCTCGTGGCGGGTTTCTACGCGCCGGAGAGTCACCGAATCGTTGAGTTTGAGGATTGTGTCGTGCAGCCGGAGAGTTCCGTCAGGATTGTGTTGACGGTCAAATCCCTGGCCAAAAAGTATAAATGGGCGCCTTACGAGGAAGACCGCCACCGCGGCTGGCTCCGCCATTTGCTCATAAGGACCAATCGGGCGGGAGAAGCTCTCGTCACCTTTGTCACCTCGAGTGCAGACTTTCCGGCACAGAAGAGGGCCTTGGAGGAGTTGAGGAAAGCCCATCCTAAAATTATCGGGCTACACCAAAATGTTCAAAGCAGCCGGTCGCACGTCATCCTGGGGCCTCGCTGGGTGAGATTGTGGGGAAAGGATAAAATTCAGGAGGAGATGTCGGGATTGAAAATCGGTTTTCGGCCGGGCTCCTTTTTTCAGGTCAACACCGGTGCCGCCGAGAAGTTGTATTTAAAGGCGTTGGAAGAGGCGCGGCTCGATAAGAGTATGACAGTTTTGGATTTTTACTGCGGTGTGGGGGCCCTCACCCTGTTGGCCGCGCGGGAAGCAGGGAGTGCGATCGGTGTCGAAAGCGTGGCGGAGGCGGTCAGAGACGCGCGTGAAAATTCGCAAGCCAACGGCATCGGCAATGCTCAATTCATGGCGCTTCCGGTTGAAGATTTATTTAATGGGACGTCGTCCTTATTGGAAAAACTCGATCCCGAGAAGTTGGTGGTTATTCTGGATCCCCCGCGATCCGGGTGCGGCGAAGGGGTGACCGGAGGTTTGGTCAAGCTCAAACCGCGGCGGATTGTTTATGTATCGTGTCACCCGGCCACGCTGGCGCGCGATTTGAAAATTCTGGGTCAAGCCTATCAAGTGATCCGCATCACACCGGTGGATTTGTTTCCGCAGACGTCGCACGTTGAAGCGGTGGCCGGTCTGGAATTGAAATGAATGAAATTTCTCTCATCGGGGGCTTAACCCGAGGGGCATTTCCCTGGTGGTTTATTAACCAATCTCTTCCGGCCAAGTCCCTCATCGTTGTGTCCGAGGAAGACGATGTCTTGGGTGTGGTTGACGACATGCGGGCCCTCTTTAAACTGCGGGACTGGGGCCTGCCTCCGCCTTTTGAGGTGGCCGGCTATACTTTAGATGATGAACCCCAGCGTCAAGTTTCCCTTCACGGATGGCTTTTCGGGAAAGTGCGGACTCTGGTGACATCAATCCAGGGTTTGAGTCTGCCGTGCGATGACCCCGAGGGCCTCCGCAAAAAGACATTCCCATTAAAGCCGGGACTCACCATCAAAAGAGGCGGTTTCCTCGATCGCCTGGCTGAAGCCAATTACTCCCGCACCGAGCGCGTGGAGCAGGTGGGCGAGGTCGCGATTCGCGGCGACGTCACAGATATATGGCCGCCAGAAGAACCGGCGCCCATTCGCATTGTTTGGAACATGGACACCATCGAAGCGCTTCGCCCCATCGATCTCTATTCCCAGCGATCGGAAGGATATCGAACGGACACGGTTCTCCATCCCGTGTTGGCGGGATCAAACCAGACGCTGGCCGGCATCATCCCGAAGGAAACTGACATCGTCCATTTTGCCTCTATTGGGGACGATCGCTCTCTGGAAGAAAAATGGCCGGAGATCCGTTCGCGGCGGGTGGGCCCCTTTCGGACAGAAGGGGAAAACGCAAACTTTGGGGATTCGCCTCCCGTTCTCGGACAAATCCCCGTTCTCAAAGAGCGCCTGCAAAAGTGGCAAGGGGAGGATTGGCGCGTCGCCGTCTTTTGCCACAACCAGGGCGAATGGGACCGGTTGGAGGAGTTGTTGGCGGAACCCTCGACCCGTGCCCGAGGCGAGCGCGAACCTTGGATGCCTCTCTTCATCATCGGAGAATTGGAGCATGGCTTTCTGGATATGGACCGGCACCTGGCCGTTCTCTCCAACAGTGAGATTTTCGGCCGTTACCGGAAGCGGGTTCGCCTTCCAAAATTTGAAGGCGGCGCCGCCCTGGCGTCTCCCTTCGACATCGCTCCCAACGATTACTTGGTTCACGAAAGACACGGCATTGGCCGTTACCTGGGCCTTCGGTCTCTCAAAGTGCGGCGGGTCATTTCGGAATTCCTGGCCATCGAATACAAAGGGGGGGACAAACTCTATGTCCCCATTTTTGACTTGCAACAGGTCCAACGGTATCTGGGGGCCGAAGGCCACCGCCCTTCGTTGTCCAGTCTGGATACCTCAACCTGGGAGCGTGTCAAGTCCCGCGTTCGCGAGGACGTGGCCCGATTGGCGGCCGACCTCTTGAATCAGGCCGCCCAGCGGGCCGTCCGTCCGGGCCATGCCTTTCCCGCCCGCACCCATTTGGAAGAGGAGTTTGCCGCCAGCTTCATCTTTCAGTTGACCCCGGATCAGGAAAAGACGCTCCAGGACGTGGAGGCCGACATGATGAGCCCCAAAGCCATGGACCGGCTCATTTGCGGTGACGTCGGCTATGGGAAAACGGAAGTCGCCATGCGGGCGGCCCTTAAATGCGCCTTGGCCGGGAAGCAAGTGACCCTCTTGTGCCCAACAACCATTTTGGCGGAGCAGCATTACCGCAATTTCACCGAGCGGCTCGCCGATTATCCGGTGACGGTGAGCCTTCTCTCCCGGTTTCAAACGCCGGCCGAGCAGAAGAAAATCGTCAGGAATCTGTCGAAGGGGGGCGTCGATGTCGTCATCGGGACCCACCGCCTCCTTTCGGCGGATGTGCAGTTCAAGGAATTGGGGCTCGTCATCGTTGATGAAGAGCACCGCTTCGGCGTCCGGCAGAAGCAAAAGCTGTTGGCATTCCGGGAAACGGTGGATGTGCTGTCGTTGACCGCCACCCCAATCCCTCGGACACTGGCTTCCGCGATGGGAGGCATCAAAGATTTATCCGTGATTGAGACGGCGCCGGAGGGACGGCTTCCGATTCTGACGCACGTCGGCCTTTTCGATGAGGACGTGGTGGCCAGGGCCGTTCAGGAAGAGCTCGATCGCGGGGGGCAGGTTTTTTACGTGCACAACCGGGTGAAAACTCTTTTGGCCCGCAAACGTTGGTTGGAAGGCCTTCTGCCATCGGTGCGGATCGGGGTCGGCCATGGGCAGATGCGGGAGCATGAACTGGAGACGACCATGCACGGTTTTCTCCGTCGGAAATACGACATCCTCCTTTCGACAACCATCATCGAATCGGGGCTGGACATCCCTTCGGTCAACACCCTCATCGTGGAAGAAGCGGAGGAATTCGGCCTGGCGCAGTTGTATCAGCTTCGGGGCCGCGTGGGGCGATCGCGGACGCGGGCCACGTGTTATCTTTTTCATTCTTCGGCGGGCATGACGCAAGAAGCCAAGAAAAGGCTCCAGGCCTTGCGGGAGTTTACCGCCCTCGGATCGGGATTTCGTCTGGCCTTGCGGGACATGGAAATCAGGGGCGCGGGGAATCTCCTGGGACCCCAGCAGCACGGAAGCGTCGCCGCGGTCGGGATCGAAACCTACGGCCGGCTCTTGAATGAGGAGATCCAGCGCCTCAAAGGCGAAGCGGTGGCGGAGGAATTCAAGGGGCCCGTGTTGGAGTTGGCGCTCTCGGCCTACATTCCGGATGATTACATGCCGGCGGAATCGGAGCGGATCCATACGTATAAAAGAATTTTGTCGGCCGATGAAGACAAACTGATAAAGTTAAAAGAGGAGATGATCGACCGCTGCGGTCCCTTGCCGGAGCCGGTTCAGACCCTGTTGGAAGCGGCCTCCTTGCGTCTTTTGGCGGGCCGGCATGAGATTTCCGAAGTGCATCAGGACAACGAGGATATTGTGATCTATTTCCGCTCCGGCCACGCCCTGCCGGAGGCGACCTTTCAAAAAATTGTCTCACAACCGGCGACGGTCCTTTCCTTTATTCCGGGACCTCCGGTGGGCGTTCGGTTCGTCCATCAAGAGAACGAGACCAGCTTGGCGGCCTTGGCGCGATTCATCCGATTCGCCACCTCAAATTGAGAACTTTTTAAGGTTCATGAATGTTCTTGCTAATATGAACGACTCAAAAACAAACAGCGTCGTCATGCCCGCGAAGGCGGGAATGACGTTTCATCACTTAAAGCGTTCGTGGAGTTCGTGAGGTCAATATGAAGATAACCGACCATTTATTGGAGGACCACAAGATCCTGTTAAAAATGATAGGGGATCTTGGTGTTTTAACTGAACCGCCATCAGAGAAGTCGAAGATCGACCGGCTCCGGGAGGGATTGGGGGCCGTCAGAGATCGACTGACGCTCCATTCCTGGTATGAAGATATTTTTTACTATCCCTTGGTTCGAAACGCCATCAAGAAAGATTCGAAGGTTCGGATTGATCATGCGTTTATGGACACTCTTAACAACGACCATACGGAAATCAATGAGGTCTTGGATTGGCTCGAAGCGGAGTTAAAAGGCAACTCTCTCACCGCTGAATGGCGGGATACCTTTCTGAAATTTTCTCGCGCCTTGGAATCTCACATTCTCAAGGAAGAAGCCGAAGCCTTTCCCGCCTCCATGACACTTCTGGGGGAAGATCGTTTGACCGAGCTTTTCTCGGAGGCTCAGAGCCACCTTCACGAAGCGCCCCCCCTCCGCCCCTGGCCGGTGTAGCTTTTCATTCTTTACCGTCCAGACGCTTGAAATTCGTTTAAATCAAAGCTATAAATCGGGTCGATCCAACTTCTATTAAACAATTCCGATGATACACGTTCAGAATCTGACCAAGCGATTTGGCGCCACGGTGGCGGTGGATGGCATCAGTTTTGACATCCCCCAGGGCCAGCTCGTTGGTTTCTTGGGTCCCAACGGGGCGGGAAAAACGACGACCATGCGTCTTCTCACGGGATACCTGCCGCCGGATGAGGGGGCCGCCCAGTTGATGGGGCATGATCTGTTAACGGATTCGTTGGCCATCCGGCGCCGCTTGGGTTACCTGCCGGAAAATAACCCCTTGCCGGAGGACATCGAAACGACGGAGTACCTGCATTTTGTGGGGCGTCTTCGCGGACTGGTGGATACGGCCGACCGTATGCAACGGGTGAAAAAAGTGCTGAAGACGTGCTCCTTGGAATCGGTGGTGGGCCGGAAATTGGGCGAGCTCTCAAAAGGTTTCCGGCAGCGCGTGGGATTGGCCCAAGCGATCATTCATGATCCGGATGTTCTCATTTTGGATGAGCCGACCTCAGGCCTGGACCCAAACCAGGTCCAGGAAGTCCGCCACCTGATCCAGGAGCTCAAGAAGCAAAAGACCCTCATCCTATCAACGCACATCCTGCACGAAGTTCAGCACACCTGCGATCGCGTCATCATCATCAATAAAGGAAAGATCGTGGCGGATGGCTCCCCCTCGGATCTTTCCGGTCACATGCAGAACATCGCCCGTCTTTTTGTGGCACTAAGGGGCCCGATGGAAGAGATCATGCAAAACTTGAGAGGTATTTCCGGCGTCACCCATGTCGAACAACAAAAGAGCAAAGACGGCCTCGAAGAGGGGTTCGTCCTGGAGTCCGACGCCAGCCGGGATGTGCGCGAAGACGTGTTTCGGTTGGCCGTCGCACGGAATTGGGTTCCTCTCTCCATTCATTACGAACGCTTGAGTCTGGAGGACGTGTTCAAGGCGCTTACTGTTGGGGAGACGATCCCCGGGGAGGGAGGCTTCCGTGGCTAAGTTCATCGATTGGCGCGTCGTTCTTACTCTCTCCTTCCGCACCTTCCGTCACTCCATCGAATCGCCGATCGCCTACGTGGTGGCCATTTTCTTTTATGGATTCATCGGGACCATTTTCGCTCCCCAATTTTTTATGAACGGGACAGCGTCGATTGAAGGGGTGGGGATGCTGGCGCCGTGGATCCTTTGGTTTGTGATCCCCGCGCTGACCATGGGGCTCATCTCCGATGAAATCCGCTCCGGAACCTTCGAGCCGCTTTCCACTCTTCCTTTGCGCGATTGGGAGATTGTGTTGGGCAAGTTCCTGGGGTTTGCGGGATTGGTGGCCCTCGTCATCGGCGGGCTTCTTTTTTACCCTTTTATCATCACGTTTTTGACCAGCCACCCCCAGGGAGTGGATTGGGGGGCCAGCATCGGTCTTTTGGCCGGGTTGTATTTTGTTTGTCTCCTTTTTGGCGCGATGGGGCTTTTTGCCTCTACTCTCACCAAGAATCAGGTCGTCGCGCTCATTCTGGGAATGATCCTGTGCACCATCTTTTTCCTCCTCGGTCAATTTTACGGTTTATTTCCGGGGGTTTTATCTCAGCTGGCCGACTTTGTCGGAGTGGGGTCTCATCTGAACACGCTCTCCCGAGGGGTGTGGGATCTGCGGGATCTTCTTTATTTTGCGTCGGTGATTTTGTTTTTCCTTTATTTGTCCGTTTTGCGACTCAGCACGAGGAGGTTTTAAAAAGAATGTCTTCCTCTTCTTCTTTGATCGCATTGCGCCGGCAGAAATACATTTTCTCTTGGACGGGAGCGGCCTTGGTCCTCGGCATCCTGGCCGTGCTCAATTTTATCATCAGCTATATTCCAGTTCGGTTGGATACCTCGGAAGGGCACGCCTTCTCCATATCGCGGGGCACGAAAGAAATCCTCGGCCGGCTGGACGACACCCTCCTCATCCGTATCGTTTACACCGCCAACCTCCCGCCGCCCTATAACCTGAATGAGAAATACTTAAGGGACCTTTTGGGAGAGTATCGTCGAGCCTCTCATGGGAAGATTCGCATCGAGTATCTGGATCCTTCCAATGATACGAAGGCCCGCTCGGAAGCGATGCAATCCGGCGTCATGCCGGTTCAGCTCGATGTCCGGGAACGCGACCGACGGGAAGTCAAAGAATGCTTCATGGGTCTTTCCATCATCTATGCGGATCAAAAGGAGGCCATCCCATTTATTCAGGATACCGGCAGCCTGGAATACGAGATCACCAGCCGCATCAAAAAGCTCGTTTTTCCGGGGCAAATCAAAGTGGGACTCATCCAAAACGGCGGCGCCTTGACCTTGTCGAGCAGCACCCTGGAGGGACTTCAGCCCCTCTTGGCAAAACAGTACGAAATCCTCCCGGTTAATTTGAATGAGGCGGTGCCGCCGGGGATCAAAACACTTTGGTGTCTGGGTCCCTCGAAAACGCTGGAGGCCGGGGCGGTCGACCAACTGAGGAAGTGGGTGCAAACGGGGGGGACGCTTGGGCTTCTGATCGATCGGTACGATGTTACGCTGGAGGAGTTCCGGGCTATGCCTCAACGGAGCGGTTTGGAAGATCTTCTGAGAGAATGGGGCGTGGATTTCCGGCAAGCTCTCGTGGTGGACATGCAGGCCGATCGCATTCAGATTCGTTCCGTCCAAGGCATGTTTCAGATGATCAATGTGATTGATTATCCGTATTTCCCACTGGTTTCGGATTTGGATCGAGACAATCCCGCCACCAAAGACATTGACCGGGTTTCTTTCCCCTTCGTTTCACCTCTCATCTATAAAGTTGAGAATGAGGTGGCTGGCGTTTTCTACACGCCATTGGCCCGGAGCTCAAAATTCAGCTGGCTCGACACGAGCCCCTATAATCTTTCCCCCCTGGAACGACGAAAGAAACCCGTCGACAGCGTGGAAGGGCCATTTAATGTGGGCCTGTTGATGGAGGGAACATTCAATCCGGACCCGGCGGCGCCGAAGAGTAAGGGCCGGGTGATCGTTTTTGGTTGCTCGCGCTTTATCCGTTCGGACTATCCACCCGCCCCTTCAAACTACACGCTCTTTCTAAATCTCCTGGATTGGTCCGTTCAGGACGAAGCGCTCTTGTCGATCCGCTCAAAAGGGGCCGCCCTCCGGCCGCTGAAACCTTTGTCCAACACGCCTCGCGCCCTGATCAAGTATTTTATGGTGATCTTTCTTCCGCTCCTCTCTCTCATCGCGGGGCTTATCGTTTGGATGCGGCACCGGACGCGCCTGGCGCTATTGCCTCTTCAATACCGGGGGGGATCGTGAAAAAGATCGTTCAACTTTTCATTCTTTTCTTGGCCTTGATGGCGGTGGCTGTGTTCCTTTATTTTAAAGGCCGGCCCACCATCCGAGAGGTGAATCCGCTTAAAAAGATCGAATCCAGCCAGATTGAAAAAATCATCATCGAAAATCCCTCCCG